>CALXMS010000006.1 GCA_944389535.1 uncultured Alphaproteobacteria bacterium | reverse complement strand
AACCGGCAGTACATGTCGATTGAGTAGAGCTATTCACAGTCGCTATATATTTACCAGCCGCTACACTTATCTGACACTGACTAGCTGCCGTCTTTCCTGCTGTCGTGTTCGCTGTATAACTACCCGGACAAGTATTCTTTACGCCTCCACTACAATATGTTGCACCAGTACACTGACTTTGACCTGTACGTGTAGTTGATGTACCACCAGTGGAATAATGCCCACTGCTTACCGTTTTTCTTACACCACCGCTGCAATAATAATTATTTCCACCACACGGCAATTGATCTGTACGTGTAGTTGATGTACCGCCGGTTGAATAATACCCACTGCTTACCGTGTTCCTACCCTGAACACTTGAAGAAATATTAAAAGTACCACCAGGACAATAATAATTATTACCACCACAAGCAGAACAAGAAGTAGCATTTGCAGGTAAATAATATCCCGCAGAACAAGTTACAGTGTTTAATTTTGGACAGGCTGTGCCACCAGAACAGGTATAATTAGATCCCATAACAGAACAAGGACGACATGCATTACCAGCAGCAGGCGTAGTATTACATGTTGTTGAAGAAGAACTGGCAGTCATGTAATAACCAGACTTACATGAAGTGTATTTTTTATATGTGGGACACGTATACCCCGCCGCCAATGCATTACCAACAAAAAACAACGCAAACAAACAAGCTAAATAACGTAAAAATCTTGACATACAAATACTTCCTACTCTTCTTTTTCTCTTTTATATGTTATTTTATGAAAAATAGGCCATGTCATGCAAGTAAAAAATCCGAATACATATCTTTTTAATTGAAAAGATATAAAACAATGATAATCTAGTCCATTATAGATGGACAGAGCATAGCTGTAATAAACCAGTTTGTTACAGAGGAAAGTCCGGACTGCATGGGACAGCATATCGGCTAATGACCGAGCGGAGCAATCCGACGATTAGAGCAACAGTGACGAATCGATTGAAACATATCGGGTGAAACGGGCAATCTCTATGCGCAGCAACCTCAAATAGGTCCCCGACGCATGTCCCAGGCATGGGGACGGGTAGAGGGCTTGACGTCTTATGGTAACATATGACGCAGATTGATTATGCTCGCTACCTCAGAATGGTTATAAAACTGATCTGGGGCAGTACAGAATCCGGCTTATCGTTCATCTATAATAAAAAAGCACCCCGAAGGGCGCTTTTTTTTGCTATTTATTTTACTTCTTTTCAGAAAAATCAGCATCACGCGTACCATCTTCGCCGGATTTGTTCTCTCCGTTTTCAGATGTGGCGTTTGCCGCCTCTTGAGAAGCTTTATAAACCGCTTCACCAAGTTTCATAGACTTTTCTGTCAGCGCTTCTGTTTTAGACTTTAAGCTTTCTGCTGTTGCATCTGATTTCGCCAATTCATCGCTTAAGTCTTTCTTTGCGTCTTCTATGGCTTTCTTTTCATCAGCACTGATCTTATCGCCGTGTTCTTTCAAAGCTTTTTCTACAGTAAAGACGGCTGTCTCGGCGTTATTTTTCGCCTCTGCCAATTCTCGTTTCTTTTTATCGGCTTCGGCATTTGCTGCCGCTTCGTCTACCATACGTTTAATCTCGTCTTCGGACAAACCGCCATCAGATTTAATTGATATGGCTTGCTCTTTACCGGTACCCTTATCTTTTGCAGAAACGTGCACGATACCATTCGCGTCAATATCAAAAGACACCTCAATCTGTGGCATACCACGCGGAGCAGGGGCAATGCCCTCTAAATTAAACTGACCTAACAGTTTATTATCTGCCGCCATATCACGTTCACCTTGGAAAACGCGAATTGTAACTGCTGACTGATTATCTTCTGCAGTACTAAATACCTGAGATTTCTTTGTAGGTATAGTTGTGTTACGATCAATCAAGCGAGTAAATACCCCACCCAAAGTTTCAATGCCTAAAGACAACGGGGTAACATCCAATAACAAGACGTCTTTTACGTCACCTTTCAAAACCCCACCTTGAATTGCGGCACCAAGTGCAACTACTTCATCAGGATTTACACCTTTGTGAGGTTCACGTCCAAAGAATTCTTTTACAACTTCTTGAACCTTTGGCATACGAGTCTGACCGCCAACTAAAATAACTTCGTTTATTTGGCTTTTATCCAAACCAGCGTCTTTTAACGCCTTGCGACAAGGTTCAATCGTTTTCTGAATCAAATCATCTACCAAAGATTCCAATTTTGCACGAGTCAAACTTGTGTTAAAATGCTTTGGTCCAGTTGCATCAGCCGTTAAGAAAGGCAGATTAATATCAGTTGATGTCTTTGATGACAATTCTATTTTCGCTTTTTCTGCAGCTTCTTTTAAACGTTGTAACGCCAATTTATCGTTGGATAAATCTATTCCTGTCTGAGACTTAAATTCATCAATCAAATATTTCAAAATACGGGCATCAAAGTCGGAACCACCCAAAGCAGTATCGCCGTTTGTAGATTTTACCTCAAATACACCGTCAACGATTTCCAATATAGAAATATCAAACGTTCCACCACCTAAGTCATATACAGCGATTGTGCCGTTTTTATTCTTATCCAAGCCATACGCTAACGCCGCAGCAGTTGGTTCGTTTACAATACGCAAAACGTTTAATCCGGCAATTCTACCAGCGTCTTTTGTAGCCTGACGTTGTGAATCATTAAAATATGCAGGCACTGTAATAACCGCATCATTTATTGTTTCACCTAAGTACGCTTCTGCATCCTTTTTCAGTTTTGCCAAAATCATAGCTGAAATCTGAGAAGGAGCATATTTTTTACCGTCTATTTCAACCCAAGCGTCGCCATTATCACCCGCAACAATTTTATATGGAACACGCGCTGCAATTTCTTTAACTGCCGGACTGTCATAACGTAACCCCATTAAACGTTTTATTTCGTAAATAGTATTTTCCGGATTTGTTACAGCTTGGTTTTTTGCTGTAATACCAACTAACTGTTCACCACTGGAAGTCATAGCTACAACAGAAGGTGTCGTACGCTGTCCTTCGGCATTTTCAATAATTTTTGGTTCGCTGCCGTCCATGAAAGCCATGGCGGAATTAGTCGTACCTAAATCGATACCTAATACTTTTCCCATTTTTTTCACTCCTTAAAAACTTGTTTTATTTTGCTGATTTACCATATAGTGAACACTAAACGCATTTTCAAGACCACAGGAAAAAAATAATAACAAAAAACCGCCCCCATAAGGACGGTTTAAGATAATAACAAACAAAGACTATTTTTTCGCTTCTGCGGGTGCTGCAGCAGTTGCCGCAGGTTTAGCAGAGTCTGCTTCATCTGGCATTTTACCGCCGATAATGGCAAAGGCTAATTCTGCCTGATGTAAACCTAGTTCAACCCCAGCTGGTAATACTAAGTCAGACCCATGAACTGTGTCACCTATTGTCAAGTCTGCCAAATCAATAGTAATTTTTTCCGGAATATCGTTAACGAGACCGCGCAAAGCAACTTTACGTACAGCAAAGTTCAAAACGCCACCCAATTTCAAACCTTTTGAAGTTTCTACATTGATAACTTCTACAGGTACACTTACGCTAACCGGTTTCTTTACATCTATACGTTTAAAATCAACGTGTATAACATTATCTGTTACTGGATGATATTGAATATCCATTAACATTGCATCTTCTTGCCCGTTTGCGGTATCAATTTCAAATAACTTGGTACGCAAACTTGGTGTTTGTAAAAGCATTTCAAAATCACGACCGTTCAATTCAATCGCTACAGGTGCTTTCTTTTCTCCGTAAATTACGGCAGGGATGTTTTTATTTTTACGTATGCTACGTGCGGCCCCCTTGCCAGCAGCGTTGCGAATTTCCGCTTTTAATTTAATTGCCATCTTATATTCCTTTTTATAAAAGTTTACTTTTGCGTGACCTCCAAGGGTGCCACGCGGGCAATATTATTTATCAATATTATTGAAAAATCAAGGTTTTTTATTCACCGTTACGACGCAATATCATAAAACGAGCCCGCCCATAGATTTTATCTCGCAACACATCCCATCCATCAGGGGCATCTTTGGCTTCTGCTGCCTCCTGCTCCCAGATTAGTATACAACCAGCTTTAATTCTTCTAGTCAAAGTTCTAACAAACGCAACGCCCACGTCGGCCGTATCATAAGGCGCATCAACAAAAACCAAGTCCGCCACCGATCCATATTTTTTTATCGCATGCATCGCGTCTATGTGCTCTGTTATTGCGGTCGGTCCGGCATCAATTAAAGCAAGGTTTTTTCGCACTGTTTTTATTGATTCTGCATCAATATCAGTAAATATAACATTTGCATTTGGATAACGCGAAAGACATTCTATACCGAAAGCACCACTGCCAGAAAAAGCATCCCAAACGACAAATTTATCGTCAAAATTAAAAAATCCGGAAGACATCATATTAAACAAAGCTTCGCGAGCACGATTCTGCGTTGGTCGCGCACCACTAGGCAAATATAACTTACGCCCACGAAATCGCCCTGAAATAATTTGCAATTTAGAATTCATAGTTTAAAGTGTACATTATGAGATTTATGAAGCAAGCCTTAATTTTAGCGTATCGTGCAAAATCCCACAACGACGTACCGATTGGTGCGGTAATAGTACGAAACGGTCAAATAATTGCTCGTGGCGAGAATAAAGTCCAACAAAAAAGAAATCCCTTATTACACGCGGAAATCGTCGCCATAAATAAAGCATGTAAAAAACTCGGGACCAAGTTTCTAACTGACTGTGATATATATGTAACTTTAGAACCTTGTGCTATGTGTGCAACGGCAATTTCCTTTGCTCGCATAAAAAATGTTTATTATGCCGCTGCGGATGAAAAGGGCGGTGGCATATTAAATAACGCAAAAATATATGAAACTGACCGCCATCTGTGGAAACCAAACGTCGCACAAATCGCAGATTATGCAGAAGAATCAGCCTATTTACTGAAAGAATTTTTTAAAAAACGCAGACAAATAAAAAACGGCGAATAAAATCGCCGTTTAATTAATTTATCAACGACTTGCCCGTCATTTCTTTTGGCTGCTTGATTCCCAAAAGTTTTAATATTGTCGGTGCTATATCGGACAAACCACCATCATGCACAGTATATTCGTTATTTGATACAACTATAAAATTTACTGGATTAGTGGTATGCGCGGTCCAAGGTATATTATTTTCTTCATCCCACATTTTTTCTGCATTTCCATGATCTGCGGTAATTAAAACTATACCACCAAGATTCAGTACAGCAGGAACCAGTCGTGACAACTGTTCGTCCAGAAATTCCATTGCTTTTATTGCCGCTGCCTCTTTACCGGTATGTCCCACCATATCTCCGTTAGCATAGTTTAAAATCACGACATCAAACAAAGACAACTTCTGTAACAAAGCATCTGTTATCTCTAAAGCCGACATTTCCGGTTTTAAATCAAAGGTTGGTACATCAGGCGATGGAATAAGTATTTTTTCTTCACCTTTAAAATCAACGTTTCGTTCTGCGTCAAAGAAATATGTTACATGATTATATTTTTCTGTTTCCGCAATACGTAATTGGCTTTTACCATTTTCTTCTAGTATATCACCCAAAGTGTTTGTTGTTTTTTCGTCTGGCAACAGAGCAGGGCAATACTCATTTAACCCCTCCCCATATTGTGAAAAACATAATATTTTTGCACCTGTTTTCAACATTGCTCTGACAATTTGTCTGGCACGATCACTACGATAATTCCCAAACAAGAAACCGTCTTTGTCTGTAATAACAACATCACCATGGATAACAGTAGGTTTTATAAATTCGTCTGTTTCACCACGGGCATAAGCTGCGTCCAAAGCATCGTCTATTGTAGGTGCAACGTATTCGGATTTTGCCAATGCAATGGCATCAAAGGCTAATTCTGTTCTGTCAAGATTATTATTTCTATCCATCGTATAATAGCGCCCGGATAAAGTACCAAAGAAAGCCCGTCCATCAGCTAAATATTCAGCCAAAATCTCTTTAATCATAGAAACATAAATCTTAGCAGACTGCGGAGGCGTATCCCGCCCATCAGCGATAAAATGAATACAGACTTTTAATCCGGCATTCATAACATATCTTGCAATGGTCATCATATCTTTGATATCTGCATGAACACGACCGTCTGACATTAAACCTGCCATGTGCACAATTCCGCCAGAAGAACAAACATCGTCTATAAAATTCTGTAAAGGAATATTTTTATTCCAATCTTCTAATTGAAAGCGGCGTAAAAATTGATTAACAACCCGTCCAGAACCTATTGTTATATGTCCAACTTCTGAATTTCCCATCGTTCCACTTGGCAATCCAACAGACTCTCCGCTGGCATTTAACTTAGAATGCGGATATGTCTTTAATAAATTATTAAAGAACGGCATTTTTGCCTGTGCAACTGCGTTATGTTCAGCAGATTTGCGGATTCCGACGCCGTCCATTATGCATAAAACTATTGGTTTGTTCATATCTTTTCCCCCAATGTAATTTTCAGGTCAAAATGTATCATAACCGTTTTTTGATTGCAAAAGAAAAAGAAAAATTGTATAAATCAAATATAGGAAGTATTTCATAACA
Organism: uncultured Alphaproteobacteria bacterium; assembly: GCA_944389535.1. Classification (GTDB taxonomy): domain Bacteria; phylum Pseudomonadota; class Alphaproteobacteria; order Rs-D84; family Rs-D84; genus Enterousia. Next base: position 72,853 of record CALXMS010000006.1, on the reverse strand, counting down.
ATAAAGAGCAAGAAATAAGATGAGCGGAAAACCATTTCATCCAACTGCTGTTGACGAACATATCGGACAACGCGTACAATTACGTCGCGTAATGATGGGGTTGTCACAGAAAGATTTGGCTCAGATATGTGGGGTCACTTTTCAGCAGATACAAAAATATGAAAGTGCAGGAAACAGAATTTCTGCATCCCGCTTGTTTGAACTAAGCGCAGCACTAGAAACACCGATTTCTTTCTTTTTTAAAGGCTTGCCGGGGTATATGCCAGAACCACCACGTAGCGGTAAAATCCAACGCGTGTCTGAGCAAAACCAAGATGACCCTTTATCAAAAAATGAATCACTTCAATTAATACATTTGTATTGGAAACTGCCATCAGACACCCAACGAGAAGCAGTTATGAAAATGCTGAAAGCAATGAACGGCGGCGAATAAAAAATCCGCAAAAGCGGATTTTTTTGTTAAAATATAATTATATTATTTTATACCTTTTACACAATTTGTATATTCTGTCGCTTCTGGAATCATCCAACACTGGTCCGCCAAAGTTGTGCTTTTATTTTGCCCACTACCATATTGTAAATCAGATTGACTATAAGAATCTGCAGGAGAACAATATCCTGAACTAGCCGCGTCTGCATCAAAGATTTGTCCCTCTTCACATTTAATACATGTTCCATCCGCAGGTGACGCACCACCGCGTAAATTTTCAGTACACGGCTGACACGTCCTGTCAGCAGTACTAGGGAATGCATACCCAGCTTCTTTACATCTAAATTGATAACAATTCTGATTTTCGTTATACTCTACAACCATTGTAGATTCATCATATGCATTACTTGGCCAATTTGCACAAGTTTGACTTAAAGCACACTCTGCTTCATTTACTGCAACGCAATCGTTACCGGCAGTATTGGCCGTATAACCACTTTTACATAAAAGCGTTGCTTCCCCAGCAGGCCATACATCTATGCCGCCTTTTCTACTTTTGTAATCTTCTCGTCTGGCATGAACAACGTATGGAGACGCCCAAACACCGTGTCCGCTTGGCAGCCAATCTGATACCGCTAATATCATATCATGTTCTTGGGACGAATTTAAGCCACACCCTTTATATTCATTCCAATGGAACATTGGTATAACAGATTCAACCTGTGGATCACGCGCCATTGTATAATTATCAAAATTTTCACGTAATAATGGCGCGGAATCACAACTAGTTGATGTTGAGGTATTGCTATTGCAACCTTCACCGCTATAACCAGGTTTACATAACCAATAACAAGGCTGAACACCTTGCGCGGATTCTGCATAAAGAGTCCATGATTTACCTTTTCTCTCGTGCTCTGCATAAATTGTTGTTACGCAAAAACGAGCACCACGATCGTTAACCTCTCGCGCGACTAACATCAATACCCCCATATCATCCCCTAAAACGCACTGTGACGGAGAGTTCGCATCAATTTTATAGTTACCAACACATAATTCTTTATATCTTCCTATCGAAGCGTTTCCCATATTAGAAGTATTACAATAACTCATAGCCGGATTTTTCCAACTGCCTTTCAGATCGTTTATTTGTACCTCACCACCAGCAAAAGCCACACACGGCACTAATTGCGCGATAAATAAAGATAAAAATATTTTCTTTATATTGTTTATCATTTTCCGTAACCCGTTTCATTTATTTGGCAACATAACAAGCGCCGCCTTCATAATACCCGCCAATAAGTTCTTCACATCGAGTGCGATACCATTCTTCTGTAAACACACATTCATCCCGCGTTAAATCATACGATGCCACAGGTGTATCAAGTCCTTCGTTATATGCCAAACATTGTATCATGGTCGTATTTTCTACGCAACGTCCCCAATAAGTATTTAAATTTCCGCCGTATACTTCTTTATAAAACCCAGACAACAAATTACCTTCTCCGCTAACACGGTTATCTGCAACGTTACCGAACGTCAGATCATAATCTATCCAATATCCATCCAGACCTTCACACGTATTCATTAACGCAAAATCCAATTCTTCGGTTACATCATCTATTGCACGGTTGATTTGATCCTGTACCTGGGCAAGAAAATCTGAACCCGTGGTCGTTGGATTTGCGCAATTCTGTTGTGCAAAATTCATAATTGAACTTTCCAAATCGTCTGGTGTCATATTTCTACAATTCCAAGGATATCCCATTTCACCGTTAGAAGGCGTACACAAATCTTTCAAATAATTATCTATTGCTGTTTCGCATCCCTCAGCAACTCTTACAGTATCCACGGTATCCACAAACGCTAACAACGCTGTCAAACCGCATCTAGAATTTGCCGCAGACCCTGTTAAAGCATCACTTGCATTACCGGTTGTTAATTGACCATTGCCATCAAATTTACAACCCTCTGTATCACCGTACAAAGAAGCGCATGCAATCACCTTGTCTTCACACATTGCACGAGCAGCGTATGCACTTATCGCACCTGAATATTGTGAAGTTGTACTATCGAAATCTTGCAGCGCACCAGTTTGCGTATCGTAACATTCCGCCATTGTGCTGACGCAGGACATTTTAACTTCTTCTATCTTTTCATCCTGAGCCTGTGCAATTTCAATCAAAGCCTGACGTTTAAATTCTTCCCAAACAATATCGGAAATATCACGACATGTATCCAAAGCAGTTTCTGCAAACATACGCCTGCTGTCCAAGAAAGAATTAAACTGAGGATTAGCCCCCAATACATCCGAAGCAGAATTAGTATTATTTACGCCCGGCAAAGTTATTAAATCCGCCAACTGGAATAATCTTGGTGAATAAATAGCTTCACCTGTATTTTGATTTATATATGCACCGGTATAATCTAAGCAGCTCTTATAATTTGCCCCACACGCAACGTCAGACTGTATTGCCGCCCGAACGTTTGCAATACACTCGTTAACATCGGCAGAATTGTGAGATTGGTATTCCTCTAAACGAGCCTCACGTAAATATTTTTCAGCAGTACGAACAGTTTGCGCCAAACTTTCTTTTTGTGAATTTATGTTTTTTTCATATATATTACAGTCCTGCGTTATCATTATGCTGTACGCGCTTTTTGCCATAGTTAATACCGCATTATTTTCACAAGCATCCCCAATTATCTCTAAACATTGCTTATTTGCTTGGGTATATAAGTCTTCTCCAACCAAAGAAGATAAGTCTACACCTGTTGACGTATCAAATATAGAAGACGTTCCAGAATCTCCCCATATATCGCCCAAATCGGACGTAAAATCTACAGTTAATAATCCCAAAGAAGTATTACTTAAAGCATCACCAGAAACAGTTGAAGATTTTTTTCCGGATAGCAAATCGCTTATTTCTGACAACATACTTGCCGCAGCACTTGTATCCTGTTTTATCGCCATCTCGCCTTCAGTGGCACTGTACATAGCGGCAACTTCTTCTGCGCTTAACCCGACTGCATTTAAATTATTGTCTTCAAATTGCGCTAATAAATTCAAAGCCTCATCAATTGCGTTTTCTGTATCGCGAAACTCGTTATACCTAGCACTACAAACACATCTACGGTAAGTATCATTTGCATTAGCACAAAATTGATCCATACACGTAGCATAAGCTTCCCGACATTCTGCATAACCGCCACCTATCGCAGAAACATCTGAAAACACCGCTGTTGCACGCGCTGTCGACGCCCTAGAAAGCCCAGGTACCGTAGTCGCTGATCTTGCGGTACCGGTCGAGTTTCGATTAGTCCCACGAACAACGTTTGTAGAAGATGCTGTACGCGCCGTTGATGCACTACGAGATGCAGTTTCTGTATTAACGGTTTGTAAAACAGTCCCGCTGCGCCCAGTTACAACGTTATTATTTGATTGAACAACCCCGTTGTTACTACGAGAAACCGTAACAGTTGGACGTGCTGTTGCGCTGCGCGATACCGTTGAGGTGGCAGATCGCGCCACAGTTCCAGCCTCACCATCACTTGTGTTGACTACACGACTGCTGGTACTACGGGAAGTCGTTACAGAATTTGAAGGTTCGCTTGAAATTACGTTACCACGTGGATTTGGCGCTTGTGCAGCATAAGAGCCACACAATGCCACCACAGCGAATAACATACCTAAAGAATATTTACTAAAATCAACTATACGTGCTGACAAACTTTACATCTCTCTTTTTTAGCATTTTATCACCTTATACGAACCTTAATCAACATCATTTTTATTCTATGCAACAATTCACGGCGTTCTTCACCCAGTTACCTAAACGACGAACTACAGATTTAGACTCTGCGATGCTTTGTTCATTACTATGGTTTTCAGATTCTGGTTTCATTACGCAAGTATCATAAACATCCGGAGCGATTTTTTTAACCCCTGTTAAATCAATCAAATCCATATTGATACCCCAAAACAAAGAATATAATTCATACGATTTATCAAATAATTTATACGCTTCACTTTTGTTTCCGGCACCCAAAGCTTTTGTGCCAACTTCCATTAATCTCATAGATGCGGCCAACAAATGCTTTGATATACACCATACTTCACCGTTTTCAGACGAAGACTTTTTTACAATTCTAGACATTAATTCTTTACGCATATCACGAACGGTGTTAATTAAATCATAAAAGCCTGTTTTTTGAGTCTTAGCACCGCTAAAAAAGAAGTGTTCCTCTAATGAAATCAAGTTCATCAATGCAATAGACAAATCCTGATCAGAAGATAAATCTAGCGGATTTACTTTTTTGGAAGCATCCACCTTTTCAATCATTTCTTCCAACGTCATTTTTGACGTTTTTTTCTCTGTTTTTTTAGTTTTAACTTTTACTAATTTTGTTTTCATAATATACCTTCCTTTCTATAAAACTAATTAACATTTTGTTATGAACCAAAATATTATCGTGGCTATGATTAAAAATGATAACGGAACAACCACTTTCTGAAAAGCAAATTTGGCGTGCCCACCATTTTCGCGTTTTATTTTTGCGTACCAACGCGCACCCAAATAGAAAGATATAGTTCCGACAATTATTCCTAACAAGAATTTATCCATTCCGCATAAGTTTGACGCCCCAAATTGAACACCGGGCAGGGCATATACCAAAGCTAGTAAACCATAATAAAATACAAACGGTACTATAATCTGCCAAAATACACTTTTGACCCCACGTTTCTTTAACCAACCGGCAGTCCAAAAGAACAAAGAAAGACTTAATCCGCCCGCCCATATACCTGTTATAACATCATCTACACCAAGCAAACGCATTCCTTCCAATCCGGCGCCCACAGCAACGGTACAAACAGGGCACACCGCCTGTGCAACAGGCAAAACAAGAATCAGCAAAAATGCTGCAACCATCATAGAAGAAAATAATTTTTTCATATACAAACCCCCTTTTTATTTTTTATAATCGTACAAAAATTCATATAACTTGGTCAATATGATTTTATCACACCGCGCATATGTGCACTTCTGGAACGAGAATTATTTTCTAATTCCTTATCAGACGGAGAAATTGTCTTTATCGGAATAAAATGAGGTGCCTCAACTTCTGGCATATGCGGATCTCCGATTGAGTTCGTCCATTTTCTAAAAATTTCCTTTACAATCCTGTCCTCAAGCGAATGAAATGTTACGCAAATACACTTACCACCAACGTTAAGCTTTGTAGGAACCACATCTAAGGCTCGCTTTAATTCACCAATTTCATCATTAACCGCGATACGTAACGCCTGAAAAACGGGGGCGACATCCCGCGGATTATGTATTAAACTTTTTAATTCAAATGTAGTTGCAGGCTCTGCGCTTTTTATAGCACGAGCTAAAATACCTGCTTTTTTTACGTCCCCGAAATTCCGTAGTATTTGGGCCAAATCTTCAACTGAAGAAGCTTTTATTAAATCCATAGCGGACATCCCAGATTCCGACATACGCATATCTAAAGGACCGTTACCACGAAATGAAAAACCGCGCTTTGGTATATCTATTTGCATTGAAGAAATACCTAAATCAAACACAAATGCATCATACGTATCCGATAAATCTGATATATTAGAAAATGGTTTCGGAATGAATGTAAATTTATTACCATATTCATCAGCCATTTTTTCTGCGTCTGCCCGCACGTTCGGGTCACGATCAAATGCAATTACATGCGCGCCAGATTCCAAAAAAGCCCGCGAATACCCACCGGCACCGAAGGTTGCATCAACTATCTTCTTATTGTCAACGTTACCTAAGGCTTGCATTACCGCATCTAATAATACTGGTATATGTTTCATTATTCTATTGCAACCTTTATACCTAAATTTACTAAATCGTTCGCTGTTGTAGCCCCAAATTCTACCCCCGTTGGTAGCGCTATCGCCGCAATTTTATCACCAGCATGCAAATTCAAAACCACTTTAGTTTTACCTTGCTTCAACGCGGTTATGGCCTTTTTAACGTCGGGAAGAACGTTTCCGTCATATATATCCAAAGTAATTTTTTTTGCAATCTTTGCTACCCATTGAGTCAAAGGAATTATAGAATCTACAAAAACAGATACTCGGTCATCTCTACAAGAAGTTTTCCCTGAAATCAGAACCAATGTTTCGCTTGAAAGAACCTGAGCAAAATCAACTGACGCTTGACCAAACGCCACGGCGTCTATATTGCCAAAACTGTCAGAAGCGTTTATCGTGATCATTTCCTTGCCAGCCTTAGTTCTACGACGAGAAAAAGAACCAACGGTTGCGGCAACTTGTACCTGTTTTCTATCACCAAGTTCTGCCAAAGTCGCGCTTGTTGCTAATTTAGCCCGAACAATTAAATGCTTATATTGATCCAAAGGATGTGCCGATATATAAAAACCTAAGGCCGATAATTCATTTTCCAAACGTTGCGCAAACGTCCAGGCAGGTGTATTCGGTAAATTTTTTCTCAACCTATCTTCTGCGACATCGTCTTCTACTGTATTAGAAAACAGAGACAGCGAATTTGCACCATTACGAGACTTAGAAGCATATGATAATATTGCATCCGCATTCATAAATATTGCCGCACGATTTGGTTCTAAAGAATCTAAAACGCCGACTTTGGCAAAAGCCTCTAGTATTCTTTTGTTTACAATAGAAGCGCATCGTTTTGCGAAATCAGTTAAGTTTTTGAATTTCCCGTTTGCGTTTCTTTCTGCAACTATAGCATCAGTTGCGACTGTTCCGACACCTTTAATGGCCGCTAATGCATATATAATTTTACCGTTTTTCACCGTAAACAAAGATTCACTTTCATTTATATCGGGTGCTACAATTTGTATACCGAAATTAGATTTAGCGTCGTCAACGAATAATGCCAATTGATCAGTATCATTTAAATTACTGGACATTGATGCAGCCAAGAACTCTGGGGTATAATTAGCCTTTAAATACGCACACTGATTTGCAACTATAGAATATGCAATTGCATGGGATTTATTAAAGGCATACTTTGCAAATTCTTTAAATTTTTCCCATAAATCTTTTGCTTCTGCACGATTTAAAGTCTGTTCTTTTTCACACCCCTCATAGAATTTACCTTCTAATTCATCCAGCATCTTGGCAATTTTCTTACCCATGGCCTTTCGTACGTTATCAGACTGACCACGTGTAAAACCTGCCAATGCGCGCGTTAATTGCATAACCTGTTCTTGATACACTATGATACCGTAAGTTTCTTTTAATATAGGTTCTGCCCGCGGATGAACGTATTCAACTTTTTCCTCGCCGTGCATACGTGCAATAAATTGAGGAATAAAAGCAATAGGCCCAGGGCGATTTAACGCATTTAATGCCGAAATTTCCAGAAAACTTGTCGGGTGCATTTTACGTAAAGTCTGTTGCACGAAAGGGGCATCAAATTGGAATATACCTTCCGTCATACCAGACTGCCATAATTTCATAGTTTTTTTATCGTCTGTCGGTATTTTATCAAGATCGATATTTATACCGCGCGTTTGCTGAATAAGTTTTATTGCGTACTTTAATACAGCCAACGTTTCTAACCCCAAAAAGTCAAATTTGATTAAACCAGCAGATTCCAAATAGTGTCCATCAAATTGACAAGATGGCAACGCATTTGCTGGATCACGATAAACAGGTGCAATTTTGGTTGTCGGTCTGTCTCCGATAACAACACCACATGCATGTTGACCTAAATTACGTAAAGATCCCTCCAACTCCTCTGCAATTGTTACGACTTTATTCATATCTTCGTCTGATCGCAAAATAGACTGAATTTCTGGCGATGCGTCAACAGCATCTTTTAAGGTTTTTGCATCTTGTGGAATCAATTTAGACAATCTATCAGACTTAGAATACGGAATGCCATAAACGCGCCCAATGTCTCGAATTGCACCGCGCGCCTGAAGACTACCAAAAGTAATAATTCTGCAAACAGAATCGTGCCCATATTTATCACATATATATGCCAACACTCGTTCTATACCAGTTGGTTCAAAATCAACGTCAAAATCGGGCATTGAAATACGATCTGGATTTAAAAATCTTTCAAACAGCAAACCGTACTTTAACGGGTTTACATGCGTAATGCCCAAAGCCCAAGCCACGATAGAACCAGCGCCAGAACCACGCCCAGGCCCCGTTAAAATGTCATTTCGACGGCACCAATCAATATAGTCTGCAACTATAAGAAAATACCCAGGAAAGCCCATATTAATTATTACCCCAAGCTCAAATTCAGCTTGTTCATAATATGGTTTAGTATCTTTTATCCCATGCTGAGCCAATTTTTTCGCCAAACCAGCCATGGTATGATCACGCAACATCTGACATTCTTGTTCTAAATCATCACCAAAACGTGGAAGCAGGGGTTTTTCGTGAACGTTTACCATGAAAGCACATCGTTTAGCAATGACGACCGTATTTTCAACAGCTTCTGGTAAATCAGAAAATAATTCAACCATTTCATCGGCAGATTTAAAATATTGTTCCGACGATTTACGCGGTCTATCAGGATCAATGACTTTCGTCTGTCCCAACACGCAACTTAAGGCATCTGCCGCCTCATAATCATGACACGTTGCAAACATTACATCATTTGTTGCGACAAGCGGTATGTTTTTATCTAGCGCAATTTTTAAAAATTCTGGTTCGGTTTTTATCTCTTCATCCAGGCCATGCCGCTGAATTTCCATATAAAATCTATCCCCGAATATATCTAAAAACTGTTGGGCATATTGATACCCCTGGGCATCCTGACCATTTAATATAGACATACCAATAGGTCCCGTATGCGCACCAGATAGACAAATCAAACCAGCTGAATGCGAAGCCAGTTCATCAAAAGTAATATAAGGTCCCAAGTGATGATTTTCTTGCCGCATATACATTACGCGACTAAGCTCACATAAATTTAAATACCCTTCATGATTTTGTGCCAGTAAAACGATTCTGGAAAGAGAAGTTGTTCGTAAAATTTTAGGATCTGCATTATGATGATTTAACGTAATTTCAATGCCTATTATTGGTTGTATTTTATTCTTAGGCATAACATCGGAAAATTCTGCGCATCCAGACATCATATTCGTGTCGGTCAACGCGCATGCCGTCATATCATTTTTTACGCACAATTCCGGAATTTGCTTTATTTTCAGCGTCCCTGCACCAATAGAAATTCTGGAATGCGTCCGAAGATGAACGAATTGATTTTCCATACCGGCACAATAGCAAAAAAAAGACGTATAGGGCAACAGTAAAATAAAAAAATATTTAACAAGATTTTTTTATAAAAAAGCACTCGTTAGAGTGCTGTATTTACATGACTTTACCCTGTGTCGGATAAAACGTAAGTTGGATTTTTTCCCATTTATCAAATTCACTTACCGGCAACATTTTAAATGGCTGGCATACATCTATAGCACTTTTAATTGTATTCAAAACGTATGCAAACGCAGGGTCTGTTTCTGCACGAGCTGCCGATTCAAACCAAACGTCACGAACAGTTCCATTTCTACGCATGGTTAAATGTGCAACTGCACGAATATCAGAAATGTCCGGACGCCTAGTATCAATGGTCCAACAACGAGTCATTGCGACACGCAACGCGTCCACCACAGATACAGTCAAAGTTCTATCAAGCGATACAACTTCACGATTAACGCGAACAACTGTCTTTTTCTTTTTCGGTGCCGTTTCTGTTTCCTTTGCGTTTTCTGTTTTTGGTTCAACGGTTTCTTCAACAGGCTCTGTTTTTTCTTCTTCTTTCGGCGTCTGTTCTATCAACGTAGGTGCAACAATTGGTTCATCTGACAGCTCTTCTACAGGTTCAGGAACGGGGGCAGGGGCAGGTTTATCATTTTGCTCTGGTTCTGGTTCAGGTTCTGCATCCGCATTTACGTTATGAAGTATCGTTTCATCGCCACCCACGCGAACAGCGTTTAAATCGATTTCTAATATTTCTATTCTGTCTGGTGCAACAAGCATTGCACGGTCTACAACCAATGCAAAAGATGTCAACATTATGGCAATCAGCAATAGATGTCCACATATAGACATCAATAAATTTTCCGATGAAAATCTATTACTTGGACTCATTATATATTATTCCATTTCCAGTTGAGTTCTTAAACCAACTTTTTGGAAACCAGCGCTTTTCAATTTACCCATAATAGACATAACAGCACCATAATCTGCCGATGCGTCTCCGTTAATCATGATTGTTAAATCTGGGTTTTCCCCGCGCATCGCGATTACCCGCTTTACAGCATCATCGCGCGACATCTCTGTTTTACCAACATAATAACGTCCAGACGCATCCACACTTATCTGAATTGCGTGATCAGTACCTGTCAAAGCCGAATTTCCTGCTTTTGGTAAATTCAAATCAATCCCTGTCGTCAACATAGGGGTTGTTACCATAAATACCGCCAGCAACACCGTCATAATGTCAATCATAGGCGTTAAAGACATGGTTGCGTCTGAATTTCGAAATCTTCTGCGTGACATTATATGCCCCCGATTATTTTTTTAACTTTGAATCTTTAAGTTCTTTGCAACTTTCGATCAGATTATCATATAAGTCATCTGACTTCTTACTAAAATATTGATAAGCAATAGCTGCCGGCACAGCCGCAATCAAACCAAGCGCCGTAGTTCCCAATGCTGTCGCCAATCCGGGTGCAATGACACCGATAGATACAGACTGGTTTACACCGATTGATGCAAATGAATCCATTACGCCCCATATCGTTCCGAACAAACCTATAAAAGGTGCGACATATGAAACCATTGATAAAAACCATAAATTTTTATCAAACGGACGTATCAGTTTATCTGCTATCAAAGATAAATTGTCCCCAGCTTTTACACGAACCGGATTTTTTTTCTGTAAGTGCCACAAACGAATTTTCTCAATAATAATAGCCCATGACAATATGCTGCCAAAAACCAATACCAGCGAAATAAACAGAGTCATTATATCCCCTGTAAAAAGATTTAACAAAGAAAACGTATTAGTCATTATTTTTACCCTTTGTTTTATAAAAATTCTCTAAACCTAACGGCGACACTTTCCGGGATACGCTTTGGCTGTAAATTTCCGCCTATGTATGCCGCAGTCGCATATAGTATAGCATAAACATCACCATCTTTCACGAACTTTTGTTCAACGGACAGTGACGCCGCACCCAATTTTGTAACCACCGTTTCAACAATTACGGTATCCGCCAAGAATAATGGTTTAATGTACCTGATATTTAAATCACGAACAACAAAACCAACGTCTCCATCCGGATACTTTATTCCACGTAATACATCCATGCGCGCACGTTCTGCAATTTCTATATATCGTCCATGATAAACGATACCCCCGGCATCTGTGTCCGCATATGCAATCGCAAACGGAAATTTGTGAGTTTTCATGCTAAATTACCCTTTAAAAGAATCTGCGTCAATGTTTAATTCATTTTTTAATCGAAACGTCACACGATTTTTAATTTCTTCAAAAAGTTTACGTAAAACTGGTTCAAAGTCAAAACTTTTTGCGAAATCTTCAGAAAAAAATAACTTCCAATAGAAATTATCGTTATATTTACAAATATAAGATAAATCCTTCGCACACAAATATTGAACAGTTGTATCCAATCTATCAAGCGCTTTTACCAATTTAGATTCTGATGACATACGCTTTTCATACTCTTCAAAACAACTTGATACGTCAGAATTATTAAGCATACCTTCTATCTTGCTAATGGCGCAAGCTTCTTGCATTTTTTTATTTGTAAGGCAGTCATCGCTTTGCTGATGCAATGGAATATCATGCGATATTGCTTCTGGTAAGTCATGTAATACACACATTTTTAAAACCTTCGCCATATCAACGTCATTTTTTAAATAAGGCTGAACAGCAATGGCCATCATAGCCATATTCCAAGAATGCGACGCCACAGATTGCAGGGCATCGTCAGACATACGAATTATTCTATATTCGCATTCTAGCTTTTCTGCAACGGTAAAAAAATCAACTAAATTTTCCATAACAGATTATTTTTCTAGTCCCAAATGTTTATAACCTGCATCCGTCACAATACGCCCACGCGGCGTACGCTGAATAAAACCTAATTGCATCAAATACGGTTCTATAACGTCTTCAATCGTGTCAGCTGGTTCAGACAAAGCTGCGGCCAAATTTTCAATACCGACTGGCCCACCAGCATAATGTTTTATAATAGCTGTCATATATTCACGATCTAGTTCATCTAAACCGCTATCATCTATATGTAATTGAACCAAAGTCGTCTTAATCGTGTCTGCAGAAATAGAATCCCGTCCCAACGCTGTTGCAAAATCGCGTGCACGCTTTAACAGCCTGTTTGCTATACGGGGCGTACCACGAGCACTAAGTGCCAACTTTTTTGCGCCGATTTCATCAATTGGCGTTCCCAAGATATTTGCACTACGCATAATTATACGTGCTAAATCATCTGACGAATAAAAAGATAAACGCAAATCGATTCCAAATCTATCGCGTAATGGGTTAGATAACAAACCTGTACGAGTAGTTGCACCTACCAACGTAAACGGGGGCAGGTCAATACGAACACTTTTCGCAGACGGTCCTTCACCCAGCATAATATCTAACTTAAAGTCTTCCATTGCGGAATACAGAACTTCTTCTATCGCCGTCGGTAACCGATGAATTTCATCAATGAATAACACGTCCATCGGTTCCAAAGAAGTTAATATAGCGGCTAAATCCCCTTGTTTAGTTAACATAGGTGCCGCCGTAGCCCTAAAATTAGTTCCTAATTCATTTGCCACTATATGAGCAAGTGTGGTTTTCCCCAACCCAGGAGGTCCGTATAATAATACATGATCCATTGCTTCCCCACGGGATTTCGCCCCAGCAATAAATACAGATAAATTCTGTTTCAACGCGTCATGACCAATAAAATCTGATAACGCGCGTGGACGAATAGAAGAGGCCATTTCATCTGGAATATTTGGATCTAAAAAACGTTCAGTATTGTTCTGCATATTTTTTCTTTATAACAATTTATTATCTGCGTTTTCACGTCCGACGTATGCTTTCAAATCATTATACATTTGACGTAAATCAGCGGGCTGAGAATAATGCTCATCTGCGTTTTTAACGCGAATTGTTTCTAAGTCTATCTGCGCTTGCTTTTTAAGAATCTGCGTCAGGTGTGTGGCAAAACCTTTTGCTTCGTCTGACTCACTTGCCCCCTGTAACAACAATCCTCTATTTGGGCGCGGTGATAAAAATGCAAAGTCAGAAATAGACGGATCAGGAGAAACCAATGCAAAACCAGAAACTTCTGGTCGCCGCATCATAGCCTGTAAAACATACCATGCACCTAATTGATTCCCTGCCAACCATATACGATCGCTATCCTCGTTTTTATTCTGAATCCAGTCAATTACTGTTGCTATATCTAACATATTTTCAGATGTCGTACCGATTGTTCCTTCAGAATAACCGACACCGCGATAATCAAAACGTACAACCGAAAAACCGATATCCATAAAGGCCCTAAACATCGCATATGAAACGCGATCATTCATATGATATTTCTGACGAGGGTTTCCAGAAAGCACAACCGCCAAAGGGGCAGCAGTTACATCTGACTTATTATAAACCGCGTGCAGCTTTCCGGCTTCACCGTCAATCATTATATCTACCATATTTATCGCCTTTTGTTAATAGCACATTATCTTTATATCGTTACTTATAGAACAATTTTTATGTAATTTTCAACAGAAATTTTTGCTTTGACACATAGGGCGATAATGTTCTAAGATTTATCAGAGAGAAAAGGGCTTTGATATGACAAGATTCATTTTAATGACATTGTGTACTATTTTCTTAACGTCTAACGCAATGGCGGCAACAGAAGAAATAGTCTATGATAACTTCCAGACGATATATACGGAAACGCCTGTTAATTCTTATTACGCATATCCAGACGATCCGAACTTCGTTCCTGAAACCGAATTTATGGAACGTGCAGATAGTCTAGATTACGACTTAAACATTGAAGAAGCACGACAAATCGAATCCATGATGCACCCAGGCGTTGCATTTGGTGATAGACCGATGATAATATGTAGAAACTTTGGTTGTACACGCTTGAACGACAGAATCACCAGAACATTCTTGTTTAATAGTTTAGCAAACATGTTTATGATGAACGAATATTCACGCGTATACATTTGCGAAGCCGACCCTTTTTCACGTGATTGTTTACAATCAGGCATTTCTTTTCCTGTGCGCAGTGGAATCGCAAATGCTTTAGTAAAAATACCGAAAGCAACAGTTTCTAAGGTCAGCCTGTCAACTGGGTTATCAAAAGCAACCGTTGGGATGACATATGAATTCTTAGTAAACGGTGTCGCACGTACATGCGAGCCAACAATTATGGATATTGTTGTTCCACTAAATTCCCAGGCAACTTTATCTAATCGTGAATTCACCTGTAACATGACTAGTGACGGTCTAAGTAATGTATCTTTGTTGGTCAACATTGACTATATTGATTTAGACTATGGAATTATAGGCGGTTACTATTCCTTAGGAATGCAGGGTCCAACAACAGGTGGGGGAACAGGTTACGCATTATTTAAAACAGAATTTACAACAGGTGGCATGCAATTCCGCGCAGCCGTAACAGAAGATGCCGGAATTACTGGGGCTAATGCGATGTTAACCATACAGCCTGGCGAATACGCAGTAGAACCGTTAAGGAAATAACCTTATAACACTATATTTTATATGAATAAGACCGTTTTAATTATAGATGATGACGACATGTTGCGCAAAACGTTGGCACGCGGTTTGCGCGACAATTCTTTTAATGTCTTAACCGCAAGTTGCGCAGAACAGGGCAAAGAAACCATTAACAGAATTAGCGTTGACGCAATTGTTCTTGACAGAATGATGGCCGGAGAAGACGGTTTAACATTTTTAAAAGAGATACGGTCAGCGGGCAACAAAACGCCAGTTATAATGTTAACGGCAATGACAGGTGCAGAAAACGCTATTGATGGTTTATCCGGCGGTGCCAATGATTACCTGGCAAAACCATTTCAATTAAAAGAACTTGTTTTGCGCTTAAACAACATAATAAAAACAGAAAACGTCCCAGACGTAAATTTACCGGGTGGGTTGGTATTTACAGACGAAGAATTTTTCATAACAACCCCGGGCAATCCATCTATAATGCCGCGTATATTACCTTTGTCTGGTGAAGAAAAGAAACTATTACGCCAGTTAACGACACCTGTTGGTAATATTGCCCCGGCAGCACCTATGGTTGCAAAACGCTTGCGGAACAAATTAAATGTTGTATTATCAGACTTAGATATAATTACAATTCGTGGACGCGGATATAAATTAATTTGTATTCGCCCAGAAGATAACAACGACGGTGAAAAAAAATGAGATTAATACCTCGCAGCTTTTTATGGCGCACTATTTTAATGATTTTAATTCCTCTGATAATTGCGGAGGTAATCATTGCAAATGTGTTTTTTGGTAACCATTGGGCAAGAGTTCATGCAACTCTGGCGCGTAGTTTAGCAGTTGAAGTCGTTACTATGATGAACTTTATTGACAACGGCGATATAGATACTGCAACTACTATGGCACGAGACATGGGGATAAATGTATCAATAAACCCAAAGTTAAATCGCCCAAGCAAAAACGACAACGACTCTCGCGAAGCCGGTTTACTGGCAAACGAACTTTCAAAAAACCTAAAAAGACCCGCACAGATATATATAGACAAGGGGAAACGTTTAGTTTTTATTGACGTACCAAATACAGACGGTCAAATTACCACTTTTGGTACATCTTTATATCGTATATATTCTACTAGTACGGAAGTATTCATAATTTGGTTAATCGGTTCAATATTAATAGTATCAATATTAATTACTCCGTTTATCATAATGCATACGCGCAGCATACGTCGCATTGCGAAAGCCGCCGGCCGTTTTGGTCGCGGGCTTGACGCACCCGGTTTTCAACCAACTGGATCAAAAGAAATACGCGAAGCGGCGACTGCAATGATAACCATGAAGGAACGTTTAAATCGTTATAACCGGACAAGAACTGACATGCTAAACGCGGTAAGCCACGACTTAAAGGCACCATTGACGCGCATGAGACTTGCGGTTGAAACTGGTGAAGCGTCTCAAGAAGAATTATTGCAAGACATTGATCGCATGACGGAAATGGTGAACGGATATCTGGCCTTTGCGCGCGGCGAAATACCAGAAATAGAACAAACCACCGAATTACCGGCAATGTTATTACGAATTGCCAGGGATGCAGCGCCAGATAAAAAAATTATAACAGAATTTCCAGAAGAACCTGTTCAATTTTATGCTCGTCCAATGGCATTAGCAAGGGCGTTTAGTAACATAATTGAAAATGCGGCACGTTATGCGAAAAAGAAAATACGCATTACAGAACATGATTCAGAAGAGCAGGTAGAAATTATAATTGAAGACGATGGACCGGGCATACCAGACGACAAAAAGAAAGACGCCATGAGACCGTTTGTTCGCCTTGACGAATCTCGCAGCGAGAAAACCGGTGGAACTGGCTTGGGACTTTCCATTGCCCAAACTGCTATTGAAAATCATGGCGGGCAAATGTTCTTAGAAGATAGCGATCTTGGTGGTTTAAAAGTAAGAATTGTATTACCGATATAATAAAAGAATTTATAAAATTATATCGTTCACAATTCTTTAAATTAATCTAACAGATAGCACAAGCAAAAAGCGGTACAATAATACCACATCAGTTTTTTCTTGACATTTCTAGTACTGCGGGGCATAATTGTCCCGCTAATTTTAATAAAAAAGGTAAAAAAATATGGCAGCGACAAAATCGTTAAAAAAATGCGAATTAGATGCTAAATGGTATCTGATTGACGCAACTGATTGCACGCTGGGACGTTTGGCGGCTTATACCGCTAACATTCTACGCGGTAAGAATAAGCCGACTTGGACACCGAATATGGACTGCGGTGACCATGTAATCATAATAAATGCAGATAAAATTGCTTTGTCTGGTAAAAAAGCGGATAAAACTAAATTTTTCTGGCATTCTTTATGGACTGGCAGCATAAAAGAACGCACGCTGGGTCAAATGCGTAAAGAAAAACCGGAAAAACTTATCTTCAATGCGGTAAAACGTATGATGGGGCGTCGCACTGCAGTTGCTTTGGCTAACCAACGTTTAACAAAATTGCATATATATGCCGGGGCAGAACACAAACATGCAGCACAGAACCCAACAGTCATCAATTTTGCAGAACTGAACCGTAAAAATAAAAGGGGCGAATAATGACAGAAGAAAAAAAGACTGTAAAAAAAGCAGCGACGAAAACAACTAAAAAAGCGGCCCCTGCAAAAACACCTGCAAAAAAAGCCGTTGCAGAAGTAAAATTATCCGATGCGACTTACGCAACTGGTAAACGTAAAGATTCTGTCGCTCGCGTATATCTAGTTGCAGGTAAAGGGCAAATAATCGTTAATGGAATACCTATGACAGAATATTTCCGTCGTCCTGTAT
This sequence comes from uncultured Alphaproteobacteria bacterium, assembly GCA_944389535.1. Classification (GTDB taxonomy): domain Bacteria; phylum Pseudomonadota; class Alphaproteobacteria; order Rs-D84; family Rs-D84; genus Enterousia. The sequence goes on along the minus strand of CALXMS010000006.1, from coordinate 54,775 downwards.
TACAGATGATAATTGCGCAACCATTTGGCATTACCAAACGTGATACAGCATACGATGTACACGCAATCGTTATGGGCGGTGGTCTTTCCGGTCAGGCGGGCGCGGTAAAGCATGGTATTTCTAAGGCGCTAGAAAAAGCCGAACCAGATTTGCGCAAAACGCTGAAAGCGGCAGGGTTCTTGACTCGCGACAGCCGTGTTGTTGAACGTAAACATTTTGGTCGTCACAAAGCACGTCGTTCAACACAGTTCAGCAAACGTTAATATTTATGCTTGGACAAAAAAAAATCCGCTTTCAGCGGATTTTTTTATTATAAAACCTATAAGTTTGTATTGCGTTTATAAAAAAACTGTGTATAATCACTCAGCAATTCATTATTTTAGAGGAAGTACAATGTTCAAAAAAGAAAAAATCAAAGATTTACATTACACAGTAACCGGACTTATTTCAGCCGCAGACTTACAAGCCGCTGCCGATGAAATCTTGATGGAACACGGCAAAAAAGCGAAACTTCCGGGGTTTCGTCCGGGTCACATACCGTTAAATATTTTACGCCAAAAATATAATACTTCTGCAATAACAGAAGCTATTGATAAACTTATGAACAAAGATTTGAACGAATATATCACAGAAAAAAAACTACGTCTGGCGGGTTCACCAAAAGCAGATCTTGCCGCTTGGGAAATCGGTAAAGACGCAGAATATACGCTAGATTTTGATGTATTACCGACTTTGCCAGATATTGATTTAGAAAAATTCACAGTAACAAAAAAGATCGCTAAACTAGACGAAGCGGAAGTTGAAAAATCCTTAGAAAACATCCGCAAATCTCGCAGTATCGCAGAAAAACAAAGCGACGAATACAAAGCACAGAACGGCGATACAGCTGTAATAGATTTCAAGGGCTTTATCGGTAAAGACGCTTTTGAAGGCGGGACCGCGGAAAAGCATCATTTAATCTTAGGTTCTGGTTCCTTTATACCGGGCTTTGAAGATCAGTTAATCGGACATAAAGCAGGAGACGAATTTGATGTTAATGTTAAATTCCCTGCAGATTATCATGCTTCTAATCTAGCGGGTAAAGACGCCAGATTTGCCGTAAAGATACATGAAGTACGTAAACACAAATTACCAGAATTGAATGACGAACTTGCTAAAAGCGTCGGGCACGAAACGGTTGAAAAATTGCGCGAACATATACGTACCATACTTAACGACCAATACGAAGAAGCCGCTAAACGTGAAATGCGTAATGAATTGCTTGATATATTAGCCGAGAAAGTAAAACTTGATTTACCAGATGTATTAGTAGAACAAGAACTAAATATGGCTAAACAAGAACATGATCGAACACATGCAAATTGTGATGGCGATTGCGGTACAGATCACAAATGGGACGAAAAGAAAGAACGCAAAGAAGCAGAACGTCGCGTTAAATTAGGTCTGATTCTGGCAGAGTGGGGAACTCAAAATAAAGTTGAAGTTTCACGCGATGACCTGCAACAGGCCGTATGGGCAGAAGCGTCCAGATATCCAGATCCAAAACAAGTATTTGAATTCTATAATAAAAATCAGAATGCTTTGGCAATGTTGCGCGGTATGATTTTTGAACGCAAGGCTTTGGATGCAATGCTGACTCATGTAAAAACGAAAGAAAAAAACGTAAAACCAGAAGATCTGTTTAAGCAAGCAAACGTTCACTAGTAAAAACACGCATAACAATATGCGTGTTTTTTTACCATAACAAGGGATAAATGATATGAAAGCGTACTTAGATATATTAGATAACATTATCACTAATTGTAAAGACATTCGTCAAAACCGTACAGGCATACCTGATATCGGTCTATCTGCAGGAGCGGTTTTTGAACATGATATGTCAACTGGTTTTCCTCTTCTTACGACGAAAAAAATGGGGTTAAAGAACATAGCCACAGAACTGGAATTCTTTCTACGCGGAATTACTGACAAGCACTGGTTACAGAATAGAAAATGTCATATTTGGGACGAATGGGCGAATCCGGTAAAAGTAGAAAAGAAATATAACATTGCTTTATCTAAACTGAATTTAACAGAAAAAGAAAAGTCGGAATTAAAAAACTTAATAACGGATAAAGAAAGAGATTTAGGCCCAATTTACGGTTTCCAATGGCGGCATTTCGGCGGAGAATACAAATGGAGTACACGTAAGATAAACGAAAACCCAGAAGCCAATTTCAACCCAAAAAAACCTGGTATAGATCAGGTAAAAAACGCTATTTATAAAATCAAAAACACACCTAATGATCGCCGAATACTTGTCAGCGCATGGAATCCGACAGCAATGAACCAAATGGCGCTGCCGCCATGTCATGTTATGCATCAGTTGGTAGTAAGAGACGGCAAACTATCGCTAATATGGACGCAAAGGTCTTGTGATATGTTTCTTGGGGTACCTTATAACATCGCCAGTTATGCGCTGCTTTTATTACTTTACGCAAAAGAAGCTGGGTTAAAACCAGGAATTCTAAAGGGCGAGCTGCACGATGCTCATATATACACAAACCACATACCACAAGTAAAAGAACAATTAAGTCGAAAGCCATACAATCTACCAATCGTTGAAATTCCAGATGAAAACTGGAACGGTATGTTAAATTGGTCAGCAACAAATGGTTTCATATTAAAAAACTATATATGCCATGAAAAATTACGCGGTGATGTTGCAAGATAGTAAAAACTATTAAAAAATATACGACGCCTATATTTATAGGCGTTTTTTCTTAAAACGATTGACTTCATAGATAATCGTGATATAAATTATGCCGTTAAAGAATATTTTAGGGGTTTTATAATGAAAGAAAAGTTGATTCCAATTTATGCATTACGTATGTTGTTCCTAAAAACCGTTAACCCACGTTTTTTTAATGATAACCGCAGCATGATAATAAAAACTTCCTTAGCGGCCCAGGACTATCTTCTATCGGGGCATTATTACGAATATGATCAACGAACGGGCCACCTATTTAAAAAGCTTCCAGAATATATAAAAGTACACCGTAAATACCACATTCCATATAATCAAAACCTATCCATAAGCACACATAACTATGTAAACTCTGGTTTAGTGATGGATTTGGCGTGGTCTTTACAAACAGATATACTAAATGGCATAGTTGATAAAAAAGGGAATATTAAAAACCCAGAACAATTATATTTGTCGGAAGTTCTGCACGTTTATCATAACTATGCTTCTTCTGGTACCCCTGTATGCGCACTTAGGTTATTAACTTCGTATCAGTTACAAGAAATATTGTCTATTGCGACCAACAAAAGCAGATAAAACGACAAACTTTTTGTAAACACTTGCTTTTTCAAAAAAAATACTCTATAATCCGTTCTGATTTTGCGGGTGGGCGCAAAATCAATCCGATTAACCCCACAAGACCTCGCTTTATTCAGATAAGATGGCGATGGCAAGCTTTGTATGAATTTCTATATGAAAGATTTATCCAAAGATTTATTTAATCCATTATCAGGCGAAGATTTCGTCCAGATGTTTGATAAAAATTACGGTACCCAAGAAACTTTGCAAGGATACGCAACAAAAGGTACAGTCAAAGACATTCGCGGTGATTTCGCAATGGTTGACGTGGGTCTAAAATCAGAAGGTCGCATTCCTTTAAAAGAATTCGGTGCTTCTGTTCCGTCAGTTGGCGATATAATTGACGTTTTCGTAGAACGCTATGAATCACGTGAAGGTACAGCAGTTCTGTCTTATACGAAGGCTCGTGCTGAAAAAGCATGGAAAGAATTGGAAAAGACCGTTGCAGAAGGTATTGACCCAGAAGGTACAATCATTGATGTCGTTCGCGGGGGATATACAGTTGACATTAATGGCGTATTTGCGTTTATGCCGTCTTCTCAGGTTGACCATAAACCAATTCGCGATGCAAAGTCTCTGATAGGTTTGAAAGATAAATTCCGCGTTTTAAAAATGGATGCGTTGCGCACAAACGCAATTGTATCTCGCCGTGCAATCCAAGCTGACACCATTGCGGCGGCACAGAAAGAAGCGATGAAAAATATCTCTTTAGGCGCTGTAATCGAAGGTACTGTTAAAAACATTACGGATTACGGTGTATTCATTGATTTGGGTGGAATTGACGGTTTATTACACGTAACAGACTTATCATGGAAACGCGTAAACCATCCTCGCGAACTTGTTCATGTTGGTCAAAAGATCAAAGTGAAAGTAATCCAATTTGACCCAGAATCTCATCGTATATCATTGGGGGCAAAGCAATTAGAAGAAGACCCATGGGAAAATGCGTCTCGTGCGTTCAACGTTGGCGATACCGTTACCGGTAAAGTTTCTTCTTTGACAGATTATGGTGCCTTTATTGATTTAGGTAACAATATTGAAGGGCTTGTTCATATGTCAGAATTATCTTGGACAAACAAAAACATCCATCCAAGCAAAGTTCTGCAAGTTGGCCAGGATATCAACGTTGTCGTTTTAGGCATAGACCAAGACAAACGTCGTATTTCTTTGGGTTATAAACAGCTTCAACCAAATCCATGGAAAGAATTTGCCGAAGCGCACAAAGTTGGCGACGTTGTAACAGGACCAATCAAAAACACAACCGAATTTGGATTATTCGTTGCGCTGACACCAGATTTAGATGGAATGGTTCACATTTCTGACCTATCTTGGAACAAACTTGATGAAGAAGAATTGAAAAAATTCGTTCGCGGTCAAGAAGTAACAGCCAAGATTTTAGACATAAATCCAGAAAAAGAACGCATCACTTTGGGTATAAAGCAATTGACAGAAGGGGCAGATAACAATAGCGCCTCATTGAAAAAAGGAGCTGTTGTTTCCGGTACTGTATCTGAAATAACGCCAGATGAATTGATTTTGGCTTTACCAAACGACATCAAAGGCGTAATCCGTCGTACAGACCTGTCACGCGAAAAATCCGAACAGGATACAAGTAAATATAACGTCGGTGACACAGTTGAAGCATCTGTTGTTTCTGTTGATAACAACGTTGTAAAACTATCAATCCGTGCGTTACAAGTAACGCTGGAAAAACAAGCGGTCAAAGAATATGCAAATCAAGCAGACAGCGGTTCTGTCTTGGGAGATATTCTGGGGGCTGCAATTGAAAACAGCAAGAAATAAGATAAAAATATTTTATCTGAAAAGGAACCTGACGCTTGTCGGGTTTCTTTTTTTATGGTATAATTTTTAGCATGAAAAACATTATTGTTCTTATGGGTGGTCAAGGCGTAGGTAAGGGCACATTTGCCAAAATGCTGCGCGAACGTCATGAATACAAATATATAGAAACAGGTAAAATGTTGCGTGATGCAGCAGCAACGGATAAAGAGATTGCTGACATAATGGCACGCGGAGAACTTTTATCTTTTGAAACATTGATAAGACTTGTCGCAGAAAACATTTCTGATAATTCTGATATTCTTATGGACGGTTTTCCAAGAACACTGGACCAAGCGAAATGGCTGGTGGATAATTATGCCGACAAATTTAATATAACAATAATTTACTTAAACGTACCAGAAGAAATTATGGTTAAACGCATTCAAAAAAGAATAAACGAGGGCGGAGGGCGCGCAGACGACGCAGACGCTGCTGCAATACGAAAACGACTGGATATATTCTGGAACACTACAATGCCGGCCATTAACTGGTTAAGAACTGTAAATAAAATTAAGTTTGCTGATGTTGATGTTAGCGGTGACGTAAACGATAACTTTAAAAATATATTAAAAGCACTAAACAATTAAAAAATCGCCTTTAAGGGCGATTTTTTTAAAATATTCGACGTCTTATCAAACTAAACATAGCAAAGCCAATCAATAATATCATTATTAATACAAAAATCGCCGTCGCCGTTTGAGCACTTTCCGCAAAAGGAAGCTTAACATTCATCCCGTAATACCCCACTATCACTGTTGGAACAACCAAAATTATATTCCACATAGTCAAACGATTAATGTACGTATTAGAATCCATATTAATAACACTTTCAAACGTTTCTTTTATGGATTTTAACATTTTACTATAAGAAGTAACAACTTCTATACCCTGAGACAATTCAATACGAGCATCTTCTGCAAGTTCCTTTGTTTCCTCGTTCTTAACAAAACCGCGCACTTTTTCTAGTTTATCAAGCACAGCAACGTTACCCTTTAAACCAGCCATATACAAAGTATAACTATTCTCTACCTCTAACAAAGACATAAGCTCTTTTTTTCTGACACGTTCTTGCAAAATTTTTTTAGAGGCCAGAACTCTCTTATTTAATTCTTTTAAAAAACGCAAATAAGATTCCGCTATATAATAAATTATATTCAAAACGAATTCTTCCCTAGAAGTTTTCTCGTCTTTCTTTATCTTATCCAATAAATCACATCTTTTACGACATACAGTTATAACACGATTGGTAGAATAAATTATAGACAATGGTTCCGTATGCCACAGCGTATCTGATTCACGATTTATTATCGGGAAACGTACTATTATAACTTTGTAATCATCCTCAACCTCAAAACGAGGCTGTTCATCTGGATCTAAAATATCAGAAATGGTATCTTCATCAATTTTGTATTCTGTTTGCAGGCGTTCAAAATCATCATGGTCTGGGTTACCTATATTTACCCAAGAAAAACTTTTTAATTTTTCCGTTACAAACATGCTTCGCCTCTTTTACTACTGGAAAGTATTTTAAAATAATGAAATAAAAAAATCAAACTAATACAGGAATAAATACGAATTTTTTGTATCAAACGATTATGATAAAATTATAAAGGAATAGGAGAATCCAATCGATGCAACTTACATCTTTTAAAATTTCGCGATATATCTTGTTTATTTTAGTTATCGTTTTATGTACGGGGATAATCATTTGGACTTTAAAATCTGAAAAACAGACGCAACACGTTAACTCTAACGCAGATAACGTAATACGCATAACTAACTCAGACCCATGTGTCAAAAAAGTAATAAGCACAATTTACCAACTATGGGCATATACACCAGATAAAGTTCCACAGAATTATATTAAAATGGTAGAAAATTACGTAAACGAAAAAATATCGATAAGAACAACGGGAGATTGCGACGGTATACCGTTCACTTGCAAAGCAGGGCAATTGCGTAAAGATTGCGATCCATGTGCACTTAGTTCTGCTCGTCAATTTGCAATGGAACAACAAATTGTAGACACAATTACTGATCAATGCAGATAGCATAAATATAACTTTTATCTTTTGGGAATTTTTATACTTACCCGATAAATATAATTATGGTCGGGGCGACAGGAATTGAACCTGCGACCCCTTGCACCCCATGCAAGTACTCTACCAGGCTGAGCTACGCCCCGACATACGAATATTTATACAATTCTAAAAAGTTAAAAGCAAGAATATATTTTCTGCTTGCACGAATCGGAAAAATGTTACTAGTATTCGCATATCAATAAAAATAACTAGGGGGTCTTTCCGTGATAGTAGGTATTGGAATTGATTTAGTGGAATGTGACAGATTTTTAGATTGGTCTGCCTTTAAAAAACAACGCATATTCACAAAAAAAGAGCTGGAATATGCTGATGCAGATAACGCAAACGCTGAAAAGCATCTTGCTAATTTCTGGGCCGCACGTGAAGCGTGTTTAAAAGCTTTGGGTACAGGATTTGGTGACGACATTGCGTTCTCAGACGTTTCTGTAACTCATGACGATGCCGGTCGACCAGAACTATTGTTGGCAGGTGGTGCAAAAGCAGCACTAAAAGAACTGACCGGAGGAAATGCGGCCGTATATTTATCAATAACGGATCAAGACGATTATTCAGCCGCAATGGTTGTTATAGAAAAACTATAAAGATTTTATTTATTTCATGCTTTAAAAAGAAAACCGCGTTTACATCAAACGCGGTTCTATTTTATAACAACGGTGGAAAACAATCTCCGCCATTTGGAGGACAACAGTTAAATCCCATGCTGCCCATATCTGTATATATTTCTCCCGCACAACAACCGTTTATGTCTGGCGCTGTACCATCAGGGCAGGTCGGTAAATCGGCACCAGAATCATTGGATGGTATATAATTAGTCTCTGTGTCATATTCAGGATCTGCTATAAACATATTTTCGTTTTGAGAGACATTATATGAAGGTTTGGTTGCAAGGATTTCTTCTTCTGTCGGTATTGTAACCACAGGTTCTGGTTCGGTAACAACCGGTTCAGGAACTGATATCGGTTCAACGTAAAAATCTGCAACTGGCGTAACAGACTCAGTTTCCACAACCGCATTCTGATCAACTCCATCAGAATTTATCTCGACAAAAGCCGTATCACTCTCAGTAACGCCATCAATATTTTCTTCTACGTAATCTGGTTCAATAAGCTGATACGGGGCTTCTTCAACCGATACTTCCATTGTCTGATTATTATCTTCAGATTGTGTTTCTATAATAAAAGGGCTATCCAATTCTGTAGATGTTGTTTCTTCAACTATTTCCGTTGTCGGCACAGTTGTCATTAAATCAGGGGTTTTTTCACTGGTGTTTTTCTGGTACAGCCATAACGTAAATATAGATAAACCGATTAATAATACCAACATTATATAATATACTAACGTAGGTTTACGCTGTGCCGGATTAGTCGGAGCAACACTTCCGGTAATCGGTGAAACAGGTCTTACAGCCGCCGCAGCATTAGAAATAGTTGCAGCCGGTGGAACAGGGCGTACCGCAGAAGTTGATGACGCGGTCGTATCTGATGAGGGGCTGTTTTGAATTACAGGCGCCCCATTATCTGTTGTCAACTCACTGTCTAACTTTGCTGGCTCTTCCTTAGGCATATTAACAGATTTAATAGTATCTAAAACGGGTTGCGTTACTGTGCCGCCTGCAGTATCTATCTGTTCATTTACCGGATTTACGTTTACAGAAGATGCGGACGCAGAATTCTGTTCTGGTGGCGTAAAAGACAATGGCTTTTCTTCAACAACACTTTCATACACATCCGATTGCTCTGGTATAGGTTTTGTTTCTATTGGACTAGAAACACCAAATTCAATGGGTTTAAACGCAATTTCTTCATCTAATATCTCTGGATCTTCATCGAATAAAGGTTTTACTTCTTCTTTTTTTGTTTCATCGGCCATTTGTTCCGCCTTTTGTTCATTATGTTTTATATCCGCTGTTTCTGTAACTGTTATATCTTCTGCATATTCTGTAGATATAGGCAAACGAACGCTTTTATTGCTGTTTGCTGCTGAAGTAGCAACATTTTTAGATGCAGAACTTTTAATAACAGACGTCGGTCTTGGCATTGCAACTTCCATGCCAACAGATTTGTCTTTGTCTAAAATATCACGCGCTAACTCTGCGTCTTCATCAGCAACAATCAAACGACGCTGAGCATTATCTAATCTTTTTTTTGCACGACGTATTTTTTCGTTCAGTGCGTCTATCTGTGCATCTGTACGTAATATCTTAGATGCAGACTTTTTTGTTGGTTCACGACCAATCTGCTTCTTCTGCTGAGATAATTTTGCACGCATCTGCTTTAGCTTATCCTGCATTTCGGCTATGCTTTCTTTTGTTCTAACAATTGTATCACGTGCTTTCTCTGCATTTGATTCTGCAACCGACAAACGTTCCATCGCAGACCTGCGAACAGAATTATATCTGAAAACAGTTAAATTTTCTAATGCTTCTGACAAATCTGAACCAGCTTTATAAGCATTTATTAAATCGTCATACTCAGACAAACCGCTATATTCTATATCCAGCTTTTGATATTTATTATTTTTCTTCGGTCGTACAGTTTCCAGATCAACGCCATAATCATTTGCTAAAATATCGTCCCATTTACGGTCACCAACCGGATTTATAACTAACAAAACGTTTGGTTTGTCGTCACTGATAGTTTTATCTAAAATAAAAATTAGCTTATCATCGGCGTCATAATAAGCCCGAATAACATTCCCGGCAATATTATATTCCATAAATTTTAAAGATCTAGTTGCCATTTTTCCCTCTCACTTTTTTTATGCACCGATAAAGTTTACTTCTTTTTTGGCGGGGTAAATTGATAAGCCTGCTTACAATGTTCATAACAATAAGGTTTCCCGACAAATACCTGTTCGCCACAAAAATGAAAATTTTCAGAATCAGGATCACCGATTGGCCAACGACATTGATTCGGTTTCAGATTTGCCATTTCTAAAGAATGTTGAATTATTCGCTGATGCATCGCTAAATTTTTATTTAGCGATTTACCGCTGGTTTTTACCGAAGCTGCTTTCCCAGATACTTTTTGTTCTTTCTGTAATGGCTTTTTCTTATCCGCTGTTACGCCACGTGAAACCGCAACTTTTTTTGACGTACTTTTATTAACCTTAGTAGCCTTTTTATCTACCACAGTCTTCATCGTCGTTTTCTTTGCCACCGGCTTTTTAGAAACAGCGCCCGTAACACCGCCCGCTTTAAGGTTCCAACCCAAACGGTTCAATTTACCGACAACTGCGTTCTTGCTCATCCCCAGTCGCTTACCAATTTCTGAAGTGGACAATCCCTTACCAGTAAGAGCCTTTAATTTTTTTAACGTTGCGTTATCCCAACCTTTACTCATTTTAAAAAATCCTTGTTATACATATCGATATAATTGTAGCATAGTTTCGAATCGAAAGGCAAGGGGGAAAAATATGATTTACAATATATTATTCATTGTTCTTTTGTTGGCTGCAGCATTTTGTGCATGGCGCATTTCTGTCGCAGATTGGCGCAGGCGTATAATACCCGACATTTATTTATTCCCACTTTTGCTTATCGGATTGATAGTTGTACATTTTTTTCCGTATATCATTACCGCCGGAGATGCAATAATTGCCGCTTTTTTTGGTTATTTCTTATCTGCAATAATCGGTCAATCTTTTAAGGCGATAAAAAACAAAAAGAAACAAACTGATGAAATTCCAATTGGTATGGGTGATATAAAACTGATGGCAACAGGCGGAATATGGCTGGGGACAACGGGCTTAGCGGCAACATTAGTCATTACCTGCATAGCAGGTTTAATATGGGGTAAATACAAAAAACAGAAGTTTATTCCATTCGCGCCGTTTTTCATCGCCAGCGGAATTTTGACTTTGATTGTAATGATGTTTTTGATATAATTATCAATAATAGGGATAACGGAAAGAGAAATGAAAAGACAAAATTTCTTCGTGACTGCTGCGTCAATTACGTTTATTGCAACGTCTGCATTTGCTACTACATTTCCTACGGCAACGACGCCGTTTTCTAAGTACGGGCAAATTCAAAACGTACAGAATTATTCTTCTAACCCATTCTGGGATCCCAGCAGTCCTTATAACCAAACGCTGCCGGTACCCGTTTACATTCAAGGTACAGACATCAGTGCCAGCGACTGCCAAAATGTTGTAAAAGCATTGGTTGCATCATACTGTTCAACCAGAAACAACTGTGCAGGTATGGACGTAGAAGAGGCGCGACCAACGCTTATAGTTCAACTAGCAAGTTTACCTAATCACAACTACGTAACGCCATGTTCTGGTTATATTGATACTGAATTTGAAGAATACGTATCTAACAACGCTATTGCTGGGCCTACTGGAAAACAGGTGGCCTTTCCAAGTGCGATTACACCGAATAACAATCAAGGTTCACAAAAGGTAGAATTTCAAAACCCTTATTCAATAGAAAATCAATTACCGACGTGGAACGGTGACCCGTGGTTGCAAGACATGATGGAAAGGAAACAAGAGTTAGAAAATTTACAATCTTACTCAGGTAATAGTAATAATGATAAGTTAGTGGCAATGGAATTTCCAAAAACAGCCGCAGATTTAACTTTTACGCAACGTATACAAAATGATACGGCGGGGTACGCACCATACGCAGGGAAGTCAGCCTATAGAACAATTGAGATTGAACCAGAAGAAGATTATTTAAGAAGAATGCAAGGAATAGCAAGGGCAAATAAAGAAATATTTTGTTTAAAATATCCTGAGAATCCTGAATGTACCCAAGCTTCTACATCTAGTGTAGACCGCAATCAAATAATTGCAAAAATCACAGAAGTATTAAAAGAAGCTAAAAAATGATCAATCTAAGAAAAATTTTTTATATATTATTAATATGCTGTTTAACAAGTTCGGCAAGTGCGGCTGTTTCATCAGAATGCGCCAACTATACAGACTGTGATCAACTAGTTGCATGTGAATTATATTTACAAGTAGAAAAAGCCATAAGCGGTTTAACGCCAGATTATGTTGGGGCCGTTGCAAATGCGGCATCTTATAGAACGACATGTTCTAATTATCCAGACTTATTTAAAGAGAACATAGATACCGTAATATATAACAATCCAGAAATAAGATTAACGATTAACTGGCAATCTGTTCGCAACAGAATGCGCTATGGTTCACAAAGCGATTTTTCTGATAATGATTTACAAATTTTATCGCTAATTGTTGATGGTATACTTGGTCCAGACACAAACGCACAGAAAGTATTTTTTGAAGACTTAGCAACATCCTATATAAACGCTAACAAAGCAGATCCTACGACCAGACTAGATGATGCTTTTGTATTAGATTTCTTAGGCGACAATGATAATTTATACAAATATAAATCAGCGTTAGTTGACTTAACAGGTGAAGATGTTGATGAAGAGTTTGGCATAGATATAAACTGGGACGATGTATTAATTGAGATATCAAATGTTCTTGATACAACAATGCAAAAGCGTGGTGCATTGCTTTGTGAAAACAATCGCTCTTGGCAAATGACGATTGATATAATTGGTTGGGCAGCAACAGCAGTGGCAGCAATATTGACTTTTTATGCGGGTGGTGCTGGTGGGGCCGCTGTGACAGCAGGTCGCGCTGCTGTTGGTGCAGGTTTAAAAGCATCCGCGAAGGGAATAGCTAAAGTTGGAGGTAAAGCCGCGGCAAAAAGACTATCCAAAACTGGCGGAAGAATGTTAGCGCGTTCAGCAATACAATTAGGTATGAAAGCTAATATGCGTGGTGCCGCACAATATGCTGGCAAGGGTGTATTAAAAACGGGTATAAAAAAATTCGTCAAAACAATTGGTGTCAATTTGACCAAAAAGGCAACTTTGTTAGCAGATGCAGGGGCTTTAGTTTATTTAATCGGTGGCAATATGGCAAAGAATACAGGCACAACTCTTTACAGTCTTGTATCATCGGACTTATCTAACGATATAATAAATTGCCAAGATGTTGACCATAACGAAGGATGCTATACTGTATGTGGTGACGGTACGACAAATGATGACATGAATACAAAAGTATTTAAACCAATCTTAGGTAAAAACTATTGTGTTAATGAATCAGATTATGCACTGTATGAAATCAATCCCGATGGTTCTCGCGGTAATGTTTTAATAATGGAAAAGTCTCAATGGGAACAAGTAAAATCAACTATTAATTCATCTGTAAAAGATCAAGGTAATTGTGATTGGAATGAGGATGACATAGATATGTATGCAGGATTCTATGCTTATGATCCTGATACACTAGAAATATCAACAGAACATTTAGTCATAGATGATACAATCCGTATCGATGATTAAGATATTTTTAACATCTTTATTGTTTGCGCTTTGCGCCACAAACGTGGCGCTTTGCGCAACAATGGATTACAATATTGATCTACCAACAGAATCCGACGATTTCATACCTGCTTCCGAACTATTGGAACGCCAACCTGATGACACACAATGTGCAACTGCCATATTTGAAACGGCTTTGGCAAATACGGCCACAGAAGAATTAGAATATGCCGCTGAAACTGATGTTCAAAAATGGATTTACCAAGCGCTTCAAAACAAAGACGTATTAACAGATGTTTTAAACTGTCCAGAATTCATAGGCCTGGCAGATGATGATACAATAACTTTTTTACCGATATATTATACTTTTCCAGGTGGTCGAGAAATCGTAATAAACTATGAAACTCAACCTAAAATATTAAAGCAACGTATACTTATCGGTGAAAAGCAACAATTACCGTCATCTGACCCAAATCCTCGTGTTGGCGCACCAGATGACGATGCGGTTTGGACAAACACGGACCCCGCATGGTATGCAATTATGGTTGTAGAATCCGGTACGCTTGATAACTTTGTGGGGCCCAATAAAAATAATACGGTTTCTTTACAATACATAGAAGATAATATTGATACATTATTCCCACAAAATTCACAATGCACTGGAAAATCAGCGCTTACCAAAGATAAAACAATTATAAACCAGGCAATGAAAGAAACTGTAAACCTTGAAGACGATTCAAACGATTATTACGTTGCAGGTGACGTTAATTTGCAGTGGATTTCTTATTTAGAAATCGGTCTTGATGTGGCAATTACAGTCGCCACAGTCGGGGCAGGGACGGTCGTACTGGGTACGACAAAAGCAGCACGCGCATCAAAAACTCTTAAAAGCTTATCCGCATCTTTAAAAACTTTACGTAACACAGATTCTGTACGAGACTATATACGTTTAAGTCAAAAATCTGCAAAAGCCGCAGAAGAATTAAAAAATATAGATAGAGTTAAAGACGCTACCCGATACGCAGAAAAATCAAAAGAAATAGAAAACTATACAAAAACCATGCGTGAAATGGAAAACGCGGATGAACAAGTCCGACAGTACCGCCAATATAGCGAAACATTTTCTTCGTTAAATCAATATAGACGTGCTTTACGTGCATTACGCCCAGCCCAACGTGGAAATATAATTGCACGCACATGGCGTGCCGTACGTGCGGCAAGCACCGGCGGTAAGAAATTACGAAGCGCAGCAAAAGTCGCTCGCAGCAGTACTTTGTCTGGACGAATACGCGATTGGTTATTTCATTCTTCTTTAAGCAATATAGGTGCATTGGCCAAACTTGAACGAACCGGCGGTTTATTATACGGTGCATTAAACTTTATAGGCGGAATGTACGACTGGACAGAAACAAGTACAGGCGAATTTACCAGTGATATTGAATTTAAACCTTTAACATTATTATCGGCCGATGACCTGCAGGGGCAAGAAAACGTTGTAAACCACGGTATGTGGCTGATGTGGGCTGGGGACGCATATAGTGCAGCAGATGATGATGCAGCTTTCTTACAGGCGATGGATTTTGCTAATAAGTTTCATTTTAACTTGGAAGAGGTTCAAGAAGAACAAAACAGCCACGCCTGTAATGTAGATATTTTTGTAGTTCGTCCAATAATTAGAAACCCGGGCACAGAAAATCCAGAGTTGTATTATTTAATTATGAATGACGAACCATGGACAACCCGTGACATAGACGGCGAATAAATACTCATTGAAAATATATGTGCAAGTTTATATAATTGTTAGTGAAAGGGGGCACATAATATTATGAAAAAACTATTTATAGCAATATGTGTAATAGGTACAACAATATGCGGTGCAGACGCGTATCAGTTGTTATCCTCTAAAGAATTGGGCAAAAATGATGCAAAAAATCAAACCGTGGTAGTAAAGTGCACGACAGATACAGGTAAAACATCAAATCAAACTTGCACATTACGCAGATATGTAAAATGTACTGGGACAGGTGAAAATAAAAGTTGTAACGGCTGGCAACCATGGCAAGATTTACGTTCCCCGTCAAAGAAATATTCTGATTGGCGCAGCGCCGCATCGGCATGCTGTCGTGCAAAAGGCTTAAGATAAAATAAAAACGGCAATTTCGCCGTTTTTATTTTTGATACAAATCCCATAGATAATCAAACTGCTTGGTAAAGGCTTTATCTTCTTGATCAAAGAACATACAATTTTCTGCATTAGATTTTGTCGCACTGTCCGTCCAATTATAACTGCCGCTTTCTATACGCTTGCCGTCAAATATCGCAAACTTATTATGCATTATCTTATGCTTTATGTTCGTTATAACTGGAATACCTGCGGATTCTAATTCTTCTGCCAACGAATATTTACCAGCAGACTGTAATCGGTCGGTAATAACACGTACTTTTGCACCACGTTCTTTGGCGTCTATTATCGCATTAACTATGTTTTGATTGGTAATAGAATAGACTGCAATATCTATCTTCTTTGCCTGATTGATTTCTGCGATGATATTGTTTTCACAATCGTTGCCTGGGGTAAAGTAAACACGTACCCATGATTTTTCCGGAATTTTTTGTATGGATAACTTTTCTTCTTCTATTTCATATTCTGATGTTTCTTCTGACTTCGTTCCCCATAAACGTTGCCAAAATGACGGTTTTTCTGACGACGTCTTATCTTCTAGACCTAAACTTGATAAAATTTTTTGTTTTATGGGGTTGTCTTGTTCAACAATAAGGAATAACAACTCATCATCATTTCTTCTTGCGACAAATAAGGTATCTCCTGCTTTTCCGGACTCTGTTATTTGATTACGTTTATAGTTTAATTTTCCTCGACCGCGACCTTTCCAAGAGGGTTGATAATAATAATACCATTTTGTTGTGCTATATTCTTCAACTTGTTTATCAGCAACATATACATACAATGTTTTAAATTCTTTCTTTTCCGTTCCTAAAACCTTTTCCAAATCTTTTGTACCAGTAATTTGTAAAGCGTATTTTTTATCGGGGCGAATTGTATCTGTCGGTTGCATGGTTTTTATTGCGATTGCACTATAAGAAGATAAATCTTGTACTTCAAAAGCATACGTGCTAAACGCCATAAAAATAGAAACAATTAAGACAATAAAAGTTTTAAACATATAAACAGTATGAAATATATATACCACTATTCGCAAGGGCTTTTTCTGATAAAAATTCTTGTATATATTCGCTGTCCATTTACAATACCGGCACCTTTGTCATATGTAAAATCTTTATCTAAGCCTAATATTTCAAACTGCTTTGAATTATATTTTTCAAGAAAGCTGATAGGTACCCCCATTACACCACAATAATCATTTGGTATATCTGTTGTCCTGTTTATATTGATAGCATCCGCATTTTCATATTGCTCATATTCCAAATGATTAAAAGATTTCTTTAAACGCAACGGAGCAGGGTGAAACGAATGTTCTAGGTTAGTAAACCATATTGCTGGGACATCTTTTATACTATTATCCGACGTAACGAAACTCATACCACCTGTCCACCTGCGGACCCCAAACCAAATTTTATTATTCTTTATTTGTGTAAAAAGATTTCTATACGCAACAGCGTTTTTATTACCAATTACTAAAAATGTTTTATCGTACTTTATCAGTAAGTCCATAAACTCACGAAACAAAGAAAAAGGCGGATTCGTTATAATTAAATCAGCCTGTTTTAATCGTTCTATTGATTCTGAACTGCGAAAATCGGCACCACCCAGCCCGCCGCTGAACCAGACATCACGTATCAGCCCTTTGGCTTTTAATTCACGGAAATATCGAACAAAAGCACTATCTGCAGTATCGCAGTTGCAGTAAATAATTTTATTAAAAAAATGCGACCTATAATTGTCGCATTCAGCTTTTACGTCTTCATAGCGCGTATAAAATTCGTCATTTTTTACCCGCTTTGCACGTAGCAATTTTTTACTTAGCATTTCAAAAACCTTTAAAAAAGCCCCGATTAAATCGGGGCCATAAATTTTATTAATTTATTTTTATTTTATTTATACAAATCCCATAAATAATTAAATTGTTTGGTAAAGGCTTTATCTTCTTGATCAAAGAACATACAATTTTCTGCATTAGATTTTGTCGCACTGTCCGTCCAGTTATAACTGCCGCTTTCTATACGCCTGCCGTCAAATATTGCGAACTTATTGTGCATTATCTTATGCTTTACATTCGTTATAACTGGTATATCTGCTGATTCTAATTCTTCCACCAAAGAATACTTGCCTTTTGATTGCAACCTATCTGTAATTACTCTTATTTTTGCACCCCTGTCTTTTGCAGCAACCAACGCATCAACTATGTTTTGATTGGTAATAGAATAGACTGCAATATCTATCTTCTTTGCCTGATTGATTTCTGCGATGATATTGTTTTCACAATCGTTGCCTGGGGTAAAGTAAACACGTACCCATGATTTTTCCGGAATTTTTTGTATGGATAACTTTTCTTCTTCTATTTCATATTCCGATGTTTCTTTTGAACCCGTTCCCCATAACCGCTGCCAAAATGATTGTTCAGTATCTTTGTCTATTCCCTTAATACTTAACAGTTCGAATAATTCTGCTTCTACTTCTGAGCCAGATTTAGTTATCAACATAACAATCTGCTGATTTTCCTTGCGACATATTGTTAATACATCATTAGGCGCAGACGCTAACATAACATCGTTTTTTTGATAACGTAAGCGATACCTTTTCTTGTTTTTATTGTATGGCTGTGGAATATGGTACCAAGTTGCGTCACCATTTAATATAATTTCAGAGTCATCGTTTTTATAAATGTACTCTGTCTCAAAATAAACCTTATTTTCACCGAAAAAGTCTTGCAAACTTTTATTTCCATAAAACTCTGTCGCAGTACTATTTTTTCTATGTGGTGTATCAGACAAAGACATTTTCTTAATAGCAATACTCTGACATTGCTGTAAATCGCTTATATTAAAAGCAAAGGCTGGTATCGCAGATAAAAACAATATAAAAAAAGAAAATAATTTAATAACTAACTTTTGCATGTTACTAAATTATAATATTCCTAGATATGATCTTGCAAGTATTTAACAACAGATTGTCCGACCAATCTGACACAATCTGGTATTATGCCATTTCCAAGTTGCTTATATTTCTGACTTTTAGGAACTGGAAATATAAAATCATCTGGGATTCCCATAATTTTCTGACTTTCTTCAAGTGTGATTTTTCTGGGCGCACCATCAACCAAGTAATATTCTGAATTATGAGGTTGACCAAATTTCTTCCCACTGCTGTGGGTCATGACAGTACAGCCTATATCTCTATTACACGTTTTACAATTAAACACATCGCGCATAGTAAACTTTAGCGGGACAGGTTCTGGAAATTGAAAGTTGCTGGTTTCCTGATTTTCTCCACGAAATCCAACCATAAACACCCGCTGTCTTATTTGCGGTATACCACAATCGCATCCCTTTATTACCTTGTAATGAAATGAATAACCAGCATTTTTAAACAGGTCGTGAATTATGCGAAAACTTCTGCCACCTTCGGCAGTAAGTAATCCCTTTACATTTTCCAATATAAATGCTTTTGGACGACGTTGCTTTATGATATTCAAGACGTAAAAGAACATATTACCTTTATCATCTTTATCGTCTTTCAAACCTTTACGAAGACCTGCCATAGAAAAAGACTGGCATGGTGGACTGCCAACCAAGATATCAAATTCTGGGATATCTTGCGGGTTTAATTCACGAATGTCTGTTGGATAATTATTATTTTTTACACAGGGCAGGTCGGGAAAGTTTGCAAGAAAGGTTTGTCGTGCATATTTATCAATTTCGCAAGATAACACGTTTTCCATTGGCAGGTCTTGTAGCCCCAGTTCCCAGCCACCGATGCCAGAAAACAGGTTGATATATTTGTACATGAATATTTCTCCTTGGGGTAAAAAAATCCCCCGCAGAGAAATTGCGGGGGTAATAAAAAAGCGGACATATTGTCCGTTATTCACGCATAAAAGTATATCAGAAAATCACTTAAAAATCAAGAAAATAAAAAACGTGGTGGATGTGATTGGACTCGGACCAACGACCTCTTCGATGTGAACGAAGCGCTCTAACCAGCTGAGCTACACATCCATTTTGAATAAAAACC
Source organism: uncultured Alphaproteobacteria bacterium (assembly GCA_944389535.1). GTDB lineage: Bacteria > Pseudomonadota > Alphaproteobacteria > Rs-D84 > Rs-D84 > Enterousia. Next base: position 34,945 of record CALXMS010000006.1, on the reverse strand, counting down.
GCGAATGTCGCGGTTTAAATTTCTGGTGGGGATAGTGGGACTCGAACCCACACGGTTGCAATAACCAAAGGATTTTAAGTCCTCAGCGTCTACCATTCCGCCATATCCCCTGCAACCTTTAAAATTAATACCTGGTGGAGCTGATGGGACTCAAACCCACGACCTCTACGATGCGAACGTAGCGCTCTATCAGCTGAGCTACAACCCCGAAAGTCTTTGGTGCGGATAAGAGGACTTGAACCTCCAAGGTATTGCTACCACTAGTACCTGAAACTAGCGCGTCTACCATTTCCGCCATATCCGCAGACGTCTGGTAATGTTATATTATCTTTAGACGTTTTGCAACAGAAAAATCTGAAATATTAAGAATATATTTAATATATTTATTTATAAAAACGCTTGCTCTAATTTTCGCAATTTTGCTAACATTTAATCAGAGATGAAGAAAATTCTGTCTTTTATCAGCTTATGCGCAATATGCATTGGCTTTGCCAATGCTGCTGTTCGTGATGAAAACGCCACGAATCGTCAAACATCGACAGAAACAACTAATCAATCAACGGTGAACACTTCCCGTACGGCATCAACAAAAAGCGTTGTAGGGCGCGCTGTTACTTCTCGTAACGCGGCATCTTCAGGGCAGGGATTAATTTCCCGCACTAACGCACCCGTAGCAAATTCTTCGGCACGCGCAACCACAACCGTAGACAGAGGATCCACAAATAGAACAATTAACGGTAATACAACTTCTACCAATACCACATCTCGCAGTGCCGCAAACGTTACCAGAACAGCGACAAATGTATCTGCCAGAAACGCAAACTCCTCTACAGAAAGTGCAAGATCTGCGCAATCAACAATATCAAGGGCAGCAATAGACACAGTTGCAGACGCAGTATCCCAAACTGTAACAGGGGCAGAATACGAACAATGTAAAAGCGCGTATTTTAACTGCATGGATCAATTCTGCCAACTTAAGAATGATGATTATCGTCGTTGTTCTTGTAGTAATCGCGTATTTGACCTGCAAGAAATTCGCGACGTTATGCAAGATGCAAACGATCAATTAACGGTATTTACAGAAAACCTTGACGTTGTAGGTATGACAGCCGCCCAAGCAACTGCTATGAAAACCGCATCAGAAGGTGAAAACGCTTTAACTTCTGACACATCGGCATCAAAACAATTATTACAAGCCATTATGAATTCTATCCGTGGTGGCGACACAACAGTTAGCGGAAAATATTCTGATTTAAACAGTATAACCTTATCATTTGATACTGTAAACGCATTCGGTAACGCTGATTCTGGTCAGATAATTGCAACATATAACGGTCTTAACTTGTACAATGCCGTTTATCCGCAATGTCGTAACGCAGTAAAGGCTGATTGCACAGATGCGCAATTACAACGCGCTATAACTGCGTATCTTATGGCGATTGAACAAGATTGCAACGCCGTAGAAACGGCCATAGAAAACAGACAGAAAGAAATGAAATCTGCCGTTCGCGAAAGCAGCGCTTTGTTAGATTTAGCACGTGTAGAAAACCGTCAAAACCATAACTCAAGCGATATGGCGACATGTTTAGCAAACGTAGAAAGCGCAATACTAAGTGAAGAAGTATGTGGAGCAGGTTACCACAAATGCTTAGACAACGGTGAATTCATAGACGTGTCAACAGGGGCACCTATTGCCGGCGTTGAAAACTTTTATGAACTTGGGAATTTGTTAAAGTTTGCCGACGGCGTTGACGCGGCAGATCAAAAATTATCCAAAGTCGCATCGAACAGATCTTTTGTTAAAAACTTTGAAACGCGCGTAAAAAAATTTGCAGAACCGGCATTAGACAAATGTACAGAAATTGCCGATGACGTATGGGCAGAATATCTGGACAAAGCAATGCTTGATATATATTATGCCCAACAATCAAAAGTTAGTGAAATTAAACAGGGCTGTTTTGATTTTGTTTCTGCATGTTACATGAACGGGGAAGCGGCGTTAACCGCAGCAATGGCAGAACTTACTGGTGACGACAGTGTGAGCCTGCAACCAAATAAAGTTGCATTGTCAACTGAAATGTGCCGCGATTATATTAATTCTTGTAATATGATGTTCTATGACCAAACCGGCGGTCAAAATATAGTTACAGACTACATAAACAACCGTCAAGAAACCGATACTTTAACCGCATGTCGTGCTGTGGTAAAGCAATGCTTTGATAGCTTTGGCGGTACAAGTTATGAAAATTTCTATTATCCTTACAGCGGGTTATTTAAAACAGGTGAGGCGTTAGAATGGTTTACACTATATGAATATGATGAAAATGGCAACCCTAAGAAAGAAGAACCTGTTTCTAAATGCGCACAACAATTAAAACAAATAGACTCTTGCAGTTCTGATGACATGATGGAGGACGCATTTGGTGGATTTGACGTAATAACTGCCAGCAGGGGTGCTTATAATAACGAAACTGTGTACTATTTCGATCCAGAAGGACAATATAAAAAGAACGGTTTAAACGGAAAGCATAGAAAGTATGGACTATTGGACAGCAATGTTACAGAAAACATAGAAAAAACTAACGACGATAGTACAACAACTATGGTAACAGCACGTTTATTATCGCATCACGTACCAAGATCAACCGGTGTTGCAACAGAAATATATAATCAAATAGTAGACTCTCTTTCAACCCAATGCATAAACTTACAGGGACGCTTTATAGAATTACAATTTATTAAAAGCGGTTTATATAAAGAAAGTGCGCTATGCGAAGCAGAATTTACCGGATCACAAGAATATGGTGGCAACAGTCAAATATCACCTAGTTTGATTGAAATATATGCGATCGGGAAAAATGAAAATATGTGTCCTCGTGATTATGATTTAAATGTAGACACTCAGTCATGGGGTGCATGCTTATGCTGGGAAAATGGCGGAAGACGCAGTAAATGGGGTAAAAGTCCAAAATGTATCTCTGGTGTGCCTGTAACTGTAACAAATGCCGCAACAACCCAAGAATCAAATGACGAAATATGCGATCCTCAGAAACACACTTTATTTGATGTGACAAGCAGCGTTCCAACTATTGCTAATTGGTGTACCATTTCACCAAGTTCAACGAACCAAGTTTGTCCTATGGGCGGCAAAGAGGTTAACGGCGTATGCAGATCCGCCGACGGAAGAGTCTTATCAAACTTACCAGAAGGTCTGGGATTATAATCTGTTATTTAAACAAATATTTAAATTTTTTACGGTTACGCAGAACGCAAAGAATTAGCTATGATAACGGCAGGGGAACCGCTTTCACGACGCCACATGTTGTCTGCCTGCTTTAATTGCGATATCATTTTTTCACGTACCGATGGTATTGTTAATTGCTGAAATTCATTCATAATATTATCAACAGTTGCGTTTCCACCTAACAACTCAGGATAGACGCTTTTATTTAACAAAATATTAACCAAAGACACCCATTCAACATTTATCAATAAATGACCTATCCATACAGTAACAGGGTTCATTTTATAAACGACTATTGTTGGTATATGTAACATGGCCAGTTCAGCAGAAACAGTGCCGCTTGCAGCAATAGCAATATATGTTTTTTCATATACATTATATCTTTCAGCAGATACCACTAATTCAGGTTTAACGTCCCAATTTTTTACATAATCACGTACATAATCAACAGTAGTTTCTACAGTCGGCATAACAAATTTATAACCACGATAACCGTTAGCAATTAACTGATGTACAACTTCTTTAAAAATTGGCATTAACCTTTTAACTTCGGACATACGACTGCCAGGAACTAACGTAATAATTTTTTCACCGCTGACGTCAGTTTTACTTTTTCTCTTTTTACCCAACAAACCGTCAGAAATCGGATGTCCAACAGCAACCGTATCCAAACCATACTTTGTAAAATAAGGGACTTCAAAATCAAAGAATGCGTATAGTTTATCAAAAATACCGGCATACTTTTTCGCTCGTCCCGGTCGCCAAGCCCATACTTGTGGAGCAACCACATGATGGAATTTCAACCCATTTTTTATCAGTTCTTTACCAGCAGGTGATTTGCGCACTTGCTTTATGACACTTTTCGCAAAACCCGGCGCATCTACTGTAAGTACCAAGTCTGGTCTTGTTTTGATTATTTCTTCGACCGTCTGGTGTATCCGTTTCGTCAGAGTTTTTGCGTGGGCAACTACCTCTACAATTCCCATAACCGCTAAATCAGACATCGGAAATAATGAGTTTAAACCGGCTTCTGACATATTTTCACCGCCAATTCCGACAAATTCTACATCAGGCATTTCACGCATAATGCGCGCACCTAATACATCACCAGAAACTTCACCAGCAATGATAAAAATTCGCTTTTTTTTATTCTGCATTTTTGGACGTACCGATTCCGCGCTTTGATCTATTTTCAATAAAATCTATCGCATCCATTGCATATTTATTGTTTTTTACTTCTTTACGAACGCGCGCCAAACGTTCCGCAACAGTTCCATCACTTTCACGAAAAACTGCGGAATAGACGTTATGTATCGCATGCATATCTTCGTTGGTAAACCCATGTCGCATTAACCCGACACGATTTATTGTGCGGTACACAGCACGTGGAACCCCGTCATAAATAGCATATGGCAAAACGTCATTACCGACACCAGACATTCCACCAATAAAAGCGTTACGTCCGATACGAGCAAACTGTAATACCATTACGCCGCCAGACAAAATTGCAAAATCTTCAACCTCTACATGTCCGGCAACCTGAACTAAGTTTGACATGACAACGCTATTACCAATTTTACAGTCATGCCCAACGTGAGCATTTACCATAATCTGACAATCATCACCGATAACTGTACCGTCTGATGCAGGCGTTCCAGAATGAATTGTAACATATTCACGAATTTTACACCGTTTACCAATTCGCAACCCCGTCATTGTTGCTTCGTCTTGCCATTTTAAATCTTGGCTCATAACCCCCAATACAGCAAAAGGGTATACTATAGAATCATCATCTATGAAAGTTTTTCCGTCTATAACGACATTTGAAACCAACTCTACTCGATCCCCCAAAACAACGTTCGGTCCGACAATGCAGAAAGGTCCTATTTTACAATCAGCGCCCAAAACGGCGCCTTCGTGTATTATTGCGGTTGGATGTATCATATCTAGGCCTATATTTTTCTTTTATTTCGCCTGAAATGATACATTATACCAGTTTAAAATGGTATTAAATAAATATAACCAATTATAACATGAACTTTACTTGACGCCATACATCTGATCTGGGCAAACTTATCCAATATAATATACCCATTGCAGTTATAACAGGAAGAGTAGTAATAACCCCAAAAACCCCAAGAGTAATCGCAAACAACTTTTCATCTATTCTTTCTGGTAAACTTGTTGCATGTCTTATAGACATAGCGAATAAGATAAAGAACATTAACGTCATACCTAAAAATACCGGAACAGACTCGGTTAAAATGAACAAAGCCATACATAACACAGTTATGAAACGCGCCAACCATTTTAGCTTTACAAACGCACTATGATGTATAAAACCAACAGGTTTAATATTTCGTAACGCGACAGTTGCAGAAACAAGCATGGCCATAAAAATAAGAAATAATATATGCACAGGTGTAAGCGCACCTAACTGACCAAAGCGGAAAAATTCTGGTTGCATCAAAATCGCAACGGTTGTTGCTAACATAACCAGCGCAGTTCCAGCAATAGGGCGCATTTCATTTTTTGCCCGATTTCCTATTAATAACCCAACTACAAAAGCGGATATTTGTAATATTGGTCCCCACCAAGTATGAGTATCAGATAATCCTATTACAAAAAGAATCAATAACCATACAAAACTAATAAACCACTTCTGCCTACGTGGCGCACCACGAAATTTCGGTAACTTAAAGTTTTTGAAATTGGACCCGACAAACAAAGAGCAAACAAAAACTATTGCCGCAACCATAAAAGGCAATAGCGTCGCATTATCACGTAATACATTATAATTTCCCCCAAACAATATAATCCACGCAAGGGTAAAAATAACAGTGGTAACGGAAACACGCTCTTTTATATTACGAGCGGTCCATCCTATGCGTTCAACAAAACTTCCCCCGTAAACATATACCATAACAAATAATGGTATTGCCAACACTGCATACCAAAAGAACGCCGGCGCCAACAATGCCGCGTTATTAAACGCACTTACTGCACTTTGCACGATCATAGTACTATCAAACATACACTTGCCTTTTCGTTTTGATGAATTATTATATAGCTATGGCTCAAAAACAAGAAATTTTTACCTTGATGGGTGGTCGTGTAAAAATATTTCGCGGTCGCTATAACCCTACTTCTGATGCCGTATGGTTGGCGTCTATTGTCCCTAAAGGCAAAAAAACTATTTTAGATGTAGGAATAGGCACCGGGGCAGTGGGTTTATGTGTACTTGCTAACAATCCCGAAGTACGCATAACCGGAATTGACGTTTCTTCAGAGATGTTGAATGAATGTGCTAAAAATGCGGAATATAACGACCAAGAAATAGAATTAATTAACACAGACATTCTATCTTGGCATACAGACCGAACATTTGATGTTGTTATAACAAACCCGCCATACTTTCGTGGAACACCTGCAAAACATAATGCCCACCACAATGCAAATTTAACTATGTGGGTACGTCGTTGCATTGCCCGGGTTAAACCGCGTGGTTATTTCTGCATAATAGTTTCTGCGGACCGTATGTCTGACGTAATTACAGAAATGCACGAAAAATGTGGGGATATAACTATATTACCGCTTTTCGGGGCAAAAGCATCGGCAGAAAGGGTATTAATAAGAGGACGAATGGGAACAAAAGGCGGTACAACCCTTTACAAGGGTTTGTCAATGAATTATGAACCGATTTTACGTGATGGCTTGACTATCGATGATACTTTGGCTACCCTAGGATGGATATGATAAACTTTATTACAAGACATTTTACATCTTTATGGGCGTTTATAACGTCACCTTTTCGTGCGCTATGGCGTGGAATATGTCGTATATTTCCACCACGAGAATTTACAGTCATGGACACCCCGCGTGGTAACGTTTATACTTTCAAACAAAGCAGTTTTTGGCGATTTACAAAATTCTGCGGCAAAGTCGGGTTAATTGTCTGGGCCGCTTGGTCAACATATGTATTCGTATATCACCGCCCAATGTTGCAAAGACGCACGCAAGAACTATCCGAAGCAAAAGAATTACACGCTCGCCAGATGACGGATTTACAGGTATACCTAAAAAAATACAACGAATTAACGCGAGATCTTAATGTAATCGACGACAAAATATTGAATACAAAAAATTTAAGCGACGAAAAAAAAGAAGATCTTATTAATACTCGTTTAAAAACCTGGGGCGAATTAGACTTTTTAAGAACTCGTATAACAGAAATGTTTACGAACGAAGATTATGTGGCTGAATATACTAAATTATCTGAATTATCCACAGAATTCGAACTAACAAGAGCGGAAAACGATTCTTTAAAAAAGCAAAACGCGCAATTAGTAGAATCTATGCAAGAAATCGTTTCCGCGGACGCAAAACTTTTTGACGCCGTATCTAAATTGGCAACCGAAAATATAGATGAATTACGCGATAATATGAAAAGTATCAGCAGCACAATCGCATCATTGGGACTGAACCAAACAAAACTTATTCAAAACGCAAATAAATATTCTAATCCTTTAGTAGGTTCTGCATTTAGTCCTATAGAATTTGATAAAGAAATGGATCCAAAATATCAAAAATTAGCAGACGATTTGGAACTTTGGAACGGGCTTTCAAAATTAAACACAATATTACCACTAGGTGCACCTGTTGAAAAACCGCGCGTTACTTCAAATTTTGGCACCAGAGAAGACCCTTTTACAGGCGAACAGAAAAAACATCGCGGGATTGACTTTGCCGGGAAAATTGGAACCGAATTAATGGCTGTTGCTCCTGGACGCGTGGTTTCTGCAGGTGAACGCGTTGGTTACGGGACAACTGTTGAAATTGATCACGGATTAGGTTTTACAACATTATATGCTCATTTGTCTCAGATAATGGTTACTCGTGGCGATTGGGTTCGTCCTGGGACTGTGATAGGTCTTGCTGGGTCTACTGGACGTTCAACGGGACCGCATCTACATTATGAAATTCGGTACAAAGGGGCTCCTTTTGACCCCGCAAAATTTGTAAAGGAATAAAAACATGTTGGCATTTACAAACGCGAAAGAAAAAACGTCTCCGACAATTATAGGAGCAGGCTGTAAATTAACTGGCGATATAAAAACAGACCACACAGTTCAAATTCACGGTCATGTAATAGGTAATATAACTGCAGAAACGGTTGTAATTGGACGTGGCGGTAAAGTAATCGGGAAAGTTACTGCAACTAATTTGTTTTTGCATGGGACATTGGATGGTCCAGCGGTTGTAAACACAGCGAACGTATTCAGTAACGCGCAAATGACCGGCACCTTATCTTATTTTACTTTAAACATTACCGGGAATACGGGTTTAGAATGTAAACTTGCCAAGCGAAAGGATAAAAAGAATGAATAAAACAGTAACAAAAATATACATTGCTGCAGATCATCGTGGGGTAGGGTTAAAACTATATTTAATAGAAATGTTAAACGCAGTTGGTTATAACGTTGTTAACCTTGGTACAGACGATGTTAATAGCCCCGTAGATTTTCCTGATGTTGCAAAAACATTAGCGGATGCAATGAATGGCGACGAAAAATCTCGCGGTATTCTTATATGCGGTACTGGGGCAGGGATGCAAATTGCGGCGAACCGCTATCGCCACATTCGTGCGTCAAGATGTGACCGTCCAAACCAGGCACGTGACGATCGTTTTCACGATGATATAAACGTATTAGCATTGGCGGCAGACGATATAGATATAGAAGTATCTTTTTTAATTACACGCGAATTTCTTGAAAGCCCGTTTGATGCAATAGAGCGCAGAATAAGAAGAATAAAAAAAATATCCTAAAAAAAGCCCGAAAGGGCGTTTTTTTATTTGTATTTATAAATTTAGTGTTATATAATATTTTTGTTGGCAGGAATTCTGCTGGCGGGGTGTGACTACCTCTACGTAAGCGTCGGAATACATACTTATGGCGCGAAGAATAGCGCCGTTTTTAAAATTACGACGAAAAAGACTCCTGATTATAGGTCAGGAGGGCTTGCGAATATATTGAATAAGCAGCACAATTCTTACGATTGTAGTCAACCTCCAGACCATTAATTTTATCTGGTGGTTTTTTGTTAAAAACAACAGGAGATTGAACAATGAAAAAATTTTTATATTATGTTTTAGGCTTTACAGCACTTTTCATAATTTTCCAAAAAAACGTACATGCGGCCGGAGCCTTCGGCGACGAATGCAATGACTATTGTTCTTGTTGTCAAATTTTAATGGATGAGTTTGAATACTTTAATCCGGTAACCACTGAACAGGATGCGATATCTAATATATGTACATGGGCAGGCGCATATCCGAGCGCATATGCACAAACAGTCTATCAAGAACTATGCGATAGGTATGCTGATACATTAGGAAAGGCGTGGCTATACGCTCATGGTTACGAAAGTGCTTACAGGTTATGCTATTGGGGAACATATGGGGCTGTATGCGGTACAGAAGGGGCCGATTGTCCTTTACCAGGCGAAAAAACATGCCCACAAGCAGTATGGACGGATAGCATTTATACAGGATATCAACAACAGGCGGAACCGATTGCTATCTGTAATGATTGCTATCCAACCAACAATATAACATACAGATGTGACAATGGCTATTATGGCAGACCCACAACCACCCCCAGTGGTTGCCAAAAATGTGTAACCCCAGGGACATCGGTCGCAGGCAGTACAAGTATTACATCGTGTTATATACCGGCAAACAGTACACTTTCAGATGCCACGGGGTCTGGAATATATACTTCAAATTGCTACTATACAAATTAAAAACGCCCAAATGGGCGTTTTTTATTTCTTTACAACAAAGTTCACTAACTTATTTGGCACTATAATCGTCTTTACAATTTCGGCACTTTCCAACTTACGCGCCGCCGCCGCTTTGGCCGCCGCGGTAAGTTCTTCGTTAGTGGCGTCAACACCGATCTGGAAATCTGCCGCACGCTTACCGTTTACAGAAACGACTATCGTCATATTTGCCTTTACCAACTTTGCCGCATCATATGTTGGCCATGGTTGAAATACTAACATTTCTTTATGACCAAGTTTTTCCCAGATTTCTTCTGTCATATGTGGTGCAAACGGGTTTAACATTTGAACCAATATCTCATAAGCAGGGCGGGGCATTTTACCGCTAAATTCGTTTATAAACTCCATCATCGCCGAAATAGCCGTATTAAAGCGCATATTTTCTAGGCGTTCTGTTACGTCAGCGATTAATTGATGAACCAGACGTTCTTGTTCCGCATTCATTGGCTCATCAGTTAAATTATCCGCCATGTTTTCAACGCGCTTTAAGAAACGTTGAACCCCTGCCAACGCACCTTCGGACCAATTTACATTTGTATCCCATGGCCCCAAAGATAAAACTGTTGTGCGCGCCGCATCAGCACCAATTTCAGCAACCTTCTCATCAACCTGAAAACCATTACCAGCGGATTTTGACATCTTTTTACCGTCGGTCCCCATTAACAGACCATTTGTCGTTCTTTTCTTATAAGGCTCTACTGTATTTACAAAACCTAAATCATACAAAGCTTTGTGCCAGAAACGCGAATAAATCAAGTGACGAGTATTATGCTCGTTTCCGCCATTATAATGATCTACTGGCATCCACTTTTCCATCTGTTCGCGAGAACAGAATTCTTTATCATTACGTGGGTCCAAATATCTCATATAATACCAAGAAGAACCCGCCCACTGCGGCATAGTATCTGTCTCGCGCTGTGCTGCCCCACCACAACAAGGGCAGGTGGTATTTACCCAATCCGTTGCACGCGCCAATGGACTTTCACCGTCTTCTGTTGGCTGATATTCTTCCATATACGGCTGCATCAGCGGTAACTCAGATTCTGGTACTGGCACCCAACCACACTTTTCACAATACACTAATGGGATAGGCTCGCCCCAGTACATCTGACGCGAAAATCCCCAATCACTCATTCTAAAACGAGTTTTTGGACATGCAAACCCACGTTCTTCGCCATATTTAATCGCTGCGGAAATCGCATCAACCTTATTCATGCCATCCATAAACCCGGAATTGATATGTTCACCATCACCTTCCCAAACTTTATCTGGTTCGCCCCCAGAAATTACAGGAATGATTTTAATGCCAAACTTTTTTGCAAAGTCCCAATCGCGTTCATCATGCGCAGGCACCGCCATAATCGTACCATGTGCATAATTTACTAATACATAGTCCGCAACGAAAACAGGTATCTCGTCCCCAGTATAAGGATTCTTCGCCATTATACCGCCCAGTTTAACACCTGTTTTTTCTTTGGTAACATCTGTACGGTCAAATTCAGACTTAGCAGCAGACTCTTTTATATAATTACGAACTTCATCTGCATTTGTAATTTTTCCTTCGTCCAACCACTTTGCTAATAACTTATGTTCCGGCGCAATGGCACAGAAGGTAACACCGAAAATGGTATCAGGGCGGGTAGTATAAACAGTCATCTTATCTTCACCCACCATAAAGTCCACATCAGCACCAGTTGACTTTCCAATCCAGTTTATCTGGTCACGCTTTACCCGTTCTGGATAATCCACAAACTTCAAATCGTCCAGTAAACGCTGTGCATATTTTGTAATTGCCAGATTCCACTGCATTTTTTCACGAATTTCAACTTGGCCATGACAACGATTGCACTTACCATCTTCCAATTCTTCGTTTGTTAAAGTCGTACGACAGTGCGGACACCAATTCATCGGCAACATGGATTTATATGCTAAACCGGCTTTAAAGAACTGGATAAACATCCATTGAGTCCACTTTATGTATTCAGGGTCAGAAGTTGCTATTTGAGATTTCAAATCAATGGACCAACCCATTTCTATCATACTTTTCGTAAACTTTTGTACCAAATCTTTTACAACGACAGAAGGATGCTTACCGATTTTTGTGGCGAACGCTTCAGCGGAAATACCCAACGAGTCAAATCCCATAGGATACAAAACATCATAACCCTGCATACGACGGAAACGCGCCATAACATCACAGCCAGAATAGTTCAACATATGCCCACCATGCAAACCGGCACCAGACGGGAAGGGGAATTCCGCCAACATATAGAACGGCTTTTTACTGCCATCGTTTTTCGGTGTAAATACACCGGATTCAATCCAACGTTGTTGCCATTTGGTTTCACGATCGTGAATTTTCTTTATATCATCTGCCATTTTTTAGTACCTATTTTAAAAATATTATAAACTGAGAAAATTTTATACATAAACCTTGATAAATTCAAGTCATTTCAGAATTCTATTGCGCCGCGCGGCGCAAGTATGCAAGGTACTCTATATTGCCGCTACCACCTTTTATGGGCGACTCAACAATACCTAATTGATTATAGCCATTTTTTTCAAAGTTTTGAATTACATTTTTTACCGCATTTTCGCGTTCAATTTCGCTTTTTATAACCCCACCAGCCCGAGCCGCAACCGCACGAGAAACCTCAAATTGCGGTTTAATCAATGCAATTATCTGTGGCGCATTCCATTTTAACAACGCTTCTATAATATTAGTTAGAGAAAGAAACGAAACATCAATGACAATTAAATCAACCGGCTCAATGGGTTCTAAATCACGTATATCTGTTTGTTCTAATGATATAACCCTGGAATCATTTTTTAAATCATCAATCAATTGATTGGTACCGACATCAACCGCAGTTACACGTTTCGCGCCATGTGCTAATAAAACTTCTGTGAAACCACCTGTACTGGCCCCGACATCCAAACAAACATAACCAGACGGATTTACGTTAAAAACCTCCAAAGCACGTGCTAACTTTAAACTACCACGACCAGAAGAATAGGGCAACGATCCCCCTGTCATAGTATCAGTATCAACGACCTGCTGACTTGGTTTCTGGGCAATCTTATCATTTACTTTAACCAGACCAGATTTAATCGCCGCCACCGCTTTGGCACGGGTCGGATAAATTCCACGGCTAACCAATTCTTGATCCAATCTCATCAAATGATATTTTATATCCTTTTTTAATAAAATCAATTAGAGATTTTTACCCGGGCAAAAGCGGTAAAAACACTACATTAATAAACAACTTTATTATATATGTGTAATATTTTGAAATTAGATTTTTTATTTAAATTTTATATATACATAATTATTTGAAAAAATCCGCATAAAAACACTGAAAAATCACACGTACAAATCAAGAATCCGATATACTAACAACAACAAAAAAAACAGTATTTAAGATAAAAAACATTAAATATCATTAAAAAACAATTAGATAATAGTTATTTTTTATAAAACGATTGAATAACTATAAACACAAGTAAAGGATTACTATTTGACACAAAACCGAACAGGGCAGACAAACGAGATAACGGCAAATGATTTGATCGCCCAAAAAAACATAAAAGACACAGAAAGTTTTAACCACAAAATAAAAATAAAATCAATCGGTTACATTATATATTTAATAAATCAAACAAAGTAAAATTATTTCTAATAAAGTATAAATTATTTCTAAACAACACGAAAAAGCAAAACCAAACAAACACAACAAAAACAAACACCCCGCGCCATTGACATGTCTATAACTATACATAATATACATTATGCGCTTTTACAATTTGTCTTTTTTAGGTGCTCCCTGTTCAAAAATAAACATGATTATTTTCACATCCTGACAGGGCCAAAAACGCCACGGATAATTAATTTGGTTTGAAATTACCTGCATCACCGTTTTATTAGATGCATTATACCATAAAAAACAATATTTTCTAAGTTTATTACAGCTTAAAAACGCCAATTTATATACCCAGAAAATTTTATTCATCCGCCCTCTTTTTTTATCTATGCCAAAGCCGAAAAACACACCCATTTATATGCAAAAAAAGAACCCTTTTTGATAAAAAATATACAAAAAGAGCTCGAAAAACTAAATATTAAATTTTTACTTTATCTAACAAAAGTATTATTTTGTTTTTTGTGCGATTTTATTAATTTTTTGTTTTGCTATTTTTGTTATTTCTTTTATGTTTTTTTCCAAATTACTTTGTCCATTTGAAGATTTTATTTCTGGTTTCACACTTGAACAACAATTTGGACATTTGGATGCTTCCGCATTTATTTTAGACTTACAATACGGACAAACACGAGTTATAACAGATTTGCTTATGCGAACCTTGTTCATAATCTTAATCATCACAAACACCGCAAACATAGTAATTATGAAACTGACCACAGTATTTAAAAACAGACCTATATTCATAGTAGCGGCACCCGCGGCTTGCGCTTCTGCTATTGTATTATAATGACCCCCTGATTCACCGCCAGATAAAACAATAAAAAATTGAGAAAAATCAATATTTCCCAGCAACATACCTATCGGTGGCATAATAACATCTTTTACTAACGAATTCACCATACTTGTCATAACACTTCCGACAATTATACCTACTGCCATATCTATGGCGCTGCCTCTTTCTATAAAAGTACGAAATTCGTTAAAGAACTTGTTTTTAGCCATTTTTTTTATCCTTTTTATATTCTTTTATTGCCGCAATAACTTTATCCAACGTCTTTCGTAGGCTTTCGTCACTGGTTTCTACGGTAATATCGGCCTTTGCGTAAATATTGTACCTTTCTTCAATCAGTTGCGCCAAAATTTTTCGGCTATCGGCGTGTAATAATTGCGGTCTGGTATCGCGAAAGTTAGTGCGTTTTACCAACAAGTCTAAATCTGCCTTTAACCATATGGATAATGCGCGCCCCAATACCATTTCGCGTACCACAGGCGTTATAAAAGCGCCCTCTCCTGTAGAAATTACCTTTAATGAAGGTGGCGTATCAAAGATTCTTGCAATTACACGCTGTTCGGCACGACGAAACTCTTCTTCACCGTACATAGAGAATATATCAACAACACTGCAACCGGCAGCAGCCTCTATTTCCTTATCCGAGTCAACGAACGGCATCCCCAACCGACGCGCCAAAGCGCGTCCGACGCTGGTTTTCCCTGCCCCCATCAAACCAACCATAACAATTGGTTTTTCTACAAAAAAATCGATTTCTTTAACCATTTTTCATTGATAATACCCTAAAACAGCCTTTTAAACAATAAAAATTAATCTCATTTCTTGAAATCTCCATTTTAAATAGCATTATAAAAATACTTTATTAATTAGTACATATATTTATTAAACAGGTTTTTGAGTATGAATACATATGATTTAACAGGACAAATGGCGGTTTATATAGATAAAGCTTTTTAAATAACACTGTTTTTTACTTATGATAAGATAAAAATATGATATAATTAAGAAAAAATACTTATCTAAAGGGAGAGAGATGAAAAAAATTTCATTAATAACCTTGTTTGTCTTGCTGTTTTCTATTTCCAATGCGCTGGCAGATCAACGGCACATTTACGCGAATTTTTTTACAACAAATAATATCTCATTTATTCAGCATTCTATTCTTACTAATTCTGCGCAAATTTTTGAGGGTACCGCTATGGCGGCACTTGGCGAACGCGCCAAATTAGTAAAACATGAAAAACGCACGCCGCAAAATTTATATGGGGACTCCCTTATGTATGGTCAACCACTATTATACGGCGAATATAGAGACGAAGGTGACGAAGACAATAAAAATACTAAGGGGCGGAATGGTGGCGATGATAAAGACGCTGAATACGACAAATATTCTCGTCCAGAAGTAAATAACTTGTGGCTTACATGGCAGCATTTTGGTGACGATGTTAAATTTGAAGGAATAGACGATCTGGATACCGATACAGATTTAATAATGTTCGGTCTAACCGGCAGCGATCACCAACATAAAAAAGGCATATCAAAATGGGGTGTATTCGGCGGTTTTGTTGGTGGAAATCAACAAAACGATTTCATTGATATAAATCAAAATGGCGGTTATTTCGGTATTTATACGGGATATAACGTTCATAATTTTAATTTATCATTTATTGCTGATGCTGGTGCACTATACAATAACGCAGAAAATATATACGGTAATGATGAATTCACAAATGCTTGGGCTGGCGCGGCATTAAATGCTACATACAACATAGAACTAGACAAAACATTCACATTACAGCCTGGTATATATACTGGTTATACATGGATAGGGTCTGCAAATTATATTTCATCTTCAGATGATGTAATTTCCAATAAAAACATAAATCTATTTGAAATTACTCCGAAATTTCGCGCAATTAAATGCATTGGGAATGGTTGGTTTGCCTCTTTAAATTTTAAATACGCTTTTGTAATGGGACAAAATGATGGAAACATCATTGTAAATGGTATACGAGTTGATGATTTAAACAGTCAAGATTATGCAGAATATGGCCTAGGAATTGAAAAATCCATTGACCGATTTAATGTGGCCTTAAATTTGAACAGGCGTGACGGTGGACGAACCGGTTGGAGTGGTGGTTTTAATATGAAATATATATTCTAAAATCAAGGGCTTATAAAAAACATAAGCCCTTTTTTATTGTACATAATAACAATTAGAAGTATATGTAAACGTTCCGGTAGAATCGGAACCAGTTGTAGACGCCGGTAAATAGCAATCCGTTATTTTTGTGCTTCCCGCGGCAGATGTACCGTATACGCCGCCAGAAGAAGGACAACGAGAACACGACGTACCGTTTCGATAATATCCTGCATTACAAGAAAAAAGTGCAGTTCCGCCGGAACATGTGGCATTTGCCGGACAAGCGACACAATCACCCTGAGAGTTTGTCGGCATATAATACCCAGATTTACAACTTGTATAAACACATTCGCCATATTCATAACATTCACATACGTTAGCACAAGTGTTATTCTGTATTGTCTCAGGGCAGACCCCTCCTGTTATTACCATACAACTACGACCTTCGTTACTATCTATGCAAGTTTTTTGACCGCTGCCATATGTATCGCTGCAGCTTGCAGTGTAGTGGACCAAGTCCTTAGTGCACGTCATTGTAGTGGTCTGACATCTGGTACCACTTGCCCCGAATGTATTTAAAGGCGCCATAGACACAATGGCGCATAATATCATATGCGCGCATATTTTGTTTGTCATAGTTTCTTCCTCCATTTTTTGTATACGAACAAAAAACCACCAGAAATAATGGTGGTCAGGAGGTTGGAAACAATTATACGAATTGTGTCGTTTATTTTTATATTTAACGACCCTCCTGACCCTTATACAAATCAGGAGTTTTATTTTTCGTCTAAAACCAAATTTAAAGCGGCCATAAAACGGTCCGCGACCTTAGCTTTGTTTTAAGACGCGTATAAAGGGTTTCCACACCCCATCAGCAGAATACCTGCTGACAAAAGTAAGTATATCAACAGAAAAAAGCTTATGCAATACCAAAAAAATAAGAAACTTTTTAATCCATATTGGCCAATCGTGCCAATTGATCGGCAGCAATCAGCGCATCAATCATTTCATCCAACGCAGGACCGCCGGCAAGGATATCGTCTAACTTATACAAAGTTAATTTTATGCGATGGTCTGTAACGCGCTGTTCTGGAAAATTATACGTTCTGATTTTTTCGCTGCGATCACCAGAACCAACCATGGTTTTTCGAGACGCATTACTTGCGTTTACCTGCGCTTCGCGCTGCATTTCATATAATTTTGAACGCAATACATCCATTGCGGCCGCTTTGTTCTGAAATTGGCTGCGTTCATTTTGACATGTAACGACAATTCCTGTTGGAAAATGCGTGATTCGCACCGCACTGTCTGTCTTATTAACGTGCTGACCACCTGCCCCGGACGCCCGAAACACATCTATTCGAATATCCTTATCATCTATGACAACATCAATATCTTTTGCTTCTGGCATAACCGCAACAGATGCTGCGCTGGTATGAATTCTGCCACCAGCTTCGGTTTCTGGTACACGCTGAACCCGATGAATGCCAGATTCGAACTTCATTCTGCCATATGCCCCTGCCCCATCTATTTTAAATATAATTTCTTTATATCCATGCAATGACGTAGCATTTTCTTCGATAACATCTACTTTCCACCCGTTACGTAATGCGTAAGATTTATATTGGTTATATAAATCACCGGCAAATAGTGCAGATTCCTCGCCGCCGACCCCCGCACGAATTTCCATAATAACACCATTGTCATCTGCCTCGTCACGCGGCAAAAGCGCAATCTGCAATTTTTTTTCTATTTCAGGTAATTTATGGTTTAATTCCATCAGTTGTTCCGACGCAATTGATTTTAACTCTTCGTCATGCAGCATTTCATTAGCGTCTTCTATGCCCTTCTTCGTCTGAAAATATTCCGATATCAAAGGTAACAATTCAGACAACCGGGAGTATTCTTTTGACAACTTTGTTAATTCAGCACCGTCAACATCGCCCGAATTCATCTGAGATTCAATTTCTGCAGCTCTGATCTGAATATCTTTTAATTTATCGTCTATTACCATATCTTTTATCTCAACTTTAATAATTTAATCGCATCAGCCAGTTTTAAAGTCTGCTGTTCCCCGGATTTCATATCTTTTACCGTAAGGACGCCCGCTTCTCTTTCAGAATCACCTATTATCAGGCTGTAATCTGCGTTAATTTTATCAGCAAATTCTATTTGATTTTTAAACTTTTTATTCACGTCTAAATAAGGCACAGCGACAATGTTTTTGTCTCTTAATTTTGCAAGCGCTTTCATCGCATAAGGTACTTGATCTTGTCCCATAACAAGAACAGCCGCACGAATCGGATTTTCAAACGTAGATAAATTTATTTTTCCTTCGTCCAACAACGCAACCATAAGACGAGAAAAACCAACTGCGGCCCCAACACCAATGATTTTCGTTTTGGAGAATTTAGATGCAAGATCTTCATATCTTCCACCACCACCAATCGCCCCCAATTCTGGATATTTATCTAAGAAAAATTCAAAAACAATACCGGTATAATATGCATGACCTCGCATAATACCTAAATCAATCTTAGCGTTTTTTATTCCCATAGAATTAAGTAAAACTATGAAAGAGTCCATTTCTTTTATTGCGGCGTCTAACTCTTTTGATTTACCTTTGAACGCTTTATAACCGTCTGAAAAAACTTTATTTATTTCCGTCGCGGCTGCTTTACCTATTGTTTCAACTAAGCCGTCATAGAAATCAGAAATTTTATCTTTCTTATCAATTAAAATAAATGCTGCTCTACTTTGTTCTTTATCCAACCCCAAATTATCAAACATCGCGTTCCAAAATCTACGGTTACCAACACGAATATTTATGGGTCCGATAAATTCAGATATGGATTCATATGCTTTTGCTAACGTAGCAACAATTTCTGCATCATAATTTTCCGACAACGAATCAATTCCCATAATATCCAAGTCCATCTGATAGAACTCGCGATAACGCCCCCGTTGCGGCCGCTCACCGCGATAATTACGCGCAAATTGATATGCTCTGAACGGAAAGGTTAAATTATTCAGATTCCCAGCGACATAACGAGACAAACCAACGGTACCATCATAACGAAGCCCCATTTTTGTATCGCCTTTTTGAAACAAAAACATCTGGGTTTCAATTTCATCCCAATTATCTTTATCAGTTAAAACCTCTGCCCGTTCAATTGCCGGCAAATCTAGATGTGTAAAGCCCGCCGTTTTTAATACGTTTTGCATACGGGTCGCGCAATAATCAAAACACCGCTGTTGTACCGGTTGCAATTCTATAAAGCCTGATAAAGTTTTAGTCGGTTTAAGTTCCATTTTTTTATCCTGTTGTTTGCCGTATAGTTTTAATACGACATTACTTATTAGTGTTGAATATTATATCATAATAAAGCGCAAAGCGCTATAAACAGTCGCTATGATGAAAATGGTGAAAAGCTGTAAAAAAATTATTTTCAAACTTCATGTTTCATATCATACTGAAAAAACTTTGGTTTTCAAGTTTTATTAAAAAAATTTATGTAATTCTGCACCGTGTACATTTAGCCAACGTTTTGCCCGTTCCACCCCAAAACCGTATAATTCCGACACCTGTTTCCAAAACGCCGGCGAATGATCCATATGTTTCTGATGAGCCAATTCGTGCATAACCACATATCTCATTACATCCTGTGGCGCAAATGCTAAGCGCCAAGAAAAAGACATCGTACCGCTTGTAGAACAACTGCCCCATCGTGAAGAAGTGTCACGCACAGCGATTCTACGCGGCCAAAATTCACGTGGAACCGCATGTATCATTTGTTTTACAGATATTAAAAATTGAGATCGTATAAAATCTTTAATGCGCCTTTCAAACATATCTATTGTCCCGCCTACAATTAAAACACATGGTCCATCTGTCTTTTTAATAAACTCGTTCCCACGACGACTTTCGTCATGCAATAAAAGCACTGAATTCCCTAAAAACTCTATTTCATCGTTTGGTTTCAATGTAGTTTTTTGCGGTGCATTATTAAATATACGTTCACACCATTTCCTTTTTTGTTCCAAAAAAAGAAGCGCGGCAGACGTTGGCGTTAACCATGGTTTTGATATATGAATTTCTCGTGAAGGTCTTGTTTTCGGACGCAAAGTTATATTCCGCAAACCACGACGCGTAGTAATAATAATCGGTATTCTTTCACCTGATGATAAGCAGAATTCGTTCTCTGACATTTATAATAAATTTATTTTAACTTTTTTAAAATATCGCGCACAATTACGTCTGTGTCAAATCCAAAATATTTATATACCTCATCTCCTGGTCCAGACACACCGAAAGAATCTATTCCAACAACCGCGTCTGCAAATTCAAACCACGGAGAAGATGCTGCAGCCTCTATAGCCACAACAAAACCAGCTAAAATTTTATTTTTATACTTATCATCTTGATGACGAAAATCCGCCACAGACGGCATACTTACGACCTGAACCGCATTGCCGATTTTTTGTGCTATAGATACAGCCAGAGGAACTTCCGCCCCTGTTGCAATTATAGTAACGCGTACACGCTTTGCAGTTGCAGGATAAATGATATACCCACCGCGATTAATTTTTGCATCCTTAGGCGTCGCGATTTGCTTAAATTTCTGACGCGATAAAACAATCGCAGACGGGTATACGGTATTCGCAATTGCCGATTGCCATGCATATGCAACCTCATCACTGTTACAAGGCCTATACACATTTAAATTCGGAATTAACCGCAAAGAAGGCAGCTGTTCTATGGGTTGATGCGTTGGACCGTCTGTACCGACAGCTATGCTATCATGAGTAAAAATATAAATTACAGGTAACCCGGATAATGCCGCCAAGCGAATCGCTGGTCGCATATAATCACTAAAGGCTAAAAAAGTAGAACCGTATGGCCGCAATCCAGAAGCCGCCAATCCGTTCATTATCGCCCCCATTGCATGTTCTCGGACACCATAATTTATATAATTCCCCTTGAACTTTGGCGGAAGAATATCGATAGAATACTTCGTTTTTACATTCGTGCTTGATCCTAAATCTGCACTGCCACCAATTAAACCCGCACCACTTTCAATTAACGACTGTAAGTATATACCAGATAATTCACGCGTAGAAATATCTTTGTCATATTTCGGTATCTTAACGTCAGTTAATTTTATATCTGGTATATTCAAAGAGTATTTCGCATTTGCCTCATTAGCAACAGTTACCCATAAATCGTCGCCTTCTGGTGAAATATTTTTTTCTACCAATAGCATAAGTTCCGAATCACTTAATGCGAACCCATGTGCAGCCGAAGTTCCAGAAAGACTCGACCCCTCACCTATTACGGTATTTGCCGCAATAAATGTCGGCACACCGGCACCACTTGCCTTTTGTAAAGCACGATTAATTTTATTAAAGTCATTGCCTGGAATTGATATAACGTTCCAACCGGCCGCACGCATACGTTCTGACATGCTTACATCTGTAAGTGCCGCCCCGTCAATACTAACGCCATTATCATCCCAGATTAACACCAAATTATCCAACTGATATCGTCCTGCAAACGTAACCGATTCGGACGAAACCCCTTCCATCAAATCTCCGTCACTGCATAAACAATATACAACACCATCTGTTCCACGTATTTTTTCTGCCAGTGCCATACCAACCGCATTACCTATACCCTGTCCCAACGGTCCTGTTGTTGCCGAGACACCATCAACACCCAATTCTGGATGACCTGGTAATCCCCCAAATTTTCTAAACGTGCCTAAATCACCTATTTTATAACCAGCCAGCTTTAATACCGCATAAAGCAAAGCGCTGCCATGTCCGGCAGACAGAACGAATTTATCACGCCCACGCCGTAAAAAATTTGCATAAACAGTGGTAATTATATCAGCGGCACCCAACACTATACCAACGTGTCCAGATCCTGCACCACGTAAAGAATCCAGCGCATGCGCACGCACTGACCTAGACATTTCTTTTAATTGTTTGGCATCAAATCTCATTTTATGATATTATATCACAAAACGAGTTTGAAAAAATGCTAAAAATTTGGACTGATGGCAGTTGTTTAGGAAATCCCGGTCCGGGGGGGTGGGCTTTCATAGCAACAAATGGGAAAGATGTCGCAGAACGAAGCGGTGGGGAATCAACCACTACAAATAATCGGATGGAGTTAACCGCTGTAATCAAAGCCTTATCAGCCGCGAAAAAACATGACGAAATTGAAATTCATACGGACAGTCAATACGTAAAAAATGGTATGGAAAAATGGGTGCGTCAATGGAAAAATAACAATTGGCGCAATGCGGAAAAGAAACCCGTAAAAAACAAAGAATTGTGGCAACAGTTAGACGAATTATCACAGCAAAAAAATATAAAGTGGGTATGGGTAAAGGGGCATGCAGGTCAAGAAATGAACGAACGTTGTGATGAACTTGCACGGCATGCGGCAGAAAATTATAAATAGAATATTTTAACCTTTATACCCAAGCGCAACAATAAACATTTCTACACTATCTTTTCTGGATGCGGGTGGTTTTATATGATGAACAGCGTCAAAATTTTCTTTTATTTGTTTTAATAACTCTCCGGTTGTTCCGCCAGTGAATGATTTCGCCACGAAAGTTCCACCAGGT
This sequence comes from uncultured Alphaproteobacteria bacterium, assembly GCA_944389535.1. Classification (GTDB taxonomy): domain Bacteria; phylum Pseudomonadota; class Alphaproteobacteria; order Rs-D84; family Rs-D84; genus Enterousia. Next base: position 11,586 of record CALXMS010000006.1, on the reverse strand, counting down.
TTCAAAGCCCGTTTTGCAAAATCAAATGCATATTCAAGTAAAACCATCTGTCGTAGATGATCTGTTTTTTTATGTCCGACTGTATTAGGCGCCATATCCGATAAAACCACATCAACTGTACCATGCGCGGCCTCATCATTAGATAAGTGTAATTTATCTATCAGCCAATTCAATGCTTCATCGGTTGTAAAATCTCCTCTATAAAATTCGACTTCGGGAATCGGGGATATTTCTAATAAGTCCATTGCAAAAACTTTTGACCGCGGAAATTTGCGCATAACATATTGCGACCATGAACCAGGTGCTGCTCCTAAATCCACAACTACTTGACCGTTTTTAAGAAAATTAAAACGCTCGTTCATTTCAATCAGTTTATATGCTGCTCTGGCCCTGTACCCTTCTTTATGTGCTAAAGCGACATAGGGATCTGCCGCCTGTCTTTGAATCCATGCGGCAGAAGATTTTTTTGCGGCAATTTTCTTATTAAGGATTTTCATCGTATTTTTTTGATATAGTGTTATTACTTTTCTATCAATCTTGTATTCTTTTGATTAGCAAGATTGATTTTTGTTCTGGTTGTCTTATAAAAATTAATCGCTTTTTCCAAAGCACGTTCTCTAGACACTAAACCTAACTTATTTTCCTCTGTTGGGAACAACAATTTTTTAACACCATGATGTAAATATTTTACCTCTACTTCATATCCTAATAAAACTTTCCCCGCGTCCGAATATACTTCATAACGAGGTTTCGGAATCTTTACATATAAAGGCGTCCAATCAAATAAATATCTAATTTTTTTTACTATAAATATATTTTTCCAATTCATTTAATTTCCTGTCGGTTTCATTTTTTGCATAACTGCCTCCATTCCCCCCATACGTTGTATCATAGCCATTTGCTGACGCATTTTTGTATACTGTTTTATTATATGTTCAACATCGCGAACTGTGCAACCCGCCTGTTCTGCGATTCTGGTTTTAGCGTTGGCAAAAATTTTTTCTGGTTCTGCACGTTCTGCCGGTGTCATTGCCTCTAATATCTTTATCTGCGCATCAACGCTTCCGTCTTTAATTTTTTCTTTCATAGCGTTAACAGCCCCAGACATACCAGGTACCATTTTTAATAACCCGCTAAAACTACTCATCTTTTTTATTTGTTTAAGCTGAGCCAACATATCATTCATGTCGAACTGACCGCTCATCATACGCTCGGCTGTTTCTTTCATCCCGCTAGGGATTTTGCTTTCCATCTTTTTCAGTTCTTTTTCATCAATCTGCGAATTCAAATTTTCTGCAGTGGTTGTATCAACTACTTGTTCTGCTTTCTTTTTTTTACCGAAACCAAACATTGTTTTTCTCCTTATTGATTATAATTAAACTTTATTTTTTCTTATCTGGTTTGTCCAGATACTTTTTTAAATACCGCCCAGTCAAAGAATTTGGGTTGTTCGCAACCTGTTCCGGCGTTCCAGTTGCAACAACGCGTCCACCATCAGCGCCTCCACCGGGGCCAAGATCAACAATCCAATCTGCAGTTTTAATAACTTCTAAGTTATGCTCAATTACAATAACCGTGTTACCCTGCTCTACCAATTCGTGCAATACGGACAGTAATAGTTTTATATCAGCAAAATGCAGTCCCGTTGTCGGTTCGTCCAATATATATACGGTCTGTCCGGTGCTTCGCGCCGCCAGTTCCTTTGATAATTTTATACGCTGTGCTTCGCCACCGGACAAATCCAGTGAACTTTGACCCAGTTTAATATAATCTAAACCAACCCGTTTCAATAACTCTAATTTTCTTGCGATTTGCGGCACGCTGCTGAAAAATCTATATGCTTCTTCTACCGTCATATTTAGTACGTCAGCAATTGATTTACCCTTATATTTTACCGCCAAAGTTTCATCGTTATATCTGGCGCCATGGCACTTATCACACTCGACATAAACGTCAGCCAAAAAGTTCATTTCTATTTTTATTTGCCCGTCACCTTGACACGCTTCGCAGCGACCACCTTTTACGTTAAACGAAAAACGTCCAGGTCCATAACCACGTGCTTTTGCTTCTGGCAGCCCAGCAAAGAAATCACGAATATTAGAAAACACGCCTGTATACGTTGCTGGATTACTTCTTGGGGTGCGCCCAATTGGTGATTGATCTATATCAACAACTTTATCAACATTTTCCATACCACGAATGATGTCGTGTGCCCCCATTTCTATCTTAGAGTTATATAAAGCCCTCATTAAAGCAGGATATAAAGTATCCAGTAATAAAGTTGATTTACCAGACCCAGACACCCCCGTTAATGCGATGAATTTACCTAAAGGAAAATCAACGTTTATATTCTTTAAATTATTTTCACGCGCACCCTGAATAGAAATTACATGACCGTTACCATCACGACGCTTTTTAGGAACTTCTATTTTTCGCTTACCAGACAGATATTGCCCTGTTAAAGAATCTTTATTCTTTATTACCTGTTCTGGTGTACCAGCCGCAACAACATGCCCGCCATTAATACCTGCTCCGGGTCCTATATCAACTAAAAAATCCGCAGCGCGCATAGCATCTTCATCATGTTCAACAACGACAACTGTATTATCTTTATCACGTAACATCTTTAACGTATCCAGTAACTTGTCGTTATCACTTTGATGCAATCCGATAGAAGGTTCATCAAGAACATAAAGTACACCAGATAAGCCACTACCAATCTGTGACGCCAATCGTATACGTTGTGCTTCTCCTCCAGATAACGTTCCGGCCATACGAGACAAAGTCAAATACCCCAGTCCAACATTTTTTAAAAACTGCAAACGACTGGTAATCTCACGCAAAATCACGCGAGCAATATCGTTTTCTTTCTGCGTTAAATGCTTTGGTAACGCGGTAAACCATTCTAAAGATTGGTCCACCGCCATATCACAGGCATCCATAATATCAAGCCCATAAATTTTTACGCATAGTGCCTGAATATTCAGTCTCTTACCATGACAAACAGGACAAGGTTTTTCAGATTGATATTTTGCCAATTCTGAGCGTACCGCTTCTGAATCTGATTCTCGCCACCGACGCTCTATATTTGGGATAACACCCTCATAAGGTTTTTCATACACAAAACCGTTCCAATTTATTTTTATCGGTTCGTCACCGCTGCCGTATAAAATCAAATCTTTTTGCTGCTGTGTCAACGTATGCCACGGTTTAGATAACGGAATTTTATACTTTTTATGCAAAGCGTCCAAAAGGTGATCAAACTGACTAAGCATTCCGCCACGAGACCATGGAGCTATTGCTCCATCTAAAATAGACTTTGATGGATCTGGTATAACTAAGTCGGGTGACATATTTAACTGTACCCCCAACCCGTCACACGCCGTACACGCACCCATTGGGGCGTTAAAAGAAAATAATCTGGGCTCTATTTTAGGTACAGTAAAACCACTTACAGGACAAGCATAATTTTGCGAATATAGTATATCTTCATTGTTATCAAGTCTGCGAACCAATACAGAACCAGGGACTAAACGCAAAGCTCCCTCAAAAGAAGAATACATACGAGATCTAAATTCCGCCACGTCACTTTCTGAAGCAGCAACTAGCGGCATCTGTAACCGGTCAACAATTACAAATATGGAATGCTTTTTGTTTTTATCCAACGGGGGTACCGCCGATAAATCGTATAAATCACCGTCAATAATCGCCCGTTGATACCCCTGCTTTATCAAAAAAGCAATTTCTTTACGATACTCGCCCTTTCGTTCTCTTACCAATGGCGCCATTATAAAAATCTTTGTCGCCGCAGGTATTTTCATCGTCCAATCGACCATTTCTGGTATCGTCTGAGACTTAATGGGCAAACCAGTAACGGGCGAATGAGGCACACCTATACGAGCCCACAATAAACGCAGGTAATCATAAATTTCTGTAACCGTACCGACCGTAGACCGCGGATTTTTAGATGTAGTTTTCTGTTCTATGGAAATTGCCGGAGACAACCCCTCAATTAAATCTACGTCTGGTTTTTTCTGCATATCCAAAAACTGACGCGCATAAGAAGACAAAGATTCTACGTAACGGCGTTGACCTTCTGCGTAAATGGTATTAAAGGCCAACGATGATTTTCCTGATCCGGAAACGCCTGTAAAGACTACCAATTTATTTTTTGGTATGTCTAAATCTATATTTTTAAGATTGTTTTCGCGTGCACCGCGAATTTTTATTACGCCACTCATAATGTACAAATATAGATAAAATATAACAAAATTCAATAGCAATATAATAAAAAATCCCGCTATTGCGGGATTAGTCCTATTCCACAGTACTTACGGCCGGTAATAGTTTTTCGGGATTCATGGAAATATCCGCTACGCGTACATGGTCAGCCCCTTGTTTCGGCGCCAAAATACCGTTTACCCATACGTCTACACCGCCCGCATTTCCAAACACAGCAGAATACCCGTCACCAGAAGGTACATAATAAACGTCACCAGGAACTAAAACACGACTGAATACAGTATTTCCACGAGCATCTTCTACCTTTACCCAAGATTCTTGCGTAGCCTGCAATATAACCGCCGCATTTTCAATGTTTTCGGTTCCAAATTTTTCTCTAACAGTTACATTATATTCTGGTTCTATTATATTTTCTGCTTGTACTATAGAAGCATTATCTGATGTCGCATTCATATCAGATGCGGAAGATAAGGATACTACTAATATTACAGCAATAATTATTAACAAAGCCCCTATTCCAGCCGCAAACCAAACCCAGTTATTACGAACAAATTTTAAGCCCTTTGTCCAAACACGATGATACCATTTTTCGTTTTTTACTTCTTCGTTACCGACATTTTTTTCTGCAACATCGTTTTCTTCATTTTCTTCAACCTCAGATACTAAACCCATTTCTTTCTTTAATTTTGCAACAACTTCTTCAGGGTCCAATCCTAATTCCATCGCATAATTACGAGCAAAACCTAATATATAAACCGTTTCTGGAATAATGTCATATTTTCCGTCTTCCAACGCCTGTAAAAATTCTTCACGAATACATAATTGCTTGGATATTGTCTGAATTTCACGCTTGCGACGACCCGTAGTACGAGCGTTACGCAACATTTCGCCGACAGTAATTTCATTTTGCGTTTCTATATTTGTATTTTCAGTCATATTTTATCCCTTATGTTAATTCTCATCATAGAATCTATATAACTGCTTCGCAACCCCAAAATTTACAAATTTCTTTTTTTAATTCTTTTGCATCTGATATCTGATTTACTTTCACCCTAAAATTCGTAGAATTTGACATTCCGGAAGAATACCAAGCGACATGTTTTCTAAACATTGGTATTGCTGTTTTGCTGCCATAATATTCTAACATATATTCCAAATGACGTAAAATAATTGGACCTATTTCAGTGGGGACCTGTGTATCACCGGACAATTCCCCCAACAACCACGGTCGACCCAACATGGCACGACCTATCATAGCTCCGACGTAACCAAGGCTTTTTACCCGTCTTACATCTTCGGATGTCATAATATCCCCATTACCTATGATAGGTATTTTAACATCATCTGTAATTTTTGGTAATATTGATGCACCAGTGTATAATTGAGCTCTTGTACGCCCATGCAGTGCGGCAAAAGAAACACCGCAATCTGCCGCAATTTGCATTAAATCTTTCCAATCAACATGTGCCTCGTCCCAGCCAAGTCTGGTTTTGATGGACACGGGAATCTGAACGGCCTTAACAACCGCTTTTATTATCTTTTCCGCCAAATGATGATCTCGCATCAGGTTTGCCCCGGCCCCACTTCTTGTGGCAACTTTTGGTACAGGGCACCCCATATTAATGTCAATCCATGCGGCACCAGAATCCTGTAATATACGCGCAGCATCTGCCATTAAACCAGCATCTGCGCCAAATATTTGGGTGCCGATATTTCCCTCATCATCATACCTATCAAAATTTCTTGGGCAATTTTTATGTGCCTCAACCAACGAATGACAAGAAATCATTTCCGTATACAAAGGGACCTCTGAAGCAAACGTACGAATAATACGCCTAAATGGTTTATCCGTAATTCCTGCTAGGGGTGCACCAAAAATTTGATTATTTAATAACATTTGTGATATAATGCCACCTATGAAGGAAAAAATCAAAAATTTCTTTAACTTTATGAGGCGTGCTTGGTCTGACGGTATATACGGTAAATTCGGTATATTGTTACTAATATTTGCGGTATTTATGTTTATTCGTATGTTCTGGGGCGAAGTAAATGTTCAAAGATTTATTATAAACATTTGGCGTCTTAACGGTGAACAAGAACAGCTTGCGGCAGAACAAGCAGAATTAAAAGCGATAAAACGCCACATAGAACTTATTCAAGGTTATAGTTACGATTATGTTGAAGAACTGGGTTTAAAATATTTGAACATTGGCGACCCAAATGTACAGATATTAAAACTTTAAAACCGCCAATACTGGCGGTTTTCTTTTAGTTCAACAAGGAAATGGCACCATTTAAATACAAAGCAAAAAACAACCATATTAAATAAGGCCAAATCAACCAATACGAAGCCTTACTAATAAGTTTAAAGTTACGCATCATCCATATAGTAAATCCGATTAAAACAATAAGAACGATTAAAGAAATACCTATCAAATGTAAACCGAAAAACGTATAAGACCACAACGCATTTAATACGATATTTGCTATGAACAACCAATACGATTTGATTTTACTATAGCGCGTTTTATCAATAAATATTAAATAAAGCGCAATACCTAATAAAAGATAAAGAATTGGCCAAACAACCGCAAACACCCAACCATCTGGCGTTAATACCGATTTGTTTAACATATTATACCATACGTCTGACATTCCGCTTGGGGAAAACATCATACCTATAATTCCTGGCAAAAAAGATATAACCATAGCTAAAACGAACAACCAAAATTTCTTCATATTAAAACCTCTTTTATATTTCACGTTTAAATTATAGCACAAAAGCTCTAAGATTCCCCACAGGAACGATTTCATAACGAAAAAACTTTGATAGGCTTGAAATTTATATAAAAATATTATAGAATTGCGCTAACGCGCCCTTAGCCCAGCTGGATAGAGCATCGGATTTCTAATCCGCAGGTCGCAGGTTCGAATCCTGCAGGGCGCGCCAGAAATTTAAAACCGGTCTTTCATGACCGGTTTTAATTTATGCGTAAAAACTAAAAAACAAACGTGTTATTTATACTAATTTTTTTAACCGCAATAATTCTATGTACATATATACATCCGCGGCTGCATATAATAATAGTGTTATCGCCAAATAATATATCATGACTACTGCCCCCGCAACCGGGTATACTAACAGAAATACCGCCAGCGCAATCAATATGATAGACATTACAAAATCAAACCAATAATGCCCGAATTTTGCCCGTATCATGTTTATAGAGAATATCAAAGCTCTTAACGATTTGAATAAAAATAGTAACACAAAAACATAAACTAAACTAATTACAGACCCGACTGGGTAAATGCAGAACAATACCCCCAATACCACATTTACTAAACCAAATACCACATCAAACCAACCACCACCTATATCATGAGAGACAATAAATCCTGCTATTGTACGATATAGCCCAAATAATACCAATGCTATACCTATAACAAAAGTAAGCGCTGTCAGAATGGCAACGGGTTTAATTACCATAAATATCGCGGCGATACCGAATAATAACGCTTCGCAAATTAACAAAGGTGCACTTTGGTTATATAAACGTTTAACAGAGGCTTTAACAAGAACATCTTTACTAGATTTATCTGTTTTGGCTTTTGTATTTTTAACTTTTGGCATTTTATTTCTCCCTTCTACATACAGAATTTTATTTATTTTAATTATACTATTATTATAAAAAATTTCAATCTGTGTTTTTATGAAGGTTATCCTTAATAAGAATCTGTTCTTTTTATCCAACCGTTTCTGGCAGTTATCCAATTCGGTGTACGTTTTAAATATTCAATTCTTTTTTGCTTTAAAACTTCCATAAATTGTGAAACGTCATCAATCGAATTTATTGCAGCAACTGTTTTATCTCCTATTATTCCATCAATAACAAGATCAATTCCTAGATTGTCGTTTAAAGCTCTTTGAATTACGCGCCCTGCTCCGCCCATTACATTCATATCAAATACAGCATTTCTAATACGTTCATTTTGTATTTTTGGTATTTTCGTACTGTCCCAATATAACTTCTTATATATTTCATAAGCATGACGTGCATTCAAATCCTTAACATTTTTTGGAAAGTTCTTTTCAGAATATTTTAAGTTATATATATCTAAAGTCCTTTGCTGAATCCCCATATTAGTCGGAAAATCTTTAATTTGATTATCTCCGGTGGTATACCCCCCCTCATGTATAAAAAGTTTTTTGACTGCGGATTCAAATTTTTTATCTTTCATAAAACATCTCCATTAAAAAAGGCCTTATATACAAGGCCTGTAAACAAAAAAAAATCGGGAATATTCCCCGACAAATTTCTTTTTTATTATATCACAAAAACTACGTTAAATCAAATCATAATGGCCAGTTTATCAAAAACTGGCCATTAATACATTTATAAAAAATAAGTTAAAAAATTAGAAAATTACACGCAACCCGATTTTTGGTACCAAAGAATTTAAGTTTGGTTTATATGTGTAATAATAATCGACTCCTAAATCTATACCGACATGTTCAAAATTCAAGCTTACCCCTGTAAAAGCCCCGAATATCGAAGAAAAACCGTCTTCTATTTTCTCAATTCCAGAAGTTTGATATGTAATTGTTTTTTCATAAGCATTTAAACCAGCGCCTGCACCAATGTACCAAGCCAAATATTTAGAAGATAAAACATCATAATAGCCGTTCAATAAAAATGCATGTTGTTCCATCGAAGCCATGGTTTGAGTTAACAAAGAGCTAAATAATTCGCTTACCGTTGCGCGCTCTTGGTACGCCAATTCTACGCGCCAGCGTTCCTTTTGAGCACCTGCCGCAAAATTAAACATGCCCTGAAATCCACCCAGGTCGTATTCATCAACAGTTAAATCAGAATATGTTATTCCGGCGTCAGCTCTTAAATAAACTCTCCAGTTATCGTTCTCTGCGGCAAACGCGATTGTTGGGAGTAACGAAAATATAATTACAGATGTTTTTTTATGATATACCTCATTTTTTTATAGGGGTTATTGAAATTATTTCGACCACTTCATATGTGCCATCATATTCTGCGCCGAAACCTTCTTGCATTTTTGGTAATTCTATTACTTTTAACTGTGCTTTAACCGGGATATAAGCTTCGTTGTCTTTTAAAGCTATTTTTTGATATTGGTTATATAATTCATCAGATTTATCTAACACCCAATACTCTTTATTTTGTCCGTCTGGTACAAAAGATCTTACCTCATGCCCCATGGTCAAAGTACCGCTAATAATTCCTGAATTATTTGTAGCACAACTACATAAAACTAATATTGCTATCCAATACAATGATCTTGACGAATGAAACATGCTTTTCACTCCTTAACCGTTAAAGTCATTAAACATAATTTTACATGATACAAAACACATATTCAACCGTATTTATACTTTCTGAATTAAAATTTGTACCAGAATTCTAAATAAACGGCACATATATTTAATTTAAAAATCAGTATAATAAAATTATTAATTAACTTCTTCGAATTTAAATATTTTATTTTTAGGTAATTCAAAATCAGGACAAAACTCCTGAAATATTTTACCAAAATATTTTCTATCATATGGTGGTGTTGTAACACGATAAACAGGTGTAAAGAACTTTACCCTTCTTATAAAAATTTTATCTATATCAAACCTTATATTAGAGTACATTCTGCTTTCTAATATTATCAATAAGTCAAAATCGTTTCTCACAACTTGTTTTAGTATATAATATAAATCTAAAATATCTTTTCTTACTGTTTGTATATCATCGCATGATGATGGATATTTAAATATATATAAATTTTTTTTACCGTCTACCGCAGTTTTAAAAAATTTTTGTTTCAAGTATTCTATTCTTGAGTATAACTCTTCTTCAATTTTCTGTAAATCATTAAGATCATCTTTACCATGAAATAATATGCCACTGGCAACATCTCTAAACATAACCCCTACTTTTTCTAATCCATTGGATAGCAATATATCAGGATTTTTTAATACATTTATAACATTTCTACAGTTTGTTGTATTCGCCCACGCAAACAAAGCGCTTTCAACAAAATGATATTGCAAAAAAAACTGAAAAGATACCTCACAATTATATCCTAAAGATATGATATGACCATATTTACGTTTTTTTCTAAAGAAATTCATTTTCATTATCCGTATTTGCAGTTATTATTAATAATAACATATGTTTACTATGCTACAAAAGCAATATGTCCATAATATAAATTTATTTTAAAGCACTGCTTTTCTTATCTCTGGTCGGGATCAAATATTACGCCCTGTGGCACATACAAAATATCAATTTTACAAATATTTTTACAAAGTCTTTTTCCTACTTTCTTCAAGGTTAGCTGCATTATCTTCGTCAACTATCGCAAAAACCGCAGTATCACAAAAACGATTTATCGATTTCATAAAAACATCTTTCTTCATTATGCCCTCGCAAACAAAGCCTGCTTTCTCTGTCAACCTAATACTTGCAATATTTTCTGTTGCACATTCTATTTTTATACGCACGAAACCTGCACTTATAAGTTCTGTTACCAAAAGTTTGATTGCTTCGGTCATATATCCATGTCCGGCATATTCTGGGTTTATTTCATAACCCAACTGACATGCCATCCGCCACATACTAACATCCCAACAATTTACAGTACCAATTATTCTATCACCAAGAAAAATTGAGTAATAAAAATCTTTGCTGTCTTTATTACTATTTAATTTAGTGAAATAATCAAAAATTTCTTTTTCATTTTTCCAACAACTATTCTGCCATTTCATAAAGAAATCTTGATTATCTTTGACGTATTGCCATATAGCACTTGCATGCGATGGTAAAGAACGTCGCAAATGCACCCGTTCTCCATTTATATAATCTGATAACATATTCATTTACCAACCTCTTAGGAGGAAGATAACAAAAACAACATATAAAATCTATTTATTTGTTTAAATACCAGAAAATTAAAACCGCCGCATTTGCGACGGTTTGAATTTTCTGGTCGCATTCAAATAACTTCCTCTGTGGCACATACAAAATCGGCTAAAACACATACGGCGCGCAATAAAAAACAGGGAAAAACAGGGAATTTTTGCAAAAAACGGGCATTTTGACCAAAATTCGCACAACCTGCACTAGAATATACCTGCGGTTTTCTAAGCGTTTGCGCCCTACCCGCCCCAAAATTCCCTACAAAAATAACAGGGATTTTTTCAGACCACATCAGGGAATTATTCGCGAACAACAGGGAAAATCTAAAAATATAAATACTTGAAATACTAACACTTCTTACGTAGAATTATCTCTGTAATACTGGCTGAGGGGTTCCTTT
>CALXMS010000005.1 GCA_944389535.1 uncultured Alphaproteobacteria bacterium | reverse complement strand
GTCGGGTGCATCTTCAGGTCATCTCTGTGCACACCAAAAGAATTTACACCAGCATAATTCCAGACGTTTGTTCGGTACCTGCCGTACTTGCCCAGTTGAATATTGTTAACGTTTGGTGCGTCACCATTTTTATATACAAAGCATAGTTCGTGTTGACTGCGATAAAGACTGCCCATGCCACCAGACGTCTTTACCCAAACGCACAGGTTTATAAAATCACCAAATACGGAATCTAAGGCGTTTTTGATTTCTGTTATATGACGCCAATCCATAAAGTTATATTGCATTGCGCCGTCATTAGAATACTTTTTGCACAGGGTAAAGTTGTCTGTTAAAAACTTGGTAAATTCTTCGGGTGACATTTCTCCAGACGCCATGGGAAATTCATCGTGGCGTATATTTCCACATCCGCAAACGTGCCCCGAAATCTTAACATTGTAAGGTGGGTCTTGGATGACCATATCGGCGCGTTTGTCGGACAGTAGACGGGCGAAACTCTTTTCGTCCAGACTATTGGCGCATATGATTTTATGACGCCCCAGTTGCCATATGTCGCCAGGTTGCGTTACGATTTCGCATTCGGGAACAAATTCTATTTTATTCAGTTTTTTGTCTGGGGTTGGCATTGTGTCTGTTATCAGGTTGTTGATTTCAACTTGCTCAAACCCTGTGATTGTTATGTCGTCCACATAAATCTGTTCCAGGTCCGATATTTCCAACGCTAACAGTTCTTTGTTCCAGCCACCATTTTCGGAAATTTTATTGTCTGCCAGGCGATAAACACGCTTTTGCGTTTCGTCCAGGTGTGTTAAACGAATAACAGGCACGGTATCCATTTGCAATTGTTGTGCTGCCATATATCTGCCGTGACCAGCAATTATTTCGTTGTTCTCATCTATCAGAATAGGGTTGTTAAAACCGAATTTTTTAATAGAATCTGCGATTTGATGCACCTGCTTTTGCGGGTGGTCTTTTGGGTTGTTTTGGTATGTTTTTAGTGAATTTAAGTCAACATATGTAACTTTTATTTCTGCCATTTGGACCTCCTTTTTTTGGAGTATGTAACAGAGGGGGCAAAAAAGTAGGCGTCTGCTAGCAGACGCCTATTTCCAAATTTCAGAATTCTTTGGCGGAAGCCATTTTCTAACGGTTTCAGCAGGATTATCTGTTTTAAGAATGTTCATAAGGCTATCTTGAAACGCCGTATATTTGTCGGAACTTAGTATTTCTGTGATAAGTTTACTATTGGTTATTGTGGGGCGCTTGGTTTTAATTTTTTTAGCGATTTTTATAAACTCTTTTTTCAACACATTTTCTGCTTGGTGAGTTGCGTTGCCGGATTTTTTGCGCATTTCTTTTGCAATCATAAGCATAGATGCAGAATATTCTACAAATGCAGAGTTCCAGTTTTCAAAAACAGTTTGCTTTTCTGATGTGTTCAACTTGGTGTCGGATTCAATTTTTGTTATATATCCAGCAGCTTGATATAGCATAAGGCTTAATGCGTTTGCTGCGCCAATTGTCCACCACTCCCGACGTGATAACTTTTTGACTTTATTATCTACTTTGAATATAAATTCGCCATCTGGATTGTGCGGCAATTTGTCAAAGTTTTTTATTCGCATCCGTGATTTAAGGTCGGCAATGTATTTGGGCAGGTTGGCATTGTTGGCGCGGACAAGTTGTTTGAAGTCTGCAATTGCATTTTTGGTTAAGGGTAATATTTGGTCGTAAAATCTGTCAAAACTAAGCGGATACGGTGCCCGTTTTGCAACCTTAGAAACATTATACGTGTTAATCATTGCAATCCTGTTGGTGATAGTTTGTTCTTCTGTTTCTGCAATAAAATCTAAACACTTTTTCATATCATAACCTTTTGAAATTAAGGTAAAATGAAAACCGCGGTAAATCAAGTTGATAATCATTTTTTGCGGTGTTATCTTGTTATATAAACGTAAGGGAATATGATGAAAAGGGTTAAAGAAAAGTGGGGCTTTTTGCGTGAAACAACAGAAGCAGCCATAAAAGCAGGGATAGATCGTGGAACTGGCTTACATAGAACAGGGTTAAATGAGTATTTAAAAGTAATTTTTCCTGATATAGATGATTGGGTGCATGATAAGGCATTGGGCCTTACTGTGAATAATAAAGTATGCCGAAAAAGACCAGATTATCGCAGTGAAAAATTAAAATTAATAGTTGAATTTGATGGCATACAACATTACACAATGCCGGACAGAATAAAAAACGATGTTTTAAGCACAAAGTTTTATGAAAGTTTGGGCTATAAAGTAGTTCGTATTCCGTATTTTATCCAATTGACTAATAAAGCAGTTAAATATTTTTTTAATGTCGATGTAAAAGAACCTTTATTTAACGAAAATATCCATTCTATGGATAAGAATGATAGAAATACCCCGGCTTTTTTGTGCGGGGCAGGTGTTCTTAGAATGATAGAAGAATTTAAACATCACCCAGAACAATATAGGGTAAACAAAGAATTCTTAATAAGTCAGAACGATCAGTTCTTAACAGGGGCTGATTTGATTTAATTAAAATTTTATGTTTTTGGGTAGTTTTAAGGGGATGTTTTCAAAATTATTGCTAAGTTTGGTTTTTATCATTGGTTTGTTGTTTATTTGTGTTAGTACGGGTTTGAAACTAGTCGTTTTATGTTTTCTATTATTAACAAATTGGCGCAGTCCATCATCGACATATGAAGAAATTATAAAACGTTGAGCGTTAAAAATGGCATGTTCGTTCATTCTGGTGATTAGTTTTTGTGCCTGATTCCAAAATCTGGATATTTTACCATATGTAAGTTGACCAGGTTTGATTTGTGAAAAATCACTGAATCCAGGTTGGAATACTTTGGGATTTGTTATTTCCTTTGGCATTATTCTAAGAAAAGTGTGTGGGTCTAAAGCGATTCCTAAGGGCTGATATAATGGTGGAATTGTGTCATTTAGGCATAAGTAGTGCGCAGGAAAATCGCAAGTTATAAAAGGTAAATCTGTAAAATTATATGTTAAATGCCAATCGTAGGCGTATAACATCATCCCAATGTGTCTGGCTTGCTGCAGGTTTCTTTGTCGTAAATAAAATGTCAGTTCTTGTGAATTTTGATCTATATTATAACCGAGTAGTTTTAATGAAGAAAGATCATATTCCTTTCTTGCTGGTGAAAGGGCGAAAATGATGGCAAGCCAAGTTGCAAAATAATATCTGTCGTGGTCGGTTATTTTTTCGTGTTTTATGGCCCGTAAAAATCTTTTTAAATGGGGTTCTAATGCTTTTAAATGATCTGATAAATAAGTATTATCCCCGTTACAATCCAATCTATCCCAGCCGTATTCAAAGCATATATTTTTTGTCGTTGTTTCGAACCATTTATCTGTATTTTTATCAAAAATATGTATTTTTTTTGTTTCTTTATTACAAAAATTGGATAAATAGGCCTGGGGTACAAAGTGGTCTTTCCTTTCTGGTATTTTTGAAGATGTTTCTTGTTTGCTCATGTCGTTTATTTTATATATAAAAACTAAAAAAACAATAACGTGAATAATAAACAGTTTTTTAATGCTTTTTATGCTTTTTTATACGTGATTCATTTTAGGTTAGCAGAAATATTGGCAGTTTTTTATTGTGGTATAGAAATCGAATTGATTTTTATGTATTTTATGTTAGGCTGAAGTATTATGATTAGTAAGATAGTAGCGCTGGGGAATGTTGGGCGCTTTATAAATTTTCAACAATCTCAGGACTTTGAGATTAGAACGAAAGTGAAACCTAATAATTGTAATATAATTTTTGGGTTCAATGGTTCTGGTAAATCCACTATTTCTAATGTGTTGTCCTTATTTGGAACTCCGTCTTTTACGAAAAATAAGGATAGAGTTTTACAGAGCATAACTAGGGATAGTTCTTCTAATGTTGATATAAAAATTTTATTGCAAAATTCTAAGAAATTGATCTGGAACTCCCCTGCATTGTCTCAGTTGCCGTCATTATATGTGTTCAATACTAATTTTGTATTTGATCACGTGTTAAACGGTGTAAGAAAATTTATGGGGACTAGTGAGGCTTTAACAACACCAGAGTTAAAAAATATAAATACTAAAATAGAAGAGTTAAAAACAGTTAAATTGGCTGCCAAAGCAGAAAAAGAACGATTAGATGAAGAGTTTAAAAAAATCAGAGATAGGTTATCAAAAGATTTTAATGAGAAGATTTCCGCAGCGCGATTAACCTATAATGTGCTTGCGAGCAGCGAGCTACCATCTCAAACTATGGAGGAGTTAGAGAAACAACGAGAGCTTTTGCTATCTGAGTATGAACAAAGCATTAAGTCAACGGAAATTGCAGAACATGTAGAGCAACTTCAAAAAATGAATTTGCATATAATAGATTTAGATGTTGTAGATATAAAGCTATTACTTAAGAAAAAGATTTCGCAATTATCAAAATCTGCTCTAGAACAAAGAATAAAAGATGTGCAATCTAAGTTGGTCGAGGGGCAATCTGGTATTGTTGTAGAAGACTGGTTTAGATACGGTAAAAAAATATTAGAGTTGCCGGATACTTTGCATTGTCCTTTATGTAATTCTGATTTAACTGGGCGGTTGAATTTAGTACTACAAGATTTTGATGAGTATTTTGGTAAAGAATATGACTGGTATATAAATAGGATATCGGAATTTATTAAACAAATAGATCTGATTATCAGTGAGATAGGAATCTTGTCGGTAAATATAGATGCAATACGTGCGCTACACTCAAGTTATAAAAAATTATTACCTGATTTACATTTTGTTAAGCCTGATATTCAACGTATAAAAGATGTTTTAAGTTCAATAAGACAATGTCTTGAACAAAAACTTAACAATATTTCTACGTTGCCGAATATATCTCAGGAAGATATTGATTTTGTTGCGCAATTTAATTTTGATTTGTCAGTAATTGTTAAGTTTAAAGCGGACTTGTTAAATAAGTTACAAAATATTGCACCACGAAAACTCGAAGTAATAGTTAACGAAATTAAAAACGTCTATCGTGGAATTGCTATTAATGAGTTTAATAATTTGAATTCCACTAATAGTACACTGGAAGATTATTTGAATAAAAATCGTATGTTAGAAGTGATTGATACTATGGATCCAAACGATGAAAGAGGACTATTGTTTTGGAATAACAAAAAAATTACAGAATTATCAAAAATAAAAGCAGAGTCTGCTGGAATAAATATGTTTTTAAAAATAATGGGGATTGATACATTTACTGTTGATTTAAGAGACAAACAGGGGGACGAAACAAAAGACATCGTGATAAAATATAATATTTCTGCCTCAGAAAAGTCTGAATACTGTTTAAGTGATGGTGAAAAAACGGCACTTGGTTTTGCCTATTTTTTGAGTAAGTTTGAGAGTGAAGTTACAGAGGAACAACGAGCTAATGCCATAGTTGTAATAGATGATCCTATTTCTAGCTTAGATGAAAATAGACTTTATAGTACGTCGCATTTAATAACGGATGTTTTTAAAGGGGTAAAACAGCTAATTGTATTAAGTCATAATTTTCTGTTTTTAAAGTTTTTTAATGCTATTTATGGCGGAAGTCCAAAGCATTTCTTCATTAATAAAGATGTACTTGGGTCATTGCCAGAGGAATTAAAAAACTTTGAAACTACATATTTTTATATGTTAAGAGATATTCAAAAATTTAACGCAGGGCTTACAGAGTATAATTCTGCACGAAAATATTTGCCTAATTTTATACGACGAGTATTAGAAACTTTTTTGTCATTTAAATTTTCGATATTGAACTCTGCTAGCAATCTTAATAGGAGTCCTGATTTACATGAATTTATAGCAATTATGGGAAATAATGGATATAATGATGATTTGATACAAAAGCTTAAAAAGATTATTGATATCACCAATAAACAAAGTCATGGAAGTGTTCAGAGTTTTACTGGAAATTATTCTTATATATCAGAGGAAGAATTGAAACAAATCTCAACTTGGGCTATCGAGATAATGGTAGCTCTAGATTCAATGCATATGACTTGTGTTGAAAATTTTGATCTTGTAGAACAAAATTCTGGGATAACTCAAGAAGAGCAGGAGCAGATAGAGTCTGGGCGTGCAGTAAAGGTATCAGAGCCTACAGTGACATGTGTTATAGCAAATACTGAATTTGTACCATGATTTTATTTTGTGCCAAATTCCCTGATATTCGATGGTAAATCCCTGTTGTGGTCTGAAAAATTCCCTGTTATTTTTGTAGGGAATTTTTTGGTGGGTAGGGCGTAAGTGCTTAGAAAACCACGGGTAGATTCTAGTGCAGGTTGTGTGAATTTTGGTCAAAATACCCGTTTTTTGCAAAAGTTCCCTGTTTTTCCCTGTTTTTAACCCTTTCGTTCGTGTGTTGGGCGCAGGTTTTTCATAAGCCAAAGGTAAAAGGTTTCTTGCACCGCCAGGAATAAATAAAACCCCACAAAATCCTTGTGGGCTTTGTTTTTGCCCCGCTTTCCGGGACTTTTTTAATCTTGTATTACCACTGTATGTCTTATCATACCTTAAATATCCCATTTTCCGCATCCTAACATACTTTGCCCAAAATCCCGATGCCAGTTTATATTGCTTTTTATCGTAATTTGTGGTATAATACGTGCAATTCGACAGACGGCATTTTGCCGTCTTTTTTTGTTTTACCCCGCTACGTGCGGGCTTTTTTATTTAGCAAAGGAGTTATAATGCAAACACCAAAATTTTTACGCAATTTATTACAATCTAATAAATATTGGAACAAAAACAGCGCTGCATACGCCATGGCGGAAAAATATTTGAATCTGCTGTATCCTGGCACCGCCCAGCCTGACGCCACCGGTCGCATGACCGAACCCGAATACGATATGACGTTGGCGCAATTTAATAAAGCGCAGGATGCCTTGGAGGCCGCATTGGAAGAGGCTAAACAAGAAGCCGAAGCAGAGTATGAAGAAGCCGGGCAAGAGATAGATATTGATGCCTATGTGGAACTGGAAGAAGCGATTGATGTTCGCGTTCTTATGCCGTTGGGTACAATAGAAAATAAACAGCTAGAGGTTTATACCCTTGATCTGCCAGAAGACGATGATGATACGCCAAATAACAAAACGCGGCGCGTGTGGCGTTGGCACAGTGAGGATGGCGATAACACCTGTGATGAATGTGCATCGCGCGATGGCGAGATATATGACAGCGAAGAAGATATCCCGGAAATCCCGGTACACCCGAATTGTCGCTGTACAATAACAGAGGATGTAATAGGTCCAGATGGGCGCACACTAAGCAGTAAAGCGTATTCGCCAAAGAAGTCAACAATTGTGCCCGAAAAAGCGACCAATACACCAGCAGAAAAAGCAACCTTTGAAAAGCCGGTTAATACTAAACCGGGACAATATGCTGTATTTGATGGAAAATCGTTGACCATTTATGACGATGGCGAAAAAGTTGCTGAATTTTCCGGGGTGGCCGGTAAACCAGGGTATCAATCTCCGGAATATCAAAATAAAAGCGAGAAGGGACCTTTGCCTGCTGGTGTGTATGTCGCCCGTAAAAAAGATTTTCAAGAAATAGATCCGGTTAATCAGGCGATTGGTTGGTTCGGTGTCGGAAAATGGAAGGGCTCTACTATGTCGTGGGGAAAGTCTAGGGTGTGGCTGGAACCCGCTAAGGAAACCAATACATACGGTCGTGGTGGTTTTAGCATTCATGGTGGTTGGGAACCTGGTTCAGCTGGCTGCATCGATTTAACGGAACAAATGGATGATTTTGCAAAATGGTTTAAAAATAATGGAAAAGATTTAATCCTTTATGTAACATATTAGCGTTATGAGTAAGATTTTTAAAAATAATATTTTGCTTTGGACAGTATCAACGTTTTGTTTGGCGTTTTGTGTCATGGTCGCAAATGATTTGGCAATGCTGCGCAGTTTTGGAAAATGGGATGGGTTGTGGTTTTACTTTTGTCCGACCAAGTATTTGATGGCTCTTGATAAAGTGTTTATATTGCTATCTAGCTCAGCTTTTATCATTCTGCTTGTTAGATTATGGCGAAAATATAATTGGTATGCGTTATTAGTATTTATCGCGGCATTGCCTTGTTATGGTATTCTATTGACTCTACATGTTCTTGTTTTGAATATGGTTCATTAATTGAAAAAACAAAGGCACAGAATGAAAAAAATATTAAACTTAATAAGTTATGTCATGACAATATGTTTGTTTTGTGTCCTGTATATTTTTTTATTTGATTTAGCATGTATCGGCAAAATTTCAAAATTTAATCATATTTGGACAAATACATGTCCTTTTGATATTGATGGCACGCATTTGAATTGCATGATAAATAGTGATATGACATGCATTGTATTGCTGTTGCTTATCTTGGCTTTTATATCATTTCGTTTGGCAAGGATATATCACGAACGTGTCCTGGTGGCTCCGATTTTGGGCTTTTTACTGTTTGTTTTGTCGATTATAACATATTGGGGCCTTGTTTAAACAAATCACTTTTCGCAATCTGAAACAAATCATTCACATTAACTTTTTGCTTGCCGGAGAGGATGTGATTGATAGTTTCTGGATTCATATATGCTAGGTCTAGATGGCGATAAAACTGGCGTGGGGATGTATGTTCCATAGCGATGATTTTATCGGAATTGCCACATTCTTCGTACATTTCACGATATCGCCACGCAGTTGCAAATGCCTTGACGATAAGGTCATTATTTTCTGATACAGTTAAAATCGTATCATTGCCTTTGTTAAACCTGGTGTTTGCAAAGGGGCGTAATATAACCGGAACTGTAATAATTACCTGATTCCCGGAAACTATGTAATCAACAGTATTCGTCGTGTTTTGATTTATATATTCGGCAGACATAAAATCAGCCAAGTCATCTGGATTAGTATTCAAATAAAACGTAAGTTGATTTTTAGTGTAAATGATTCTGGTTACAAATGCGCCGATAAATTCTTTTTTGTGCGTGTAGTCCATATCACAGAAGTTTATAGATTTCAAAGCATTGACATTTTGTGTCGGCAGATTTTTCATATCGCTGTTCAAAAAGTTGCATATAGTATCAAGACCAATCTTGTCCAGTTTTACTGCTGGTAAATAGAATCCCTTAATTGCGTAATAGAACAGGTTTTGATTGCTTCTTTGGTTGTAAAACCTTTCGCCAGATGCCGAAAACACTTTGTTTGAAAATATGTTTGGTGATGGGCTTGTCTTTTCACGGGTGTTTTTTCTGGATTTTATGATTTCTTGGACTTGGTTAAACAACTCTTCTGATATAATCGGGCTATGGTCGCCACGAACGGCGGTACCCAGTTTCTTATGCGTAATTAGTCCGATATAGATTTTGTTGGTTAGAATTAAGTGCAAATTATGTGGTTTTAATGGTCGTCCGCCCATAGGTTTATTTTTTATTGTATACCAGTGTTTTGTTGTTATGCCAATTCGTCTGGCATAGGTCGCCGTATCAACAAATGACTGCAACTCTAAATACTTTTCAAACAAGTGTTTTACTTGCTGGGCTTCTGCTTCGTTTACAACCAACTTTTTGTCTTTTATATCGTATCCTAATGGTGGATTACCACCCATCCATAAACCCTTGGCTTTACTAGCACGTATTTTATCACGCACACGTTCGCTGGCAACTTCACGCTCAAACTGTGCAAATGATAATAACATATTTAATGTTAATTTGCCCATAGAAGTACTGGTATCAAATGCCTGTGTAATGGATACAAAATTGCAGTTATATTTATCAAAATACTTCATCATATTATGAAAGTCCAAGATAGAGCGAGACAATCGGTCAACCTTGTACACAACAACAGTGTTTATCAAGCCCCTGGATATATCTTCCAACATTTGCTTTAATGCAGGTCGTTCCATAGTTCCACCAGAAATCGCCGCATCGGTATAAGTGCGAACGTATTCCCAGTTGTTAAATGCTTGGGACGCAATATATGCTTTACAAGATTCTTCCTGATTTAATAGGGAATTGAATTCTTGTTCCAACCCATGTTCAGTTGACTTACGGACATATACCGCACATTTAATTACTGGCATTTTTTGCACCTTTTTTGTTGTTGCAATTACTGCTTACAAAGTGCAGAAAGTCAAGATATAAAACTTGTTTTTCAAGAGCTTATGTTCTATATTCTGAAAGTGCCTGATAAGTGTCGTACACAGGATACATCCAAATACGCTAGTATACATTTGGAAGTAGTCCATAAGCTGATGATACGCCAACAGGTGTTTGCAGATTTGTTAGTAAATAAGCTGTAATGCTTATCTTGACAACAGAAAAAAGTCTTTTTATAATAATTCAGCATAAAATAATATATTACAAAGGTTTTATGCTATGTCAGAAGTTCTTTCTCAACATATGTTTGAACAACTACAAAAAGACAACTTGTCTGTCTTGTATGATAAATGTTATTCCGAAAGTGTTTTACAGTGTTTGGCAGAAAAGCTTATAAATGATTCTGCAAACAAATACA
Source organism: uncultured Alphaproteobacteria bacterium (assembly GCA_944389535.1). Taxonomy (GTDB): domain Bacteria; phylum Pseudomonadota; class Alphaproteobacteria; order Rs-D84; family Rs-D84; genus Enterousia. Next base: position 81,127 of record CALXMS010000005.1, on the reverse strand, counting down.
TGTTATTATTTCTAGAGTATATGACAAATTACCAATTTGACGAAAATCTGGATTGGAATGTTGGCAGTATTGTCCAACATTTTGATGTGTCTACAATTGTAAGTGGGTTAAAAAATATTTCTGAAAGAAAACGTGCATATTTATACGAATCTAAAGGTTTAGTTTGGGCTTTTGGTGAAAAAAATACAAAAGATCAAACTATAGTTGATTTCTTGTACGAGGTTTTGAATTACGCAAAAAGTTCAGAGTCTTGGTGGATGTCTGCTTTTGCATTAGAAAAATTAACTGGGAAAAGTTCAATTAACAACCTGAAACGTAGCTTAAAAGGTCGTAAGGTTTGTTGTCTGGAAGATAGTTTGAAGCATATTGAAGATAAAAGAAATATAATATCTATTCTATTAAATGCGACTAATATTGATATCAAGGAAAAGATTTTTCCTAGTTTGAAGAAATATTTCTTGGAATCAAATGAAAAAAATATCTTGAAAAATACAATGTGGCTTATTGGACATTTGCGTCTATTTGATAATGAAATTATACAGCATATAAAACGTATAATAGAAACATCGACTGATTATGAAATAATTTATACTGCCTACACGGTTGCATCTAAAGACCCAAGAGGCAGTTTTGAAGATAATTTTATTGCTGGGTTAAAAAGCAAAGATCCTCTTATTCGTAAGATGTCATTACGTGGTTTGTCCAAGATAAATGCGCGTAGAAATATAAGTATAATAGAAGATTTGTTGGACGAAGAAAACAATCAACAGGTTATAAGTGAGGCTACTGATACTTTATCCCGTATAAAAAATGAACAAATACGTTCGGAACGTAAGATTCTTTCCAGATGTCGCGTAAATGAGAATGGACTGATTGCCGATGATACTGATAAATGGTATGCAGACCCTAGCGTTTATAATATTTTTTCAGAGGCGGAAGATATCGAGAACGTATGTTTTGATTTAGTATTAAGAAAAATCAAGAAAATGGGATTAAAAATTGTAAATCCTGTTGATTTGGCGACAGGAACGGGCAAGACATTTAGGCATATTCTGAAAAGAATACCTTATGAAGGCACATTGTATGGCGTTGACTTTAGTGCCGATATGTTAGCTTATTTAGAACGAATTATAAACCGGCAAAAATTGTATGTTAATGACATAAAGTTGGAACAAAATTCGATCAAGGATTTTGTTTTGGGTAAGCCATCATCTTTTATAATCAGTTCTTTTGGATTCCCTTCACGGATATTTAATAAAGAGACTTGTTTAGATGAATTAAAATCAGTTTACAGAAATCTATCTGATGATGGTATTTTTGTTACAATCGGTTGGGATGAAACGTTCAAGGATGAACTTAATGAAATGTGGTATCGGTATATTCCAGATAGTATTGTTGCAAATTCGTTTAACGAATGGTGTGATAAACGGTCTGCAAAGATTCACAGCCCTAGAAATTGCTGCCTGACATGGTATAAAACCAATATCAAAGTTCCATTGATGTTTGCAAACTTGGAAGAATCTGTAAATGTTATGGGGCATTTGTTTGGACGCGATGCAGCGAATGCAGTTATGAAAGAACACAGGACTTTTTGGTGGATGAAAATGGGTGTAACCATCGATACTAAAGAATCTTTGAAAAAAGCGATAGAAAAAATGGAGAGTTATAAATGAAAGAAATTGAAATCTTAGTTCAGGTTTTTGCAGACGAAGAAGATGTTTTGCATAAATTATCTGAATTTGAGTTCTTGGGCGATAAACGAACAGTTGATACATACTATTATGACCCATTACGCCCAGATTTACAACCTGACGCAAATGGTCGTCTGTACGCTTGTTGTCGCACACGACAAAAGGACAATGTAAATTATATCACCTATAAAAAAGATCATTTTGATGGCGATACATGGCTATATTCGGATGAAGCAGAAACAACAGTCGCAGACATGTCGACATTGTGTGAAGTTATGCATGCGTTGGGACTGCGTGAATTGATTAAAATTGATAATCTAAAGCGTACATACCGTGCCGGCGATTATACAATTGAATTTGAAACTGTGACGGACCTGGGAATGTTTTTAGAGGTGGAATATTGCACCGCAGATGACGTAGATACGGTGCAGATAAAATCACAGATTCAATCCTTTATTGATAATTTGGGTTTTTCAGTATCGCCAGAATTGAATGCAGGTAAACCAGAACTGATGCTACGTAAGAAAAAACAGCAACAGTGAGTAGACAGCGCATTTAATCGCCGGTATTTAGTTTCCTTTTATCCAGTTCAAAAAAATGTGGGCCTGAGGTCTTCGCATCACAAATATCAGACGCAATCGCAGACAAAGAACGATACTGCTTTCCGTTATACAAAAACGTGTTGTCATAATTGACCAGGACCTTGTGTTCTATATTCCGAAAGTGCCTAATGATAGTTGTGCCAGGTGCAATGTTATACCTGTGCTTAAATACACGATTTACGCATTCGGCGGGGTTGTCTTTATACTTTTTTATTTTCTTGATAAACTTTGGCGCAAAACGCGGGCTTGGACGTACCGGCACATAAACTGTTTAATGATAAATATTTTGGTGTTAAACGGTTTGACCGTAAAGCCGACGGGGAAAAAGTGTTTATGATTTCTGCATCTGGGTTGTTGGACGCGGATTATAATCAACCTGGGCTTGATTATTCTAATTTGTTGGCACTAACTGCAAAATTGACACGAAACGTGACCGAGGTTGAAAAGATGTTTCGTCTGATGGTATTTAATGTCTTGATAAATAACACAGATGACCACGCAAAGAATTTTGCGTTTTTATACGACGGGGATTGGCATGTGACACCGGCATTTGATTTAACACAAGCGGTTGGTATGTGGGAACATGCAACGTCTGTAAATGGCAAGGGGCAAAATATTACTGATGATGATATGCTGGCACTTGCCACTAAGGTAGGTATTTCAGAACGCCACGCAAATGAAATTATTTCAGAAGTAAGAAGTCGTCTGGATAAGATAAAGTCATAATAATTACATGCAAGGTATGGGTAATTATAGCTTTTGTGACAGCTTGCTTCTAAAAAATCTATAATAAGCAATCGTAACAATAAAATTTAAAGCTGTCGTGCACCACATTGCTGTTAGTAGTGAAAAATGGTCCGCAATTGTCCCGAATATTAGCAGTAAAACACCCCCTGATATAGAAGACAACAGGGATTGTATGTTTTGCATGGTTGCACGTTGCTTGTCCGAAAAGTTTTCTTGTAATAGTGCGTTATATGCTGTGTGGTTAAAACCATAAAATAAATTTGTGGCAGAGTTTATAAACGGTGTTGCAATACCATTTAATAATAAACCTACAGAATTAAAAACAAAAGAACCTGCGTTTGAAAAAATAAGCGTTTTTAAGAATCCGATTTTATCAGCAAATGCTGCCATATAAAAACCGGTTGCGCCTGTAAATTGTCTAAATAATCGTGCCAAGGGTATTAAAGAAGATGGTATTAATGATGAAAAATATACACCTTCCATATTATATGCTGTTTGACCTTGCAACATATTTATACCGATTAGTGTACGAAGTTTTTTGTCTTTCCATATTTGTTTACACGAAGACAATAAAAGACCGAAAGATGATTTGTCTGATTTTTGTCTTGTAATTGGTTCGTATAAAAAGAAAGACGATATAAAGAATAAGAAACCAAACAGAACAGTAGTCCAAGCAAGAACTTTTATATCAAACAAAAACATTGTGCCGACGGCAATTAATGCGCCGAAAATTGCGCCTATTTGTTCCCAGAACATTATTCGTGAAAACACAACAGAAAATTTACTTTGCTTTCTGCAGTCTGACAGTGTTTCATATATAAGCGCTTCTTTCGTTCCAGAATTTAAAGAACCAGCAAGGCCACCGATAACACTTGCGAAAATCAGGATAACTGTTCTATATGATGATACACTGCCGGATAATGCGGTAAAAAAGTAAGAAATAAACCATAAAAACGCGCTTAGTCTTAAATTCAATATTCGGCTATATTTATCAGATAAAACTCCTGTTGGAATCTCTAGAAGCGCTTGGGAAATTGTTTGTATGGCAAACATCATAGCCGCAGTTGTATAAGAACCTGTTACTTGATAAAACCAAACCACCGCCAGTATCGACATAGGATACAGCGCATCAATAAATGAAAAAATTTTTAACGCCAATATGTTATGGCGCGCACGACAAGCAGTCATGTTTAAACCTTTTATTAAATTTGTATATGGAATTTACAGAGATTAAATAGTTAAAGCCCGGCGGTAAAGGCGTTTAAAATCTGTTTCACTAATAGTATACAATTTAATTTTGTTGTTTGCAATCATATATTTATGATAAATATATTATATAAATATAAAGGTTATATAATGATTAAAGATAAAAGTTTTTCTGCTTATATTTTACCTGTTCGATCCGATGGTCGTGTGGCTTTATTGCAGTATGGGGAAAATGGTTTTGGCACAATTGGTGGCCGCCTAGATGACGGCGAAGATTTTATTACGGCTTTGAAACGCGAATTAATCGAAGAATTGGGCGGCATAACTGCAGATCTGGCGGATGTCGCAGTTGCTGTATCTGTACCATATTCTTTTAAACACCCCAATATAGCGCGTGCGGAAAAGCGTGGTGCGTGGAATGAGGAACATCATTTCTTTGTTGCAAAAATGCCGAACAATACGGATTTGACATTTCGTGAAAACAGACTAGAGAAAATATCTGTTGTATGGATAGAACCAAAAGAGCTCTTAAATCCAACCGTCACACCATTTGAAGATATGCGACAGTATTATGAGCAGTATATTATACCGCTATTACAGTTCTGATAAACTCATCTGTTTTGTATTTAACATTTGGTTCAAATTGCATGCGGTTACCTTGGTTAAATACATAATATGGTCGGGTACCGATTACTTCGACCGTGTCGCCATTTATATATAAACTGTCTTCTTCGGGCAGGGCAATCACAGGTTCTTTATGTGAATATTCAGTCAAAAAATCTGTTGCCAGCTGTGTGCGTTCTGCATTTTTATTTGTATAGTGTGCCGCCAAAGAAAAGCCAAATACAGAATTAAAGCCACCGGTATCTTTTAATTCTACTAAATTTGGGTCTGCATACAGACATATATCTATATCTTTTCCAAATATGCATGCACCAGCACTGCAGCCATAAACCAAACCGCCATTGTTTATGTATTCTTGAATTTTGTTGAACGCGCCAGATTCTTTTAGTTCTTTTAATAACTTAAATGTATTTCCGCCACCAATAAAAATAGCCGCATAATCAGATAAGTTTTTATGAATAACTTCAGATAAAGATTCAAGCGTATCAATTTCACCATGCTTTATGTCTTTGAATTCGCCAAGCAACCAAGTTTTACAAGTGATATAACCTGCAGGGTCACGGTCGCGCGCCTGTGGAATATACAGAATAGGCTTGTGAGGTTCTATTAAGCTTTCAAAGATTTTGTTTGGTACGACAGTTTTTTCTGCCCAACCGCCACCACATAATATAAGTTTCATTTATATTCCTTTAACTCCGAATATGTTTGTCCGTTTGCAATTGCGTTTAATACTTGTCTGGTTGTTGAGACAACGTTTTTTGTTTGGTTTACTTCATCCAGCGTCATATAACGCATCTCAACGCACTTGTCGCCCTCGCAATTCCTGATTGTGCCAGTAAATTTTTTTACAGTGAAAAAGAAATCAAAACTTTCAGTTCTACTTGCAAGATTACTTATGATATGTGAAAATTCTATATCTTCTAGTGATATATCGATGTCCAGTTCTTCTTTTGCTTCACGTATTGCAGCGGCCAGGGCTGTTTCGCCTTGCTCAATATGACCTGCAGGCATTACCCACCAACCGCCCCCATAACTGAAAAATCCATCGTTGCGAAAGAATAATAATGTCTTGTCGCCGTCCTTGATAATCAGGTTTATTACGCCTTTGAATTTTGCACGCTCTGTCATTTTTTATCCTTTGCGACTGATTGTTATTTCAAAATTATTATCACTTGCATTTATTTCACACCATGCACCCGTTGGTATGGTTAGTAACGGCGTTGTATGACCGAAATCTAAATCCATTATAACAGGTACATTTAGCAGGCGGTTTTTTATTGTCTGATAAATTGTTGATATGTTCGGATTCGTTTCTTTTTGAAAACGACCAACCAATACGCCACGAATTTTATTTGCAAAGTCTTGCATCAAAACGCCATTTAATTGACGTATAAACGTGTCTTCGCTGGATTCAGAATCATCCTCCACGAATAAAACTATATCATCAAAATCGGACGGCATATATTTTGTCCCTTGCAGTAGCGCAAATGTCGATAAATTGCCACCAATCAGATTGCCATGTGCTGCGCCAGTATGCATAACGGGTGCGCCTGCATTTTTGATAAAAGTGCGGTTATCTTGGTCTCTGTACCACGGGTCATCGGACCATTCAGGGCTGACGCTGATATCAAATTCTTTATCGCTCATTATTGCTTGTGTGAAAGCATCCATAGTAAAATCGAAACCATGCAACATGCCAAAGCTTGAATAATGTGGTCCACAGAAAGTTACTAAACCAGTTTGAGACAATATCGCATTGTTTAACGCGGTTATGTCGCTGAAACCACAAAATACCTTTGGGTTATTTTTAATTAAATTAAAATCCAGCAAGTCCAATAATTGATTACAGTGATAACCACCTAGTATAGTAAAAATACCTTTTACAGTTTTATCTGCAAAAGCAGTATGTATATCGTCAACACGTTGTTTAATACTTTCTGGTGTACTGATAAATAAATCAGAATGAAAATTTGGCGCGAAAACCGCATGCAGCCCAAGGTCATCAAAACGCTGTTTCGCGGTCTGCATAACATGTTCCCGAACATAGGTGCCGGGACTGCTGGGGGCAATAACCATTAGGGTATCGCCAGATTGGAGTGGGGACGGATATAAAAGTTTCATAGTAAAACTCCTTTGTATTAGTTTATCAGAGTTTTTATTCCGTGCAAGCAATTACAATAAAAAAAACTTGCATTTATAAGCAGATATTATAATCTTTATATAATTTTTTAAGGGGTGGTTATGGCAAGTTATGTTGCGGGTATTGATTTCGGTACAAGTAATTCTTCAACTGCAATAACCAATGGGGGGGTGCCGCGATTGGTTGATGTTGAAAACGGTCGTAATACAATTCCTACTGCTTTATATTTTCCTGAAAAATCAAGCGAAGTTTTTTATGGCAGAACTGCCCAACAAAAATATGTGGATTCTGAAACAGGTGGTCGCTTTATGCGCAGTATGAAGCGAATTTTAGGAACACCTCTGATGGACAGCAGTACACAAATAAACGGTCATATGGTTAAATTTGACGATATAATCGGGGCTTTCGTTTCTTATATGAAGCAAAAAATAGATGCATCAGCAAATGAAAATGTAGAATCAGTTGTTATGGGGCGCCCCGTACATTTTCGTGATAATGACCCAGCTGCAGACGATAAAGCGCAACAAGAACTTAAACGAATTGCACGCAAGGCAGGTTTTAAAAATGTTTGTTTTCAATATGAACCAATAGCTGCTGCTTTTGCACACGAACAAAAAATTAACTCTGAAAAATTAGCGTGCGTTATAGATATTGGTGGTGGTACTTCGGACTTTACAGCTATACGTCTTTCACCAGAAAACAGAAATAAAGCGGACAGAACCAAAGACGTTTTGGCAAATACAGGCGTTAGAATTGGCGGAAATGATTTTGATAAAAATTTATCTTTGAATGCATTTATGCCAGTACTAGGCATGGGAACAGATTATAAAGTTTACGGTAAGGTTTTAAGCATACCAAACAGTATTTATATAAACTTATCTACCTGGAATCAGGTAAATGATGTTTATAATTATAAAACATTGAATTTAGTAAAAGGCTATCAGACGTGGGCTTTAGAGCCAGAAAAACTTGCGCGCTTATATCAGGTGGTACAAAACAGGCTGGGACATATAAATTTAAATTATGTTGAAAAAACAAAAATAGCATTATCAAAAGATTTAAGTATTGAAAGTATTTTAGATTTTCTATCAGACAAACCATCTATTTATATAACACGGGAAGAGTTTAATAATTCAATTTCAAACGATGTAGAAAAGATAGAGAAATTTTTGTCAGAATGTATTTTGCAAGCGGGTGTAAAAAACGAAGATATAGATTTAGTAATCTTGACGGGTGGTTCAACGGAAGTTCCACGTGTTTCTGAGATTGCAACGAAATTCTTTCCAAATGCAGAGGTTTCTGCCGGTGATAAATTATCCAGTGTTGGCATGGGGCTTGCCTATGACGCCAGACGCATATTTTTATAATTTGACACTTGGGTATTTCTTGATAGAATAAAGGTGTGTATATAACAAAGGTTTGCCAATGAGTCGTATGTAAACTTATTTTTTCTATCAAGTGCCCGAAATATTCGGGGCAGTTAAAGTTTACATAAAAGGCAATCTTATGAAATCTATCTCTTTATTAAATATCAGTTTTGCATATTCTGGTACAGACGATTTATTTACAGATTTATCATATTCGTTCAGTGCAGATAAAAAAGTCGCCATTATCGGTGATAATGGGGCAGGGAAAACAACACTGTTAAAAATAATTTCTGGCGATTTAGTTGCTGATTCTGGGCGAGTTATTCGTAATGCAAGTTGCCAATTATTGAAACAAATTAATTCTGATGCAACAAAAAGTGGCGGTCAAAGTCAGCAACAGGCATTGAGCAGAGTCTTTGATTCCATGGCTGATATTTTATTGCTGGACGAGCCGACCAATAACCTGGACGCAACTGCCCGCCAAGATTTTTTCAAAAAACTGTTTTCTTATCATGGTGGCGCGGTTATAGTGTCGCATGACAGGGAATTATTGAATCAAATGGATATGCTGTTGGAATTGCATAACGGCAAGTTATCTGTGTTCGGCGGTAATTATGATTTTTATGTCGCTCAAAAAAGACAAATACAAGCCAGCATAGAATCAAAATATACAGATGCACAGAAAGAAATCGCCCGATTAAACGCAACAATTACAAAAGCTCAAAATACGCGCCAACATCATGAATCTAAACAACAAAAAGACAAAGCAAATAAATCTGCTGGGTCAAAAATTGCGGTAAATGCTTTGAAGGGCAAAAGTCAAGAAACCGAAGCAAAACGCAGAAAATTAATACAGGCAAAGTTGAGTAAACAACTAGAATATTCCGCTGAATTATCAGCGCAATTACGCAATGACACAATAAAAATTCCACTGTCAAATATCAAAGTTTATGACAAAGAAATTGTGAGACTTGAAAATGTTTACTTTTCTTATGGCGAAAAAAGCGTTTTATCAGATTTTAATTTTACGATGCGAACGGGGGAACGGGTCAGATTGTGTGGCAATAATGGGGCAGGAAAAACAACTTTATTGAAACTGATAAGTGGTGTTTTGTGGCCGTCGTCTGGCAATATCAAAACATCAGGGAATATTGCGTATTTGAATCAAGATTTATCTTTACTGAATCTGGACAAAAGCGTTGTTGAAAATATCGCAGAGTATGCTGGAATTTTGCAACATAACGCGCATGCAATTGCGGCGAATTTTGGGTTTCGTGGCGATACGTCCAAGAAAAAAGTTGGTGTTTTATCAGGTGGTGAATTATTAAAAGCGACTTTGGCGGCTGTGCTGGGTACTGAAAAACAACCTGATTTACTGATACTTGACGAGCCGACCAATAACTTGGATATAAAAAGCACACTGATTTTAGAAGATGCTTTGAATCAGTATAGTGGTGCAATTTTAATTGTTTCACACGATGAAGCGTTTGTAAACAGACTGAGTATAGATAGCAAACTGATTCTCTAAGATGGTTGAAATAAAGTTCCCTGTTATTCGCAGATAATTCCCTGATATAGTCCAAAAAACTCCCTGTTATTTTTGTGGGGAATTTTTGTGCGGGGCAGGCGTTCTTAGAATGATAGAAGAATTTAAATATCACCCAGAACAATATAGGGTAAACAAAGAATTCTTAATAAGTCAGAACGATCCTTACTTAACTGGCGTAGGCTTGATTTAGTTGGGTATAAGAAATGACAGAGTTTGTTCATAAGGGGGGACAGTTTATAATACAGGATGAGGGTCAGAAAGGTATGGAAGCTACTTATCTGGCCTTATTTACACGAAATAATTTAGGCGCATAATGGATGAAAGAAAATAGGATTACTACAAAAATGTCTCGCTTTTTTATAAGTTTATATATTGAAAATAGATAAGCTTTAATAGTATTTGTTTTATGTAGTATAAATGTGTACTGCATTTTCTATACTGTTACACTTTTTTATTGCTGTGTCTATATTGTTTGATGCCACAGTATAAAAATAAATGGGTTTATTCTTTGATGGGTAAGAATTTTTTTCGTTGGCAAAAGATATTTGCTCAAAGTCTTGTTCTTTAAATAATCGTTTTGGTATGTCAACTTTTAGTAACTCGCATTTCTTAAATATGTGCTTCCCTTTTTGAATTACCTGTCTTTCATATTGTTTTTTAAATTCTACTGGTTTACCTAAGTATAAATTAACGACTTGCTCTACAAAATTGAACCCGTAAGCAAGCTCATACCCTCGTGGAATTTTTCCCCCAGGCATTCTACAGGCGATTTCAATTAAATATACACCATTTGGGGTTAATATTATTTCTGCGTGGAAAGGAGTGTTATTATACCCAAAATATTTTATTATTTTTGATACAGATTTTAAACACAGGTCTATTTTATTTTTAGATATATTTGCTGGTATTATGTTGCCAGTTTGTATAAAGTATGGTTTGGGACCATAAATATATTCATTTATACCTGCAAATATAATATTCTTATTTTGTATGATGCCGTCTACGCTAAAAGCAGGCCCCTCAATGTATGTCTCAGTTATAAAATTTCTGTCGGTGGCATCCGAGAATTTATCTAGAATCGATTGTCTTGATATTTTTAGTGCCTCATTTATTTGTTTTTTGTTTTGTATTAGTTGAACGCCACAACTGCTAGAACCAAAAATCGGTTTTATTACAATTGGAAAATTAATATTGTTGATTGATTTGGATGTGGTCACGATAGAACAATCTGATTTTATTATATTTTTGCCCATAATGGTATTGTAGTGCTTTCTAAACATTAATTTATTGTTAGAAGCGTGGAATATGTTGTTTATGCTTGTGTGGATACAATTAAAAGCTTGAGCGATTATTGATGCATGCACAACCATATGTTCTTTAAAAGCAAATATTGCATCAAATGAAATATTATGAAATTCGCAAAATAATGAAACTTTTGAAACGCACTCTGTGATATTATTAAAATTAGCTATAATTATATTTTTTTTTGTAACAAAATTTGAGAACCAGTAGCTTGCAGTAATTGGCTTTAATATAAAAATCTCATAAGGTAGTTTGGATAAGCTTTTCAATATATATTCTTCTTTAAAATTTTTATTATCTCCAATGCCAACAATTAATATTCTTTTCATTTGTTATTTCCTTGTTTTTGACTATTTTACATTATATTATTTTTCTAGGTAAAGGAAAAAGCGGTATTTTATTATGAAAATATATATAACAGGTGGTTCAGGTAGTGGAAAAACGACGTATGCTAAATACTTGTCAAATAAGTATGGTATTCCACATTTTGATTTGGACGAAATTAAATGGGATAATTCTTCGGGCAGGTCTTATACTGTTAGTAGAACAAATGAAGAACGTTTAAAGCTTCTAAATGAAATATTGCAAAATAATGATAATTGGATTTGTGAGGGGGTGTATTATAAAGATTGGATAGAAGAAATGTTAAAAATGGCAGATATTGTTTTAATTTTAACCACTCCACGATTAGTTAGACAATATAGATGTTTGAAGCGTTCTTTTATGTCTATTAGTATAAAATCTTTTTCTGTTGTTGCACTGTGGAATTTATTAGTTTGGAATCATAAGTATGATAGTTGTTATTTGCCTTTGTTATTGAATAAATTAAAATTGTTAAATATAAAATATAAATTTTTGAGTCTAAAAAAATTGACAACTAACAAATAAGTGTTAGTATTCATTTCGATGGACTTAAGATATGAACTAATTAAGAATAATTTTTTTAATACTTGCATATCAAATGGTATGCAAGAAGTATTTCCTTCTTCTTTGTTACCAGAAGATGATAAAACCGTTTATTTTACAAGCGCTACCATAACACCCTTAAAGCCGATGCTAATGCGTGGTTTAATTCCAGAGGATGGCGTGTTCTTACACCAACAATGTCTTAGATTACAGGAATTAAATGAGCCATTTTATGATGGAATGAAAATAAGGTATCCTGGGTATTTTAATATGTTGGGGACGCTTGTTCCTGGTAATCGAGTTGTTGACTTTCAGGATGTGGTTACAAAAATTATTCTTTCGCAAAACATTTCTCCTGATAATGTAAAGGTTGATGCATCAAGCAAAGATAGTATATTAGTTGAAAGGTTTCAAAAATATTTTCCTGTACAATATGACACAAGAGCAGAAAAATCTTATAATTGGGTATATGGGCTTGGGGATTCGGTTCGTGGGCGTGGAATCACTTTTTATTTGCGACAGAATACAGGCGAATACAAGAGAATAGGCCAATATATTGCTATATATAATGCGGGGAGTTTAATTGGTTGTGAGTATGGTGTTGGTATTGAAGTGTTGCTAGCTAGGACCAGACAATATAAAAACGAATATGAAGCTTTTTCAATCGGACCTATTTTGCAAAGATATAACTTAAAGAACAATTTTGCAAATTCTCATATTTTTTCAACAGTGGGAAGTATTTATTCAACTGGTATCAGTTTAAAAAATAATCCTAGAGAAGGATATAAAAAAATATTAAGCAAGGCTTTATTAAATATGGTTGTGTTGAAGCGAAAATATAGTTTGTCCGATGATCTGATAATCAGTATATTAAGAGATTTTATGCAAGTGGAATTTGATAGTTCTAAGTGGTTAAATATTTTGTTTATGGATTTTAAACATGAAGAACTTAGATTAAATGAGCAAATAAATAGAGCAAATTATTTCATTAAAAACCAAATTTACTTAGGCAAGAATAAACAATATATTGACGCTAAAATAGCAACAACGTACCCTTTATATGTACGTTATCAAGATATTTTGTCGAAATAGTCTATAGTTAGTGTTTTTTATTCTACCGCGTTTTCTAGAAAAGTTATTGTTTTGTTAACCGGGTCTATTTCCGTCATAATTCCGTACGGCAATAATATTTGAGGAACGGTGTGACCAAAATCCATGTGGGTCACTATAGGGATGTCAGTGCATCCGTATTCCTTACATACTTTTAACAAGTATTTATCAAAATCTTGATATTTTTCTAGCCATTTTTCCTTTTCAACAGTTTGCTCCGCTTTAAATTCTCCGCCCGGTCTGCCGAATAAGATTCCTTTTATTTTATTAAGAATTCCTTGGGCTCCAAGGTTTCTCAAGAAATAAGAAAGTGTTGCGGGAGATGGCATGTCTTCGCTTGTTTCAATAAATAATATCGTATTTTCCCACTCTGATAGTTCAGGCCAAAGTTTGGTGCCATTAATCATACTCAGTACTTCCATGCAACCACCAATTAACCGTCCTTGAACTTTTTGTGAGCCCTGTATGTAATGCCAACCATCAGATTTTGTGCGTTGACGATAGGTGTCGTTTTTGTCGTCCCATCGAACTTTGTCTACAATAAAATACGATGACTCTGTCAGTTTGCCAATCGTATTTGCTGAAAAAAGTGTTTGTTTTACACTCCTTTGAATAAATTCTGGAATCCCGCAATTTTCTCCAAAGCCAAACATTGTTGACGGGCTATAAAAAGAAGATAGGCCAGCTTTTAAGCACATGAAATGATTAGCTGTTGTGTCGGACATTCCTAAAAATATTTTTGGATTATCACGTATTACCCGAAAATGTTCCTCATCCATATATTGTAGCAAACGAATTGTATCACTACCACCAATGTTAGTTAGAATTGCTTTTATTTCTGGATTCTTAAAAGCTTCCATTAAATCGTTCAATCTTAATTGTGGATCATCGTATAATTCTTGGGTTTTCATAGAGTTAGGCATTTCTATGATTTTGACACCGAAAGAATCCTCAAATTGTTTTTTGCCATGATTGTATCTTGCGGGTAACAGGCCTGCCCCCCCCCACGACAAAGATACCGTTGCAACACAATCGTTTTCTTTTAGCATTTTTGGCTTTATTAGTGTTTTCATACGATTTTCCTTTTTATTTAGTATAATTTATATGTTCTTGTATTACAAGAAATTAATTAGTTTAATATTGAAATTATGTGATTGCGTTGTATAATGTGGCTCATAAGAGGATTGATTATGAGTTTAGTAGCCTCTCCAAAATCTTGGAAACATCCAGAAAATCATATAAATGTTTTATTAACAGAAGGATGGTATAACATTTTGTGTAAGCTGTATAAGAGCATATTTGAGGCAACGCATACCTTTTATAAAAAAGAAAAAATATTTCCGATGTTATTTCCGGTCACTACCGGCTCTATAAGCAGTCCTATGGGATTAGGAAGTGATTCTGTGCCTATATCTGTAGATATTAAAGGACACAAAGTTTATTTAGCTGATTCTATGCAGTTTTCGCTTGAAATCGGTGCACGTTTATCTGGTGGTGGCGCATATTATGTAATGCCGACATTTCGTGGTGAAAAAGTTGACGAAAGACATTTAAATGAATTTGTTCATTCAGAAGTTGAAATTATAGGTAATATAGATAGTGTTATGAATCTGGCTCAGCGTTACATCAAGCATATGATTAGATACTTGCTAAAATATAATAAAAAAGACATAGAGAAAATAGCAGGAGATGTTTCGCATTTGAGAAAAGCGCTTAAGCGTGATTTTAGGCGTATTTCATATATAGATGCTTTGTTAGAATTAAAGAGCATTCCTGGTGCTGTGGAGCAAATAAAGGATGATTTGTTTGGAATAACAAAAGTAGGAGAACAATATCTTCTTAATAAGTATGGTGATTTTATTTGGTTAACAGATTTGCCTTGGCTTTTAACACCGTTTTATCAGGCTGTTCAGCCAGATGGTTGTTCTGCATATGCGGCAGATTTATTGGCTGGGATAGGCGAAATACTTGGTTGTGGACAGCGAGTTTGTTCTGTTAAAGAATTAGATGAATCTTTGTTGGTTCATAAAGTTGCAGACACTGATTACTTATGGTATCGTGAAATGCGAAAAATATTACCAGTTCAAACGAGTGGTTTCGGTTTGGGAATAGAGAGGTTTATTTTATGGGTGTTAAAACATAATGATATTCGTGATTGTACGATTCTATTACGAGATCATGGCTTTGTTTTAGCACCATAAATATGGATGAAAAATATGCAGAATAAAAATAAATATTTGGGAATGTCTTATGTGGACTTCATTTCTTTTATTCAGGAAACAAATAGATGTCCTGGCGGAAAAGATACTATTAATTGGATTTTACAAAATACATTTGCAAATAAAGATACGAATGTATTAGAAATTGGTTCTAATACAGGTTTTTCCTCGTTGGAAGTTGCACGGTTGATTAAAGCAAGAGTTTTAGGTATAGATGTGTCAGAAAATGCTGTAAACGTTGCTAAGCAGTGTTTGTTAAAAGATATTCCTGAAATTCAGAAACTTGTTACATTTATGGTAGGGTCTGCTTACGATATTCCCTGTAAAGATGATAGTGTTGATTTAATAATAAGTGGTGGATCTACGTCTTTTATGGAAGATAAGTCAAGAGCGGTATCAGAAATGTATAGAGTTCTGAAAAACTGGGGTTTTTGTTCAGTTACTAATCTATTTTATCATACCCAGCCACCAAAAGAATTGTTAGATAGGATTTCAAGTATTATAGGCGTTACAATAAGTTATATGACTGCTAATGATTGGGTGAAAATTTATACAAATACGAAAAAATTCGAAGTTTATAAATTAGATACAGTTATGTTGCAGGCTCAGTCCCAGTCAAGAATTGAAGCATATGTGGAATATTTTATGCAAAAACCGCATATAAGATTGTTATCGACAGAAGATAGAGATGCTATACGAGCACATTGGTTGGAAATTTTGAAAGTTTTTAATGAAAATCATAAGTACTTATCATTTATGAGGTGCTTGTTGCGTAAAAGATCTTTAGAAGAAGAGCCAGAATTATTTAAAGTTGAAAAGAACTTTAATTGATAATAAAAGGACGTTTTAACAAGTTCTGATGTTTGGCGTGTAATTTCTTTGTTGCTAGAAGATGTAGCTGAAATTACCGATTGGTTTGAGCGTATAAAATACTTTTTTGAATCTTAATTGGATTTATGTGTTTGATATAAATAACAAATGCCCCTAAAAGGGGCTTTGTTTTTTAGGCAACTAGAGTTTTAGTTTGTTTATTATCGTTGGATGGTACAATTGTCATTTGAACTCCTACAGCATTTAAAAATTTTCTTATTGTACCAAATTCTGTATGGGTTGTTCCTGTCAGAGATTTGTATAAAGACGGTCTGCTGACCCCCATTTTTTTTGCAATATCTGTCATGTTTCTCGCGCGTGCAACATCACTTAAAGCGCGCTTGATTTCTTCTTCAGTACCATCTTTGAATACTTCAGATAAATATGCAGACACTGCTTCTTCTGTATCCAAGAATTCTGCGATATCAAAGTCGCGAACGATGGTCTTTTTCATTGTGTTCTCCTTTTTTGTGTGTTTTTATCCTTGGCTTAATTCAAGCTTTTTACACCTCCTTTGCTAGCTCTTTAGCCCTTTTTATATTTCTCTTTTGACTAGATTTATCACCTGCACATAGCAAAATGACGACTATTCTATTGCGAATTGTGTAATATATCCTATATCCAGGACCATACATAAGCCTCAATTCTGAAACTTGGTCGCCGAGTGATTTATGGTCGCCAAAATTTCCGCTTTGTATTTGGTTAATTTTAGCCAATACTTTTGTGCGAAGTTGCATGTCCCGTGATGAAAGCCAATCCGTAAATTCATTTGTGCTTTTAATCTCGTACTTGTTCATAGTTCACTTCCATTTCATTAATTTCTTTTCTTGTATTGTATCTTATAAGATACAAAAAGTCAAGTGGTTTATGTTTTTCTATAACTATTTCCCTGTTATTCGCGGATAATTCCCTGATATGTTATAAAAAATTCCCTGTTATTTGTGTAGGGAATTTTTGTGCGGGTATGGCGCAAGTGCTTAGAAAACTGTGGATGGATTCTAGTGCAGGTTGTGTGAATTTTGGTCAAAATACCCGTTTTTTGCAAAAAATCCCTGTTTTTCCCTGTTTTTGACCGTTTCGTTCGTGTTTATAACGCAGTTCTTTCATAAGCCAAAGGTAAAAGATTTCTTGCACCGCCAGTAAGATTAAAGGTTCCGCGATTATTCGTTGGAACCTTAAATTATGCCCGGTTTTCGGGATTTTATTAGATGTAATAACGCTATATTGTATATCAATCACAAATAATCGTTTTTTATTATCTCATTTGCATATGTTGAAAAAGGAAAGCTTGATATTAAAATAACAAGATTTGAAACCATTATTTTTTATATAGATTCGGAAAAGTCCTGTGCCATAAAACATCTGTTTTTACAATTTTTGCGGGGTTTCCAGCAATCGTTACATTAGGGCTGGTAAACTTTTTAGTTACAACAGAAGACCAACCTATAACGCTATTGGCTGGGATTGATGTATTCTTATTTATTTTTACATCTTTACCAACCCAAACATGATCTCCAATATATATGCTTTGGCCTATGTTTAAAATGTTACCATTTTTGCCTGTTATGGTATGACCATCAGTACCGTATATATCTATGTTTTCAGAGAACATGCAATCATTACCTATATGCATTATAAAGTTATCTTCACCTATAACAATTGTAGCACTACCACAGTACAAATCTTTTCCTATGCTTATATGACAATTATTTGTTCGTCTTTCTTTTGAAACACCTATTGATACATTTAATTTTGCGTCATATCCATCGTGCAATATAAATGTATTATTGTCTCCAAAAATTTGTATAGATCCTTTGAATTTATCATTATATATTTTTACGGTGTTATTTACGCCTTCAATTTGAATTTGTAATTGCCTGGTAGTAGGAATTTCAACAATATTATTACTATTCAGTTTTTGAATATGACGTTTTATTTTTCTTAACATGGTTTTATACACTAGATTTCTTTATGGATTTATTATTGGACTTCTGTATAAATAACATTACGAAGATCAGATATAACCTTTTTAATATTGTGTATTTGTTGTACGTATTTGCGTCCAGCAATAGATAGCTTTCTGCGTTTGGCGTCATTCTCCATCAATTCTTTAACGGCTTTAACATATAAATCTATTTTATCAAAGCCATTTCCTAAAACATCTCCTACCCATATGCCAAATTTCTCTGTCAATTCATCTGGATTACGATTGCTGACAAGGCAACAACCATATGATAACGCCTCTAAGAAAGAAACAGGAAGCCCTTCATGAATTGATGTGTTAATTAAAATTTTAGCATCTTTTAAGAATTGGTTTTTTTCTTCGCCGTCGACATGTCCAGCAAAATGTAGGTTTGATATATTTTTATATTGATCCCAGAATGCTGCGGTATTTTTTTTGGTTGTATTTATTTTACCTAATACGAAGAAATCGTATTCAGGTAATTTTTTAGCAATTTCACAGAATATCCAACCACGTTTAACATCTTCTAAACGACCTAAGAATATAATTTTATTTTTCTTTTTATACGATTTTAAATCAAATTCTTCGTCTATTTCTATCGGATTTGGCATATATGTTATTTGCGTATTTTTTTTCAATCTATACAAATCTATTGCTTTTCTATTTAAGAAGTAAGCTTGTGAAATAAAGCGAACGCGATTTTGTTCATATAAGTTGTGTACAAGATCATAAATTTTTTGATTGTAATAATTAGGCTCTGGCATTAATGTCATAGTTGCTATTTCATCCCATTCATATTTTGGACGAGGATCTTGTATCCATAAAATTAGTTTTTTACTATTATTGGGTTCGTGTTTTAATACCCAGTCATTGGTTAATTCAATTGATAGATATATATCATAGTTTTTCCGTTTTAAAAATAGCCTAGATGCCCAATGTTTACGAGGCATTTTATATAATACAACATCGTCCACATGATATTTGCGGGCTCTAAATCTATGACCACCTGACCCCAATATAACATCAATTGATATAAGATCATTAGGTACATATTTAGCAATATATTTTCTAGCAAGTGCACCATATCCGCCGAAAGGCGTTCCTGCACCACCGAAAAATTCATCAATCAATAAAGCAACTTTTATTTTCTTTTTCATAGTTTTATCCATAATTTTTGCGTATTTTGTCCATATATTTTTCATTTTATTTGGACAATCGGCATTCCATGGTTTGCGTTTACCAGTATAGTGTATTATACAAGCGCGACGATGTTTTGACCATTCGTCAATTACATTTTGTGATGTAAAATTGTAGATGCTATCACAAGAAATAATATGATTTTTAAATGTTATATTTATAATATCTTGGTCTTGAAATTCAATTTTGTCGGAAAATTTAATAGTATTTTTAATTAAAACATCAGATATTTTATCTTTGCGCATTTTGGAAAGATTTAATAATAATACGCCTGCATTTATATATAGATCGTCAGAATTAAAATTTATATTTTTTTTGTAGTTCAACATTTCTATATATAAATCTTTAACGCCGGCACAATAATTATTACCAAGATCTGTATTATAAAAATCGTCTAATTTACCATTTACAATCAGGTCTGCGTCTAGATATAAACACTTATCAATTTTTGGTAATATGTCTGCTATCACATATCTGAAATATGTTTCAACGCTGATATAATCAATGTTCAGCTTTAAACCTTTAAAAATCTTATTATCTAATTCGATAAAATCTATCAAAAGATCATGCCTGTTATGCAATAGATGTAAAATAGCGTTTTTACTGTCTTGGCTTAAATCGCTACTAATAACATGAAAATGAATATGCTTGTTATTATTAATGATAGATGTAATTGTTACGCATAATTGCTTTATATAACCATCATTTATAGCAAAAACAATATTTTTCATGAATTCCCTTTTTTTAGTGCTTTTCTTAATTTGAACCAACGAATAGGGTGGCGCTTTAACATGTGTATCGATAAAAATGACGTATTATAAAATCTCGTTTTTTTTGCAAGTTTTTTTATCTCATTTTTTAATTCTGGTATATCTGTTAAGAAGTCTATCATTTCGTCGGATATTTTTTGTGCGATTTTATTTTGTGTGGTATTATAGACTATACTTACGTTTTTATCGTGATATCTATATTTTAAAAGTACATCTTTAAGATTGGTTATATTAGTATATTTTATTGCTTGAGACCATAAATAATAGTCTTCTGCATGTTGATAGTCTGGGTTATAGCGCAAGTTATATTTATCCAATATAGACTTTCTAATCATAGCACTTGGGTGAACAACAGGGCAACACAATACAATGTCTAAATAAGTAATTTTTGGTTTTTTTATGACCTCTTGTTCTTTAGTATGTTCACCAAACTGAATTATTGATGTTCCCAATACTCCTATTTCTGGATGTGCGTCTAGATATTTAACTTGCTTTTCAAATCGTTCAGGTAAAGATATATCGTCACTATCCATTCGTGCTATATATTCTCCGTTTGATATAGCAAGACCTTGATTAAGAACAGCAATTAATCCTTGATTTTTTTTATTATCAATAAAATTAATTCTTTTATCTTTATAAGATTTAATTATTTCAGCGGTTTTGTCTGATGATCCATCATTTATTATTATAAACTCAAAATCAGTAAAAGTTTGATTTAATATGCTTTCTATTGCTTGAGCAATATATTGTTCAGCATTATAAGCTGGCATAATGACAGAAATTTTTACCATTTTTTACTCTTATATCATGTTGTGTTAACAATTTTTGCAGATATAAAATATAAAAGCAACTATATAATACAGTTTTGAGCATTTGACTTGTTGATAATTTTTGTATAGTTTTATAGTGCCATGGAAATAAAAACAAATGTTATGCGCATGTTAGACGCACACAAAATATCATATAAGTCATATTCGTATGTCGGAACGGGGGCAGGTAACGGTGAAGAAATTGCGGCCGCTTTAAATCAAAACCCCTTGCAGGTGTTTAAGACCCTCGTAACTGTCGCCAAATCAGGGCAACATTATGTTTTTATGATACCAGTATGTGCCGAGTTAGATCTAAAGCGTGCCGCATTGGCGGTTGGAGAAAAGTCCGTTGATATGTTGAAAATGCGCGATTTGTTAGGTTTGACCGGTTATGTACACGGCGGTTGTAGCCCAATAGGAATGAAAAAGCAATTTCACACACTGATAGATCTTTCGGCAGAAAATTTTAATACAATTATATTTAGTGCCGGTCGAGTCGGTTATCAGGTAGAAATATCTCTGCAAGATCTTGGAAAAATTATACCTTTTTCTTTTGCTGCACTGTGTATATGACGGAATTAAAAAAATTTAATATATCTTTTTGAACTTGTTTATAATTTATTTCCATTAGTAATTCATGACGATCTTCCGGATATAGTATCATTGATAGGTTAGTTGCCTTTTCTTGTTTATATATATTATATAATTTTTTTGCTAAAATTCCGTTCATGCTGACTGGATCGCGATCTCCGCTAATTATTAGTATGGGTAAGTTTTTGTTTATTTTATTTGAAAAATGCATTAAATTTTTGAACATCGAATAGTAAAAACCATAGGAAAAATATTTCGCTCGCATTGGGTCTTTTTCATGTAAAATAACCTGCTTTTTATCGCGAGTAAGCTTACTTGCCCCATGATTTTTGCCTCTGATAGGTGAGAACTCTTCTATAAGACGGGCAGGGGCATCTGGGCCGAATAATTTGTCACCAATAAAAGAAACACCTAACCCTAATGCGACAAATGGAAGCGGATATCGGGCAGATCCAGACAGGCATACCCCAGATGTAAAAAAGTTCGGTTTCTCCATCAGTTTCTGTGTTATGAAACTGCCATAGCTATGCCCAAAAGTCAGAACCGGTAATTTATATGTGGTTTTTAAATGTTTTGCTATCATGATTTCATCGGAAACAATAGATTTGAATAAATCTTTATCTCCATCAGGTTTGCCTATTTTGGATATATTAGCTGCTGTACGACCATGAGCTCTATGATCATCACCAAATACAACATAACCATGTTTGTTTAGAAAATTTGCAAATCTATCATAACGTTTCACGTGTTCATCCATACCATGAATTATTTGAACAACACCAATAGGTTGCGTAGCTTTATCCCATAATGAACAGAATATTTTTTTGCCGTCTTTGGCTGTTAAAATGACTTCTTTCATTTTGTACGCCCCTTTATTTAGATTGTAAAGCATAATATTAAACTTTGTATAGGTTTGTTGTCTTTATGTTATGCGTTTTCACCGGCAATGTGTCCGCTGGCCCACGCCCAATGTAAATTAAAACCACCTAAATCCCCGGCTATATCTAAAACTTCACCTGCAAAGAACAAACCTGGTTGCAGTTTTGATTCCATCGTTTTAGATGATATATACGTTACATCCACTCCGCCTCGGACAACTTCTGCGCTTTTTAGAGAAAACAATTTTATTTTTTGATATGGTATGATTATATCATGTATCGTATCGGCAATGTGGCGTAGTTCAGCATCTTTGTAATCCGCAATATTTTTATCATCAGGACAAAATAACTTGGCGAGTTTTATAGGTAATTTTTCCGATAATATACTAGAAACTTTTTTCTTTCCTGATGTGGTTTTAGCGTCTTTTAAAAAATCGTATACGTTCACCTCAGGCATAAGGTTTATACGTATATCTGTAATATCGCGAACAGTTGCTCTATATATTGCAGGCCCACCAAGCCCAAAGTGAGTAAATAACATCGAGTCGATAAATTTTTCATGTCCAATGGATATTCCTACTTTCAAAGATATCCCCGCTAAGTTTTTTGGAAAAATTTGCGTTGCTATTGCACAAAGAGCAGGGCGAACAGGAATAATTTTATGACCAAAGATTTTTGCTATTTGATATCCATAATCAGAAACCGTTAAAGCAGGGAAAGAAATTCCTCCTGTTGCGATTATTAAAGAACGTGCGATAAAGGTTTTATTATTAGTTGTTATATGAAACAAGTTGGACTGAAATTTAGTATCAAGAACTTGCGTTTCAAGGAAAAAATCGGCTTTACTTGCGTCTTTTATAATGGCTTTCACTATGTCTGCGGCACCAGTTTCTGAAAAATACTGTCCGGGATTTTTTTCCACCCATGTTATATTGTGCTTTTTAGCCCAATTTAAAATATCTTGAGGGTTTATACGTGTAATAGCGCTGCGTACGAAATCAGGGTTATTACCGAAGTATCTATTAACATTAACGTTGATATTAGTAAAATTACATCTTCCACCCCCAGATGCCATTACTTTTCTTGCAGGTGTTTTACCCATGTCAATTATTGCCACCGATTTGTTTCGTTCAGTTGCCGCGGCAGCCGCTGTTAATCCTGCGGCACCGGCTCCTATAATAACTACGTCGTATATTTTCATGTTATGATTGTAGAATAATATAATTAAAAAATCTATAAAATTGGCCATATAAAAAAAGCGTCTATTTTAGACGCTTTCTTTTTTACCACATTGTGTAACCATCATTACATGTACGAACGCACTTCTTTCTACTTTCGTCCCATACTTTAGTTCCTGTTTCGTCTGAATATTCTTCAAGCGGACAAATTTGGATGCATTCGTTGTTTTCAAGGGTATAAAGCTCTCCCTGATACATGCAAGATGCAATTTCACATCCTTGAACATAGCTGCTGACCGCTAGTTTCCCAAGAGTACTATATTTATTCTTACATTCACCACATTGTTTGGTAAGTTCGTTCGTTTCTGATGGATCGTTCGTATAACCTGGGTTACAAGAAACGGCGATGCATTTACCCCAATCTTTGATCTTAGGATCCCATTCTTTAAAGCCTGCACCGTTTTCAACGTTACATGGTTGTACATCAGATACGCATGCGTTAGAAGATAGATGAAACTCAGATTCACATTCCTTTATGACGCATGGACCGAACGCGTTTTTCTTAAAGTCCCAAGTTCTTTCTGCGTATACTGCATTGGGTACGCTACATTCTTGTAAATTAGGTTCGCATTTGTCGCCACCGTTCGGATGATATCCAGCCACGCATTCTGATACATGGCATATACCTCCTTCTGTGTACCCTATGGCATGTTCGCGATAACACTGAACGCATTTGCCGTCTTTCATTTCATATCCTGCATTGCAAGATGTTTCTACGCAAACATCGTCAATTATATCGCATGGGTTGCCTGTATCTGATATACCTGTGAATTTACATGCCGTCGGATAGAATTCTGTGTCGTTAACGGGCAATGCTGTACCGTTCTCAATTTTACGTTGCTTACATTCAGCGTAACATTGTGTTGCGTCTTTTGAACCCGGTAAAGACATAGACCATTCACCTGTTTTTAATGAATCACAAGATGTTATGTCATCTCCCGGATTTATCGGATCAATTGTTCCATCACAAAAACTTCCTGCTGGGCATATGTCGCACTGACCTTCGTTTAACGTATAAGCCGGCATGCAACGTCTTATTGTACATGTGTCTGGGGCTGTATAATAATCGCGTCCGTCCATTGCCGCGGCATTTTCTTCCAATGCACAGCTTGTATAACACATAGATACATCAGTTGTTCCTGGGTCGGACTTGGTGTATAAACCACCAGTTAAAGATGCACATGTTTGTTGTTTACCGTCTGTACATACGTTATCAGCCGGACAGGTTATGCAGGTATTGCCTACCTGAGAGAAACCTTCGTCGCATTCAGTTACGTAACATGTCTGACAATCTAATGTATAATCACCATCTATTTCGTTATAATTACAGGTTTGTTCGCCAGAGCCGTTTGTTACTCTGCACATCATATCATCACGATAACATTCTGCGGAAGATTCACTAGTTGTTGTTTTCGTTGTTCCGCCAAACGCACATTGATAACGGTTTATATCCATTACTGGACTATAGTAACCTTTCTCTGCTTCTATACAATCTGTCGCCAACGTTAAGTGATCGTAATAATATCCAGCGTCACAACTTGTTATTGTTGGTAAGTTACAGCTTGATGAATAAATAGCGCTGTCACCTGTGCCACTTGTATAATAACACAGATATTCACCTGTTCCATGTAGCGCCTCTGTATATGGCAAACCATCTTTGTAACACAGCAATATATCATCTGATGTTGTGCCGTTCGTTTTACCGTTGGCAGGGCAGGCGTGTCGCTGTGTGTCATTGGAAACGCTATAATAGTTTTGTCCTACTTCTACACAATCTATATCATTGCTATTTGCCAGCCAATAACCACCGCGACAACTTGTTATCACTTTAGTATCACAGTCTCGTTGATATATTGCGGACGTACCAGTTCCGCTAGAATAGAAGCAGCGCTGTGTTCCGGAACCGTAAGTCGCCGAATACGACAATCCTGTCTTAAAGCATTGTTGTATCATAGTGGATGTGGCAGACTCTGTATCGCCGTTATTAGGACATTGCATACGTGTTGTATCTGTGCCTTCACTATAATATCCCTTGCCAACTGGTTCACAATCTGGGGTCGTTGCCCCCGAATCTGCTAGATAATAACCAGAGTCACATATATTTATAACTTTGTTTGTGCAATTTGCGTTATAAGACTTTGTATCGTCATCATAGTTACAAGTTTGTGTTCCTGAACCATGTGAGGCAGTATAAGCTAACTTCGTTTTATAACACTGTGTTATGGATGTTGAGTTTGAAGGCGAAGCCCCTTGTTCTGGACATGCATTTAAACCTTCTGGTGTTCCGACGTCTGTTGCAAAAGTTCCGCCAGGACAATAATGATTGGCAGAGCATGCTTGGCACAAGGATCCGGTGCCAGTATAATAAGTCCCCGCAGCGCACGATGTCATACCTGCTGACCATTTTGCATATATGCTGGCATCTTTTGTTGTAAAGGTTAGGGCATTTGCTGATGTTTGAAATACACCACTCGCAGAAGTAATCTGAATACCACCAGCCTGAGTACTGTTGTAATAACCAGCAAAGTCGTAACCTGTTTTTTCCGGCAGCGTTGTTAGTTTAGATATGGGGGTTGTAGCACTGTCATCACTATACCAGCCATTCGCATACTTTAAATATACTACGCTTGGGGCACCACTTATATTTGCATTTTGATGATCCAACGTAATCTTGTATATATTAGGCAACCATACTGCGTATAAAGTTACATCTTTACCAGTTTCAGATATATTTGTGGCTGTTGATTGACCTGCGTAATAGCATGGACCATTACCATTTTTGTCGGAGCACCATTTGGCTTGTACAGTATAACCTGGTCTTGATAACCCTGTAACTGCAGGTAAAGTACAGCTGCCACTGTCAAACGTACATTGTATGCTTGTTTGAGTTGAACCGGTACCACCGTTTTTATCAAGCGTAATTGTATAAGTGTTTGCTTTACATGACGGATTTGCAGTGTTGTTATTTTGAACTGTATACCCAGTTTCACACGTTACAGCGAAAGAACACGCAGCATAAGTATCTTCAGTTATACCATAAACTTCGTTATCTTTTGCCGCAACAGACGTTGAATTAGATACGTTTAATGAGCAAGTTTTGTAACAGTCTGTATAACTATCCGCTTTTTCCAAGGAGCCAACTTGACCACCACTTGGGTCTACAGGGCATGCCGTTCGAGTTATTTGTCCTGCAGGGCTATAATAACCACTTGATATTTCACTGCATAGGAACGCATTTTGTTGCGCATACCAATAACCGGCGATACAGCTTTTAACTTCAAGTATACTACATGCATCATAAAGAGTAGTAGTATTTTGATAGAAACATTTTGCCGACGCAACACCGTTTTGGAACCCTTCGTAATCGTCAAATATTTTATAACACTGTGTAATGTTTGTAGAACCAATATCAGAAGTTCCGCCATCTGGGCATTGAATTGGTGCGGGGCTGTCTGGCGGGCAATAGAAACCAATTGGACATGCATCTGGATCTGCCCATATACAGCTTGGGTTTGCGCTTGGGCTGTTCTGAGCTATGTAGTCGTCATTACATTCTGCACGATATTGACACGCAGGATATTCTGAGCCGTTATAATATGCGTTACCGGTTGATATACCTTGCCCATTTGTGATGGATAAGGTTGGACTACAAACTTTGTAACAGTCGTTTTTGGAAACCGCACCAGCTGCAGATGTGCCACCAGCAGGACAAGAATGGGAAATACCTGCTATGCAGTATGAACCTACGGGACATAATTCTGGTTCTGCTTGACTTGTTCCTCCTGGGCAAACGACACCATTTTGGCATTGTGTACATTTGGCCGTGGTCGTTCCGTTCCCAGATGCAACATAGCCAGGATTACAATTTGCATTATACGTACATGACGGATACGCGGAACCAGTCCACTTTACTTTCTCATTAATTGCTTCTTGTGTTCCACCTGTAATAGAATTATCTTGGCATACTTTATAACAGTCGGTTGCTGCGCCGGCACCCGCATCAGATGTACCGCCGCTTGGACATGTTTTAGCAATGCCGGCTTCACAGTATGATCCTGCAGGACATTGTGATGGTTGTGATTGGCTTGTCCCACCTGGGCAAACAACTCCGTTTTGGCACTTGGTACACGTTGCAGCAGATGTACCGTTACCTGAAGCAAGATAACCTTCATTACAGTTCGCTGTGTACGTACAAGCAGGATAAGTTGAACCGTTGTAATTAGATTTAGAAGAATCTGCAGTTAGTTTTCCCCCAGTTATCGTTTTCCCAGAACATGATATGTAACATTGCGTTTGTGATGTTGCACCCGCATCAGAGGTACCAGAGCCAGGACAATCTTGAGCACAACCTGCAGAACCTATATTTGTAGAACCAGTTCCTGGACAGAACATACCAGCAGGGCATGTAACATGTTCAGAACCATTATAGTATTTACCAGATTGACAAGTCGTTGTTTGCTGTGACCAGCAAGCATATAAAGTCGTTGCAGACGTAAATGTACGTTGGAATACGCCGCTGGTACAAGAAGATGATGTGCCCCAACCTGTGAAAGCATAACCTGTGCGAGTTAACCCACTGGAAGGAAGATTGCATAATTCGCCATGCTTACATGTTTGTACGGCGTCATTAGTCCCTGTTGAACCGTTTATTGTTCCTGTACCGCCATTCTTTTTCAGTGTAATAGAATATTCATTTGGTTCGCAACTAGTACCGTCATTTGATAAATGATATCCAGTATTACATGTAAAAGGTTCGTCTTCCCCTGGACAGGTTGCATTTGGTACGCAAGCTGCACATCCGCTGCCAGATAAGTAGAAATTCGCTTTACAAGACGTCGCCTTACATGAAACGGTGCCACCTTTGGTTACAGTACCGCTAACTGCGCTTGAATTTGCCACATCAGATGTCGTGCAATTACGATAGCATTGATTATTTGTCTGGCTTTTGCAAACGTCATATGTACCTAATGTAAAACCAGTAACGCCAGAACATGACTTAGAGCACGCTTCACATCCTGAACCATTCGGGAATTGTGTGTCACCACAATTACATGTTCCCGGTGCTGTTGGGTTATTGGCACAAGCACTCCATTGGGCAGTTAATGTAGTATTGCCCGCGGTGGTATACGTGTAATCGCTGCTCGGATTAGGATAAGAGCCGCCCCAACTGCTGAAGTTATATCCAGGACGAGTAAATGTATTGGAGGCTTTCGTTGTAAATTTTGTGTTATAAGTAACGCTTTGTGTTACATCAGACCCTGTGCCACCACCGTTTTTATAAGTGATGGTATAATTAGAAGCAACGCAAGCATTACTATTTTTTGTATAACCCGAAGAACATGTAGATATTGTACAAAGATTAGTTACAGTATTTGCAGCCCAAGTTGCATTAGACCATGTACTTACGTTAGCCGCATTACTGCACGTGGCATTACAACTGGTTTGCCCTGTTGTAGAGGTTGTTTTACCACTTTGGCACGGTGTACATGCACTTGCACCGGCACCACTATAAGAACCGGCTGCACATTTAATAGCTGCCGCTGTACCACCCGTACAATAACTACCTTGTGTACAGTTTAAACAAGTTTGACCACTTACATAAGCACCTGATTTTGCACTTAGGTTTGTAGTTATTGCTGACGTTCCCCATGCACTTGCACTAGATTGTGTTTTTGTCAGAACACCGGCATCACAATAGCTACTTATTGCTGAGCCGGTCTTTGTTTCTTTACATGATGCATAGGTTGTCCATCCTGTGCCACTGGCCTTAGTCCAACCTGACTCTACTGCTAAACAGTTGTAACAACTTGATGTACTGCCATAGTTTACTGTATGAGCACCCTTATATGTCCAGTTTGCGCAAGCCGTTGCACTTGTTGCATTTGCCGATGCTACGTATTTACCACTTAGACTATTCGTATAACATGCTGATGCGCCCCCTTCATTTCCTTCAGCAGAATTTGGATAAAAACCACTTGCCAATCCAGAACACGCAGCACACGTAGTACCGTTATCGTAATATCCGGCTTTTGCTGTAACCGCAACAACAGGTTTTGTACAAGATGCGCTATTTGTTGAACACCCGCTCTTTATTGTCCCATCGCCTGTACCAGCACTATTAGAATATGCTACATAATCGCATGCAGGTTTAGAACAACTTCCCCAAGTCTTTACGCTTGCACAGTTTGTCGGTACACTGCCATTTACCTGACTGCCCGTCCACGCACGAGATTTGGTATTACTATAACACTGAGTTATCGCCGTCGATGCTTCTGCGCTGTTCGGATAACCCGATGGACAGGTAGAACAAGCTGCACTTGCCTGAGTACCACTGCCACCCTTATATGTTCCAGCAGCGCACTTTGTCCAAACTGCATATACCGTATCTGCAGCGGTAAACGTCATCGATGTAGAACCAGTCGTTGCGGTGCTTGTAGTCGACCAACCCGCAAATACATAACCAGCACGATAGAAAGATGTTGTCGCACCAGATTGTAAAGAACAAGAAGAACCAACGTTACATTGTTTTGCATTAGGCGTAGTTCCAGAACCACCATTTAAATTATATGTTATTGTAACTGTATTTAATGTTGGGCAGGCTGTACCACCAGAACAGGTATAATTAGATCCCATAGTAGAACACGGACGACACGCATTACCAGCAGCAGGCGTAGTATTACAGGCCGATGATGAAGAACTGGCTGTCATATAGTAACCAGCATTACAACTGGTATATTTTTTATATGTAGGGCAAGTATAACCAGCAGCGAATACATTTGTCGCAAAAAACGTAATAAATAAAGATGCAAA
Organism: uncultured Alphaproteobacteria bacterium; assembly: GCA_944389535.1. GTDB lineage: Bacteria > Pseudomonadota > Alphaproteobacteria > Rs-D84 > Rs-D84 > Enterousia. The sequence continues at coordinate 50,538 of CALXMS010000005.1, read as the reverse complement.
AATCCGCAGAAAAACGCGACTTTTTCCCATAACTTCCTCTCTTTTATATCTTATTCTAGAAAAAATCGTGTATATCGCGCAAGAGAAAAATAATTCTAAATATAATTATATAATTAAAGTAAAAAAACACGCCATCGGCGTGTATTAATTTGTGGTGGGTTAGGTAGGACTTGAACCCACGACCAAAGCGTTATGAGCGCTCCGCTCTAACCAACTGAGCTACTAACCCACGGACGCAATTATATACTATTTCATTTTAGTTGCAAGAAATTTTTATTTATATGCTTTATTTTTATTTAATCCTATGTAAAAATACTACCCATGGCGGAATTAGTAAGTATTTTAAGTAATATTCAGAAAAAAGCATTTGATGTAATAGAAAATACTAACTCTAATGTATTAATTTTAGGGCAGGCAGGTACAGGGAAGTCAACTTTTGTAAATTATTTAAAAAGCGCGTCAAAAAAGCGGATTATATGTGCTTGTCCCACGGCAGTCTCTGCGCTGAACGTTGGCGGGCAAACCATACATTCTTTGTTTCAGATTCAACCGCGAGATTTTATAATGCCCGAATTATTAAAATTAAAGGCGAAACCAAGGAATATATTAAATGCGGCAGATGTTCTGATAATAGATGAAATTTCTATGGTGGCACCGGATTTGCTAGATGCTGTAGATATATTGGCCAGGACGGCGCGTCGTAATAATGAGCCTTTTGGTGGGCTTCAGGTCGTTGCCATTGGTGATTTGTTTCAACTGCCGCCTGTAATAACTCGTGAAGCAATGGATTATTATCGTATGGCCTATGAGCATGATAATGCGTATTTTTTTGATAGTAATGCATATAAACGCGCGGATTTTTTAAGGTATGATTTTGATTTGGTTTATAGACAAAGTGATAAAACCTTATTAGAAAATTTAAGAAAATTACGTAACAATGATTTAAGTGCGTTAGATTTTTTTAATGGTTGTAAGTTTGTCGACAAGTCACGTTTGGAAAACGCCGTTATAATAACGCCTTTTCGTGCGGTCGCCGAACGTATAAATTCATCTCGTTTGGCGCAGATACAAGCTCCAGAAGTAAGTTATACTGGGGAATTAACGGGTTCTTTTCAAGAGCGTGATGTTCCTGCCCCTATGAATTTGACTTTAAAAATAGGTGCTTTAGTCGTTTTTGTAAAAAATGGAGATAAGTGGTATAACGGTTCTATGGGAATAATACGTAATTTATCGGCAAGAGAGATCGTTGTTGAATTGTTTAATAAATCCAGGGATATTGTGTCGGTAAAACCAGAAACTTGGCAGAAGATAGAATATATTCGTGATGAAAATGATAGATTGCAAGAACAAGAAGTTGGCAGTTTTAAGCAATTCCCATTAAATCTTGGTTATGCGATGACCATACACAAAGCGCAGGGTAAGACATTAGATAATGTAATCGTTGATATATCACGTGGTGCGTTTACTCACGGGCAGACTTACGTTGCTTTATCTCGAACTCGTAACGCGTATGATATGCACGTAGTGGCACCGTTAAAACCGAAAGATATTATTTTTGATGATCGTGTGATAAATTTTGTAGATGTAAATCGTTCAGCATAACAGAATAAACAGCATCACCATTCTTTTTTAGCCGTTTGAAATTTACCCCGTTACCATCGGTTAGTTCTGCGACGGATTTTATAGGTGTTTCATCAATGGCCTTTAATGCGGATCTAATTAAGGCGTTACGTTCGGCCGTAAATATTATTTTGCCTTCTGTTGTTAATGGGCAACTAATTTCTTCTGAAGGCACGATACATCTATTATCGTGTTCTTTAAAAGAATTAGTGTATAAATTTGTCGCAATAAAAATGTTACCGTGTTTAGGCCCGAAATAACATGGAATAATGTCTTGATAATTGTCGTTAAACCAATCTGCAAATTGGTTGTTATGGTCTTGCATCATTGTATCATTTGCAGATGCAAATGAAATAGTCATAAATTTTTGTTTGTTCAACGGTGCAAGAGGACTATGTTGAATTACCAACAATTCTTTTTGAATTTTTTCTATATTCTTTTTTTCGTATCCCATGCGCAACATTTCATCATACATATAATTTGACATTTGCCATAATGCAGCGGCACCCTGACAGTGAGCATAAAATTTAATTTTTCTAATTCTGAAAACAGCATCATTTATATTTAAAGGTTTGTTATTTTCATCAGAAATTCTTGGATATAAAAATATTTTATATAATTGTTTAATGTAATTAGGAACGGGTTCGTTATCCTTCATTGATTTTTGTATCAAATCTAGTCTTTTTTTTGCTTCTGGTAAAATACGTTCTTCTTTAATTCTGCGACCTGCAGAACGAAACATTTCAGCACGTTCAAGTTTTGAACGTCCCGAACCAAAATTATAAGCGATAGAGTAAATATTTATGTTACTGATACCGCTTTCTTTTAATAGTTCTTCTATTTGCTTTGCATAATAATTAGCGTTTCTTTCTGTTTGCGTTAAGTCGCCGCCAAAAACTGCCATGGTTGGTTTGTCAAATGGTACAACCTCTGTTGGAATATAACCATATGGATTGGTTTCACTTTTAGGTATTCTTTGTATTATGGTTGCGTTACTTAAAACATATTTTTTTTCTGTCATAATTGCTTCTCCATCAGGATTGCGTCTATGCCATCATAGTATTTCGGGCGAATACCGACTTTATTATAATCATTAGATTTATAAAGGTTAAGCGCAGGGGTATTAGTTTCTGCAACCTCTAAAAAAATCTTTTTAACGCCGCGCTTTTTTACGTCATTTTCTACTAAGGTTAACATAGCACTTGCAATACCGTTCCCACGAGCATCTGGGTGTACGCCTATTGTTATTATTTCCGCCTCATCCGCGACAACGCGCCAAACCACAAAACCATTTTGACTGGCAATGATATCGCAACCAGACGTTTTTAAGTCTGTGAAGTCTTTTGTAGACCACGGTTTGTGCGGAAAACAAAGTTTATGAAGATTGGCTATATCATTTAACATTTTTATTTTGTTCTGCATAACTTGGTCGAAGATACATCGGAACTACTGGATCTATAATGCTTTTAGATAGTTTTTCTTGAACTATAGGTAAAGCGTTACGTAGATCAAAAGGTTTATGCCCAACGGTACGAGCCCATTGCATCTGTTTAACTTCTACATCTTCAATTGACATGGTGCATGGTTCTAATCCGTTTGCTGCCACAAAGAAATCACCGCGCCCCGAATCTATTGCCACAAAAGCGTCTGGGAATTCCTGCAAATATAATTCAAAAGCGTTTATGGGAACAACGGGTATATTCAAACCTAAACCAAGACCTTTTGCATATGCTATACCAAGACGAATACCCGTAAAACTACCTGGACCAACAACAACGCCAACCGCTGTTAAATCAGACCATTTAATGTCGTTTTCGTTTAAGAATTTTTCGGTTTCAAGTGGTAAAGCAATAGATTGCTTTTCTACATCTATATGCTTTACTTTTTGCTCTAATAAAAAATCTAAACCATCATTAGCAGTATTAATGACTAATAGCATTTGTTTTTCCGTATTTGTGTTTTAATAAATTATAAACAACTTGCGCAAAAATCCCTCTATATTTAGCTAAAGAACCATTGTTCGTATTATATATACTTAAAGAATATTTTGAATATCTTTCACCGTCATAATCAGGATAACATTTTTCTGCGGACACTAGTATATCATTTACCTTTGCTTCAAATGTTACGCTGTTATAGTAATTCCCCGTAATGATATGTTTTGCGTTAGTTTTTAATACTTTATAAATGCGATATTGTTGTAAAAGTTTCATATAATAACTCCGTATGTTTATTAGTCAGTTAGGCTCTAATTCCGAACCCTATTTTTTTGGTCATTGTTAATGATTTACGAATTGCTAATAAATCATCAATTTTTTGTTTAGTAAATTCTGTTCTTATGTCTTCCCCATCGTTTTCTAACAATGTACGGCGCAATAAAGCAGTTATTTCACGCTGCAGTTCACGTACGCCGTCTTCAGATGTATAGTTGCGAATTAAATGACGTAATTCTTCGTCGTTTATTATTATATTATTTGGATCCCATCCAGTATCTTTTGCGGCACGATTAATTAAGTGTTCTTTTGCAATGTTAACCTTTTCGTCCTCGTTATAACCAGGAATTTCAATTATTTCCATACGGTCTTTTAGCGCGTTAGACATATTTAAAGTATTCGCCGTAGCAATGAATAATACTTTTGATAGGTCAAAATCTACTTCTAAATAATGGTCGCGAAAGGATTTGTTTTGCTCTGGGTCAAGTATTTCTAATAGCGCTGATTCTGGGTCGCCCCGCCAATCACGTCCCATTTTATCAATTTCGTCTAGAACGATAACAGGATTATTCGCTTTGCAGCGTTTAAGTGCATCCATTATACGACCTGTTTGGGCGCCGATATAAGTTTTACGATGACCTCTAAAATGCGCTTCGTCAGAGACGCCACCAAGTGAAATTCGCTGATACTTGCGTCCTAATGCCTCTGCGATTGATTTGCATAATGATGTTTTACCGACACCAGGTGCACCAACAAAACATAATATGCTTCCTTGGGTGCCGCCAGTTTTTTTCATAACGGCGATATGTTCTAAAATACGTTCTTTAACGGCTTGCATACCAGAATGTTCCGAGTCTAAAACTGTCCGTGCTGTTTTTAAATCAATCTTTGTCTCATCTGATTTATCCCACGGCATGGATAACAGTTCTTCAATATAGGTTTTTAATAACCCACCTTCATTAGACATAGGGGACATACTGCGCATACGTTTCCATTCAGACATTGCTTTGTCTTTGGCGTCTTGCGGCATTGCGGATCTTTCAATACGTTTACGTAAGTTTTCTGTATCCATTTCTTCGCTGTCGTCACCCATTTCTTTCTGGATGGCACGCATTTTTTCTTGCAATATTGCTTCACGTCGTCCGTTTTCCATTTGCTGATGTATGCGACGATTTATGGAATCTTCAATTTTGGCAGTTTCTGCCATCAGATTTATTTGTTCCAGCAACAGCATTAATTTTTCTCGCCAGGATGAAGCACGTAAAACCCGGACCGCATCATCTGTTTCTATATCTGCGGATTGAATCACTGAATCTACGAATGCCGCCATCGGATAGTTTTGAATTATCGCGCGCATTTTGTCTAATTTGAATTTACGTGTCGCCGATAAAGCTTGCATATTTTCTGCAACTTTATCTCGTAACGCCAACGTCTGTTCAAAATTACTGTCGTCTGTTATCTCAATCGGTGTGGCTTCTGCAGAAAACAAACCATTTTCAACAGAAACGTCAGACAAGTTCACAACGTCTGTGGTACGAACTATCGCATGTAAAGTCCCGTCTGGTAGACGTAAAACTTGCGCAATATCGCCTATGGTACCAATATCATAAATATCTTCTGTTGCATCAGGATAGTTCCAACTGTGTTGAGGCGTAATGATTATCTTTTGATTAAGTTTTGTTGCCGCTTCAATACATGCCACGGAAAGAGGGTTGTCAATATAGATTGGTACCGTCAATCCAGGATGTACAACCAAATTTCTAAAAGGTAAGATATAATTTCTCATAGCGAGTATAAATATAAGAACTTTTTTATGATTTTTCAAGGTCTATAAAAAATCCCCCTTGATGGGGGACAGAATAGGCACAATAAAGTTTTTTTTAGCGGCGACGGGAATTATAATTATTATATTGTGCGCTATTGCTAGAACGTTTTGATAGATAACGGGCTGCGATCAAAGCCAGCCATTCAAATGCTAATAAACCCATCCAACCTAATTTTGCGTCCCATTCTGGTATCCAAACCAAAACATATACTATTTGCGCGATGAAAGAAATGTACATAACGCCGAAAATGCCCGTAAAGAATATTTTTTTTATTTTTCCAAACATATTTAAACCTTTTTATTTATTTCATTTAAAAAGTACCGGGTTTCTGTTGCCGGGTACCCGGTTAGACCCCGCAATAAGCTAAACGAGAATGACTAACAATTGCCAGTCATGCTCAATGCCGTATTAGGCAGCCATTGCAAGGCGAACGTTGTCGTTCGCAGCGATTCTATCGCCATTCAGTTTTTATTCGGCTTTTAACGACGCCACGTCGGATTCAACCGATTTGCCTTTACTGCGCCTGTCGAAACTATGTCAGCCCCATGATGTTTATTGGTGGAGCTGTGGGGTACCGCCCCCCAGTCCAAAACGACTATTCCGCAACGGCTTCAGAATCATCATCACTTACGTGACCCTAATAATTATAATATTTATAGTGGCAATTGCAAGTTTTTAAGTTATAATGGCGACAAATAAAGACGTACAAATGAAGTTTTTAGATAAAGCTAAAATTCATATCAAAGCAGGTGATGGCGGCAACGGCAGCGCCAGTTTTCGTCGTGAAAAATATATAGAATTCGGTGGTCCAAACGGTGGCGACGGTGGCCGCGGGGGGGATATAGTATTCCGTGCAGTACCAAATGTTAATACGCTGATAGATTATCGTTATAAAACAAATTTTGTCGCGCAACGTGGTGAAAACGGGATGGGGAAAATGCGCACAGGGGCGTCAGGAGAAACTTTGGTTTTACCGGTTCCGACTGGCACTGTTATTTTATCTGAAAACGAAGAAATTGAATATGCTGATTTAAATGTAGATGGTATGGAATATCTGGCCGCTCGTGGTGGTAACGGTGGTTGGGGAAATTTACATTTTAAAAGCCCCACTAATCGCGCACCTCGTCAGGCAAACGACGGTTTGCCCGGAGAAGAAAGAACCGTTGTTTTGCGCTTAAAGTTAATTGCCGATATCGGATTAGTGGGATTTCCTAATGCTGGGAAATCTACGTTACTGTCCGCAGTTACAGCGGCGCGCCCGAAGATTGCAAATTATCCTTTTACGACCTTAAACCCGCAATTGGGTGTGATGTACGCGCACAAACGTGAATTCGTGTTGGTTGATTTACCTGGATTGATAGAGGGGGCTCATACTGGCGTCGGATTAGGTGATAGATTTTTAGGACACGCAGAAAGAACAAAGATGATTTTGCACGTAATTGACGGAACGGAATCTGATTGGGCGTCTCGTTATGCTGCAATACGTCATGAAATGGATTCTTATGGTGGCGATTTAATTCACAAACCAGAAATGGTTGTAATAAATAAAATGGATGCGATTGCACCAGATGATTTAAAACAGCGACTAAGCGACTTTAAAAAGTCATTTGGTCGCAAAAAGAAACCTGAAATAATGGTTATAAGTGCCGCAGGAATGCTGGGAATAGGGGAGCTGGTTTCTGCAATAGAAAAACAATTTGTGGAAATAGAAAAAAATGAAAATTAGAAACCCTCTTGCAACACAAACTCAAGAACAGAAACAAAAATTATATAAAAAAGACTGCATTAAAGGGGTGCTTGCATATAGTTCAAATGAGACAGCGGTGCCATTATCAACACAATTAATAGATGATGTTGAATTTATCGGTGGTTTATGGCGAGTTCAGGATCCATGTGAATATCAAATAAACAGAATTCGAGACAAAGACATGATTATGGGACCGCGTATTTCTCATAATGAAAAAACGCATTTCGAGTATTATAAAGTCGGTTTGCTGACATATAATTGTTATGGACCTTTAGAGCCTAATTTAGCTTTTGTTGCGGCGAAATATGTTACAGACAAATGCGTTTATTGGTCTTATGGTAAATCTATTGCCGAAGCCCGCGCTTTTTTAGGTGTCAGATTATACGATGATTATAAGGATTTAATTCATAAAGAAGCATGTAAAAACATTCTTAAAAATAAAAGTAAATAAGTCAAAATAGCACATTACAAAAATTTGCTTTTTATACTTTTATCTGTTACTATCTGGGTCATAATTCATAAAGTATAAAAGGAGAACAAAATGGCAGTATCGCTAAAAGGTACACAAACAGAAAAGAATTTATTAATTGCTTTTGCTGGTGAATCACAGGCGCGTAACCGTTATAGTTTCTTTGCATCAAAAGCGAAAGATGAAGGTTATCAGGCAATTTCTAAAATCTTTTTGGAAACGGCAGAACAAGAACGTGAACATGCATCTCGCTTATTCAAATTTTTGGAAGGCGGTGATTTGGAAATCACAGCGTCTTTCCCAGCAGGTAAAATTGGTACAACGCTGGAAAACTTGAAAGCAGCGGCATACGGTGAACATGAAGAAAACACTGTAATGTATCCAAAGTTTGCTCAAATTGCTGCACAGGAAGGTTTTGATGCGATTGCTTCTATTTTGAAGAATATCGGTTATGCAGAACGTTATCACGAATCACGCTATCGTGCGTTGATTGAAGCAATTGAAACAGGTACATTGTTCAAGCAGGATAAAATCGTTATGTGGCGCTGCACAAACTGCGGTATGTGGCACATTGGTACAGAAGCACCAAAAGTATGCCCAGCATGCTTGCATCCACAGGGGTATTTCATCAGCGAAGGAACGATCTCTCGTTGTGATACAAACGAAGGTTTCTGCGAATACGCAAAAATTGATGAATAATGTATAATCATTAAAAAAAGTGGGATTTTTATCCCGCTTTTTTTATTGTTTTATTTTTCCTGTATGTAATTCTTCGCCAATATAAAATTTATATTCATCTGGTATAAAGCGAAGCAGGGCGAAATTAGGATCGTCGGCACCCGTAAAACCAAAATTAGCGTATTTATCTTGCCAATATTTGTTCTTTTCACTTTGGTCGTCTATATTTTCCATTTGACCGAACAAGCGCGCAGCATATCTGGTCTTTGGGTTAAAGTAATATAAACAACAATGATTGTTTTTTTCTAACTGTTTAAATTTTGGTGAAGATTTCATCGTTAAAAAGTGCAAATCAACAGAGTCAATCTTTTGATTCATACCGTTCATAACATGGCGAGTTTCAGGGTACACATCACCAAATGTGCATAGTTGCACATCTTCACAAGATTTAATAATTTCTATGATTGATTTAATTGTTTTGTTCATTATTTTTTATCTCCATTTCATCAAATATATCGTTTATCATACGCATAGCAGTATTTTGACAGGCGCGTCCACGCCAAGACATTAATTCTTCACCCGTAATTTGGTCGGAAACGGAAACATTAAAGTTCCACCACCAAAAACCGTTAAATGGACACCAAAATGGGTTAAATACTTCTTTACGTTCGTTTACTTTAACAATATATCTAACATTTTTAGGAATTAAATAAGAATCTATTTCAATTTCATCATCTTCGTTTGTAAAACTGTGCTTTGTCTGTGCTTTACCGACAACGACGTTATAACCGCGTTCTTCCATTTTCTGTTTTATACTTTTGCGCATACCGTATCCGCCGCGGTCAGCATAAAATACTTGTGTAGGGTCAATAGAGTTAGATTTAACGTATACGCTGTTACATCCCGTTAATATAAGCATTGCGATTATAACTTTCCATGATTTCATGCTTATCTCCTTATAAAACAAATTGTACACAGGAAAAGTATAGAAAGACAAGTTTTATTGTTAATTTCTTGCATTTAATGTGTTGGTATTTATAATAGTTCTGATTTGCACCCGTGGCTTAACTGGATAAAGCATCGCCCTCCGAAGGCGGGGATTGCGCGTTCGAATCGCGCCGGGTGCGCCAAAATTAATTGTAAATATTTTATTGGTTATTTTATTGATTGATCGCGCTGAAGACACGCCAACATAAAATCGTCTAGGTCACCATCTAATACAGCATTTGAATCTGTTTTTTCAACTCCGGTGCGAACGTCTTTTACTAGTTGATAGGGATAAAGAACATAATTTCTAATTTGACTGCCCCACTCAATTTTCTTTTGTTGCGCCAATGCTGCATTTTCTGCTTCTGCACGTTTTTTCATTTCTAATTCATAAAGACGACTACGCAGCATTTTCATAGCCATTTCTTTATTTTGAATCTGACTCCGTTCGTTCTGACACGTTACAACAACACCCGTTGGAATATGAGTTATACGAACAGCACTATCTGTTTTATTTACGTGCTGACCACCTGCACCAGAAGAACGGTATGTATCTATGCGTAGGTCTTTATCGTTTATATCAATTTCTATGGAGTCATCTATGTCAGGCCATACGTCAACCGATGCAAAACTGGTCTGACGTTTCCCGTTGGCGTTGAAAGGAGATATTCTTACTAAACGATGTACGCCTATTTCGTTTTTTAACCAGCCATATGCTCTTTCACCTGATATTCGATATGTAATATTTTTAATGCCTGCTGTATCGCCCAGATGTTCTTCTATGACTTCACATTGAAAACCGTGCCTTTCTGCCCAGCGAGAATACATTCTTGATAACATTTGAGCCCAGTCTTGTGCCTCTGTACCGCCGGCACCAGCTTGAATGAATAAAAAAGCCCCATTATTATCAGCAGGATCACTGAATAGCGTTATAAATTTAGCTTTATGCGCTTTTTCAGATAACGCTTCAATTTCTTTCAGCAGTTCTTTGTCTTCTGGGTCAAGTTCATAAAGTTCTTTTAATGTTATGTATTCAGACTCAAGGTTATTAAGAAGTTGTAAAGATTTTTCAAGAGATGCTTTTTTTTGTAATAACGCACATGCGTTATCTGGATTATTCCATAAATTAGAGTCGTTTGTTTTATTCGCTAAATCAGAAATTTGTTTCGTCAGCTTTTCTGGGTCAAAGAAACCCCCTTACGGCGGAAATGTCGTCAGAAATTTGTGCTAATGTTTCATTGGGCATAATCATAACGAGGTTTATATTAGCAAGTTATCCTCTTAAATCAATCAATTTATATTTATAAGTAAAATGAACGATTGCCTTTTTTGTCTCAATGTGTTAAAATTTTTTTAACGAGAGGGATTTTAATATGAAAAACACGTTTTTTGCATTTGGTTTTTTTGCATGTTTATGTGCATCTTCTGCATTTGCTGTTTCGGCTGGAACCGTTGCGACGGATTCTGTGTCACGCGGTGCGGCAGCATACTCTAATTCTGGTACTACGAACACGGTAAATCGTGGTTATCAGGGATTAGCTAATGCATACCAACAAAACCAAAGAAATACGTATTATCTCGTAACGCAACCGGATGTAGATACTGCGTGCCGTACGAAGATTTATAATTGTTTAGCAGAATATTGCGGTGACGTAACTGTGGTACCGGGACAGCGTACGGGGCGTTGTCAATATGCGACAGAAAGTGAATTATATAATTATGCTTTGCTTTGCCTGCAAAAAGACACCTCTATTTTATTACCACAATATAGTACAGCAACGGGTACTGGGGGGTTAAATACGGCAGCGCGCTTATGCCCACCATATGTGCAGCAAGAAGTTATGTCGTATTTATCAATGGCAAATATGGCAGACGAATTATCTAAATCTCATAGTGATTTATGTTTACAGCGTCGTCAGGAACTAGAAGCCGCTATGGCATGTCATTCTGTTGCGTTAGCATATGGAAATGAAACGACAAGCATGCTGACAACACAGTTAACAGATGCCTGCGGTGCAGGTGTACCTGGTGGATCGGCGGAAATGGTAACTCGTTTTGCTAACGCCGGTAACGTGGGTGCTAACATTTGGGGTTGGGCCGAAAAAATTCTAAACCTTGAAATGAATCAAAAAGGTGAAGATTGGCAAATGGCGGTAGATTCTGTTTTGGCAAGTTATACTAATCGTATGAATTTGGCGTGCGGCGATAACTTACAAATAAATACTGCTTCTGTATCGACATCTGATTCTTCTCAGCCATCTACTTTGCAAACGGCGGCTGCGTTGGTAACAGGCGTGGCGTTTCCTACTGCGCAAGTAAATGTTGAAAATCCATATGAAAACCAAAGTTTATATATGGATGTAACGACATTGTCTGATGTATATGATTATGCAACTGCATATCAGTTGGTTCAGGCCGCAATGAGCAGCCCTGCAACCACACAAAATGACTTTTTAACAACAGCTCAATTAAGCTCTATGCAGACTGCATACGTTCGTGGAACAAAAGTGTTTATTATTCGTGACAGCGCTCGTTGTTACATTGTTCCAGTACAGACAATGACTACGCAAGAAACAAACTTAATTGCGCAGACATTTGCAAGTTGCATCAGTAGATAAAGATTTAATTATTTTACCGCCCAATCGGGCGGTTTTTCTTCCTGTATAAAACTTGAAACCAGGTGTTTTTTTTGATATAATGTATCCAAATGAAAATTACCAGACGAATGCTTTTAAAAGTTACGGGCTTGACGGCTGTTATCGTTGCTACGTTGCCGCGTGTGGCCTTTGCCGCACGTAATTCTTTGCGAACAGTTCGCACAGGTGTTCAGCCCGGAAATAAAACAAGGTTAGTCATAGAAACTTCTGCTCGTCCGTCATATTCCATATCGTATCCGAATAATCAGATTGTGATTACGCTATCTAATACATCGGCCAACCATTCTTTAGCACCTGCTATGGCGGCCGGTACGTTGGTTACTGCGATAACGCAGGTACAATCTGGTGATAAACTGCAAATAATAGCGGATCTTGCGCAGCCTATAAAACAAATTCCTCGTGAAAGTATAATGTTATTAAATCCGAATGGTGATAATGATTATAGGCTTGTAATAGATTTTATGGCCGGAACTGGTGCCAACGCCGCCACTGTTGCGTCATCGCAAACAAACAATACGGCGGTAAAGCAAAAAACAACGCCTGCACGTAAGTATACAATTGTGATAGATGCAGGACATGGCGGGAAAGACCCGGGATGCATAGGGAAGGGCGGAACAAAAGAAAAGGTCATTGTGTTATCGGTTGCTAAAAAATTAAAAGATAAGTTGTCGGCGGCAGGATTTAATACATATTTGACTCGCAGTGACGATACATATTTAAAATTGGCGCAAAGAGCTTCAATCGGTGAAAAGAAACATGCTGATTTATTTTTATCGTTACATGCGAATGCGAACCCGAGTCGTTCTATGAAAGGCTTTTCGATTTATACCTTATCTGAAAAAGCTTCGGACGAAGAAGCTCAGAAATTAGCCGACGCAGAAAATGCGGCGGATAAAATTGATGTTAGCGGTTTCGAGCAATTTGATAAAGATATTAGAATTGCTTTATCTTCGTTGCAACAGCATGCTGTTGCGGCTATGTCGGTTGAGTATGCAAAGGGTTGTGCATCTCAATTTAAGCGTGCAAAAATAACTCAACAGCCTGGACCAGACGTGCGTCATGCACCGTTTGCAGTTTTGCGTTCTACTGTTCCAGGGGCGTTGATAGAATTAGGGCATCTGTCTAATGCTTCGGAAGAAAGTTTATTAAAAAGTGCATCTCATCAAGACAAACTTGTTGCTGCCATTGTGAAGTCTGTTCAAGCGTATGATTTTGACGTATAATGATATTTCGTTTTTAGTATTATAAAGATATTAAAAATCCTGGCGGAGACGAAGGGATTTGAACCCTTGATACGGTTTCCCGTATACACGATTTCGAGTCGCGCGCATTCGACCACTCTGCCACGTCTCCGATGGAGAGAAATTATACTTGTTACAAATTCTTTTGCAAGGGTTTATATTTGACTTCATGGTTTAACGGATTAAAATAATCATCAGCATGAAAACGTTTAATGAACAGGTTTATGATATTGTTGCAAGAATACCAGTTGGTAGGGTTGCAACATATGGTCAGATTGCGCAGATGATAGGTCGACCACGTATGGCTCGTTTCGTCGGATATGCTTCAAACAATAAAAGTAGTTGGAATCTGCCTTGGCATCGTGTGGTTTTTAAAGACGGCAGTTTATGTGCTGGTTACCAAAAAGAACAGTATCGGCAATTAAAAGCAGAGGGGATTAAGTTTGATAAAGATAAAAAAGTAAAAATGACAGAATTTCAATGGAATCCGGAACGCGATTCGGTGCCTATGGATATACGTGATTTTCCGCTGGTTTTTTAATGGGGGCGTAACACCCCCAATTATTATTTTTTATTTTTTTAGTGCTTGTTTAGTAATAGATTTATTATATAACTTTTCCATTATCGTATTTTCAGGTATTTTTTTTAAAGTCAAGAACCAAGATTTTACGTCAAGATTTTTATCTTTATGTGTCAGCCTTTCGTGCATTTCTTTTGCAGTTGTTGGTGCAGAAACAACTGCGTCTTCTCCGGGTTCCCAGTCTGCTGGCGTTGCGACACCGAACGCATCTGTTGTTTGTAAAGCGATTAGCGTTCGTTTAATTTCGTCGAAATTACGTCCCGTCGTTAAAGGATAGTATAAAATAGCTCTTATAACGCCTGTAGGATCTATGATAAATACAGCGCGTACAGTTTTATTATCCGATGCGTGACTATGGATCATTCCATATTTTTTCGCGATTTCCATATTCATATCGTCAATTATTGGAAAAGTTATTTGCATGTTTTCCCAACCGCGATATTTAAGATTTTTTATTGCTTCTATCCATGCCAGATGACCTGTAAGAGTTCCAACAGAAAGACCGATTATATCTGTATTTAATTTGTTTAAATCTGGTAGCATTGCTTGAAAAGTCATAAATTCCGTCGTACAAACGGGGGTAAAATCCGCAGGATGAGAAAAAAGAATTACCCATTTGCCTGAATAATCTGCAGGAAAATTCACTGTGCCATTAGTCGTATGAGCAACGAATTCTGGGGCTTTGTCGCCGATAAGAGGCATTTGGTATTGTATATTATCTGACATATTTTATCTCCTTAGTTAACATAAAATGATTATAAGCCGTAAAAAGGCTTGCTGACATAGGTAGATAATCTTTTAATTATGTTAAAAAACTTTGTTCTTGATAAAATTCGATAAGAATTTCATAATAAGTTCTAAACGAAAAGGAATAATGTATGAAACGCTCTGATATTGTAAGATCTATTCAAGTTCAATTTAAACATATGCGTGCGACTGATGCTGCTGCGATATTAGATACAGTGGCAGATCAAATGATTGAATCAGTCGCAGATGGAAATAGGATTGAAGTTAGAGGATTTGGAACGTTTCAACCGCGCGCACGGGCGACGAAAATTGGATATAATCCATGTACTGGTCAACCAATGCATTTGGAGGCAAGTACCACTATTTTGTTTAAGCCTAGCCGTGAGTTAACTAAAAAGATGAACGGATAATAAAATGTTATTTGGTAAAAAATCTGGGATCAAAAATCATAATCGGGAACGTTACGATAGAATTCGTAGATTGATGTGGATAAAGTGCGAATCTTGCGGAAGATTAGTATATTATAAAGATTATAAAACAAATCATTATATATGTCCGCGATGCGGTCGGGCTTTCATAATGACGCCTAAGCAAAGGTTTGATTTGTTATTTGATAATAACGAATGGACTCGTTTAAATCTTCCGATCGTTTGTGATGATCCGTTAGATTTTGTAGATCGTAAAGCATATAAAGATCGCTTGATAGAGGCCAGAAACGAAACGGGTTATAACGATGCCATAACAACTGCAGATGGTATCATTGGTGGAATACCAACAACAATATGTGTGCTTAACGGTGACTTCTTATTAGGTTCTATGGGGCGCGCAGCCGGCGACGGTATAGTAGCAAGTATGGAACATGCAATAGAGTTAAACCAACCTTTTATAATGGTGACGTGCAGTGGTGGTGCTCGTATGCAGGAAAACATTCTGTCATTGATGCAAATGGCGCGTACAACAGTTGCAGTTAACAAACTTCATGAAAACGGAATTCCATATATAGTTCTGTTAACCGACCCTACATTTGGTGGGGTAACGGCGTCGTTTGCCATGCTGGGTGACATTCATATTGCTGAAAAAGGTGCGCGTATAGGTTTTGCTGGTCGTCGCGTAATTGAACAAAATATTCGTGAAAAGTTGCCGTCTAACTTTCAAACAGCTGAATATTTATATGAACACGGTATGGTTGATATGGTGGTACCACGTACCGAATTAAAAGAAAGAATAGAAAAAATATTGAAGGTACTGACGAAACAACCTCATACTCCACATTCAATTAATGTGAATACGCCCGCACAGGATAATAAAAAGGTTCGGGGTATGGGCGAAAATGAGGCATATGACAAAGTCTTATTAGCACGAAATGAAAATAGACCCCATTTTTTAGATTATATAAACGGGATTGTTGAAGATTGGACATATCTTGCCGGAGATCGGTTGTTTGGTGAAGATCCTGCTATGTGTGGTGGCATTGGTTATTGGCGCGATATTCCGGCCGTAATAATAGGGCAAGAAAAAGGTCGTACAATTGAAACGCGGCAATTTCATCGTTTCGGGATGCCGAATCCTGAGGGATATCGCAAAGCACAACGTTTAATGCGTTTAGCAGAAAAGTTTAAATTGCCAATAATTTCATTGTTTGATACTGCTGGGGCTTTTGCTGGCAGTGCCGCTGAAGAACGCGGACAGTCACAGGCTATTGCTGAAACGATAGCGACGGGTTTAAGCGTTAATACACCATATGTTGCCGTCAATGTGGGTGAGGGCGGCAGTGGCGGTGCAATTGCCATTGGTACAGGTGATAGAGTATTAATGTTAGAAAACACAATATATTCTGTTATTTCACCTGAATCTTGTGCCAGTATTTTATGGAAGGATAATAAGTATAAAGCCGTTGCCGCCAAAGCGATGAAACTTACGGCACGAGATATGGCAGATTTAAACGTTATCGATCAGATTATTGATGAACCTTCCGGTGGTGCGCATACGGATTGGCAGACAACTATGGAGTTGTTAGCAACAGCTGTTTCTGAACAAATTCATGATTTACAGAAAAATAAAAAAGGTAATATGTCTGTTCGGCGTGCAGAAAAGTTTTTGGCAATGACGCGAGACGTAGATTTCTGTTCTCCGGAACATAATGTAGACGAACATTAATGTACTTAAACGCCTTTATTTAAAGGCGTTCATTTTTATAAATTTTCCGGCTTGCAATTAAAAAACGATTTCTGTATAATGAGCGTCGCAACCACGCGGAGCGTTGGCAGAGTGGTAATGCAGCGGATTGCTAATCCGTGACCGTGTTATAGCGGTCCATAGGTTCGAGTCCTATACGCTCCGCCAGTTACATAGTTCTATATAAAAATGACAATAAAATTTATTAACTTTTACTGTTGTCGTTAATTTGCTTTTCTGTCGGCAAACGTTTTTGTTTGCAATAAAAATTCTATTTAATTATCATTAAATTACTATACAAAGGATGTGCAATGACAATCAGATTATTCAATACTATGTCAAGAAAAATTGAAGAATTTAAACCATTAGTCCCAGGTAAAATGGGTTTCTATTCTTGCGGTCCAACGGTTTATCATTATGCACATATCGGTAATTTACGTACAATGATACACAATGATATACTGAAGCGAATGTTCTTAGCAAATGGTTATAAGGTACATCACGTAATGAATATTACAGATGTCGGACATTTAAGCAGCGATGATGCAGATAGTGGCGATGATAAAATGGAAAAGGGTGCAGCTCGCGATAAAAAGTCTGTGTGGGAAATCGCGAAATTTTATACGGATGAATTTTTAAGAGATTATGATGATTTAAATATAATTCGTCCTACGGATATGCCGCGTGCCACAGATTATATTGCCGAACAAATTGATTTGGTAAAAAAATTGGAAGAGTTGGGGTATACGTATGAAATCGCGGGGGATGGCATTTATTACGACACAAGTAAGTTTGCTGCGTACGGGCAGTTAACAGGGGGTAGTTTAACGGGTAATCGTGCTGGTGCCAGAGTAGAATATAATTCTGATAAAAGAAACCCAACGGATTTTGCTTTATGGAAATTTTCTCCTAAAAACGAAAAGCGTCAGATGGAGTGGAACAGCCCATGGGGTATTGGGTTCCCGGGTTGGCATGCAGAATGCAGCGCAATGAGTATGAAATTACTGGGAAATCATTTTGATATTCATACCGGCGGAGAAGATTTATCAAGAATACATCATACAAATGAAATAGCACAATCAGAACCGATTACCGGTGCTCCTTGGGTAAACTATTGGGTGCATTTTAGCTTTTTGATTGATAAATCTGGGGAAAAGATGAGTAAATCTAAAGGTGAGTTTCTTGGTCTTGATTCAGTACGTAAACGTGGTTATGATCCGATGGTTTATAGATATCTTATATTGCTGGGACATTATCAGACCCAATTAGCGTTTTCATGGGAAGCCATGGATTCTGCCGCAAACGGATATAAAAATCTTGTTAGACGTTTAGCTGATGTTTTGGCGAATACCGTTCCCGGTGAATTCAGTGAAAGCGATTTTGTAACGTGGAAAGATAAAATTTTAGCTCCGGTTTCTGATAATATGAAAACTGCTGAATCTTTGGTGCAAATTCAAAACTTATTACGTGATGATACTATCAGCGCGTCAACAAAAATCGCTTTGTTTGAATTTGTCGACGATTTATTAGGCTTGCAATTCATTGATAGAGCCAAGAAAATAAATAATTTAGAAAGTATGACAGTTCCTGATGATATTCAAAAGCTTGCTGATGCACGTGCGGCGGCAAAAGCTTCCAAAGACTGGGGCAGAGCCGACGAAATACGAGCGCAAATAGAAAATGCAGGTTGGAGTATTATGGATACTCCAAACGGGGTAAAAATAATTAAAAAAGTCTAGGTTTGTCGGAAAACTCGGGATTTTAGTCCCGAGTTTTAATTTTATATAAAAAAGGCTTGAAATTAGAGGCATTTTGGTGTATATTGCACCCCAGCAACAAGAGGAACGTTCGATGAATTACCCATATATGCCAAAGTCCACAGCTTTGTGGTTGATTGAAAACACGTCTTTGACGTTTGAACAGATTGCAGATTTCTGTGGTTTGCATGAATTAGAAGTTAAAAACATTGCTGATGCTGAAACCACAAAAGTTCAAGGTTTAAACCCGATTTTAAACGGGCAATTAAAGAGGGAAGACATTGAACGGTGCGAGGCTGATCCTGAAGCTCGCTTGGAATTACGTGAAGAAATCGTCAACGCTCAAAAGGCACAAAATAAGAAAGGGGTTGGGTACACTCCTAAATTACATCGTCAGAACCGTTTGGGTGGTATTTTGTGGATTATAAAAAATTATCCCGAATTGTCTGATGGCCAAGTTGCAAGATTAATGCGTAGTACAAATCCAACTGTTGCATCGGTAAGAAACAAAACTCATAAATCTTATTCAATAATTCAAATACAAAGTCCAATTGTTCTGGGGTTGGTGTCAGAATCTGCGCTTCATGACGCAGTTGCCAAAGCAAGAAAACAAAAATAATTAACGAATATATGGGAAGGCGTGTTTATGGCTAAGAATTTAGACGCAGCAACCAAGTTATTGATTGAGTCATTACCAGAAAATTTACAGAAATTGGCTACTAGTGCGGTAGAAATTGGTTATTTGTCCAAGATGGATTTTAGTGCCGCAACAGAAGCCGATGAAGTCCCAGAAAAAGAGCAAGAAGAAGTCCTGGATTTTTTCCAACAAGACTTGGGGCTGGAAATATTAGAAACAGATAATTTTTCCAAAAACATGGAAAAATATTATGACGACGATGATTCCGATAATCAACTTGATAAAACTCGCAATTTATTGAACGCAGACGCAGAGCAGGTTGATGTTAATGATGATGATTATGAACATTACGCCAAACAACTAGAACGCAGTCAAACAGGTAATTTAGTTCTTGGTGTACAAGATTCTGTTCAATCATATTTAAAACAAATTGGTACTGTTCAACTTTTAACTGCGGCGGGTGAAGTTGCCATAGCGCAACGTATTGAAGCGGCATCTCGTTTGATGGTTTACGGACTGTGTGAAAGTCCGATGACAATTAAAGCGATGTTGGACTGGTATCAGCAATTATTAAATGATGATATTCGTTTACGTTACATTGTTAACTTGGAAGTAATGTATTCTAGTGACGCAGAACAAAAATCACTGGCGGCAATTTCAGAAACTTTGAAATCAAAGGGCGTAGAACATGTCGATGAATTAGATGATGATGATTTAGATGATTTAGAAGAATCAACCATGTCTGATGACGACGATGAAGATGAGGATGAAGACGAAGATGAAGACGGAATCAAAAAAGAAGATACGCCGCGCGGAACATCTGGTGTTCCAATTCCTGTAATGGAAGAAGCTTTGATGCCGATGGTAATGGAACTGTTTGGCAAGATAAAGCGTATATTTAATAATATGCAAAAATTACAGGCGAAAAGATTAGAAAACTTAGAAACCTCTTCTAAACCTGATGAGGCTTTAGAAAAGAAATATACTAAAATGCGTTTAGAGCTGTTTGAACATGTAAGCAAAATACGTTTAAACGACGATAGAATCGCAGAAATTTTAGAGCAGTTGACTAAAAGAGATCAATTGCTTATGGGTTTAGAGGGTAAATTATTACGCCTTGCCATGGCAAATAAAATTAAGCGTGAAGATTTCTTGTCCGAATATACGGGTAATGAAATTAACCGTAATTGGGTAAAAAAATTAATGCGCAGCAAGAATGCAGTATGGGCAAATTTTGCTAAGAAACACGAAAAAGATATTTTAAAAATCCAAGAAGATATCACTGCAATTGCTACTGAAACAGGGCAACCAACAAGTGAGTATAAAAAAGTAGTAGAACTTGTTCGTCGCGGTCAAGCCGAAGCAGCAAGAGCAAAACGTGAGATGATAGAGGCTAACCTGCGCTTAGTTATAAAGTTTGCGAAGAAATCTAGCAATCGTGGCTTAGGACTAGATTTTTCTGATTTAGTTCAAGACGGTAACATCGGACTTATGAAAGCGGTAGACAAGTTTGATTATCGTTTAGGTAATAAATTTTCAACGTATGCAACCAATTGGATTCAGCAGGGGATTTCTAGAAGCATTGCCGATCAAGCGCGTACAATTCGCATACCTGTACATATGATAGACAATATTCATAAGATTCAGCGCGCAACGCGTCAGTTCATGCATAAATATGGTCGTCAGCCAACGCCAGAAGAACTATCAAAGATTATATACTTGCCGGTTGATAAGATCCATAAGGCATTAAAAGTAAATCTGAAACCTATTTCTTTGGAAGCTCCTGTCGGTACAGAAGATGACAGCAGTCGTATAGAAATTATTGCTGATGAAACAGCAAAAAATCCATTTGTGTCTGCTGCTCAAAAGAATTTACGTAAAATTGTAACGCAGATTCTGTCTGAACTAGATCCAAAAGAAGAAACTGTTTTGCGTCAACGTTTTGGTATGAGCACGAATAAGACAAGCACTTTGGAAGAAGTCGGTGAATATATAGGTGTTACTCGTGAACGTATTCGTCAGATTGAACAAAAGGCTTTGAATAAATTAAAACATCCGACACGTGCGCGTAAACTACGCAGTTTCTTAGAAGAATAAAAAATCCCGCCTATCATAGCGGGATTTTTTACACAAAAGGTAAAAAATGAAACAGGGTTATATGATAGCAATAGAGGGAACCGATAAGGCAGGTAAACATACCCAAGTCCAGAATATTATAAATTATTTACGGCAACGTGGTATAAGTGCGGAAACGTTAGATTTTCCACGATATAGCGAGTTTTTTGGAAAGTTGGTAAAAGATTACTTAAATGGTAAATTCGGTGCCACACGTGATCTGCCCGCTGAATATACAATGTTGCCATATGCTTTAGATCGATTACAGCACCAACCTATAATTGCACAATGGTTAAAAGAAGGTAAATGGGTAATATTGGACAGGTATACTTATAGTAATTCTTTTTCTGTTGCTAAATGTCCTAAAGAACAATGGGAACAGAAAATTAAGTTTATGGAAGATTTAGAATTTACTCAACTGGGTATAATTCGGCCGAACCATAATATTTATTTATATTTAGATCCAAAAATATCGTATGATATGCGCACGACCGGTTTAAAGCAATATCAAAACGGCACGCCAGACATTCATGAAAGTGACTTTAAATTATTATATGACGTATCAAGTGTATATAAGCAAATTGCCTTACAAAATCCGACGCAGTGGACGGTGGTTGACGAAATGCGCTCGGATGGTGTCAGAATGGGCATAGAAGAAGTTTTTATGCATTTGCGCCCAATTATTGATAAATTATTAAATAATCGAATTAAATAGCCGTTTATTTAAAGCTGTGCTTGCAAAGCAATATAAATCTGTCCCAAGTCCGTCTTTGTGATCGTCCCGGCAAGTTTATCTGTGCCATCTGCTTGGCGGGCAGCAGTTAATATTTTATCGAAACTACGTACAAATTGTGTAGCCTGTGATTTAAATGCGGCATTTGTCTTCAACATTTCTCGAATTTGTTTTTTATCTGCTGCCGCTATAATTTTTGCGAACCATTTAGAAAATATCGTTTTGTCCCCATTATGATACTTCTTCCAAACAACGTCAGGTATTTCAGCTCCAGATGCCCTTGTCAAATCCATTGTTTGTTCATGTAACTTTTCAAACATACGTTCGCTTTGTTTTAAAAAATCTTGTGGGCTTACACGACCGTATATAGGTGCAGCATTAGGTGTTATATTTATTGCATCCATCGGTGCTGTAGCGCGTGCAACCATCATTTGCTTATTTAAAGTCTGCATGGTGTTTACCGCTTTTGCATAGTCAGACATCAAATCTATCATCTGTTGTCTAGATTGACCAGCCAAGTCTTCTAATTTACCAGCAGAATCCGCTATGGTAGTTGTTGATTCGCTTACCGTTTGTTTCATAAGGGATATTTTTTCGTTCAAAGATTCAACGATTTTCTGCAGATTATCACCTGTACTGACGGAATCTCGCGCTAAATCGGGCAGGGCCGAATAGTATTTCTCTATTAACTCTGACAACGGTTGCAATTGGGCGGTTGTTTCCGCAGACATTTTTATCAGGTTTTCTGATTGCCCAGATAATTGTGTATGCGCAGTATTCATTTCTATTAACGTTTCACGAACACCTGTTGCCATGGCTTTCACAGATTCCGAAAATGCCCCAGCGGCGGAACGAGTATTTTCTAATGTAGAATTCGCAACACCAGATACTGTATTTAATTCCCCGACAATGTCGTTAGTAAATCCGCGAATATCTTTGTTAAAGTGATTACATAATTCCGTTAGTTCTTTTGAAATATTGCGTACAGCAGTTTCAGTAGAAGTCGCAGATGACATTAACGTTTCAACGGCATCTGTCAATTTGCGAACCTGCGATTCTATCGACGTTTCGGATAAACGTACTTGTCCGGCAACAACATTTGCGGTATTAGTCAATGTATTTACCTGGCTTGTTAATTGCTTCTTAGCCTGTTTGCCAAAAGAATCAAGCTTTGTTAAGTGTTCGTCAAGTTGGTTATTGTTATTCGTCATTATGTCTGCATAATCAGTCGCAGCAGTCTTAACGTTTTCGAACCCGTCTGCAGTTGATTTGGCTAATTCTGTCAAATTCTGACGCATACTTTCGTATTCGACATTTATGTTTTTCATTTGTTCTGTATTAGTATCAAATTCTGTCTGCAATTGTTGCGAAAGGTTACCGCTTGTTTCTAGCCATTTATCAATATTAGTTTGGACGTTTGAAATTTGATCGTTCGTATTATTTGTCGTTGTTTCTATTCTGTCTAAAAGATCATTAACAGTGGCATTAAATTTTTCTGTGGACATTTCTACGTCTTGCCAGCCACTAGATTCAACTATACCGTTTAAAGCAGATACGGTGTTTTCAAGACGTTGAGACATTAAGGCTATTTTCTTTGTCGTATCATCAGTCGTTGCAGTCAGTTTAGCATTTTGTTCGTCCAAGGATTTTTTTAATTCATTTGCTGCGTTTATCTGAGCAGCTAGTTCATCACGAATGTTTTGGAAATTGGATTCCATTTTTATCATTTCATCCGCAAGAATAGAATTTAACACCCTAACTGCATCTTGTATTTTTGCGTTTTCTGGTTTGGTCATTATGGTTAATAAAGACTGCATAACCTTCTGTGACTTTCTGGACACGAAAAACAAGGTTATTATCGCCAAAAACAGTAAGCCGCCTAATGTACCAAAAATAATCCAAAAAAGTTGTCCGACTTCCATAAATCCCCCCCGTAGTTAAAATATCTACAACAATAATGGTTATGTAAGCAGAATTCTATATATTCTTGCAGTTCTATGAAATTTATACTAAAATCCAAAAAATAAAGCAAGGGCATAATGGTTAAAAAAATCAAGCTTTCACAGGAACAAGATCTGGCGGCCAATCCGGCAAAAAATGTATGGGTACAGGCAAACGCAGGCACGGGCAAAACAAGCGTTTTGGTCCAGAGATTGCTAAGAATATTGTTTAGAAGTGAAGATATAGATGATTGCGGAATATTATGTCTAACTTATACGAAAGCCGCAGCCGGGGAAATGCGCAACAGAATTTTAAAAGAATTACAAAAATGGGCCGTTGCGTCAGATGATGAATTAAAAGAATTGTTAGATGGTATATCTTTTAATAAAACAGCTACTGAGGCCGATATATCCCATGCAAGAACGGTGTTTTTTAAATATATAGATGATCCTGAATTACTTAAAATTAAAACAATACACGGTTTCTGTGAAGAAATATTAAGACGCTTTCCAATAGAAGCCGGTATTTCACCATCTTGGTCTATTGTGTCGGACGATACGCAAAGAATTTTATTGCAAGAGGCTTTTTCACGACTTATAAATTCATCAAACAACCCTCAGGTAAGCGAAGCTTTTTCGTATATCGTCGGCAGAATCGACGAAAGCAAAATAAATGCATTGTTGTCTGTTTTAAGTGATCGTTATAAAGATTTTTTCCAAGTTAAAAATCTTAACAACTATCGGAAATATTTTGTTGATACAACTAGAAAATTTTTGGGATTAGACAAGCCGATTCAATTGGAAGTTTCGGATGAAACACTTAAAAAAATCATATACGAAACCCAAAAAGACATAAATATGTCAAAAAAGCCGGCACAATACTTAATAAATATTGTAAAATATACACAACAATACATTGATAAAACGATTGATTTTGAAAAATATAAAGAAGCGTATTTGTATCAAAATGGTATGCCAAATAAAAACGTGTCTAAAAAAGATTTTTTGCTTGATGAACAAAACAGAGTTTATGCGGTTAATCAATACAAAATATCAGAACAAGTTTTTATGGACACGTTGGCGATTTTTGATTTGTCCGCGGCATTTGCACAAAAATATGCAGAAATAAAACGACAGCAAAATGTTTTAGATTTTGAAGATATGGTTTTATATACACGCCAATTATTTTCTTCTCCGTCAGTTATGGGGTGGGTTTTGTCACAACTGAATGTAAAATTAACTCATATATTAGTTGATGAAGCACAAGATACAACTCCAGAACAATGGGAAATATTAAGATTGTTATCAGGAGATTTTTTTACAGAAGGTGACCTGGGACAAAATCCTCGTTCTTTGTTTGTTGTTGGTGATACCAAACAGTCTATTTACGGTTTTCAGGGAGCAGATCCCAGGGTTTTTGAGTTTAGTCGCAAAGAAATTTCTAAACAAATAAAAAATAATATACGGGATATTCAGGAAATTCCTTTGGTACAAAGCTTTCGTTCTATGCCGCCAATCTTATACACGGTTGACACAGTTTTTAACGACGATGAAGTAAAAACAAAAACAGGTTTTATTAATAATAACCATAAATGGGTGCATTCTGACAAAAACGCGTTTGTAGAAATATATAAGTTATTCGACTGTCAAGAAGATGACTTGGATATATATAAATACATATCAATGATTGCAGACAAGATAGAAAGCGTTTTAAAGGAAGGAACGTTTAAAGCAGACGATATAATGGTGCTTGTTCAAAACAGGGAACCTATGATACCCGTTCTTGTAAAAGAACTAAAACGACGCAATGTACCGGTGGCAGGAAGTGATAGAATTGTTCTTCCAGAATTCCCAGCAATACGAGACCTGTTAAACCTTGTTAGATTTTGTATAAATCCTGATGACGATTATAGTTTATGTTGTGTATTAAAAAGTCCTGTTTTTAGATTGAAAGAACAAGATATTTTTAATATTTGTAAAATAAAAAATGATGCAAATAAACGCGGCAAAAAAGAGTCTTGTGACGCCACAAGAATATCTGTATTTAATGTGTTGAAAAATCTTTTTCCCGATATTCATGAAAGACTGAACCATGTAATATTGTGGAACAATACTATGGGACCATATTCTTTCTTTACAAATGTTTTGAATTCAAATGGGGTTCGTCAAAGTATGATTGCTGCATTAGGTAATCAAGTCATAGATCCATTAGAAGAATTTTTAACTATATGTTTATCTTATGAAAGAACGCAAAGCGGTACGATGTTTCATTTTATAAAATGGTTTATAAACGGTGGAAGCGTTATTAAGCGTGACATGGATAGTACAGCCGGGGTAAGAATTGTTACCGCACATAGTAGTAAGGGATTAGAAGCGCATGTTATATTTTTGATAGACACTGTTAGAATGCCTAAGAAAGAAACAATTTTTCCTATTACACCAGAAATTTTTCCATATTCGTTAAAACAGCAAGATACGAATTATCCAAAACCTTGGTTATGGGCACCAAAAACAGATAACAGCCAATTTAGAGACGTGGCAGAACAGGCCTTAAATAGAATAAGAATAGCCGAATACTATCGTTTATTGTATGTTGCGATGACACGCGCTATTAAACGTTTATATGTTTATGGTTTTGCGCCTAAAAACAAACCTGCACAGGAGCTGTCTTGGCACAAACAATTATGGCGGATATTATCAAATGATGATAAAGCAACTGTAACAGATGAAAAAATTAGGATAGATAATGTCGAATAAATTACGTGATGTTATATCAAGAATAATACAGCAAGAACATGCAACGGAAACAGGACGTGTTACGCATGCTAAACTAAAAAACATAACGGCTGGTTTAAACACAGATGATCCGTTATATAAAGAAATAGAAAAACATCCGGAATTAGTGAAGTTTTTCGGTAAAAATTCTGAAACAGAAATTCCTGTCGCTGGATATATAAACGGTCGCTTTGTAAGTCGCCGCATAGATCGTTTAGTTATAGATCACGAAAACAAATTAGTATATATTTTAGACTATAAAACAGATATAGATAAATCTACTTATCATGAAGATTACATACAGCAAATTAATGAATATGTCGAACTTTTAAGGGGCATTTATCCGCAATATGATATCCAAGCTTTTATTCTTTGGCTTAACGATTTTTCATTAGAAAAGGTATAGAATTAAATGCCTTGAAATATTCTATATTATACGACTATAATCTTCATATGCTTACACGTTTATATATTTCTAATATTGTTTTGATTGAAAAGCTGAATCTTGAGTTCGGTAAAGGTTTAAATATACTTACTGGTGAAACTGGGGCCGGAAAAAGTATTTTGTTAGATGCACTAGCTTTGGCATTAGGCGCACGATCTGATATAGGATTGATAAGACATGGTTGTGATGTCGCATCAGTAATTGCAGAATTTGACACCGTTGCCACGGAATTAAAGTGTGTATTAGACGAAAATGGAATTGATCACGATGATGGAATAATATTGCGTAGAATTCTTTCAAGTGACGGGAAAAGTCGTGCGTGGGTAAATGATATCCCTGTATCAATAAAAACCTTAAAGCAAATTGGTGATATCCTGGTGGAAATACACGGTCAGTTTGCAAATCATACGTTACTTAATCCTGCAACACATAGGGCAGCGCTGGATTTGTTCGGGCAAAAAATCAACAAAGAGTACAGTACATTACTTAATGCAGTTAATACTAATTACAATTTGTATCATAAGGCTGAATTGCGATTGGCGGAGCTAGAGCAGACTGTCAATAAATCGGCGGCAGAAAGAGAATTCTTAGAATATAATGTAAAAGAACTTGAGTCTTTGAACGTACAAATAGGCGAAGAGGCCGAATTAGCAGCAAAACGTTCCGCTATTATGAGCGCAGAGAAAGACGCCGCTATATTATCTGATGCAAATAATGCTTTAAATTCGCATGGAGAATCATTAGAAACCCAAATATTTAATGTTGCGCATATATTAGAACGCATAAAAACGGACCCTAATCCATATGCAGAACAAATAGATGCCTTATATAAAGCTGCACAAATTATATCAACGGTTTCTGACAATATAAAACCAGCTGA
The DNA here is from genome assembly GCA_944389535.1 of uncultured Alphaproteobacteria bacterium. Taxonomy (GTDB): domain Bacteria; phylum Pseudomonadota; class Alphaproteobacteria; order Rs-D84; family Rs-D84; genus Enterousia. The sequence continues at coordinate 22,316 of CALXMS010000005.1, read as the reverse complement.
TATAGAAACGTGTAATATAGACGAAATAGAAGAAAGACTATTTGCTATACGTGCTGCCGCGCGTAAACATAGGGTAACTGCAGACGAGTTACCAGAAAAATTAAGGCAAATGAAAGAACAATTAAACGTTATTGAGAATTCTGATGAAGAACTAAAAAATGCAAAGGCAGATTTACAACAGAAAAAAATAACATTTGATAAATTTGCCAAAGAGCTCACAAGTGTACGTAAACGTGCTGCCGAGCAATTGCGTAAAGAAATAATGGTTGAATTACCGGACTTAAAACTTGGTAACGCAGATTTTATTGTGGATATAACACCGGCAAAACCTTCTTGTTTGGGGTATGATGATGTAATATTTGCCGTAAAAACTAATCCTGGTACTCCTTTTGCGCCGCTAAACAAAGCCGCGTCCGGTGGCGAATTAGCTAGATTTATGTTGGCTTTACGCGTTGTTCTGGCTGATGGTGGTGATGCACATACTTTTGTTTTTGATGAAATAGACACGGGGATAAGTGGTGCAACGGCAAGTGCTGTTGGTCAACGTTTAAATCGTTTATCTGAAAGTTCACAAACTTTGGTAATAACACATTCTGCACAGGTGGCTGGTTACGCCGACAAACATTTTAAAATATTGAAACATTCGGACCAAGATACTACGATTACGACTGTAATCGAATTAAATAGCGATGAAAAAATCAATGAAATAGCAAGAATTATAAGCGGCGCCAAAATAACACCGGAATCACTAGCAACAGCAAAAACATTGATTAAACAATAAAAAACATATACTAAATTTTTATAATTCCGTCATCAAACTCTATACTGGCAGGTATTTTCTTTTCGTCTGCCCGACTTATTATTTCGTTGTTTTTATCGCGAACGATTGCGTAACCACGTTGTAAAACACTTTTATAACTTAATGAACAAAGCATTTGTCCTAAATGACTGATGGCCTGAGATAATGCGGACATCTTATTTTGTAATATATTTGGAAAAGAAGATAATGCGTTTATACGCTGTCTTGCTAGGTCTATTTTATTATTTATTATAATATTCATGGTACGCGATAAATCATCAATTTTTTGCTGTTGCTCCATAATCAATTGTTTAGGACATTTAAGATTAACATCAGCAACGCGAGACTTTGCATTAGCTAAACGTGTAGTAAATGTATTTGATAACTTATACCACAAGTTATCTATTTCTTGTAACAAAGCCAGTTTGGTTGGAACCACCATTTCTGCTGCACCAGTAGGAGTAGGTGCACGAACATCGGCAGCATAATCAATCAACATCCAATCTGGTTCATGACCGACACCAGATATTAAAGGTATTTTACTTGCGGCGGCCGCACGAACCACGATTTCTTCTGAAAAAGGCAGCAGATCTTCTAATGCACCGCCACCACGTGCGACTATTATGACGTCTACGTTTTTTGCTTTATTAAAATATTCTATGCCCGCCGCAACTTCAGCTGCAGCAGTCGCACCTTGAACAGTCGCAGGATATAAAACAACTTCTACTGGCAGTCGTTCCCGTAAGCGATTTTGTATATCTTGAAACGCCGCACCTGTTGGACTTGTTACTATTCCTATACGCGTAGGAAATTTTGGAATCGGTTTTTTCTTATTCTGATCGAACAAACCTTCTGCGGCTAACTTTTGCTTACGTTCTTCAAGCATTTTAAGAATTGCGCCAATCCCGGCCATCTCAATTTCGCTGACAACTATCTGATAGTTGCTGCGAGCCGGATATGTCGTAAAGCGTCCTGTTATTATAACCTCTAGGCCATCTTCTAACTTAAATGGTATTGACGTTCCCCGCCAGATTATTACAGAAATCGCCGCACCAGCATCTTTTATCGTCATATACATATGACCCGAAGTTGCACGCGTAATCTGAGATAATTCTCCGCGAATTCGTAGTCTGGGGAAAGCGGTCTCAACAACATTTTTTAATAAAGCAGACGCGTCAGAAACGCTAAATATCATATCAGGTTGCACAAATGGTGCTGGTTTCTCCATAATCATAATTATTCTAATCCCGCCTGTTTACCAAGTATATACGCTTTTTCACGAAGTATTTTTGTAAATTCCTCATCTGTATAAATTTTAGTTTCCGGTTTGCCGGTATAATAAGGAAACGGTTCGTTAAATTGTGTATATGTTATATCAAAAGGTCCACTATATTGCTTATGCTGCAGCCACCAGTGAATTGGAGATTTCATTAAAGTCCAAATTTTATCTGCACCCGTCTTTTCATATATATAATAACTGCTGACCAAACAAAAACCTGTCGCAGGATCACAATTTTGTTCTAATGTTTCATCAAAAACTTTCTTATAAGTTAATTTATATTTAAAAGATTCGCGCAATAAATATACCATTTCTTCCAGACTAAATTCCCCGATCTTAGGCACGTCATAATCCATCGCTAATAGCATCAATTTTTGTGTTGCTTCGTCGTAAGATTTTAGTTTGTTTGACATGCATGAATTATAGCAAAAAATACTGACTTTTGCAATCTTTATAATATAAAAACAAGGCGGATAAATTAATGTTTTTGATTCATTAACATATTTATAAATACGATGTCTTCCAAGTCAACATTGATATATTTAGAGAAGACAAACGCACGTCGGAAATTAAAATCACTGCTTACGTAATCCCCCAGATAATATGGTATCTCAACAAAGTACCGTTCTTTATCTATGGATTGATCAAAAGAAAGATCCAAAATAGACCCATCATATTTATTTTCCAGCCATACATGATTTGGTAAACCATATATTTGTGTGTTATTTGTATATTGTTTTAATAACCATATTTCAGACTTATCTGGCATTCTAAATAAATGATTCCATGTATAACTTGCGATACCGCAAAAACCCGCCGAAAACCTTTCGTATTTCAATCGCTCGCTTTCGTTGTTCTGGGTTAAAACTTTTTTACGTAATTCTGGTATTTTAAAAGCCTCTCTAAAACGTATAACCATTTCGCCAAGATCATATTTAGTTGAAAAATCTGCCGGCAAATAAGATTCCTTAACTTGTTTTACAAGTTTTTGTGTTGCGGCATCATAAGATATTTTCTTTTTGACCATATATGGTGTTTCTCGTTTTTTATAATTCTGTTAATGGCCAACGAGGACGCGGTGCGACAGGTTCTTTCACAACACGACCTAGCTTATAGTTCTCTATCCCGGCCCATGCAATCATTGCGCCGTTATCTGTACATAAATTCATTGGTGGGGCGGCAAATGTTACATTATGCTTTTGCGCCAATTCTTCCATTGCAGAACGAACAGCGCTATTCTTTGCAACACCACCTGCAACAACAAGAATTTTTGGTGCCGCCTTTATAACACGTTGATCAGCAAAAGCGTTATCCAAACGGTTTATTATACAATCCACAACTGCTGCTTGAAACGAAGCACAAAAATCGTTTATAAAAATATCGGAATAGGGCGGTTCAAAACGAGATAAAATTGTTCTTGCCGCTGTTTTTATTCCGCTAAAAGAAAAGTCACACCCAGGTTTATCGCATAATGGGCGGGGAAAATTGAAAGTTTTTGAATTTCCTTGTACAGCACGCTTATCAACTATTGGACCGCCCGGATAGCCCAACCCCAATATCTTGGCAACTTTATCAAAAGCTTCTCCGGCGCTGTCGTCTAAAGTTTGACCGATCATTTCATATTTTCCGACGCCGCGTACAAGAAGTATTTGACAGTGTCCACCCGACGCCAGCATCAACAAATATGGGAAATACACACTTGTTACTCCGTCTGTACCATTTGCCGCCGCAGCGTGTAAACGCGGAACAAGTGCATGTCCTTCTAAATGATTTACTGCGACCAAAGGTTTTCTAGTAGATTGGGCAATACCAGTGGCAGCCATCCATCCAATCAAAACGCCACCTATTAACCCCGGGCCAGCTGTCGCAGCGATAACATCTATATCTTCTATTTTTTTACCTGCGGCCACCAATGTTTTATTAATAACGTCGTCTATTGCTAAAATATGTGCACGAGCCGCTAATTCTGGTACTACACCACCATATTTTTGATGTTCAGGAATTTGAGAATAAATGATATGTGATAAAATATTACGATCAGAATCCACGATGGCCGCCGAAGTTTCATCACAAGAAGATTCTATGCCTAAACACAATATAGCAGGCGTTTCTTCTTTATGAAGGTTACTGTGTAGTTCTCCCATATTCATACGAATTAAATTGTCTTCGCTCATTTTATTTTCACCAATGATATTCCTATATTGTTTTTGCTTTTTGCACGTTGCAGCACATATTCATAAAAATCCGTATCCATCACGCGTTCGTATTGTGACGAAGCGTGTCTTAGTGTACCATTCGGCAACAGCAATCCCATGTGCACAACAGCCAAGTCTGTACCTATTTTAGCACTTTTTTCTGATTTTCCAGTAATAAACAACACTATTAACGGTTCTTTTGTAACTATACGAGCCAACCGATTATATGGTATATAATCTAATGCAACAGTCTGTTTTGGAAATTCAGCATCTATTTTATGCGTCTTTTTCAACCAATTTTGTTTATCTATTGTAACTATGCGTTGTTCTGTCTCTGCAAATTTATTACTAATGTTTTCTACCATGTCAGCGTTATTTGAAAGCCAATCGGTTTCTATAAAATGGTTCCTATTTAAAAAATTTACTTTTCCATCTTTATATCGTATTTGGGTAAGCTTACCTACATCACCATTCGCCAGCACTGTTTCAACGAATGTAGTACAATCAAAAGCATCAGTTCTTATTAATGGGTCAGTATCAGGTAAAGTTTCTTCTCCCAAAGGGTCTAAAACATATTTTGCGCCCACATACTGATGTCCAAGGTCATCATTGCTGACTTTGACACATCCAGTTAGCATAAGCAAAATTATAAAAAATTTCATTTTATGGTTAATTGTTTTGGTTTACCTGTATACCAGTATAACACAATGCAACTGCGTCTCGAACAGCCATATCAGACGAATCTGGTAATGTTGCCATTTTATCTACACATTGAACTAAAAGTTCTATATTTTCGTTTGACGCAGATAATAATTGCGCTGCAGCAGTACGACGTGCTAAATCAGCGGTTCGCCATCTTTTTAAATTCCCGTTCTCTAGATCACTGGATGATATAACGCTTGGTATAAACAAAATACCTAAAATCAAAACAGCAACGCCGATGAAAAACTTTAAATATTTTTTTAAGAACTTCATAATTCACCTCTGCTTTTTAAATATTATTCACAACTTACCAACCATAAATCATAATCTGCATTTTGCAGTGGGTTATCACCAGGTTCATTGGCGCTCATCCAGCCGCTAAATATTTTATTATCTTGATCTTTATAAATTTCTATAAACATAAAGAAATCTTGCGCATCAAAAGGATCTGTCTGTTTACATGCACGCACAAGCATGTTTAACTTTTCATATTTTGCTTCTTGTCCAACAGGTAAAGTAACTTTTTGTACTTTTCCTGCAGCCTTATTCATTATTCTTATTACAGCATTTTGTTTATCAACATAAGCATCCGCTTGGATAGAGAAGCACAAAGATCCGATAATTAAAGAGTATAAAAATATTTTTTTCATACCCAATATATTACAAGTGCATATCATTAAAGTCAAATTATTAAACTTTAAATAATGAAACCCGCACGAAGCGGGTTTATTAAGATAGATAACTGGTAATTGTTATTTATCTGCGTTTTTTTCCGCAGCAGAAGCTGATAAATCTTCAACGATACGTGCTTTTTTACCAGACAACCCACGCAAGAAAAATAACTTTGCACGACGAACCTTACCTGTACGAACCTTTTCAATTTTTTCAATCGCTGGGCTGTACAATGGGAATTTACGTTCTACGCCAACCCCATAAGATTCACGACGTACTGTAAAGGATGCATTATTTCCTTCGCCACCGTCACGTGCAATTACAACGCCTTCAAAAACCTGAATACGGAATTTGTCACCATCTTTAATTTTTACGTGTACTTTGACGGTATCACCAGCCTTAAAAGCCGGGATTTTCTTGCTGCCCTTTAATTTTTCAACTTGAGCAGCTTCAATTTTTTTAATAATGCTCATTTTAGTTTTCCTTTATTAAATCCGGACGACGTTTCTTTGTTATTTCGTCCGATTGTTGTTTCCGCCATCTTTCTATATTGCCGTGATGACCGGACAGCAGGACTTCTGGGACTTTACGTCCACGCCATGCCGACGGGCGGGTATATAACGGCCATTCAAGCCCCCCGATTTCGAAACTTTCATTGGCGGTTGCTTCATTACCACCGCCCAACACATTATTCATCACGCGAACCACGCTGTCAATAAAAACCTGTGCGGCAATTTCACCGCCAGACAGTATATAATCACCAATGGATAATTCCATTATATCATATTCTTCAATAACACGTTGATCTATTCCTTCATAGCGACCACAGAGCAGGGTATAAGTTGAATCTTTATCGGAGGTGAAATCCCTGACCAATTTCTGTGTTAATTGCGGACCACGCGGTGAAAAATAAATTATTCTGCCTTTTTCTTTAATAGAATCTAATGCGTCACCAAGAACGTCCGGTCTCATAACCTGACCGACGCCACCGCCAAATTGTTCGTCGTCAACACTACCATAATTATCACGTGCAAAATCACGAATATTTATAGTATCATAAGACCACACTTTATTATTTAATGCACGCCCAATAACTCCGCCGCCTAAGGTTCCAGGAAACATTTCTGGGAAAATGGTCAATATATTAAAATGTGTCATTATCTTGCTTTTCTGTTATAACCGCATTCTTTGCACAGGAATTTCATCATCGACATTACATAAAAATTAATCTCTTTGTTTTTTACACCTGATATTTTTACATGTTTTGAATTGTCCGTTTTTTCTTCTATTGTATATTTATAATTCGCAAAAGGAACTTTTGTTATAGCCTTACATACAGGACACACACTGTCTATAATATCTGCGGCCGCACATTGCGTAATAATTGTTACATAAGGGAACTTATTAATTTCAAATGACACGTTTAATTGTTCGTTTTTATTCATATCTCTATTCCTTATCGGTAATTACAAAGGTTATCTTGCCCCACAATATATATTAGTTAAAGCAAATTGCTTTCTATAACAAACTATCTGTCCATTTATACATTCAAAATCACCCATACAAACAATGTCTTCGGCATTTTTATCTGCCTGTGCATAAGGACATTTAGCATTGTGAGGTATAATTCTAACACCCCATTTATCAACTGGATATGTTAAAAAATATTTACAAATATGAACACAGCTACAACGCTTTCCTCGTTTTGTTTTTGTTGCGGGCTTTGGAACATAAATATTAGAATTTTTTTCTAACGCAAATGGTTTTGCAGTTACTTTGGGACTTTTTGCCATTTTTATAGCTCCTATAAGCTTATGACCTTATTTGTTATATCGACTTTTGCACCCGCAAAAGATACCATACTACCGTTGTCTAGTTCCAAAATATCGCCACCACCATAATTTTGTATATTGTCAACGAATCCAATAGTTATACCGTCACGAATAACTCGCATACCTATTAAATCACACTGATAATATTCACCATCTTTCAATTTTGGTAAATCTGCCCGATTAATAAACAATTCTGTGTTTCTTAATAATTCAGCAGCATTGCGGTCATTAACACCATCTATACGTGCGATAATGACACTAGAAGAGGGCAATGCTCGAACGAAATGAAACGATCCGTCTGCCAATTTATCCCCGTGCACTTTTAAAGTTTTCAAATCCGATGGTATTTGAGTATATGTCTGAACACGCACTTCGCCACGAATTCCTTGTGGTGCAACTATTTTACCAACCAAGATTTTTTTATTGTCTGACATATCTCTTTTAAATGCCCAGATAAATCTGGGCATTTTTATAGGCAAAATTATTCGGCAACAGTTTCTGTCGCAGTTTCTTCTGCTGGTGTTTCTTCAACAGGTTTTTCAGCTTCTGCTTTTGCTGCCGCTTCTGCTGCAGCTTTTTCTTCAGCAATTTTAGCTAATTTATCCTGTTTGTCTTTTATCTTCTGTAATGTTTTTTCAGATTGCTGATTCTTCTTCGTCTGATTTGGGACTTTGCGTGCATCCACTAAACCTGCGTTTGCTAAGAATCTATAAACACGATCAGAAGGTTTTGCCCCTTTTGCCAACCATGCTTTAACCTCATCAATCTTTAATATAACACGATTTGCGTTATCACGTGGTAACATTGGATCATATTTACCGACCACTTCCAAAATATTTCCTGAATTACGTGCGTTGCGAGAATCAGTTACAACTACATGATAATACGGACGTTTTTTTGCACCGAAACGTGCCAAACGAATAACAGTTGCCATAATTTTGCTCCTTCATATTTATAAACTGTTTTTCCAAGAAAGCCACACAACAAAACACTCATCAAGAGCGAACACTCGCCGGTTGATGTACCATACGTATACCACGTACTGGATTATCTGTGATAGCAATCTTTGGGATTTGCGAAAAAAGTATGTACTAAAAAAACAAAAAAGTCAAACAATTTTATTGTTACTATTATGTTTTTTGTGTTATACTTCAAACGTCAAACCAAAAGGATAACTTATGAAACAATTGTCTTTATTAGCACTAATGGCTATTTCATTGGCAGCATGCGGTGATAACCAACCAACCCCAGAAGATTTTAATGCCATAGAAAAAGAAATACAAACTCTTTCTAATAATGGTGCTGCTGTATCCGTTGTCGCAGTTGGTCCGGTCGGAGATTATGTATTATCATTGCCAGCGACAGAAGTTCTTACCAAAATCGCAAGTAAAAACGCAACAGTTACATTTTTATCTGTTGAAAATCCGACGCAATATGCGGCCGATGATGTATGTTTGTTGAACATTATCCCAGAAAACACAATGGCCAGCATGAATACGCCTGAAAACAAATGTAATTTCCGTTTGTTTTGTGGCAACGCAGAAAACATCAATGCAGAAGCATATGCTGTAGAAGTATGTTCTGAATAATAAAAACGTTAAAAAATCAAAATCCCCTTAAAAGGGGATTTTTTAATACCATCCGCGAAGTTTCATAGCAGCTGCAACACGTTTTATCGAATGCATATACGCAGCTTCTCGCATAGGAACATTGTATTCTTCTTTGATTTTATAAATTGCATCAAATGCATTTTTCATTGCAATTTCTTCCTTTTGATTTACCTCATCTTCTTCCCAATAATACCCATAGCGATTTTGAACCCATTCAAAGTAAGAAACTGTAACGCCGCCTGCATTTGCTAAAATGTCTGGCACGACAGTTACGCCATTTTTTAATAATATTTCTTCACCTTCTAATGATGTTGGACCGTTAGCACCTTCAACAACCAAATCAGTTTTAATTAGAGGCGCGGTTTCCTTGTTTATAGTATTTTCCATCGCACATGGTGATAAAACATCTACATCTAATCCCCAAAACTGTTCAATACTAATTTCTTTTGCACCAGGGAATCCCTTGATGTTACCTTTATTATCTGCTTTGAACTTCATTAATGCATCAATATTCAAACCGTTTTCATTAAACAGTGTTGTATTCCATTCTGCAATAGATACAATTTTTGCACCCATATCATGTGCGCATTTGGCGGTAAAACTTCCGACATTTCCGAAACCTTGAATTGCAATACGTGCTTCCTTCAAAGTTTTACCTTGCTTTTTTAAGGCTTCGTTCATAATGATGGAAATTCCTAAACCAGTCGCTGCGTTACGCCCCTTTGAACCGGCTAGTTCAACAGGTTTGCCCGTAAATGTACCAAAAGAAGATTCGCCAGATAATTTAATATATTCGTCTACCATCCAAGCCATAATCTGACCGTTGGTATTTACGTCTGGGGCAGGGACATCTTTCTTTTCACCTAATATCGGATAAATTGCGTCTACATACCCACGACACAAACGTTCCAATTCACCTTGTGAAAGAGTCTTAGGATCAACGATTATACCTCCTTTACCGCCACCGTATGGAATTCCGGTTACCGCGCACTTGAATGTCATCCAAATAGACAGCGCTGCCACTTCATCACGAGTAACGTTTGGGTGGAAGCGCACCCCACCTTTAGATGGTCCAACGGCAGTATTATGCTGTGCACGAAATCCTGTAAAGACACGCATAGAACCGTCATCCATTTTGACTGGAATAGATACTTCTAACATACGTTGTGGATATTTTAAAATTTCATAAACTTCTGGACTCATACCAAGTTTTTCGCAAGCAATTTTTACACGTTGTTGAGCGCCAATTAATGGGTTTAAAATTTCATTTGCCATGATAAAACTCCCTTATGTTTGTTTAAAAGGCATACTTAAATGTAGGACTGAAAAGCATAAAAAGCAATGAGAAAAGACGGAATGCGTTTTATGCTGGACTTTTTGTGATATGGGGTATAAAATCGAGCCATAAATGCGGGCGTGGTATAATGGCAGCACGTCAGCTTCCCAAGCTGAAGACGAGGGTTCGATTCCCTTCGCCCGCACCAGAAAATAAAAGGGCACAAGTTTTGCGCCCTTTTTTATTTAGGTTTTAATTATTACTTACTTGCATTTGTTGGAATTTGTAACAACTGTTCTGGGAATATCAAATCTGGATTCCCTATATCATTTCTTTCCGCAATGATACTGAACAAAATCCCTTTACGCAAAAAGTTCCGAGCAATTATCCATAAACAATCCCCTTTACGAACGGTATAATAAGTATCATCGTCACCAGTCATTTTCGGCATAACAAATTCGTGATTTATTTCTGCAATCGTGCGACCGTCACCATCATGTAGACGAACAGTTAGTTTATATTCTTCACCGCTTTTTAAGGCCCCAACGTCTGCACCTAAACCAAAATGCTTATGGTCAGAAACGCGCGCAAAACCTAAATATTCATCATTCAAAGACAAGGATACACGCAAACGAGGCAAAGAATCACCCGTTACCACTATGCGACCAGTATCTAAATAATCAATTTTAGAAACAAATAAATCACCATCAGCTAACATTGTCGGCGCTTGTAATAATGTACTGCCGTCTTTCGTCATTAATAAGGAAACAGAATTCTCATAACCCCTTTCAGAAATATAAACAAAAACGTTTTCTTCGGATTTAATATCTTCTTCTGCACCTATCAAAGAAAATGTATAATTCCCGGCATCAAAAGCACGTTTTGGCGAATAAACAAAATCACCATTTTTATCGGTACGTTCCGTTGCCACTATATCACCATTAACGACAATGGAAATGCTTTTGTTTGGTAACCAACGACCAGCAACCACAACTTTACCGGCTGGTTCAATGCGTACTATATCAAACGTTGGGACTGGACTTTCCACAACGGCTTGTATTGTTGGTTCTGCAACTGCGGGGACTGTGACGACAGTCTGCGAAGATTTATGAAAAAAAGCCACCCATACAGCAATCAAAATGACAAAAATTGCACACAATATTGGAAACCAATATGCTGCCAAACCAGAACGGCGCCTGGTATTATTTTCTTCGCTTTGTTGCAGGTTTTCTGGTTCTTCTTTTTTGGGGTTTGGACGCGCAAAAATATTTAACGTTTTTAAAAAACGGCGTGCAAATCTACGACGTCTTTCCATCCAATCAGTTTGCTGCGCTATCGCGTTATCTATTAATTCATCGGTAGAGCGTTTTGTTTTACCTATAACACTAGGTTTTTTAAATATTGCCATAGCTAGGTTCTCCTGCAGGTTGTCTTTTTATTATCTATTGGACAAATTATTGCAAAAATATTTTCTTTGTCAACTTATTTGTGATATAATTTGTGATATAATTAGTTGAATAATGTGAGGATGAAGATGAAGCGAATTGGTATAATGACTACTGGCGGTGATTGTTCTGGTTTAAACACGGTGATTCAACGTTTATATCGTGGGGCGACGCTTCGTGGTTGGCAGGTAATAGGTATTCTGGACGGCACAGACGGTTTATGTGAAACGCCACCGCGCATAATCAAATTTAATGATGAAACTTTGCCCATTGAAGCGGCTCGTCTAGCCGGTAGTTTTTTACATAGCGGGCGTGCTCATGCATTAAACTTTGAAACTGCAGCAAAGTTTGGAAAAGTAGATAAGTTTAATAAGCAGTTACGAAAATCATTACTTGATTTAAAATTAGACGCCATTGTGTTAATTGGCGGCAACGGCAGTTTATCGCTTGCCTGGTGCAACAAAGAAATATATGCTGGTTTGCAACTAGTATGCATACCAAAAACAATAGATATGGACATTCCGTTAACCGACAAAACTATCGGATTTAATACGGCTGTACAACAATTAACATCTTTCTGCGATCAATTAATGTTGACTGCACGCAGCCATCACCGTTGGTTTGTTACGCAGACTATGGGAAGAGATTGCGGCCAACTTGCATTAAATGCTGGCATAGCGATTGGTGCAACTGCAATTTTGATACCAGAAATAAAATTTGATGTAAATTCTCTTGTCCAGCATATAAAAAGCGCCCCTACAGATTACGGTATAATACTTGTATCCGAAGGCATTTCTTTACGTGGTCATTCTGGACGACCTGCAGATATGATATCAAGAAAGTTAACAGCTGCAGGAATTGTTAACAGAACGGCATACCCGGAACACACGCAACGCGTTGGTGATACGACTGCTGCAGACAGAATTTTAGCCGCTCGTATGGCTGATTGTGCCTTGCATGCAATAGCTAACAACGAAACATATGTCATGACGGCAATAAAAGATTGCGAATGCAAAACCATAAGTTTAAAACAATTTTTTGATGCTGGGGAAGTCACCCAAGATCCTCATATTCCTGGGGTTAAAACGTCGGACTCATACGTTTCTCCTGATGATCCGTTATTAAATATAGCAACAGATCTAGGAATTTATATAGGTGAAACAAAATAAAAAATCCCGCGACTGCGGGATTTTTTTTTATTACTTTAACTTACCACAACAATGTTTATATTTTAATCCGGAACCACACGGGCAGGGTGCATTTCTGCGCGCTTCACCAGCATCATTTAATGCCGCATCGTGTTTAGCACGTTCTTTTTCTGTTGCCGCAACGTCTTCCCGCGTTAATTCCATGCGGCAAATATACGATACCGACATGATTTTAAAATTATTTATAGTGTTTCTAAATAATTCTAAAGCTTCACGCTTATATTCGTACAATGGATTTTTCTGAGCATAACCACGTAAACCTATGGCAGTTTGCAAATAATCCATTTGCTGCAGATGACGTTTCCACACAGAATCCAAAGCCCCCAACATCATCTGACGAGAAGCCATTTGCATCAGTTCCGGACCATATTTTTCCGTCTGCTGCTGATAACGTCTCATAGCCAAATTGTATAAAATTTCATATGCTCGACGTTCTGATACAGTTTCATCTGTCTTCCATTTATCTATATCAGTTATGTCCAAAGCGAATACGCGTAACATTGTATCGTGAATTCCTTTTATATTCCAATCGGCCTGATGAGACTTTTCTGGAATATTATTTTCACAGATAAGTTCTATGACGTCGCCTATCATTTCGCGCGCTAATGGTTTTAAATCCTCAGACACCATTAAGTCGTCACGCTGTTTATAAACAACGCCGCGCTGCTCGTTCATAACGTCATCGTATTTTAATAATTCTTTACGTGATTCAAAGTAACGAGACTCCACACGTTTCTGCGCCTTTTCTAAAGCTTTGGTTATCCATGGGTGCGTGATGGCTTCCCCCGGTTTTAAACCAAGAGTGGTTAACATACCTTGCAATCGTGCAGCTCCGAATATACGCATCAAATCATCGTCTAGGGCCAGAAAGAACTTAGAATCCCCTGGGTCACCTTGACGACCGCTTCGCCCACGTAATTGATTGTCAATTCGACGAGATTCGTGACGTTCAGTACCGATTACGTACAAACCACCTGCATCCAAGACTTGCTTTTTATTTTTTTCAATGCGGGTATATATTTCTTGTTTTTTAGATTCAAAATCAGATGCTTCTGGGTCTAATTCAGCAATAAGTTCTTCAGCATTACCGCCCAACTTAATATCCGTTCCGCGTCCAGCCATGTTAGTCGCAATTGTAACCGCCCCAGGTGCGCCTGCCTGCGCGACAATTTTTGCCTCTGATTCATGATGTTTCGCATTCAAAACAGCGGGGTTAATACCAAGTCTTTTGCGAACTATTGCCGCCAATTCTTCAGATTTTTCAATTGATACAGTTCCGACCAAAACAGGCTGTTTACGGGACATACAATCTTCTATCTGTTTTATTATGGCATCATATTTTTCTTCTTTATTACGATAAATTTCATCGTGGTGATCCACGCGCGCCACCGGACGATTTGTAGGTATTGAAACAACACGTAATTTATAAATTTCTTCAAATTCTGCCGCTTCTGTCATTGCGGTACCTGTCATACCTGACAACGTAGGATATAAACGGAATAAATTCTGATACGAAATACTTGAAACCGTTTGGTTTTCTGGCTGAACTTTTACATGCTCTTTGGCTTCGATGGCCTGATGTAATCCCTTACCAAAGCGACGACCAGTCATTACGCGCCCTGTGAATTCATCTACAATAAGGATTTCACCGTTACGTACGACGTAATTTACGTTTTTCTGATACAGATGATGCGCCAACAAAGACTGCTGAATATGCATAACCAGCGCCGCATTTTCAGACGCATATAAATTATCGCCAATTAATAAGCCTGCTTCTTGAAGCATACGCGTTGCTGTATCAACGCCGGTTTCTGTTAAGGTAACATGACGGTCTTTTTCGTCTTTTTTATAATCGTCTGGGGAAAGCTTTGCTACAACAGCGTCCACTTTTTCATACAGTTCGCTGGTATCTTCGGCGGGCCCAGAGATAATTAAAGGAGTTCTTGCCTCATCAATAAGAATACTATCAACCTCGTCAACTATGGCAAAGAATAACGGGCGTAAAACCTGTTGAGCCTTAGAAAACTTCATATTATCCCGCAAATAATCAAAGCCCAGTTCAGAATTAGTAACATACGTTATGTCACACGCATAAGCGTTTCTACGCTCGTCATCTGTCATATCATGCTGAATCACGCCAACTGTCATACCCAAGAAACGATATACTTGCCCCATCCATTCTGCGTCACGAGAAGCCAAATAGTCATTAACGGTTATAAGATGGGCGCCTTTACCATGTAATGCCTTTAAATACAGCGCCAAGGTTGCGACCAAAGTCTTACCTTCACCGGTTTTCATTTCTGCGATTTGCCCGTTGTTTAAAACCATACCACCGATTAACTGGACGTTAAAATGCCGCAACCCAATAGATCTAATTGCAGCTTCACGAACGACCGCAAAAGCATCTGGTAAAATGCTTTTTTCTTTTTCACCGGCTGCCAAACGTTTACGCAAAACATTGGTTTGTTCGCGTAATTCTTCATCGGACATGGCATGGTATTTTGGTTCCATATCATTTATTAAAGAAACGACTTTGTCATAAGATTTAACGATTCTGTCGTTAGCGGAACCTAATAATTTAGCGATTACATTTTTAAACATACTTTAAATCCTTGTCTTTACCTTGAAAGATATAGCAATTTTGAGCCTTGCGGTCAAGGTACTTTATGATATAATGCAAACAAAGAAATAAACAAGGACAAAACTATAAAATATTTGACGAAAAGGGGTAAAAAATGCGGGAACCAACGAATATACGCCGTTTAAATCCGGCGAACATAACAAGTGAAGTTTTTATAATAGCACCTACGCAGATTGAATATATATCGCAGATATTTGCAGACAGCGTTGCCGATACTTTAAATTTACGTACGTTTTCACAGAAAATCCGCCAGATAGCAGAACAATCTTTGCGAACGGCACTATCTGCCGCAAAACATCAAGGTGAAAAAAGATAAAAGGATTTTACATTAAAAAACGCGCGTTTTGCGCGTTTTTATTATGCATAAATAATCATTCTTTATCTGGTATATAAATAATATTATCGGAATCATCGTATACTGAATAAGTGGTCGTCCCAGATTTAATTTTCAGCGGACTATCATAGCTTGTTCCCATATTGCCATAGAAAGTCTTACCACTGATACTTACGTTCAAAGACGGGGTAGTCTTTTTGTCACTACGCAGATATACTTTTTCTCCGTTCACGTTCAGTATTCGTCCGCAGTCACCGGCTTCGTCAGCACCATTACCGGAACCAATGGTTGTCAGTCCGTCGTCACACGCGTTACGGACGCCAATGCTGCCCTGTGAAACGATGGATTCTGCCGCCCAATATCCTGCACCAACAGGTGTACAAGATGTATTATTAGCGGTTGCGATATAAGAACCACCAACACAAGTAATCTTACAATCTGCGACCTCATCGTGATTTGCTGCGGCCGTACCACTTATCGTATAGTTAGTTAAACAGCTGTTTACACTACTTGTGCTGCCTTGGCTTACCGTATGTGCCCCTATATACCAGTTACCAGACGGTGTAGTACAACTTGTTGCATTAGCGGACGCAATTCTTGTACCTGCCGCGCAACTTATCTTACAATCCGTAGACGCGTCATGATCTGTTCTTGTTTGCGTTAACGGTGTCGCATAATTAGTCAAACAGGCTTTTACGTTTGTTCCAGATGTAGACCCAGCGGCCACTGTATGAGCAGATGTATACCAGCTGGATGCCGGTGTTGTGCATGCTCCATCCGCCGTTGCGACTTGTGTACCTGCAGCGCAACTTATCTTGCAATCAGACTTTGCATCGTGATCTGCTGCGGTGGTACCGCTGATTGTATAACTTGTCGGGCAACTGCTGCATGTTGCCGTACCTTCTGACGCAGCATAAGTATTTCCAGAACATACAGAACAACTTGTTACCGTGGCACCATTTGTACCTTGATACGTTCCAACCGAACATGCGGGGCAGGTCAAACCACTGACATACCGTCCTGCATTAGCGGTAACGCTTTTCAACGTCTGCTGACATGCGGCGTTATTAGTTTCGCATCCGGACTTTACCGTGCCGTCACCTGTACCGGCGGTATTAGAATAAGCCACATAATCACACGCGTCGATAGAGCAGGCGTTACACGTTACAGAATAACACCCGGTCGGCTTTGCGCACGCAGTCTGCGTCCCCGTCCACGCACGAGATTTGGTATTACTGTAACACTGAGTAATTGCACCAGCTTGCGCAGCACTGTTCGGATATCCAGTCGGGCAAGTTTCCAGACCAAAGTTTGTAGTATGAACCGTTGCCTGATTGCCTGCATTACATGAGACTCTAGATTTACCTGGGCAATATGATCCCTCAGGACACACCAAATTATCTAAATAATACGCATATGCTCCACACCCCCCTTTGTTTGTTAAATAATAACCAGGATTAACATCTGACCAACCGTAGTTTGTTGTATTTTCATATTTTTCTGTAGTTGTGTTATATCTCGCATATTCATATAAAAGCCCACGAGATGATTCTAACCACGAGAATGCGGCGCATTGAGAAATACTACTACTACCCACAGCAAATCCACCAAACTGAGTAGATAAAAAACTAGGCGAATAATATTTACTTGGAAAAGTTGTACGTTTATGCGTTTCTGGATCAGGACATGCGGTCTTAATACCACCCTCACAATACGTATTTAATTCGCATTGAGTTTGACCAGTGCAGTTATTGTTACTGGTGTTACAGCCGGTCGTGTAATAACCCGTACTTACCGTACTGCATGCACTTGCACTAGCACCACTATACTTAGTACGACCTGTACAATTATCGCAACTATACGATGTCCCATAATATGCGTTATGCGCCGCTTTATATGTACCAGCATCACACGTATCTAACGTTACACCACTGGTCCCAACACGTACCTTACCGCCAGCAACCGGTAAATAACAACTTGTGTTCGCTTTCTGACCAGTACTTGTGTTAGTATACCCTGTGCCCAATGTAGAACATGCCGTTCGTCCACCTGTCGTCGTACCCGTGCCATAATAGATGTTCGAACCACCAGGACACCAACCACCCGCAGCACATGTAACTTCCCCAGCTTTTGCAGTTTCTACATAGTTTCCAGCCGTTGTCGTTAAATAACAACTGTTTACACTCGTCGTCCCAGCAGCACTCTTCGTATAATCGCCATTCGTTCCGCTGCTGCATGTCGGACACGTGTTACCACTCTTATAATAATTTGCCTGACACGTAGATACTGTACACAGGTTACTTACTGTATTGGCACTCCAAGTAGGCGTCGCCCACGAAGATAATCCACTGATAGCAGTACATGACGTACAACTTGATGCCGCTGTCGTACCAGTGCTGGCCGTCGTCTTACCAGCACCACAGACCGTACATGCACTCGCAGTACCTGTACTATACGAACCTATTGCACATTTGGTCGCCGCCGCTGTACCACCAGTACAATAACTACCCGCGGGACACGCACTGCATGACGTACCATTTACGTAATATTTAGAGTTCGCACTTAGCGCAGTATTTACAGCGGACGCCCCCCACGCAGTAGAACTGGTCGCAGTCTGCTTTAAGTTACCAGATGCACAATTAGTTGGTGTACCACTTACCTGTACGCAACTTGTATAACTGGTCCAACCGGTACCGGCGCTGTCTTTCTTACTCCAACCACTTGTTACAGCTGGACAAGATGTACAACTTGATGTACTGCCATAGTTTACTGTATGAGCACCCTTATATGTCCAGTTTGCGCAAGCCGTTGCACTTGTTGCATTTGCCGATGCTACGTATTTACCACTTAGACTATTCGTATAACATGCTGATGCGCCCCCTTCATTTCCTTCAGCAGAATTTGGATAAAAACCACTTGCCAATCCAGAACACGCAGCACACGTAGTACCGTTATCGTAATATCCGGCTTTTGCTGTAACCGCAACAACAGGTTTTGTACAAGATGCGCTATTTGTTGAACACCCGCTCTTTATTGTCCCATCGCCTGTACCAGCACTATTAGAATATGCTACATAATCGCATGCAGGTTTAGAACAACTTCCCCAAGTCTTTACGCTTGCACAGTTTGTCGGTACACTGCCATTTACCTGACTGCCCGTCCACGCACGAGATTTGGTATTACTATAACACTGAGTTATCGCACCAGCTTGCGCAGCACTGTTCGGGTAACTTGATGGACAAGAGTTTAATCCAAGTGTTGTTACAGATGAATTACAAGCAATTGCTGCAGCACCAGGGCAATAACTTCCAGCAGGACAAACACTTGCCTCTTTAAAATACTGATACGTGCCACACCCTGATCGACTTTCTAGGTAATATCCGGAATTTACCTTATACCAACCATAACTTGTTGTATTTTCATATTTACCAGTACTTGTATTATATTGGGCATATTCATACAAAGTTCCTCTAGCTGAATTTAATGTAGATATAACAGTACAGTTACTTATGCTTGGTAATCCCGAATAATCACTTGTAACATACGTTTTTGATATTATTGGATCGTGATAATTATCAGGAAAACTTGTTCGTTTATGGTCGTCTGCAGTGGGGCATGCATTCTTAATACCACCCTCGCAATAATATGTGGCTTCACACTTGGTTTGACCTGTACAGTTATTGCTGCTACTGTTACAGCCGGTCGTGTAATAACCAGTTGTCACCGTACTGCATGCACTTGCACCAGCACCACTATACTTAGTACGACCTGTACATGCACTACAACTTGATGTACTTCCATAATTTACCGTATGCGCCGCTTTATATGTACCAGCAGAACATGTACTTAAAGTCGCACTGTTTGCTGTACCTATATATTTACCACCAGCTACACTTATCTTACATCCACTTGCCGCACTTGCAGCTGCACCATCATCATATCCACTAGGACAGGCGGTCCTGGTACTCGTGCTGCCATAGTTTACTGTATGTGCCGCTTTATAATACCCAGTGCCAACACTCGTACATGCCGCATTCGCCGTCGCTACATATGTCCCACCACTACAACTGGTCTGACATCCACTCGCCGCACTTGCTGCAGCACCACTTCGATAATTCGCAGGGCATTGTGTCCTGGTACTCGTGCTGCCATAGTTTACTGTATGTGCCGCTTTATAATACCCAGTGCCAACACTCGTACATGCCGCATTCGCCGTCGCTACATATGTCCCACCACTACAACTGGTCTGACATCCACTCGCCGCACTTGCTGCAGCACCACTTCGATAATTCGCAGGGCATTGTGTCCTGGTACTCGTACTGCCATAGTTTACTGTATGTGCCGCCTTATAATATCCGGTTCCTACACTAGTACATGCCGCATTCGCCGTCGCCACATATGTTCCACCAGCACAACTGGTCTGACATCCGCTTTGTGCACTTGCTGCAGCACCACTTCGATAATTCGCAGGGCATTGTGTCCTGGTACTCGTACTGCCTTGACTTACCGTCGTCGCTGCGGCCCAATATCCCGTACCCACACTAGTACAAGATGTTGCATTCGCTGTTGCCAAATATGTTCCACCAGCACAAGTTATCTTACAATCACTCGCCGTATCGTGATTTGCCGCAGTTGTGCCACTTATCGTATAATTGCTTAAACAACTGTTCACACTACTCGTGCTACCTTGGCTTACCGTATGCGCACCTACATACCAGTTACCAGACGGAGTCGTACATGTTGCATTCGCACTTGCTACTCGTGTACCTGCTGCGCAACTTATCTTACAATCCGTAGACGAATCATGATCCGTCTTTGTAGTAGTGTTCGCTGTCGCATAACCACTTACACATGACTTTACATTTGTTCCAGATGTAGAACCCGCAGATACTGTATGTGCAGCACTATACCAACTGCCAGTCGGTGTAGTACACGCCGCATCCGCACTTGCTACTCGTGTACCTGCCGCGCAGCTTATCTTACAATCAGACTTTGCATCGTGATCTGCCGCAGTTTTGCCACTTATCGTATAACTCGTTGGACATGACGTCGCAGCAGGTGATGTACTGCCATACGATACAATATGTGAACCAATGTATACATTGCCGCTAGTTATCGCTGTACACGCCCCATTAGCAGTTGTTACACGATATCCCCCAGAACAATTTATCTTGCACTGACTAGCTGCCGTCTTTCCTGCTGTCGTGTTCGCCGTATAACCACTTGGACATGAATTTTGCACACCACCACTACAATAGGTCGCACCGGTACACTGACTTTGACCTGTACAGTTATTGTTACTGGTGTTACAGCCGGTCGTATAATAACCCGTGCTTACCGTACTGCATGCACTTGCACCAGCACCACTATACTTAGTACGACCTGTACATGCACTACAACTTGATGTACTTCCATA
Organism: uncultured Alphaproteobacteria bacterium; assembly: GCA_944389535.1. Classification (GTDB taxonomy): domain Bacteria; phylum Pseudomonadota; class Alphaproteobacteria; order Rs-D84; family Rs-D84; genus Enterousia. The sequence goes on along the minus strand of CALXMS010000005.1, from coordinate 907 downwards.
ATTTACCGTATGGGCCGCTTTATATGTACCAGCCGCACATGTAGATAAAGTCGCACTGTTTGCTGTACCTACATACTTACCACCAGCAACACTTATCTGACACGCACTTGCCGCAGTCTTACCAGCCGTTGTGTTCGCTGTATATCCACTTGGACAACTATATTGAACACCACTGCTACAATACGTCGCACCAGTACACTGCCTTTGACCAGTACAGTTATTGTTACTGGTGTTACAGCCAGTTGAATAATATCCACTGCTTACCGTACTGCACGCACTTGCACCAGCAGCACTATACTTAGTTCGTCCAGTACATGCACTACAACTTGATGTACTTCCATAACTTACTGTATGTGCTGCTTTGTATGTACCCGCCGAACAAGTGGATAAAGTCGCACTGTTTGCAGTTTTTATATACTTACCACCAGCAACACTTATCTTGCAACTACTTGCTGCTGTCTTCCCGGCAGTCGTGTCGTCATCATAACCACTCGGACAGTTAGAACAACTGCTCGCACCAGAACCAGCATATGTTGCACCTGTACACTGAGTGCGTTTCCCTGTAGAACCATAATTTACTAATCCACCGGGGCAGGCATAACCAGCTGTACACGTAGATTGGGTCGCACTATTTGCAGTCGCTATATATTTACCGGCACTTACACTTATCTGACATGCGCTTGCTGCCGTCTTTCCTGCTGTCGTGTTCGCTGTATATCCACTTGGACAATTAGAACAACTGCTTGCACCTGAACCGGCATATGTTGCGCCAGTACATTGATTACGTATACCTGTCGAACCATAATTTACTAATCCACCAGGACACGCGTAACCGGCAGTACATGTCGATTGAGTAGAGCTATTCACAGTCGCTATATATTTACCAGCCGCTACACTTATCTGACAC
>CALXMS010000004.1 GCA_944389535.1 uncultured Alphaproteobacteria bacterium | reverse complement strand
TGGCTTCAGCCACGGAAGAGTAGGTCGTCGCCAGAATAAATCCAGTTCGATATAAAAACCGAATTTTAACCGCCCAAGTGGCGGTTTTTTTGTTCAATTTTTTTTATTTATGTAGGGTTTTATTAAATTTTAATAACTTTATATTGATTTACGATTTTCTTTTTATAAAATTATGCTGATTTAACTAGGGGTTAATTATGCGTACAGATAAAACAATTAGAAAATCTAGTCTAGTAAAAGATAAATACAGCATTATTATAGATAAAGATGGCGTGCATACCGCAGATGAAAAAGGTAATAGATATTTCCGTGGAAGATTGCAATCAAAAATCAGCATGACGCAATATAATTTTGAGTTGGCTAAAAATTTTTGGGCAAGGCAATCTGTTAATGGTAAACCTTTGAATTTGGTAGAGGTGCAAATTAAAACTGCTGCTAATAGCGTAATACCATATAATTCACCAACCCAGCCAGTCATGGAACCGAAAGTGGCTGCACGTGATGAGTCTAATCGTGTAATCTGGTATAACGTAAAATTTGAAAACGGCCAAACAGGTTGGATTTGTAATAAATTATATTTTAGAATTACAGAGGTCGCCCAAATTGCTGCTGCAGAAACAGTACATCAAATTTATAACGATAAAAAAGTCATTGCGTGTATCCGTACTATAATGGAAAGACAAAAATAAAACAAACGCCCTTACGGGCGTTTTATATACATTATGAAACTTAATCGCAATTTCTTTTTACAAAATCCGATTGATGTCGCGCAGCAATTAGTCGGTGCTTATTTTTGTATGCGGCGCGATGACGGTACAGTTTTTCGGGCACGTATTTGTGAATTAGAATTATACCTTGATTCAGAACGAGGGTGCCATGCGTTTGGCGGCAAATGTACCGCTCGAAATGATGCCATGTTTTTAGCTGGCGGGCATACGTACGTTTATCTTTGTTATGGTATGTATGATATGTTGAACATTGTGCTGGGTAAAAATGGTGCGGCTGCTGCTGTTTTAATTCGTGCGCTAGAACATAAGGGATGCGAAGGCCCAGGTAAGTTGACGCGTTTTTTAAGAATTACGCGTGCGGATAACAAAATAGATTTATGTAATAGTAAAAAAATGTGGATAGAACAGCGAGATTCTGAACCAGAAATTGTAACGGGCAAAAGAATTGGTATTGACTATGCCGGAGCAGATGCGGAATTGCCTTGGCGCTTTGCTATTAAAGATAGTAAATTTATAAGTAAACCTATTTAATTTCAACGGCGCCCTGACGAACGATTTTTATTTCGTCACCGTTCAATATCGCAACGGTACTTGGGGCACCACCAATTTTATCAAATGCGTTATCAATTACTATTATATCTGGAAATTGTTTTCTTATTTCTTCGGCAGAAGTTAATGGCGGTTGACCGGAAATATTTGCAGAAGTCGTAGCCAAACAACGACCGTCTATGACAGAACATAATTCTTGAAAGGGTTTATAGTTTGGAACGCGAACACCACCAAAAGACATTGAATCTGTTTCCGCAACAGGTATACCAATTGTTAAAGCCCCTGGCCAATATTTTTCTGCCAAACCAAAAGCTTTGTTCGGATAGTCGGACATGTACTTCTTTATATGTTCAAGGCTATCAGACATAATGATAAGATGCTTTTCTTTTGGGCGGTGCTTTAATTCAAATATAGCGTCTGCCCCACTACGCGTTGGTAACGCACCAAGTCCCCATACTGTATCAGTTGGAAATGCGATGATGCCGCCACGCGATAAGTGCTCGTTTAGTTTTTTTATAAAAAAAGAATCTTTTAAATTTGTCATGATAAAAAGTATAAAAGCTAAATCTTATATGTAAAGTTAAAATTATTATTAATAAATATGATTTTCTCTTGCATTTCAGGTTAAATTACCGCAGAATCTCTAGGCGTTTTAAACAAGGAGAAACCATATGAGTAATAAATGGGTATATACTTTCGGTAATGGTAATGCCGAAGGTAAAGCAGATATGAGAAATCTGCTTGGCGGTAAAGGTGCGAACCTGGCTGAAATGAATTTAGTAGGATTGCCAGTTCCCGCTGGTTTTACAGTAACTACGGAAGTTTGTACATACTATTATGATAATAATCAAACTTATCCAGAAGATTTAATGGATCAGGTACGTCAAGGTGTTGCACACATTGAAGCCATTATGGGTAAAAAGTTCGCGGATATGGAAAACCCATTGTTGGTTTCTGTGCGTTCTGGTGCTCGCGTTTCTATGCCGGGCATGATGGATACAGTTCTAAATTTAGGCTTAAATGACGAAACAGTTAAAGCGTTGGCAAAACATTCTGGTAACGAACGTTTCGCATATGATTCTTATCGTCGTTTTATCATGATGTTCTCGGACGTTGTATTGGGCGCAGATATTGATTTGTTTGAGCATACTTTGGAACGTATGAAGGAAGATAAAGGTTATAAAGTTGATACAGAATTAACAGCTGATGACTTAAAAGAATTAGTTGAAAAGTTCAAAGAAATCGGCATCAAGATTGGTAAGGTTTTCCCACAAGATCCATGGGAACAGCTGAAATTAGGTATCGGTGCCGTATTCGGAAGCTGGATGTCTAAAAAAGCTATTACATATCGTAAGTTGAACAATATTCCAGGCGATTGGGGTACTGCTGTAAACGTTCAGGCGATGGTATTCGGTAATTCTGGTGATGATTCTGCAACTGGTGTATGCTTCAGTCGTGATCCAGCAACAGGTGAAAACAAATATTATGGTGAATACTTAATTAATGCCCAAGGTGAAGACGTTGTTGCAGGTATTCGTACACCACAGCCTATGAGCAAAGATGATTCTGGTCGTTTATCTTTGGAAGAAGCTATGCCGGAAGTTTATAAAGAATTATGTGACGTCCGCGAAAAATTGGAAAAGCACTATAAAGATATGCAAGATATGGAATTTACTATTGAACATGGTAAATTGTGGATGTTGCAATGCCGTAACGGTAAACGTACAGCAGCAGCGGCTGTTCGTATGGCTGTTGAAATGGTAGAAGAAGGCTTGCTAACAAAAGAAGAAGCTATTCTGCGCGTTGGTGCAGACCAGTTAGATCACTTGTTGCATCCTATGTTGGACCCAAAGGCGGAAAAGAAAGTTATTGCGACAGGTTTACCTGCATCTCCAGGTGCCGCGGTTGGTCAGGCTGTGTTTAATGCAGAAGATGCAGAAAAGTGGGCCAAAGAAGGTAAGAAAGTTATGCTTATCCGCGTTGAAACATCACCAGAAGATATTGCCGGTATGAACGCTGCAGAAGGTGTTATTACGGCGCGCGGTGGTATGACATCACATGCTGCGGTCGTTGCGCGCGGTATGGGAACTCCTTGTGTATCTGGTTCTCCTGACATCAAGATTGATTACGAAACCAAGACCATGAAAACAACTGGCGGTGCAGTAATCAAAGAAGGTGATTGGGTGTCCATTGACGGTGCAAAAGGTCAGATTATCGAAGGGCAGGTTCCAACTGTATCTGTAGAACTAACTGGTAACTTTGGTACATTGATGAAATGGGTCGATGAAATCAAAGACTTGACCGTCAAAGCAAATGCTGAAACACCAAAAGATGCGAAACAAGCACGCGACTTTGGTGCCGAAGGTATCGGTTTGGCGCGTACCGAACATATGTTCTTTGATCCAAATCGTATTCAGGATATGAGAGAGATGATTTTAGCCGAAGATGTTGAAGGCAGACGCGCTGCATTAGCAAAATTGTTGCCTTATCAGAAAGCGGACTTCGTAGAATTATTCAAAATAATGGACGGTCTGCCGGTCACAATTCGTTTAATTGACCCACCGCTACATGAGTTCTTGCCTCATACAGAAGCTGATATTAAAGAATTGGCCGATCATATTGGCAAGTCTGTTGAATTCGTAAAGGCGCGTGCAGAGGCTTTACATGAACAGAATCCGATGTTGGGCCATCGTGGTTGCAGATTGGCAATTACATATCCAGAAATCTGCGAAATGCAGACTCGTGCAATCTTGTCTGCTGCGCTGGAATGCAAGAATGCGGGTATTCGCGTGTTCCCTGAAATCGAAGTACCATTGGTTGGTTCTAAGAAAGAAGTTGATATTGTTAAAGCCGTTATTGACGCCAGTGCTGCTGCGTTGTTTGCAGAAACAGGTGACAGCGTTGAATATACGGTTGGTTCGATGATTGAATTACCGCGTGCGGCAGTATTAGCTGATGAAATTGCTGAAAGCTGTGAATTCTTTGAATTCGGTACAAACGACTTAACGCAGACGACATTGGGAATGTCTCGTGATGATACCGGTAAAATCTTAGACGAATACCGTGCGCGCGGGGTATATGTTGCAGACCCATTTGCGTCTGTTGACCAGGAAGGCGTTGGTATCTTGATTAAAGATGCGGTTGAAAAAGCGCGTAAGACCAAAGGTGAACATATACATCTTGGCGTATGTGGGGAACATGGTGGTGATCCAGAATCCATCACATTCTTCCACAAGGTTGGATTTAACTCTGTATCATGCAGTCCGTTCCGTGTGCCAATTGCACGTTTGGCGGCCGCACAGGCAGCGGTTAAATTCCCGCGTAATAAGTAAAAAGAACGCCCGAAAGGGCGTTTTTTATTTTGAATTAAAAACTGTAATTTATCGCAAGTCCCGTAAAGTTAAAACCGCGATTTATTTCTGTAAAACTGCCGTTAGAAAAGTGTTGTGTAAACCATTCTATGCGCCAACGGTCAGAAATGTTTTTTCCTATGAATACCCGTTCACCAAATACCAAACGGCTTTCTACATATCGGTCGCCAGAATCCCTCATATACGGTCCTATTCCAACGCCTATATAAAAACCATGCCAATCTACAAGTGATACGTCCCACGAAATGCCCGCTGCAATAAAGTTTAAACCATCATCATGGCTGTAACCTAGGTTCTGAACAAGTGAAATATTCATACGAGATGGCAGACGAAATATTTCCATTGGTTGACTATATTGTACCATAAAATTCGTCATAGGTTCAAAATCCCACAAAAAAGGATTGATAAGTTTTAACAAAGAACCGGGGCTTGTACCTTGTGAAACGTATAAAGCAACAGCGTTATCTGTGTCGTTACCGAACATAGGGTTACTTTTAATGGAATCCGCAAATGCGGGCAAAGTTATTATCAATAAAAACGATACATAAATCTTTTTCATTTGCAGGTAATTATACACTATAAATAATTACAAACAAATAATAAAAAAATCCGATGCAAAAAGCACTGGTTTTCTTATTTACAGGGCGCGTCAAAAATGTTATAATTATAAAAAATGGGCGGGAGGTCTGTGGATGGCCGTACCGTTAAACAGCTAGTTTTCCGGACGTTCCCGGGACACAGGAGAGTATTTATGAAAAGCCGAAATTTCGCAGAACATTGTAAAAACGCCATGGGAACAGTATTCTTATTGGCAGGGGCGTTTTTCGTTTGTTCTACATTGATATCTATGCGTGCCGTGTTTGCAGATCCCATAGCGCCGACAAATACAGCAACAACAAGTACCGTACAATCGCCGCGTTCTAGCAGCAATGTTCGGTCGTCTTCGCGGCCGGCCGTGGCGCGCAGTACGTCTTCAAACGTTGTTTCTCGTGGTACAACGGCATCTAATAACAACGCATCTGTTGCACGTACGGTAACATCTCGTACTACAGCAATGCCTACGACAACAACGACAGCTGCATCCGGGCGTCCAAGTGTTACGGTTTCTCGTGCAAATACAAGTTCTGCTGCAACCTCATCTCGTGGGGGGGCTTCTCGTAATGTTGTATCTCGCGCAACATCTTCAAATGTTGTAAATTCTGCAAGAAGCGTGGTTTCTCGTACTGCAACAACGCCTAATACGTCGGCGCGCATTTCATTGCAGGGCAGTGCTATACGTGGCAGTAATTCCGCCGCAACAAATACGTATACTTATCTGCAAAGTAAATTGTATACAGGCAATTATTCAAATATTATAGATTCTTCTACAGGTTTGATTTCTGCAGAGGCATATAATAATTGTATGGAATCATATTATGCCTGTATGGATGAAATTTGTACGGCTCGTAATGCGGCGCAACGTCGTTGTGCTTGCGCCGGGCGCGTGAAAGCGTTTGCTGAAGCTGAAGCCGCACTGGAAAAAGCAAACGAAGAATTGATTCAAGTATCCGGTGAATTAGCGTTGTTGATTGCAACAAAAGGTAAAGATGTAAGTCAGGCGTTTCAATTAACAGACGCAGAAATGGTTATGAATTGCGTGTCGTGGCAAGAAGTTACTAATCAATACGGTCAATCTTCTGATGAAGCGATTGAATGGTGTTATGCTCACGGTATTTATGGTTCAAACGGTACAACGCTAAGTTCTTGCGCGCAACCGTCTTATTGTTCACAATCTGGAAATAATTTTGGATTTGATATATCAAATATAGATGGATCAAGTAGTGATATTTTGGCGTCTTTGCAATCTTGGGCAGATGCAAAAGAACAAACTTTGACCATATTGACAGATGATACCGACAGTTTAACAAGTGCCTTTGATAACCTGACGAATGTTGTTGGTAGTTTGGCTGGTATTGACGGTGCATTTGCTGATTCAGAAAACTTGAAAGATTCTTTGGCCGAAACTTGGGGTTATGAATTATTTGAATATGCTCATAATAATGTATGTAACCGCGTATTAGATTCTTGTTTTAACGGTATTTATGAGGCTTGCGGTACACCACCGTCTGGCGGTACAAAATGTGGTAACGGTCGTTCACAATGTCCTTATAATTATAACAGTTATATTTCTGTAAGTAACACAGGTACGTATGAATTAAATTTCATTACGTCAGATACGGGATATACAGCATCTAATTCTGCAACTTGTTTTGGTTATACAACGGCATCAGGTGACCCATACGCAGATTTGCGTAAACCTGTGGCGGATGCTCGTAGAAGCATTATGCAAAAGTATGCGTTGGATGCAAATGCCGATTGTGATGCTTATGGAGATCAATTAAGCACAACCGCACAAAATATCGGTTATCAAAAAGTTGCGGCACAGCAGGCTTTGCAGCAGAAACGTATGGAATTCTATCAAGAAGAACAAGAAAGTATAAGCAGCGCATATAATAATGCCATTGATAACTTTGGTGAATGCTTGGCAGAGTTGTATGATTGCTATACGACTCAAGAATCCGCAAATTCTTCTTGGAGCACAAGCCGTATAAAGACTTATTGTGCACAGGTATCAAATGTACCGCATTGTTATGAAGAAATGATTTGTGGGGCACCTAATAATTCGTTGCAGGCAGTAATTGATAAAGAGGACGATCCGAAAACTCAATGTCAAAATACGACGAATTATGAAACAAATACTTGTCGCAATATCATAACGTTGGCAGAAATCTTAGATGGCGCATATGCGAAAGATGCAACAGAAGGTTCTTCTACTGCGTTGCGTGAGGCCTGCCTGCAGAAGTATAATATTGATGGCGTTCGTAATTGGGTAAGTACAAATTCTAATGGTGGCTGGTCATCAATGACTTGTCCGTCAGGGCAGCATTTGGAAGGTAATAGTTGCGTTCCAAATACGAAGTCTTGCACGCATTCTGACCCGAATGCACAGTCTGCAACGCAAACATGGAATACGTCAAGCCAGTCTTGGACAGGCTGCAGCCTTGTGTCTTGTAAATCTGGTTATACCGTACAAAACGGTGCATGTGTTGCGCAATAGAAGGTATAAGGATTATAAAACCGCCCGATTGGGCGGTTTTTTATCGCGAAAATGCAAGTTTGTAGAAAAATTTATGCAAAACGCTTGACTTTTTATTAAAAAATGTTATTTTTGTAGAAACTTTTAGACAAAATAGAACAAGAACAATACAAAAGAGAAAGAAAATGAGCAACGTTGCAATCTTTCAAACCGGCGGCAAACAATATCGCGTTCAGGCGGGGGATATTGTAAAAGTTGAAAAACTGAATGCCGATGGTAAAGTCGAATTTGACCAGGTTTTGATGTTGGATGACAAAGTTGGTACCCCATTCGTTGATGGTGCCAAAGTTGTTGCTGAAGTTTTGGAACAGAAACGTACGGATAAAGTTTTGGTGTTTAAGAAAAAGCGTCGTCAGAACTATCGTCGCACAAAAGGTCATCGTCAGTACATCACTGTATTGAAGATAAAAGAAATTAAAGGTTAATTTCTGGTGTATAAATCAGAATAATCAGAAATTAAAAGGAGTTTAATTATGGCACATAAGAAAGCTGGTTCGGCAACTACCAACGGACGTGACTCGGCAGGACGCAGATTAGGCGTTAAGAAATCTGGTGGCAGTCGTGTAATTCCAGGAAATATCATCATTCGTCAGCGTGGTACGTCTGTTCATCCTGGTTTGAATGTCGGTATGGGTAAAGATCATACTTTGTTTGCAAAAATTGCGGGCATTGTGAAATTTAAAAAGGGTCTTGGTGACAGAAAAACAGTTTCTGTTATACCTGAATCTGAAGACAAATAAAAAATCCGCCGTCGGCGGATTTTTTATTTGAATAAATATTTTTTCATCTTTTATGTCAAGCACAGTTGTGTTATAATTAGATAATAATATGAGAAGATTGCCGTTGTGCTTTTTCTTGATTGCATTTTCTGCACCGTTTGCGTTTGCAGACGGTAGTTCTATGACTGTATCTCGTGTAATACCTTCGTCTGATACGTCTTCATCTCAGGGGGGGGCAACCGCGCGTGGAACGGCAAGTACAGTAACGCGGGCGCAACCTTCTAGAACGACGTCGTCTGCTGTGACACAACAGGTTGTTACTGCGGAAACAAGTGATGCGTCTGCGCGTGATGAAAGTTCTCGAAATGTAGTAAGTCGTACTGCTGCTGAAGATGTTACAACTGATTCTGCAAACACTGTTAGAGTGGGGGCACGTGTTTTGTCGTTAGAAAACGGTACTGCGTCTACATCAACAACATCATCGTCACGTGGTTCTTCAGCGGTTGTTAATTCTGCGTCTGCGTCTCGGTCAAGTGTTGCACAGACAAGCGCAAATAGCGCACGTGAAAATCTTGAAGCGACCGTTAATACGGTTGGTAGAAACCCAAGGGTCGAAGCAGCAAGCATTAACAATAACCCTGCTGTTCGTAGGGCCGGGATAACACTTCGCCCGTCTACGGCAGAGGTTGGTGGTCGTGCGACAATTGCGGGTACAACGACAAAAACCGGGTCAAATATTGATGAAGAAATTCGTGGTGTACAGTCAAGGGCGGCGACGGTTGCAACGTCAGAATCTATATCAGAGGCGAAAGAACGTTTGGAGTTAACGTCTGATTTAAACACGTCTTGCCAGCAGCAATATAACGATTGTATGGATCAGTTCTGTGCCGTTATTGATGCTAATCAGGGGCGTTGTTCTTGTTCGGCAAACCTTTCAAATTATACTCGCGTGCAAGAGGCAGTAACAGATGCAAACAATCAATTAAACGAAGTTGCGCAACGTATTCGTTATGTTGGTTTGTCTGCGGACGAAATACGCGCAATAATGACGGAAACAGAGGCGGAAGAAGCACTGAACGGTTCAAAGGATACGTCTGAAACGCGTAACATGTTGGAAGAAATCGAAGCGCTTATTCGTGATCCTTCCAGCAGTACTTATTCTTCTTATAATTCGTCGGCGTTCGGTTTGGATATGGATTTAGATTTTTCTTCTGATACAGCCGATATATTCAGCTTAGACTTTTTGAATACAGGTACGACAAGTTTTTCAAATTTACGTGGTTCGGATTTATATAACGCGGCAAAAAATCGCTGTAAGACAGTTTTGAATCAATGTCAAGCCGCGGGGGCAAATATTGATCAGATAAGTGGAAATTATGATTTGGCCATAGATAAAGATTGTATAGCCTATGAACAGGGACTAACAAAGATGAACGAAACATTAGTATCCAACGTTCGTAGTGCTAATTTAATGTTACAAAAAGCGCGTCTCGCGGTATTGCAGAATAAGAATCAATACGACGCAAAGGGATGTATCGCGGCACTTGATACATGTATGACAGATGAAATGGTCTGTGGTGCAGATTATACAAAGTGCTTAGACCCGACGAAGAAATATATTGATGAAAATGGGGAAGTTGTACTTGGACAGGATATTACAGATATAACTGACTTTATGGAAAATTATAATAATGCCTTGGTAACTGAAAAGTTTTTAAAGAATTCTTATTCAATGAGTATAAGCGGAAATTCTTGCGTTGCCGATGCTGAAGGGGAAGATAAAACAGGTAATAATGGCGCGTGCATTGTAAAATACTTGTTGCAGAAAATTGGTACTAAGCAAGAAGTAACTGACGAAGGTTTATGTCGTGCGGTGTTGGATAAATGTCAGGCCTATACATATGACGATAAAGGAAACTATCAAAGCTTTAATGACATTGTTGTGAATTACGTACAGCGGGCAATGGTAAATATTCAGGCTCAGCAGCGTCAGATTATATCAGACTATGCATCTAATTGTATGTTAGATATTGCAACTTGCTATAACCAGCAGGTAACGCAAGTAAATGCATGGTCGACCAGTGCCAGCATAAACAGTATTTATAACGTAATGCGTGGGGCTTGTCGAAACGTTGCCTTGACTTGCGCGTACGCAGTGTTTGATAACGATGAAGCTAGTTGCCCTGTTTCACAATCTGGTGTTCATGAAGACGATAAATGTATAAATAGTATATCGGAAATGTTCTATCAGTCGTTGCTGTGTCCAGATAATTCTACGTATCAATCTGAGTCTGGTGTTGCTGGCGAGAATGACTATGTGAATGAACGCTGCAAATGTAATACGGGTTATACGCCTTGGGGGACACAATGTCTGGCGCAGTGTCAAGAAAACGCTACGCGTAACTCTTATGGTACATGTACATGCAATACGGGTTATAAGTTATCTAATGGTGTATGTGAATGTGATACGGCCGGTGGATATATAATACAAGACGGTAAATGTGTAAAAGACACAAGCAGTGATGAAACAACATAAAAAAAACGACATTAAGCGTCGTTTTTTTTTAAGCCATTAACTTTTCCATAAACGATTTATGATTTGATAATTCATCTTCGTGTGCTTGGAATTTACGATACGGGAAATCGTTTCCTATTTTTGGATGTGCAAGAAACGCGTCATGTTGTTGTGTTATTATGTCAGAAACATCTGGTGCAGGTGCAGTATTTTCAAGCTCTTTATATACCTTTGCCAGAATTTCTGCGTCAATCAACGCGCCATGCGCATCTGCACGTGCGGTAAGTGATATACCATACCATTTTGCCAACGCGTCCAAAGAATAACTTTTGGGGCCGAAAACGCGATTGCGCGCAATTACGATGGAATCAAACTGTTGCGTGCGCGGTATTTGTGGTAAACCAGCCATCTGCAGTTCATAGTTTATAAATGGAAAGTCAAAATCTAGCCCGTTATGTGCAACGACCGGACTGTCACCTATAAACTCTAAAAATTTTGGTGCGATAACTGACATTTTTGGTTTGTCTTCCAAAAACGCGTTAGAAATTTTATGAACCATGTACGAATCGGGTGGGATTATTTTCCCGTCTGGATTGATGTATTCATGAAATGAATTATCGGTAAGTTTACCATCTATCATTTCAACTGCGCCTATTTCTATGCAGCGATCGCCGCGCATATATTCTAATCCAGTTGTTTCTATGTCAAAGCATATGACGCGCCCCATTTCCCTTCCTCGTAAAATATATTTTTGATAAGTTCGTTTTGTGTATTATAATGGTTTGGTGAATTTAATGCTAGAAAATCTTAACCCAGAACAAAAATTAGCCGTTGAAACAACAGAAGGACCGTTACTGGTGCTGTCTGGGGCGGGAACAGGAAAAACGCGCGTGTTGACTACGCGTGTTGCTTATATTCTGCATAATTCTTTGGCTTTGCCGTGGCAGGTTTTAGCGCTTACGTTTACTAATAAAGCCGCAAATGAAATGAAAAATCGTCTTGCTTCATTTTCGGATGGTGAAGGTTGGTATGTGGCTGATATATGGTGCGGCACTTTTCATTCTATATGCTTGCGAATCTTGCGGGCAAACTCTGCTGCGGTCGGACTGCGTAAAGATTTCTTGATATATGGCGAAGACGAACAGAAAACAGTTTTAAAGCACGTTTTATCTGATATAGGTTTAGATATAAAAGATTTTAACCCAGGTGATTGGATAGAACGTATTTCTGCAATTAAAGATAAAGGATTGCACGGTGAAGAACAGACATCAGTTACAGCAAAAAAAATATTAGATGCGTATAATACGGAATTATCCCGGCTTGGTGCGGTTGATTTCGGTGACATCATATTAAAGGTTTTAGAGTTGTTTGAGTCTATGCCAGATGTCTTGGCAAGATATCAGGATCAATTCAAGTATATATTGGTAGATGAATTTCAAGATACTAATGCCGCGCAGATGCAATTTTTACAAAAGTTGACTGCGAATAATGATAACCCTAATATATGTTGCGTTGGTGATGATGACCAATCTATTTATTCTTGGCGTGGTGCTGAAATAAAAAATATTTTGAATTTTGAAAAAAACTTCCCCAGTGCTCAAATAATACGGTTAGAAACAAATTATCGTAGTACGCCAAATATTCTTGGGGCGGCAAATTCTTTAATACATCATAATGCGGGAAGGCTTGGTAAAGATTTACATTCTTTGCCTGACGTAATAGCTGGTGAACCGGTATATGTTTTAACCGTTCCAAGTGATTTTGATGAGGCTAGATTGATCGCAGATACCATTATGCGTAAAGGCGAAAAAGAATCGTATTCTATTTATGCTGTGTTAATACGCGCAGCCAGTTTATCTCGTCTATTTGAAGAAGAATTTACGTCGCGCGGTATACCATATAGGTTAGTCGGTGCCACTAAGTTCTATGATCGGGCAGAAATTCGCGATGCAATTGCGTATTTGCGTTTGCTTGTATACCCATTTGATGATATATCGTTTATACGTATCGTTGGAAAGCCTAGCCGTCATATAGGACCGTCTACGATTGCAAAAGCGCGTGCTGCTGGTAGTACATTGATGGAGGGGTTACGTAAAGTTCCTTTGTCGGGTAAGCAGCGAATTGCGGCAGATGCTTTTTTAAATGCGTTTGATTTTGATTGGTCCGTTTTACCGCCTGCTGATGTGGCTCAAAAATTATTGGATTCCGCAGGGTATATTCAAATGTGGCGAGATTCTAGTGATGTTAATGCGTCTGACAGATTGGATAATATACGCGAATTAATTACTAATGTAATATCTAAATACGATTCTTTACCAGAATTTTTAGAACACGCTGCATTGATGATGACTGATGATGACGTACAAGATAGGTTAGATTCTTTACATGACGTAGTGAATATAATGACAATTCACGCTGCGAAAGGTTTAGAATTTGATACCGTTTTCTTACCAGCATGGGAAGAAGGTATTTTCCCGAACGATATGGCGGTTCAGTCTGGCGGTATAGAAGAAGAACGTAGGTTGGCATATGTGGCAATTACTCGTGCACGTAGGCGAGTAATAATAATAAATACTATGTCACGCATGGTTTTTGGAAAACGTCAATATAATTCACCAAGTAGATTTATTACTGAAATGGATAATAGTTTTCTTGATTTTCAAGGGGGAACCCCAAATTCATATCAATATGCATATCGCGGTATACCGACGTCTTATGAAAGCAAACCGAAAGTAAATCGTGAAAAGATAAAGAAAACTTCCGCTGTCGGCAGATTGGTAGAGCATGAAGAAATGGGACGCGGGGTTGTTATAGAAGAAAACGATGGTATTTTAACAGTGGCTTTTAAATCACGCGGAATAAAAAAAGTCGCTTATCAGTATGTTAAGTTTATTGATTAAAAAATCCGCGTTTTGCGGATTTTTTATTTCTTTTCACGAATCCTTTTTATTATGTCTTTACCTTGTCCGTATACCTTATCCCATAAGGTTTTAATGTCGCCGCTAACTTGTTTGCTGAAACTGTCATTGATTTTACCTCCTAAATCTGCTGCTGTTTTATCAGTAATATTAGCTAGGTAGGCAACCAATAAACCAGTTAGCAAAGTAACTATAAATCCGGTGTTTTCTAGTGTTGGTATGTCCGTAGACATATTTATATTGATGGTTCCCGATAATAACGCTGCGCATAACGCAATTACAATGGACAATGATACAAAATAAATTGCTGCGTCTATAAAACGTTGAATCTGTCTGGACAATGATTCTGGTTTGAATAGCCCCAAGAAACCGTTAAAAATGTCCCCTGCAATTCCCTTATAAGAAGTTTGTTTTATTGTTTCTGCAATGGCCGTAAATGGCAGCATGATTACGGCTAAAAACAAATCCATTATGACACCGAAACCCATAAGCGTAAATTTAAAAGCATTGTATACGAACAGAACAATAAATATGGCGCCAACTAACATAGTAAATGCGCTGGTACCAATGCCGGCAATTAGCCATTTCCAACCAACCGCGACGGCCGTTGTAAAAAATCCTGATAAACGTGTGGGAACGCAAAGCATATCAGCGGCGGCTGTTGCGTCTATTATCATATTACTTGATGCGTTTGATGCGGCGTAGTCACGAATTGCAGTGCAGGTGTCTGGTAAATCCACACCGATGGTATTTGTTACGGCATTTAATATTAAATCAGACATATAAGTTGCTATGCTAATTATTGGCCCCATAATCCACATAAATACTTGTGCGGGACCTTGTACCAATATAATGGACCAAATTGCAACCACTGCACCTTTCTTTACTATGTTTACGCCAAGTTCCATTGCGCTGGAACCTTTGGTCATCATGTTATAGGTTTCAAACATTATCCATAATATATACGCAAGAACCATAAATATAATGGCAAATCGTACAAGCGAAGAATCTAGGACTTCTGCAACCATGGATAGTCCGTTCATCATGGCAAGACCAACTTTTGCTTCAATCGGAACGTAATCCGGTACAAGTTGATTTTGTTGAAAAGGTTCTTGAAATTCTGTCATGTCAGAACCAATGCTAAGATTGAATTCTTCTAAGTTATCAGGTGTCAACCAATCACCATAATCACCAACCTCAGTAAAAGGAACGTTTGTTGTAGCGCTTGTTGGAGAAGACATGATAAGCAGACCGGCAATCGTTGCGGTTAGTATCTTAGTAAAAAATTTTTTTAATGCCTTAATCATTGTTTACCAAGTGCTTTTGACACCTTTTCAAATATTTGCTTTGGACTATTCCATATTGTTTTTCCTAAATCTTTTGCCCACGTGCCGAAGTCAAATTGTTCTTTCCCTTCTGCTGTTATTAAGCTGTCAACCTTAGGTTTAATCGCATAAAAATATAAGAAGTATATTAAGAACATCATCAACAAAAAGTCCCAACCGTCTTTCATAAAGTCAAAAGCACCAGGATATTGATTTTCTACTTGGGCTCGTTGCGCGGTAAAACAAGATTTAAATTTATCTGAATCTATTTCACCGTCCACTGTGGCAACCTTCTCGCATGTAGAAAAGACGTTCATAACAGACATTGTCTTAGCGTCTGGGTTTTCAATCTGCTGTCCAAGCAGCGGTGGTAAGATCGCGCTGTACCCGTCTCGTGGACCAGGAAAATAAGAATCTGCTGAATATGCAACTATTGCATAAATAATTATGACCTTTAACGTAATACCTACTATTTTTATTGCAGAGTTTACCAGCATATTTATAGCATTTTTTACAACGCCGCTGGCTAATGACCAGGTTTGTTCAAATGCGGCTGCTGCCAGTAACAAAGGTAAAAATATTATTAAAAACACTAATTTGAATACAACAGAAAGAATTTGAAATACTAAATCAAAACCTATGATAAGAAACATTAAAACTAGTGCCAGGCCCGCAATCCAAGTAAAAGCGCCACCACCCAGACCTAACCATGCATAATTCATCAAAGAAAAACCACCTGCTGCACCGGCAAGCATTACGCTGTTTATATTACCCATTACACACATAAATGGTTGTAAAATTGGGTTCAGAATATCACTGTTTTCATTAGTGGTAGATAATGCCCCACATTGTGCGGCGTCAGATACACCCGTTGCAGCCATTGATAATTCTGCGCCAACGAATAATACCGGCGTAATGGTTATGTTTGATACTGTTTTTAATGCGGTGGTTCCGCCAATGCCAAGAGCCCCCATTAATGCGCCTACGATTAATACACGAGCCCCCTGACGCCATACTTTATCAAACCATGCTTTTAACTCTAATTTCTTTTCGCTTTCGTCTAAAGTCGCTGTTTTTTTTGCGGCGTCTAAAATATACTGCGTGGTGTAAACCAGTAAAAAGACCCCAAAGCCAACGGCCATTAATATCCAAATGTTATCGACCATCGCTGTCCAGAACATTTCTGCAGCATTACCAATTACTGCAAATAATTGTTCAATATACCCGCATAAAAAGCAGCCGTTCGCAGATGCGATGTTGCCGTCGTTGACGCCAATGGCCCCCATAAAACCATCAAGACTTGTATAAGTTATAGCGGCACCACCAATAGATGACGATAAATACCATATACCAATACCTAACGCAATTGCGCCCATAATAAATTTTATGGCAATCATGATTAATTTTGATTTCATTTTTTATTTTGCGTTTGGTTTTCGCCTTCTTTGTTTTTTTGTCCTTCCCCGCCGCTTAAAATATTTTTACCTATATTTTTCGCAGAGTTTATTATGTTCGTCGTCAGCTTCATCGCGTCGTCAGCCAACGTTTCGCTTAATCTATTTTCTTCCGATACGCCGAATGAATCTAATATCATAGAAGTTACTTGCGGGATTTGATCGTATATAAAGTTTAACACATAAACAAGAATTATGCACCCACCAAGTGTCATAGCCGCAAGGTTATCACCAGATAAATCACCGGCAAATATTTGCCCTGTGGTTATAAGTTCTATAATTTCTGCGGTGCTTTGCCCCGGTGCAGAAAAGAACTTTGCAATTATTACCATTATAATAATGTAGGTTATCACTGCAGAGGCAAGCGCAATTATAGAGTTTATTAACTTTTTAAACTGTTGTGTACCAACGTTTTTACCAAGAGAAGACATCCATGACGGTGCGCTTCCTCCCTTAAACGCAACTAATATTAAAGATAGCGGGAAAAAGAAAGCAAAGAAAGTCATTGCAACAATTATGTCGGCAAAATAAAAACAGAATCTTACGAAAAATTTGAAGAAACCATAAAATAAGTATGCACCTATGAAGAATAAAATTATGTGTTTTATTAAAGAGCCTATACCCAACAACGCTTTTAATGAAAACGCCTTATCCATAACCGCAATACCAAGCTTCATATAAGATTGAAACTGCGTAATTGTCGTTTTCATTAACATTATTATTTTATCGCGTAATTGCGGACGATAAAAACCATCGTCAGACATTTCAGTCGGTTGATATGTTACTTGTTCATTAACTGTTTCATCATCTATACGTAACATACTTTGCGTATAGATTAATGTTACGTCCGCCACTGGTTCAAAAGTTATACTGGTTATAAATCTTGGTAACGCTACGCCCATGCTTAAAAAAGCCAATGCTACGATTGAATTTATGAATAAAGGTTTTATAGATTTCTGGTAAAATGGATCTGGAACATCTTCTTTTAAGTTTTTCCATACCGCATTTATGACATAAAACGCAAATAAAACACAGAATATAACCACGCAGAATATGGCAAGTTTAGTATAAACGGCGGCCGCCGTATTGGATACAATCTGAAATAAACGATCAAACACGGCACAGCCATAGCACTGTACGGTGGTATCAATAAAAGAATTTATAACTTCGTTCATTTCTTTTTCTTCCAACCGATTACGTTACTGATTGCAGATCCTATACTTTTTGCTCTATTCATAATAGTTTTTGAATCACCTTTGACTTGATTGTATAGCTTATCCATACCTTCGCCTACGTATGCGTTCAGTTGTTCACGTGTTAATTCAAATATACGGAACATTAAATAGAATGTTAAAATCGATGACAACCACAAGATAGAATGCTGACCAAAGCCAATGCCGGCGTTTATAGCTGTTGGTACGTTTGATGACGCGCTGCCGCCAGCCGCGACGACAAATACAGAAGAGCTCCATTGGAACAAAGATTTGATTACGGCAAGATTTACGCATAATATGAAAGCGCACGCAATCATAGTGATTACTATTTTTTGTAAAGCTTTCGTTATCCCGCCGAATGCGGGCCATACGTCCATCCATTTATCACTTGGTTTTACGACATATGTTAATACTTGAAAGGGGTAAAGTACCAACGCCATGCCAAAATTAAATATTGCCTGTATTATTAATAATGCCATAAATAAATTGCTGGCAACAAAAGTGAAAATTAATAATATTCCCGTGATTATATTTAAAAAGTTTTCTCCGCCATGGGGAATTAGAGTTAATAGACCACGTAAACCTTGGTTTATGAAATCAAAACCTCTTTTGATGATCTGATTATTCGCGTGTGATATGTCGGATACTGGTTGAACTAAAAATTCGCAACTTTCTTGAGTTATCCAACCTTGTTCTATTACAGATGGTGGACATTCTATTTTTGGGGCGTTAACACCCGTTTCATTTATCGTTTCTGTTATGCTGTGGGTATACAAAGAACCAAACTGTAAAAAAGGATTTATTAACCATTCTGTTAGATATACAGGTTTAAGTTGTAATAAAACCGTCACGGCAATTATGGCTCTGATACAGGGTTTTAGCATATTGTTTGCTATGGTCATTCCTTCAACGCCATCGGACATTTCGCCACCACCCGAGAAACCGAAAAAAGATACCCATGTTTTCGGAAAATACATTTTAAGTAAGTACAGTGACAAAGAAACAGCAAGAAAGCCCCATACCAGTATATAAATTATACCTGTACCACCGCCGACAAAAAAATCATACCCACCGGTTGCAATCGCCATTAATGAATCTAAAACGATAGGAATAATTGGGGCTAAGTTCAGTGCGTCTACTATGTTGTTTTCTGCCGCATTTGCAATTGACGGTACGAACAAACAACATGCACAAAACGCAAGCGTTAACGTGCGCAACAATAGCGAGTAAAAACTTTTTTTGAATAAAATCATTCTCTCTAATATTTTTTATCTTTTCAATTATATCACATTTACGGCAAAATATGGTATACTTAAAACGATGAATAAGTTAAAAAAGTTTTGGATTGTTTTTTTATCTATGCTGCCTTTTTCTGCTGGGGCAGCCGTTCCGTTTGTCGTTGGGGCAATAGCTGGGGTCGGTGTGATTGCGGGGTTTTCTATTTATAGAACGGCTGCCCCAGTAAACATGGCGGACGCATTAAATTTTTTTAGCAGTTGTTGGTCGTGCCAAATGTTTGCAGATATAATGGCGACTATGTCAGGTTTGTTACCGCGAGTTTATGGTGCGCTGGGATCTGTAATACTGCCTTTATCAATCGGTTTAATGGCATTATGGTTTGCGTGGAATTTGTTTTCTGGTTTTATAAACGCAAAAATAGAAGAACCATGGTCTGTTGTAAGTGACTTTAGTACTAAATTTATAAAATTAGGTTTGGTTGCTGCTTTATTGGCAATACCGTTGCCTCGTTTGATTACTAATGTTGTGATAGAACCTATTTTTAACGTGGGGTTATCTTTAAATAGGGTCGTCGCTGGAAATGATGAGTTCGCAAAATGTGTTGTTGCGACCGCAATAGCAGACCCAAGCGTTGCCAGTGTCGATGCCGCAAATGCTGGGGCGTTTTCTCCAAAACTTAGGCATAATTTAACATGTGAAATTGCAAACGTTCATCAGATGACTGGTCTTGGAATGACTGTTGGTTGGACCATGTTAAACATGGCGTTTAACGAAAAATATATGCATCATTTTTTATGGGAAATCCCGATTTTCCCGAATGTTCCGATATTTTTTGCTGGTTTATTAATATTAGTGCTGTTTTTCTTTGCTTTGTTGCCGGTCCCGTTATATTTCTTAGAGGTTTTTATAAAACTGTCAATGGATCTGGTAATGTTGCCTTTTATGCTGATGTCATGGTTGTTTAAGGGGTGGGCGATATTTCCAAACGGTAAAAGAAACATTAAACGGATGATAGACGATGTTGTAAAAGCAACCGCTGGGATAGCTTTGGTTGGGGTTTTCGTTACGTTTTCTGTAATGTTCTTAAATGCGGTATTCGGTAAATGGGAGGGGGCAGATAGGCTTGCTTTGGCTTTGGCGCAAAATGATTCAACCATTTTAATGGACGGTTTGTTGATGCGAAATGACAGTATAATAACGATTATTTTAATGGGATTATTCATCGCTATGTTCATGACGATGATACCGACTTTGGTAAAAGCGCTATTTGCGAACGTAGAAATACCAGAAAAATATTACGAAACCACGAAAAAGAATTTAAATGTATTATGGGAAAACCTGAAAAAATGGTACAACTCATTAAAAAAATAAAAAATCAAGTGGTTTATTTAACGCCCCCCCCCTTTTTTGTGTTCTCCGAATCTGATATAATTCATAGCAATGAAGCAGTTTCCGATTCTTTATTGGCCTCATAAAACAAAAGCTGATGCTGATTATCAGCTGGCTCGTAAAGTTATAAATGGTGAAACAGGGGTTATGCCAGATGTAATAACGGGCGACCTTGACGTTGTTGAGGTTTTAGAACGTAACCCAAATGCCACTTTGTACTATCCCGTATTTTGTGGTTCAACCGGTTGGTGGGGTGAGTTATTAGGTGGAACGGCCATTGTAACCGATAAACTGATAATATCACCAGAATGTCAATTGATGGTCATAGAACTGGAAAAATCAGCCTCTAAGACTGCAAAAAACGGTAAAAATCAACTGTTGGCGGCGGAAATATACCCTGCCAGCGGTTTTTTTAAGAAAATGAATTCTGGTATAGCCACAGTGGCGGACATGTTGGCGACTGATGCCGGAACGATATTGGCTTTGTTTACAGGGAAAAGTCAGGCGCAATTCATAAATGTACTGGAATCTACGGGTAATTCATATCTTGGCTGCATAGGGCGTTATTAATGTTTTAATATTGCTTGATTTCTGGAAAAATACTTGTATAATTTTCAAGCTTTGTTTAAACAATAAAAGGGTAAATACGATGAAAAAAGGAATTCATCCAGAATATCATGAAAACAACGTCACAATGACGGATGGTAAAACAGTAAAAATGTATTCGTCTGTGAAAAAAGATTTGGTTTTATCTACAGATAACTTAAATCATTCTGCATGGACGGGTCAGCGCAGTAACGCCGGTGAAAAGGGTCAGCGTGCGGCTGGATTTAAAAGTAAATTTGCAGGGTTTAAGTTCTAAAAATAAATCTAACTGGGGTATACAATGGAACTGCTGATAAAAGGTTCAACCGAGTTAAATAAAATGTTTATGGCGTTACAGCGCACAGCGTCTGGTTTGCGTCATGATTTCGGAGAGGTTGAAAATTTACAGCAGTCTTTGCATGGTGCGCGTGATTTTGTAAAAAAAGCTGCTGCACGAATTGAAGAAAGTATTCTGTCTGATTTATTACTAGTTAGACCTTCAGCAGGTTTGTTAACGCCGAACGTTTCTCGTGAAGGTGACGGTAGAGACGAGTTTGTTTTGTCTTTATCAGGGGCGGCAAATTTCGTTCGCGCAAATCCGCATTTTGCAATTTCTTTGGCACTTCGTTCTAATGACGAAACGAAGATTGCGTTAGTTTATTCGCCGATTGATGAACGTCTGTTTTATGCAGAGGCTCAGCGCGGTGCATACGCTTTTTCAGCATATCATTCTGCGCGCGTAAAGGTTTCTAATTTATCAGAACCGTCAGAACTGACTGTTGCATATAACGTTTCAGATGCTCGTAAAACCATCGGTGACGTTCGTCGTACGGGGTGTCCGGCGTTAGATTTGGCGTGGGTTGCGGCCGGTAAGTTTGATGCCTTTGTTTCAGACCCGCTAGATTTCGCAGAAATCGCCGCAGGTGAATTATTAGTGCGCGAAGCTGGCGGTAAAATAAATATGGAAGCAGATTTAATTGCGACTAATGGTAAAGTAATTTTGTAAATTTTCTTATTTTAAGTAAGCAAAACCACCAATTATATTTTGGTGGTTTTTTATTTTGGTTGGCCCAGAAACAGTTTGTAATCTTTTTGCCGGGTCAAAAAAATGGCGCTGGGCCATGTATAACGTGGTGGGAATGCCAAGGTTTGTGGAGATAAGATGTGCATTCCCATACTATACAGTTAACCGCGATGTAAAAAAGGCGGTTGGAGGTTCAAAACTATATTAAGCAATAGCGGAATTTATTCTTTATATTCAATTCCCCCTCCAACCTACAAATGGTTGGCAGGATTTTAACGCAACCCGGTGCGTGCTTAATAGAGGTTTTGATGCCTCGCATCTTTTTCTTGATGCCCATATATTATATCATATCTTATTTTAAAATACCAGAAGTAAAGTTTTAAAGAGCCGTTTATGGCATAAGACAAAACTTGCAAACACAAAATAAATATCTTAAAATTCAATGGTTATGAAATTGAAAAAAATATTACGTGTTTTTCTGAACTTTTTGTTCTGGTTGTTTACATTCTGTATTGCCGCGTTGGCAGTATTGTTGCTGATTTATGGTAATGATTTACCTGATTATAAAAAACTGGCTACATATGCACCGCCGGTTGCAACACGTTTGTATGCTTCAGATGGTAGTTTGCTTATAGAATATGCGGAAGAAAGACGTGTTTTTATTGATTATGCCGATATGCCACCGCAATTAATAAATGCTTTCATTGCGGCAGAAGATCAAAACTTTTGGACGCATCCTGGAATTGACGTACAGGGGATTACAAGAGCGTTGGTAAATAACGGGTTACATATGCTTGGGTTTGATGCCAGGTTTTCCGGTGCTTCGACGATTACCCAACAGGTAGCAAAAAATTTCTTTCTTACATCAGAACGGACTATATCAAGAAAAATAAAAGAGGCTATTCTTGCCCTGCGGTTAGAACGGACATTTTCGAAACAGCATATTTTGACTTTATATATGAATCAGATATATTTAGGCGCCAGAGCATACGGGGTTGGTTCGGCGGCATTAATGTATTTTAATAAACCTGTTGCGGATTTAACTTTATCTGAATGTGCTTTTCTAGCTGCGTTACCAAAAGCGCCGAATAACCGTGATGATGCCATTGAACGTAGAAACTATGTACTTCGCAGAATGGTTGATGAAGGTTATATAACACAAGAAGAAGCGGATAATGCCGCTGCAGAACCGTTAAATATTAATAGCGGCTTTACAGCCCAGATGGAAGAAGAATTTCAATACTTTGCCGAAGACGTTCGTCGTCAGCTGTTGGAAACTTTGGGACGTGAAACGCTGTATAACGAAGGTTTGTATATAAAGACAACCATAGTGCCAGAATTACAACGTGCGGCCAGTGCGGCACTTAATAAAGAGTTAGACAGGTATAACTCTGTTCGCGGTGAAACGGAACCTAAGCTACAGGGGGCGATAATCGCTATGAATCCGCATACCGGGCGAATAGTTGCAATGTCTGGCGGTCGTTCGTTTAATGAAAGTTCTTTTAATCGTGCAACACAGGCTATGCGTCAAATAGGAAGTACAATTAAACCTTTTGTTTACCTTGCAGCGTTAGAGAAAGGTATTTCACCAGAAAGCTTGATTTTGGACGCGCCTATTGTTGGTTGGCGCGAAGATGATACTTTGTGGAAACCAGAAAATTATGATAAGAAATTTCTTGGTGACATACCGTTACGTTACGCTTTGGAAACTTCGCGAAATGTACCTGCCGTGCGGATGGTTCAAAGTTTGGGGGTTGAAAATGCTATAGAAGTCGCCCAGCGTTTCGGGGTATATCCACAGGATTTAAAAAATATAAACTTATCTTTGGCGCTGGGGTCTGGGGAAACTACTTTGCAACGGTTAGTCCAAGGATACTCGGCCTTTGTAAATGGTGGGTATCTGATAGAGCCAAAATTAGTTGATTATATCGAAGATAGATATGGTCGTGTATTAAACGGGTCAAATACCACGATGATTGATTGGCAAGAAGATCTATTGCCACCAGAAAAGGTGTCTGATGCCGAACCATTATCCGATCCACAAAGTTTGTATCAGATGGTATCCATATTACAAGGTGTGGTTGAACGTGGTACCGGTAAACAAGCGCGCGTCCCCGGCCATACAATTGCCGGAAAAACTGGTACAACAAATGACGTGAAGGATATATGGTTTGTTGGTTTTTCTAAGAATTTAATTGCAGGAGTATATCTTGGATTTGATTTGCCGCAACCGTTGGGAACTGGAGCGGGTAGTTATATGGCCGCGCGAGTATTTGCAGACTTTATGAAAGTGGCTTTGGCAGACGAAAGCGATCAACCTTTTTCTGTACCTGATGGTTTAACTTTCGTAAGAGTTAATCGTGCAAGCGGTGCAGCCGCATCTGCAGATCCTAAGGGCACAATCATCACTGAGGCCTTTAAACCAGGTCAAAAGCCTAATCCTGCGCCACAGTCTTCTGTTAAGGAAACAAAACCTGTTGTCGGTGGTGTATTTTAATAAATTCTTTTATAAAATTGTGTTATAATATATTTATATATTCATATAAACTTATGGGGGGTGGATATATGAAAAAATTTATTGCAACATCTTTATTGGCTTTGTCGTTGGTTGCGTGTAGTAAAGAAAATTCTACTTTTATTTGTGGTGCTTATCAGGTTGATATCACAATGGCAGAAGATGGTGAAAGTATAACTGCAGTAATTAATGGCGATGAAATGACTTTAAATCATGCAATTTCTGCCTCTGGCGTTAGATATGTTGGTGAATTAAATGATACCGTAGTTACACTATGGAACAAAGGCAGCGACTGGACCATGTACTTAAATGAAGAAGATGGAATAAAGTGCCACCGCTAAATAACTTTGGCTTTTTATAATTATGTGATAAAATGTCAGCATAAGAAGGAGATTTTTATGCTGACATCGTTATTTCTTGAACAAGGTGCAACATTCTTTGCAAGCGGTTGGACTCAATTTGCCGCCGCGTTCGGGATTGCTTTTTTAATTGTGGTTTTATTTGGCCGACCGTTCATAAATATGATGCATCGCATTCAAAAAAAAGGTCAGCCAATAAGCGAAAATGTACCAGAAATTCATAGAAAGAAAGCTGGTACCCCGACTATGGGAGGCTTGCTGATAATCGCCGCAATTATATTACCTAGCATTCTTTTTATGCCGATATCAAATCCAACAGGGTGGATTGCCTTGTTGTCTTTGGTGTTGTTCGGTGCAATAGGATTTATTGATGATTATAGAAAAGTTACATCTCAATCCAAAAAGGCCGCAAATGGTCTGTCACCTTCTGCAAGACTTGGCTTAGAGGCTTTGTGCGTAATAGTGTTAGCCTATTTGATAAATAAAACTATACCTTTGTATATTCCAGAATTATCTCTGGCGATGCCGTTCGGTATAACTTTTTCATTGGGGATTTTTTATTATCTTTTCGCTTATTTTGTAATAGCGGGCAGTGCAAATGCTACTAACATTACGGACGGTTTAGACGGCATGTTGGTAAAGCTTTATATGCCTGTGCTGGTTGTTTTGGTTGTGGCTTTATATGGTGCAACCCGTATAGGTTTTATGGATACTGTTATGTTCTTGCCGACCGCAAGCGGTCTATATGCGGTTTTAGGTGCCGCTTTCGGTGCTGTGCTTGGCTTCTTATGGTTTAATTCAAAACCTGCATCTATATTTATGGGAGACGTAGGATCGCTGGCGCTTGGCGGATTTATGGGTACAGTCGCCATGCTGCTGAAATCTGAAATTATAATGGCGATTGCTGCGGGTATGATGGTACTTATTTTGTTGTCATCGTTTATACAAACTATGTACTTCAAAGCGTCTAGAAAAATAACGGGTACAGGAAAACGTGTTTTCCTGAGGGCACCTTTACACCATCATTTTGAAGAACTTGGGTGGCCAGAAACCAAAATTGTTGAAAGGTTTTTTATAATTTCAATATTGTTTTCTGGGTTGGCGTTGGTCCTATTAAAGTTTGCTTAATTTTATATCCCGGTTTTCCGGGATTTTTAATAAAAACATTTTCATCAGTATATTTTCTTAAAAAAGATGGTATAATATTTAAGATATGTTAAGAACTGAAGAAAGTAAGATTACCAGCTGGTATTTTGAAATAGACCGAAAATTATTGGCCTATGTGCTTGTAATGATGGTAATTAGCGTAATATGTATGATTTCAGCTGGATCTGTTGCAGCAGAACGTATAGGTAAATCTTGGGATTATTATATCGTAAAAGCCATCCCTTTCTATTTCATCGGCGTTATCACGTTGCTTGGCGCAAGCATGTTAAATAAAAAATGGGTCATGCGTATTTCGTGGTTAAATGTTATAATTGGTTTGCTGTTGTTGCTGGTAACGCTTGTTGCTCCTCATACTATAAACGGTTCTGACAGATTTGTTGCTTTAAAGTTCTTTAACGTTATGCCGGCAGATATCATGAAACCTGGTTTTATAATAATTACTGCATGGTTCCTGGCAAAGATGCGGGATACCTATGGCGATGATATATTTTTTAATAAAGCGGCATGGCAGTTTAAATGGTTATCTTGGTGGCCTTATTTGGCGACTTTTGCGCTGGCATTATTGATAATATTTTCACACCCAGACTTGGGTACATCAATTTTGTATTTGGCGGTACTTTGTGCCATGATGTTTATAGCCGGATTACCGCTGGTAATTATACCTGTAATAGGACTGGCGGGTTTGGGGCTTTTAACAGTCGCCTTTTTTACCATGTCTCATGTCCACAACCGTATAATTTCATTTTTTACGGGTACAGGTGATACATATCAGGTAACGCAATCTGTTCAATCTATTCAAAATGGTGGTTTGTTCGGCCAGGGTGACGGTTCTTTTGTAAAGCAATCTTTACCTGATGCTCATACCGATTTTATATTTGCTGCATTGGCAGAAGATTCTGGAGCTATATTGGCATGCGCGCTAATAATATTCTTAATGTTGGTTTTACGTCGGTTGATTTTGAACGCAACAAGTGCGCGAGATAAATTCGTTTTTTATGCCGCCGGTGGTACGGCCGCACTTTTCGGGACTCAGGTTTGCATCAATTTAATGTCCACGCTGCATTTGTTTGCACCAAAGGGTATGACTTTGCCTTTTATATCGTATGGCGGTAGTTCTTTGCTGTCTTTCTGTTTACTGTTTGGTATGATTATGGCGATAGTTCGTGAAGATAAATGGAAATAATAAAAGTTGAGGTAAAAATAGATGAAAATATGGATTGCTACTGGTGGTACGGGCGGACACGTTTTTCCTGCGCTGAGTGTGGCAACAGAATTAATTGCGCGGGGGCATCGTGTAACAATTTCTGCAGATGACCGCGTAAGGAAAATGGTTAAAGACGGTGCACCCGTTGGTGCAAAGATAACGGCAATTTGGGCGTCTGGCGTAGGTGCAAAAAATCGCATAAAACAAATAATGTCTTTATCAAAAATTGCCCTGTCTGCGTTATGGTTAGTTATACGTTTCGTTTTGGTAAAGCCTGATCGCGTTGTTGCGTTCGGTGGTTATGCGTCTGTGCCTGTCGTATTTGCTGCCCATGTATGGAAAATACCAACATACTTACACGAACAAAATGCGGCCATAGGGCGGGCAAATAAATTTACGATGCGTTGGGTAAAAACCTTGATGACAAGTTTCCCTAATGTAGATGGTATACCTTCGGAAACGTCAGCGCGTATAGTTTATACCGGGTTACCTGTAAGACGTGAATTCATAGCAGCTGCTGGGACACCTATACCGGGTTCTGGAAAATTATTAGTAACAGGTGGATCTTTGGGAGCGCAAATCTTGGATGATGTCGTACCTGCCGCCCTGATACAAATGAAAAATAAAAAAATATTTGTAACACATCAGACACGACCAGAAAACGTTGCAAAACTTCAAAAGTTATATGCAGATAATAAAATCAGAGCAAACGTTCTGTCTTTTATTCATGATATGGCCGGTACAATAGTTGATGCCGATTTAATAATAGGACGCAGCGGTGCTAGTACCGTTATAGAATTAGAAACAATAGGGCGGGGGGCAATATTAGTACCGTTAAATATTAATCCTGATCAGGCGGCTAATGCAAACAGTTTTGCTCGTCTTGGGGGCGGTTTTGCCATACCGCAGGCCAAATTTACTCCAAAATGGTTGGCAGCAACGCTTACAGAGCTGTTTGATAATCCGTCACGGTTAGAAAAAATGGCAAAAAAATCGTTGGTTGCCAATAATGCAGTTCAGATGATTTGTGATGAAATAACAAAATAGTATTTAATATATTTTTATGCTTGCTTGCGATTCGCAATTTGTTCTATGATTAAGTAAGGAAGGAAAGAATTATGCGACAAATTGCAATTTCTGTGATATCGCTTTTTATTGCGTTGCCCGCTTTGGCGGATGCTCGTTTGCCGGTTGTAAACTTGGCAGCTGGCGGCGTTTCGGCGCGCGCAGCGTTTGGCGAACCGGTGGTAAATAAAGTAGAGAAAACAACAACGGCTAATATAAATAAAAATACAGATTCTTTAAAAGTTGCTAAGGCAGAAGATTCAAATCGTGGCGTTGTTTCTCGTAATGCAAATAATCAATCAACGCATGTTATGCTTTCTATGGATGAGGGTGAACAAATTGCTGCAGATATATTATCACCACGTCGCCCAAGTTCTGATTTATGGGCCAGATCTTCTTCGGATATCGTTCCGTTGCGGTTGCCGTTGCCACAAGAGTTTTCGGTAATTCGTTCTGATTCTAAGTTGCCAGAAGAAAGTTTAGATCAGGGGTATCCTCAGAATTTTGCTTCTGTGGCGCGTGCTTCGGATAATGAAGTAAAATCAAGTTCTGTGTCAGAATTAGATGCACAGATTGCACGTTTAAATGAGTTGCAGCGTTTGGCGGACGAAAGCGTACAAACGACAGAAAATAAGAAAACTCGTCGTGTTGTTTCTCGTGATGCTAATGAAACTTTAAACACATCTAATACGTCAAATAAAAAATCAGATGACACTATTAGTTTAGCGCGTATGGTTGTGCCTATGGATGATGTGGATGATGATGTCGTTGTGCGCGCTGTTCAACGGGCTGAATCTCCACGTATAGTTTCTACGCGCGAAGATATGACTCAAATGAGCCCCAGTGAATTACGTAAAGCGTTTAGAAAAACATTCTTGTCAGAAAATAAGCATTTATCAACTTTTCAAATAGACGACAGATTTGATGTTGCTAGTGATATGACAGTTAACGCAGAAGGTTTTACTTCTGAACGTGATTTGTCAGAGGCTGGCGGTATTCGTCCACTAGAAATTAAAATAAAGTTTCGTAACGATGATGCCGCATTGTCGCGCGATAATTATAACTTACTTACGGAATATGCCGGTATTGTTTTAAGTAATCCTACGCGTGCCGTGCAAGTTTCTATACCACAAAGCGTAACGACTGACGCAGACGATAGAAAACTAGCTGCGCGGCGTTTGGCTATAATAGAACAGGTGTTAAGGGATAACGGTATTTCAGAACAGCGTATTTTACCAGTCTTGTCTCAACGAGATGAAGAGGGTTTGGTTTTGCGTATGATATCATTAGATCAATACGAAACTTTAACCAAACAGCA
This sequence comes from uncultured Alphaproteobacteria bacterium, assembly GCA_944389535.1. Classification (GTDB taxonomy): domain Bacteria; phylum Pseudomonadota; class Alphaproteobacteria; order Rs-D84; family Rs-D84; genus Enterousia. The sequence continues at coordinate 63,751 of CALXMS010000004.1, read as the reverse complement.
GCGTGATATATTCGGTGATACGGTAAATAAGAAAACATATAGAAGTATGTCTTGGTAAAAGAAAATATCAAATATGCGCGTAATTTAGTTTCTTATTTTACGCGCTTTTTAGTTGAGTTTTTATTTCCTTATTCGTGTCCTTTATGTGCGCAACCTGTTTCCACAGATGGAGAGTTGTGTGCAGATTGTTGGACGGCTTTTAATTGGATTAGTAATCCTAAGTGTGAGAAATGCGGTTATCCTTTCCCTGCAAATATTGATTTGGGGGTGCGACCTTTGTGTCCACACTGTGCTGCGGGTTGTTGCGAATTAGATTTGATTAGATCTGCATGTGTATATGATGACGTATCACGTGATGCGGTGTTACCTTTTAAGCATGCAGGTCGTGTAAAATACGCTAAGTTTATGTCCAGAGCGATGATGTGGGCATTGCGAGACGTAGACATAAAACCTGATGTTGTTATGCCTGTTCCGTTGGCGTATAAACGTCTTTTTTATCGTGGTTATAATCAAGCTACTTTATTAGCGTATCCAATTGCAAAAGCTTTTGGGGTCGGGGTTGACGTAGATAGTATGCGACGTGATTTCCGTTCAGACATGGGACATAAAAATGCTTCTCAACGTGCCGAAAATGTCCGTGGTGTATTTCATGTCATTAAACCAGATAAAATAAGGGGTAAAAAGATTTTGCTGGTAGACGACGTTATGACAACAGGTGCGACTTTTTCAGAATTATATAAAGTCTTGAAGAAAGCTGGTGCCGCAGAAATTTACGGCGTTACTTTCTGTAGAATCGTGCGCGCGATATGATATTAGTGAGTATGCTGATTGTTTGATACAGCAAATGTTTTTAACATATGCATATTACGACTTTTCATTTCTTGTACGATTATTTGTGTAGAACACAGTTCTAAAAGTTTTTCCAATTTATCGGCCAATTCATTTTTTTCTTCATAAATTTGTTTTGCATCTTTATTAATTAGTGGTTCAAGAGCAATTGGTTTAAAGGCTTCATATAATAACTCATCATCAATATATAGCTGATATTTGGCATATGCGTTTTTATTGTCTATATGCGAATAACCACAGCTTATTTCAACATATGCATCTTCACCGATGCCGCGAGGCAAATAAAAATAATAACACGAAATATAAGAGTTGTTTTCTACAGATACGTATGTTTTTGGAATTATGTTATATAATAAACTAAATAATTTGTTCGTCATGGTTTTTTCTTATTGTTATTTTTCTTTTAATTGATGTAAGAAATGTTTGAGTTCTTGTAGTTGTTTTATATAGTCAAGGTTTGTTTTGTTTTGACATATTTGTATGATTTCACAAATTAAACTATCTTCAGTGTTTGGATGTTGTACTTTGCTTATGTTTATTATACCTTTTGTACTATATGTCTTGCTGTAAATAAGTCTGTCACCCAGCATTATTTCAAATAAATGGACGCTTGGTTTGTGTTTCATTGTTAGTATATTTTTGTTTATGGTTTTTGTTTCAGTTCTGTATCGAGCGTATATTGTATAAACGTCTGTTGGTATGTTTTTGTCTGTGTCTATAAAATGAATTATTGAGTTGTCTATAAATATTTGTTTTATTAACAAAAGCTCTTTTGTTGTCATTTTCATGCTCTTTTAATTTATTGTTGTCAACGGTAGTACAAAAATTATATTTTGTCAAACAAAAAAATAACAATGCCTTGAATTTTATTTTTTATTTGATACGATTTGTCGAGTATATTTAAAAAGGGTCTACATGAAGTTGTTTATATTGTCTATTTTTGGTATTTTATTATCAACTGCTGCATTTGCGTTGACGCCATTTATAGGAACCTATCAGACGATTGATGATGAAACAAATTTGCCTAAATCTGTTGTTCGCTTGTATGAATATCAAGATGGTAAAGGCACTTTATTGGCGGGGCGTATTATCGCGTTATATGATGAAAAAGGGGATATATCTGAAACGATAAATAACCCAATAAAAATTGCAGAAAAGGTATCGGGTAGTCCAAAGTATGTCGGACTGGACATTATATGGGGAATGGAATGGGATCCAGATGATAAAGAATATACAGATGGTAAAATAATGGATCCTAAAAAAGGCAGCATTTATTCCAGCGTTATTTGGCAAGATAAAAATTATAAAGATAAACTACGAGTGCGTGGAAAAATAGGACCATTTGGCAGAACGCAAACTTGGAATGTTTTAAAAGATTCTGATTTGCCAGTCGAATTACAGAATATAGATACAAAGAATTGGAAACCGATAATTAGGAAATAACAAAATGAAAATAGAATTAGGAAAAAATTTAAACGCACGTGAATTAGAAACCAGAATTCAAGAATTTTGGGATAACAATAATTTTTGGGCAAATAACGTAAACTCTGATAAGCCTGCTTTTTGTATAATGATGCCGCCTCCGAACGTTACTGGTAACTTACACATGGGGCATGCGTTGGATAACGTGTTGACTGATATAATCTGTCGTTATAAACGTATGTGCGGTTATGATGTTTTATGGCAACCAGGAACTGATCATGCATCTATTGCAACGCAATTGTTGGTTGAACGGGATTTGTCGAAGCGTGGTATAAATCCGCGTTCTTTATCAACTGAAGAATTATTGGATTATGCGTGGAAATGGAAAGCTGATAAAGGCGGTCAAATCGTCAATCAATTGCATATTTTAGGCGTTACTCCGGTTTGGTCACGGGAACGTTTTACGATGGATGACGGTTTGTCTCGGGCAGTTATTAAATTGTTCGTAAAGATGTATAATGAGGGCATAATTTATCGTGCAAAGCGTTTAGTAAACTGGTGTCCTAAACAGCAGACGTCCGTTTCAGATTTGGAAGTGGAAACGCGCGAAGAGAAAGGTAAATTTTATTACTTTAATTATCCATTAGTCGGGGGCGGTTTTGTTGAAATTGCAACAACGCGTCCAGAAACGTTATTTGGCGACCAAGCTATTGCTGTACATCCAGAAAACGAAAAGTTAAAACATCTTATCGGTAAAAAAGCGATAATACCACTAACAAGTATAGAAATTCCAATTATAGCTGATGAACATGCAGACCCAGAAAAGGGTACGGGGGCGGTTAAAATTACGCCTGCTCATGACTTTGATGACTGGGAGGTGGGACAACGTCATAATTTAAAAGCAATAAATATTTTAACGCCAGATGCAAAGTTGAATGATGCAGATTGTGTGCCTGAAAAATATCGCGGTATGGATAGATTTAAAGCACGCGAAGAAGTCGTTAAAGACATTGAAACCGCGGGGTTATTAGTAAAAATAGAAGATAAAGTTATTCCTACGCCTTATTCTGAACGCGGTGGGGTTGTTGTGGAACCATATTTAACAGATCAATGGTTTGTTGATACCACAAAATTAGTTGATGCGGCGATAAAAGTTGTAGAAGATGGGCGAATAAAATTCATGCCAGACCATCGTTATAACCTGTATATGTCTTGGATGAAAAATATTCGTCAGTGGCCTATTTCTCGTCAGTTGTGGTGGGGGCATCATATACCTGCTTGGTACGACGCAGAAGGTAATGTTTATGTCGCAGAAACTGAAGAAGACGCAATTAAACAAGCGGGCGGTAAAGAATTAACGCGCGATAAAGATGTTTTAGATACATGGTTTTCATCTGCTTTGTGGCCGTTCTCTACTTTGGGGTGGCCAGATGAAACGCCGGAATTAAAGAAGTATTATCCGACAGATTTGTTATATACGGGGGCGGATATTATATTCTTCTGGGTCGCTCGAATGATTATGATGGGAATGTATGTTATGGGTGACGTTCCGTTTAGAACAGTAAATTTCCATGGATTGGTACGCGATTCTAAGGGACAGAAGATGTCTAAGACGAAGGGTAACGGTACAGACCCATTAGATACTGTTGAAAAGTTCGGCGCGGATGCTTTGCGTTATTGGATCGCAACCGCACCAATTGGTACGGATATTCGATATAGCGACGATGAAGTTAAACGTGGTTCGAAATTATTAACCAAATTATGGAACGCTGCAAAATATGTTTTAATGAATTTAACGGATTTTGAACCAGATGCCGCAAAAAATGTACCGGTTTCAGACAGGTTTATAGAAGACCGTTGGGTATTGGCTGAATTAAATAAGACAATTGCTGAGGTTCGTAAGAATTTGGATAAGTATGATAACTATAATTCTCGCGCGGCAATAGACACTTTCTTTTATGAGGTATTCTGTGACCAATATCTTGAATTTATAAAAGACAGGTTCTGGTCGCCAGAAAAATATAGCGCAGAATCAAAACTATCGGCGCAGTGGACGTTATACGAAGTGCTGCGTGCGGTAGTCGGATTATATGCACCATTTATACCGTTCCAGACCGAAGAGTTATGGCAGCAGATATATAAAGCATATGAAGGCGGTGAAACATTGCACTTAACCGCATATCCGTCAGTTGACGGTAAACGTGACACAGATGTTTCAGAAATGCAGATTGCGTTGGATTTATTAAAAATAGTTCGTGGAATGCGTACGGAACAAAAAATCGGTAACGGTGCAAAATTAGAAACTTTGACTGTACCGTCGGACGTTCCTGCGGCGTTATACGGTGTAATTAAGTCTGCAGCGCGTGCAAATGAAATCGTTTTAGGTGATAAAATAGATTTCGTAGTTGCGCAAAATCATCAGGTAAAGGCAGAATAATGGCAGAAAAATATGTTGAAAAACGCGTGTTACAAGCTTATCAGTGTGATAGGTATGGTAACGTTCGTCCATTGATCTTGATGAATGAGTTGCAAGGCGTTGCTGATACTCACGCAGAAGTTCTTGGGTGCGGGCGTACGTATTTGATAGAAAATAATATGGCTTGGGTAGTAACGCACTATCTGGTAGATATTGTTGAAATGCCTCGTGAGGCCGAAGAGTTATCTTTTATAACATGGCCGTCCGCACATGATGGTTTGCGCGCTACGCGTGATTTTGAAGTTCGCGGAAGCGATGGACGATTAATGGTACGTGCAACGTCTCAATGGATTTTGATTGATATGGAACAGCGTCGTCCTTTACGTTTGGAAGAAAAATTAGCGACATGGAATATAATCCCTGAACGTGCATGGGACAGATCGTTTGAAAAATTTCCTGATTTTGAAACCGTAAAAACACACGTTTTTAAATGTCGTTTTGATGATATCGATGTAAATCAACATATTAATAATGCGGTATATGCAGTTTGGGCGACAGAAAGCGTAGGTTATGTTTATCGTAATCAGCACGTTTTAAAGAGAATAGAATTAAACTTCAAAAAAGAAATTAATCCAGACACACCAGAAATTTGCGTTGATGTGGCAATTGACGGAACTGTCAGCCGTCATAAAATAAGAACTGGTGATACAGAAAATGCATATGTTATATGTACATGGAAACGTTTATAAAAAAAACCGCAATTGCGGTTTTTTTATTTTTCTGCTGTTACAGCCAATCTTTTACGACCTGCTGCGCGACGACGATTTAAAACTTCGCGTCCGCTTTTTGTAGCCATCCGTTCACGAAAACCGTGCGTGCGTACGCGACGAGTCTTAGATGGTTGATATGTACGTTTTGTTGCCATAATAAAATCCTTTTGTGCCCATATTTAATCATAGGTTTTATAAAAACGCAACCTTTTTATTTAGATTTTATTAATCCTAGTTTTTTTAACCCCTCAAGCATAAGGTAATATACAAATAATGCGCTAAAAAGCCTCCAAAATGGTAAAAACATATATAAAATCCTTTTATTTTGCCCGTCTGCGTATTTGAGCAATAAGACTGTTTTTCATATATATCAGCCTTTCTAACCGTCTTAAGTTATTTTGTATGTTTTTTAACTGGGTACGAAATAAAAAATCGTTTTTGTCACAGTTTAAAAACATAAGATATGCTTCTTTGCGCGACTGTTTTAAAATTTCTGTTATCTTTGTCATGATGAAAATAATGTTATCACTAATTGTGCTTTTGTCAATGCGTTTTTTAGGGTTTATGTCTTGACCGAAAGTCAAAAAATTTGCTATGCTTTATTTGTTAAAAATAAGGGAATTTCTAGGATGTCAGAAACAAATAATATCAACGAAGTAAACGAAATTAAAATACCGCAATCTTCTTTGGAACACGAAATGCGGACAAGCTTTTTAGATTATGCTATGTCTGTAATTGTTGATCGTGCGTTACCGGATGTTCGTGACGGATGTAAACCGGTGCATCGTCGTATTTTGTACGTTATGAATGATGTAGCACCTGCTAATAAGGCGACTGTAAAATCTGCACGTATAGTCGGTGACGTTATGGGTAAATATCATCCGCATGGTGATAGTTCCATTTACGAGGCTATGGTTCGTATGGGTCAGGATTTCTCTATGGGAGAGATGCTCGTTCAGGGACAAGGTAACTTTGGTTCTCGTGACGGTGATAAAGCTGCTGCTATGCGTTATACAGAGGCACGCTTGTCTAAACTTGGCGCGTCCATGATGGACGACATGGAAAAAGATACGGTGGATTGGCAGCCTAACTTTGATGGTACTTTACAAGAACCGGTTGTTTTGCCGACGAAATTTCCTAATTTTTTGGTAAACGGTGGTTCGGGTATTGCCGTTGGTATGGCGACCAATGTTCCGACATATAACTTAGGGGAAATTTGTAATGGTATTTTAGCCATTTTGAACAATCCGAATCTTACAGATGATGAGTTATTTGAAATTATACCAGGGCCGGATTTCCCAACGGGTGCAATAATAATGGGAAGGGCCGGTGCGTATAAGGCTCATACCACTGGTCGTGGTTCAATAATAGTTCGCGCAAAAACTCATATGGAGACTTTTCATGATCATCAGGCAATAGTTGTCGATGAAATACCTTATCAAGTAAATAAAGCGCAATTGATCATGAAAATTGCGGAATTAAGTAAGGATAAACGCATTGAAGGTATTTCTGAAATTCGAGACGAGTCTTCAAAAGAAGGTTTGCGAATAGTCATAGAACTTAAACGTGACGCAATCGCTGATGTTGTATTGAATCATATGTTTCAGTACACGGAAATGCAGACTAATTTCCCAGTTAACATGATGGCGTTAAACCGTGGTCGCCCAATGTTGTTTAACGTTCGTGGGGTACTAGATGCTTTCATTGACTTTCGGTGTGAAGTAATTCGTCGTCGTACTATATTTGATTTGAATAAAGCGCGTAATCGTGCACATACTTTATTGGGCTTATCGGTTGCCGTTGGTAATCTGGATGAAGTCATTGAGCTGATTAAATCTAGTGCAAACCCTGACGCAGCACGTGAAGCGTTGGTTTCTCGTGGATGGAAAGCGTCTGATATAGAAAACTATATTCAGTTAATAGACGACCCAAATACAGAATATAAAGATGGCATGTTTTATATGTCCGAAGATCAGGCGCGTGCAATTCTGGAATTACAATTGCATCGTTTAACTGGTTTGGAACGTGACAAATTGCACGAGGATTTAGTAGAACTGGGGGCGCAAATAAAAGATTTGCTAGATATTTTAGGTAGTCATGAACGTATCATTCAAATTATTCGCGATGAAACTACGATGGTACGTGATAATTGGGCCAGCCCAAGACGTACGGAAATATCTGACGCAGAAATAGACATTGATATAGAAGATTTAATTGCTCGTGAAGATATGGTCGTTACTGTTTCAAATACTGGTTATATAAAACGAGTCGCTTTGGATACATATCGTGCACAAAAGCGCGGCGGTAAGGGACGTAACGCAATGACGACAAAAGACGACGATTATGTAGTTCAGGTTTTTGTCGCGAATACTCATACGCCGTTATTGTTTTTCAGTTCTAAGGGGCTGTGTTACAAATTAAAGACTTATAAGTTGCCAGAAGCGGCGGCTGCGGCGAAGGGGCGTCCATTGGTTAATTTATTGCCGTTGGAAAATGGTGAAACGATAACCGCAATTTTACCAGTTCCTGAAGAAGATGTTGAACGTGTAAAGGCCTCTGGTAAAGAACATTTCTTGATGTTTGCTACCGCATCAGGTACAGTTCGTCGTAATCGTATGTCTGACTTTGATTCAATTCGTGCAAACGGTAAAATAGCGATGAAACTGGATGATGGTGATTCTTTGATTTCTGTTTTACCGTGTAATGAAGATCAAGACGTTTTCTTAGCTACATATCGCGGTCGTTGTATACGATTCCCCGTACCAGAAATTCGTGTGTTTGCAGGACGTAATTCAACGGGCGTACGTGGTATTACGCTCGGTAAAGATGATCGCATTATCGGTATGGCGATGCTGAATCATGGTGAATCTGATGCGGCCGTTCGTGCAGCCTATATAAAGCAAAGTCGTGCCGCACGTCGCGCAGAAACTGGTATTGAAGAAGAGGCTGACGATGAAGAAGAAGCAACGTCGCTGGTTTTAGATGACGCCAAAATGAAAGAATTGGCTGCAAACGAAGAATTTATCTTGACCATATCTGAAAATGGTTTCGGAAAGCGTACAAGTTCTTATGAATATCGTACAACGCATCGTGGTGGTGGCGGTTTTACCAATATTAAACTTGGGGGTAAGAATACCGCCGTTGCTGGTTCGTTCCCAGTCAAAGACGATAACGATATCATAATGGTAACGGATGGCGGAAAAATAATTCGTACACCTGTAAAAGACGTACGTATTGCAGGACGTGCAACGGCGGGGGTTACTATGTTCCGTACCGCAGAAAACGAACGTGTTGTGTCGGCTATATCCATTTTAAGCGATGAAGGTGAAGAAGCAGAAGTGGACGCTGAGGTTGCAGAACAATAAAATCATAAAAACGAAAAAGGAAACAAGTATGGATAGTGAATATTTTGCATCTATAAACGAAGTTTCAAAACGTTTGTCCATACCTGCGCATACTTTACGTTATTGGGAAAAGCAATTTCCTGTTGCCATTCGACCTACGACTGGGGCAGGGGGAAGACGTTATTATCGCGCAGAAACTGTCGAGCGATTAGTTGTAATTCGCGATTTGTTGTACAAACATGGTTTGACTATTGCAGGAGTTAAAAAGTTATTACGTGATGGTAAATTGCCGACGTCTGCTGATGAAATAATGCGTACTGCACATGTGTCAGCACAAAATGTTACGGAGAGTGTCTCGAACGTTGATAAATCTTACGTAGACTTAGCTATTGCAACATTAGAACGTGCTCGGGATTTATTAAAAGATTCATAAAATACACAGTAATTATTTTTGATGTGTATACATCAATGCTTTCTTTTTATTTAATAGTGAATCTTTTCGTTCTTGTAATTGGTGTAATTTTGCAAGAATTACACTGTCGCAATGATTTCGTGTGTACGATTCAAAATTATCAGCGTTTATCTTAAGCTTTTCAAATTCACGAATTTTTTTCTGATTTTTATAATATTTCCAGCTTAGGCTTTGTACAGCAGGAATATATTTATAATTGGTAAATAATTTTGTATTGCGATAAGGTACTTTATATACAGCTTCTCTTTTTACTATGCTATAGGCACGATCAAGCAGATCGTCGTTTACATTAGAAAGGCTATCAATCATATGTTGATTGTTACGTACATATATGTAGTTGTCGTTTTGATTTAATGAGCTATCAACAAAAGGTTCCCAATTTTTTATTATGGAACCAGCAATAGAATCATTTTTTTGAATTGCACTATCTATTTTATACAATGTTTTTATAGTTTCATTATTAATGTTTGTACAACCTTTTGTTATATAATATATATTTGTTATAGCCGTGCATACTATTATAACTAGGCCCGCGCGAGCAATGTTAATAAAATTATCGTTTTTAATCATTTGTGTTTTTCCAGTTTTCAGGATTTATTCAAATAAATTTTGTTGGCAGTCCCAACGGGAATCGAACCCGTGTTTTCAGAATGAGAATCTGACGTCCTAGACCGCTAGACGATGGGACCAAGCAGCAATATTGTATATGCAAGATTTCAAAATATCAATATTTTTATGGGGTTTGCGTGTAAATAACAAATTTCATAAGTCTAATTTTGTTTTTGGTTGGGGCGCACGGATTCGAACCATGATAAAGAGAACCAAAATCTCTTGTCCTACCATTAGACGACACCCCAAAAGTACCTACGAATTATATATATCTTTTATGCTTTTGCAATAACATTTTTGATGTCTGATATATTATTCGGTAATAAAACATAAAAAACATATATTTTACTCTTGCATTTAATTTATTAAAATATATAATTATTAAAGTTTTTAATGATTTGGTGTTTTTTCTTTATAAGAGGTATACAAAATGGCACGAAAAGAATTTGTAAAAGTATTGGAATCTAATCTTTTTATACTAGACAGATTGTCTGATAGATTGCAAAAGAATCCTATAGTTTTATCTGGGTATCCTCGTCAACAGTTGAGTATTTTGGTGCGTTTACATATCGGTGGACCAGCAAAGTTAAAAGATATCGCGCATCGTGAAATGGTAACCGCACCTAATTTATGCGCGGCTTTCAGAAAATTAGAACGTGACGGTTTGGTATCAAGAAGAATTGACGAAAAAGATAGGCGAAATACGTGGTATTCAGTTACAGCTGCAGGTGAAAAAATTGCGATTCAGGCGATGGATACTATGCGTAGTATGATTGAAAGGTTGTTTTCTTCTTTGTCGCGCACAGATGAAGACGCGCTAACTAAATCCTTAAAAACTATAAATAATATTTTAACAAAAATGGAGTTGGCAAATGCATAAGGGTGGGTTGGTTGTTTTTGCTGTTTGTGCGACCGTAGCGGTCGGTAATGCATATTCTATGGATTTATCGCTGAAAGATGCTGTGGATATGATCGTTACAGAATCCCAAGATTTGAAAAAAGCTCAGGCAAACGTAAAAAAAGCAGAGGCATCATTGGATGTGGTTAATGCGAACCGCTGGTTTAATATAGAAGGTTCTGTATCGTATATGAATTTATTGGATATAAAAAATCCTACAAAATCGTATAAGATTAATCTGTCTCCGGAAATTGCTGGTTTGGTTGCAAGTGTTACCGGTGAGGTTGTTAGTAGTTATGAGGTACCAGATAATATAGCCATAGCAGGATTAACCATTACCCAACCTATATATACATTTGGCAAGATAGGGAATGCCGTTAAAAGCGTAAAGTCTGCAATTAAAATGGCCGAAGCAAGTAAAGAGGCTACGTTGCGAGAAGTACGTTATAGCGCTGCAGATTTATATTGGACGGCAAAAATGACGGATGAAATAGTAGATATATCTCGTCAAGATTTAGAAGCTGCACGTTCTGCAAGGAAAAGTCTTACTTCTGCTGGTCGTGCCAATCGAAGTAATTTAGTAAAAATTGAATCCGATATCGCGACAAAAGAAATAAATTTATCAAATGCAGAATTTAATCGTGATACCGCCCACAGAATGTTAAAAATTTTATCAGGTATTGATGTTGACGAAGAACTAAATCTTATAGACGAGTTCCCAAATGAATTTGCAGATTTGAATGCCGGTACTTTAACAACGACTCCGCAATGGGAGGCATTAAATGAACAGATTCAAATGTATGAAAGAAATGCGAAATCTCAACGGGCAGGTGCTTTACCTACGTTGGCTGCTACTGCATCGTATAACTATATAGCGTTTGATGAAGATTTTAATAATATGTTTAATCGTAATAATACTCAATCTGCGTATTGGGGGTTGGCATTGCAAGTACCTATCTTTAGCGGTGGGGTAAATATGGCAAATGCAACAGTAGAGGCTATGAACGCAGAAGCGGCGCGTCAGGATTTAGATAAAGCAAAAAAATTGACGACCGAAGAATACACACGTGCCATTGATCAATACAATCATTTGCGCGGTAATTTAGAGACATTAAAAAACGCTCGTGATTTAGCGGCTAAGGCTTATAAGTTTTCTAGCGAGCGATTTGCCGCAGGTCAAACATCTGCTATAGAATTATCAGAAGTATCCGCTGGGTTATACCAATTAGATATGGCTTTATTAAACGCAAAATATAATATTCTAATGTCAGCAGAATCTGTAAAAAAATTGGGTGAATAATATGGAAAAATTGGAATCAAAAATAAAAACAAAAGAATTTAAAAACATTACGTATGGTGTATGTGGCATAGCTTTGTTTGCTTGGGTGGTGTTTAGGTTTGCCGCCATAGGGTCAGAAAAAGCAATGTCCGTATTTAACCCTACGCGTTATTCGGCAGACGTTGGAATGCCTGTATATGCAATAGAAATGCAAAAGAAAACGGGTGTTTTGCAGGAACCTATAGAGGTAAAAAATAATAAAGCTTTGGTATCTTCTGCTCGGGTTAATAAATTTAAACCAGGACAAATTGTAGGAAGTGGAAAGATAGTATCCGTATCTCAGGATATAGATTTAAATACTGGCATGCATGTGATCAGAACAAACGGTGTTGCTGATGGGTTGCAGTATGCGCAATTTCAGACAAACGGATATTTTGTTCCATTATACGCTATAAATGATAACAAAGTTATGGTTTCTGATGACGGTATCGCTTCTGCGCAAACGGTTTCCGTTATTCGACAAGATGCAGAAAACGCTTTGGTTGAGGGGTTAAAAGATGGCGACGTAGTCATTTTATCAAAAGTCGATGCTGGTACAAAGATTCAAATAAAATAATAAATTATAATAAGTAGTTTTTTAACGGAGTTTTAAAATGTTAAAGTTTTTTGTTCGTAGACCTGTCACAACTGTAATGTTTGTATTGTTTTGGGTGGTTCTAGGTTTCGTGTCTTTCCCAAAGATGAATATAGAACGTACCCCACCGGTTGATTTTCCGATGGTAACGGCAACTTTTATTTATCCTGGTGCGGCGTCTTCGGAAATAGAATCTCAGGTTATTAAACGTGCGGAAGACGCTATATCTGAAGTATCAGAGTTAAAAAAACTTACATCGCAAGCGTTTGAAAACGGTGGCTTTGTGATGGCTGAATTTAATTTAGGGGTTGACGTTAATGATAAGGCTACGGAAGTTAAAACAAAATTGGATTCTTTGTTATCAGAATTTCCAAGTGATATGGAACAACCCGTTGTTGAAAAATTAAACCCGTTAGAAGAATCTGTTATTGATTTGGCTATAAGCGGGTCAAATTTAAGAGATTTACAAGAATATGTTGATGATACCTTATCAAATAAGATTACTGGTATACAAGGTGTGGCCAGCGTTAGTGTGTTTGGCGGTGAAACGCGCGCCATACGTATTTCTATGAATCCTGAATCTTTGGCGGCGCGTGGCGCCACAGTTATGGATGTAGTATCTGCTTTGGGTAGCCATAATATGAATATTCCGGGCGGTAAAATAGAATTCGGTACGGATTCTTCTAATGTGCGCTTTATAGGTGAATTCAGCAGTGTCGAAGAAATTGCAAATTTACAACTTACCACAGCAGAAGGTCAACGGTTTAAATTAAGTGATATTGCAACGGTTACTGATGCTGCGCGTGAGATTGAAAATGGTGCTCGTTATAACGGCGAAGATGTAATTATTGCTTCTGTTGTCAAAGCGTCTGATGGAAATGCAATAAATGTGTCAAATGCTTTGCGTAAACAATTACCAGAGTTGCAAGCCGATTTACAATCAAGGTTCCAAGACGCAACAATGGAAATAATTTCTGATTCTTCAATTGCTGTCGCTGATGATACATATAGCACGATATGGGGAATCGTTTTAGGGGTATTATTTACAGTTATTGTTTTGATGGTATTTACTCGCAATTGGCGTTCAACAATTATTGCCGGCGTTGTTATACCAGCGTCATTAGTTGCAGGTTTCTTCTTTATGGATGCAAGTAATTTTACGGTAAACGCGTTGACGTTATTGGCTTATTCTTCTGCTTTGGGGACTTTGGTATCCAATGCTATCATTTTGATTGAATCTGCATTACAAGAAATGCGGCTTGGTAAAGACCCTGAAACAGCTGCAATTGGCGGTACGAAAAAGGTTGCAGTTCCTGTACTGGCCGGCGTTGGTACTAATGTCGTGGTGTTCTTGCCTTTGGCGTTTATGAGTGGTATTGCAGGGCAGTTTATGAATCAGTTCGGGTTGACTGTGGTATATTTAACTTTGTTGTCTTTAATGTTTTCGTTTACGTTAACGCCTATGATGATAGCAAAGTTTCTTCGTTTGACCGGAAATAAAAAACAAAAGAAGAAGGAAGAGACTGTAAAACAATCCAAAGATTCAAAATTATATAAATGGTTTGGATATCAATATACTCATCCTTGGCGAGTCGTTGTAATGGCGATTGCTATATTGATTGGATCTTCTATGCTTATGGGGTTCGTAGGTAACGAGTTTTCTCCGTCCACCGATGCGAACGAAATAAATATTACCGCCAGAGCACCTATGGGCGCGACGTATGAAAAGTCAACAGAAATTGTAAAGCAAATAGAAGAAAAACTGAAACAGTTTGATGACGTTACCGCGGTATCCGCAAAGATCGGTGATCGTGGTTTACAAAATATATCAATAAAACTTACGCTAAAAGATCTTTCGGAACGTAAAATTTCTGATAAAGAATTGGCTCGTCAGATTTTGCCTGTTATATCAGAAATTCCTGATGTAGAAATTCAAATTCGTGCAGGACAGGCGATTTCTAGCGGGGCAATATCTTCTGACATAGTATTAAACGTGTTCGGTGAAGATGACGCAAAACGTGAAGCCTATGCAGATCAAATATTAGAGATGATAAATCAGATACCAGAAGTACAAAGTGCTGTGCGCGCCCAACAGAAACCAGGAAATGAGACTCAATTTGTTCCGGATCAGGAAAAAATGAATTTCTGGGGAATAAATAATTCTTATGCTGGTGGTACTTTGCGAACGGCTTTATACGGTAACGATGATTATAAATATAAAGAAAATGGTGAAGAGTACCCGATAATTTTGGAATTTGCGGAACAGTTTAAAACAATGGGAATGTTTGACAACGTATTCGTAAATTCACAAAAAGGAATGGTTCCGTTGTCCGATTTGGGTGAAATTAAAATCGTACCTGCAACACCTGATATCAGTCGTATAGATAAAAACAGAATTACAGAAATTGATATAAATATCGGTAAGTCAACAATGGGACCCGTACAGAAAAAAATAGAAGCAGGTCTGGCAAAAATTAATTGGGAAGCTGGTTACGGAACTGAATTCGGCGGTATGGCGGAAATTCAATCTGAAACTACGTCAGAAATAGGAAAGGCTTTCTTGTTGGCTGTTGTTTTAACTTATATGTTGTTGGCAGCAATTATGAATTCCTTGGCTCACCCATTTACCATTGCAACATCAATTGTCAGCGGTTTTGCCGGTGTGTTCTTGTTGTTGTTCTTGTCTGGGGCCTCAATGAACGTAGGTGCTATGTTGGCCTGTGTTATGTTAGTAGGTTTGGTTGTAAATAATAACATTTTGGTTTTGGAACCTACGATTGCCCGTATATCAAATGGTGAAAAAGCATACGATGCTTTATGGGATGAAATTCAAAATAAGAAATCAATGATTTTAATGACTTCTATTGCTGTTATGGCGGGTATGATGCCACAGTTGTGGAGCTCTGACGGAATGAAGGTTGCTATGGCGGCAGTTATGATTGGGGGTATGTTCGCAAGTTTAATATTCACATTCGTTTTAACGCCTGCTTTGTTCTTCTTGATAGAGCGCGGTCGTGAAAAACTAAGAAAACTTATATGATAAAATGGGACTTAGTCCCATTTTTTTTGCAAAGGTATAATTTTATTGTTATAATCTGCCTGTTTTAATAAAGGAATATAAATGTTACAAAAACAAGATGTAGTAGTTTTTGATTTTGATGGTACTTTATCTGCGCATGATTCTAATGTGGAATTTGTAAAATATTGCTTTAAGCATTCTTTGCGCCCGTGGTTGTTTATTCCATTGATAGGGGTGGCAATGGTCGCAAAGCATTTAAATCTTAAGGGCTTTTGGTGGAGGCATGCATCAAGACGTTTTTTAACGCCTGAAATGGTAAAAAAATTTGCACCAGATTTTATAAAGCAACATAAACGTGAACGTTTCGGTTGGGCAAAAGATCAGGTTGCAAAAGAACGAAGTGAAGGAAGAAAAGTCGTCTTAATTTCTGCCAGTACAGATTATATGATACCAGAATTGGTAAAGGATATAAAATTTGATGCAGTTTTGTGTTCTCGGATGAATAAACAAAAACCGTGGAAGTATGAATTTTTATGCTGGGGACCAAATAAGGTCGTTGCCATGGACGAGTGGGCAAAAAATAATAAAATAATCCCACACGTTGTACGATCTTATTCCGATAGTAAAACGGATATGCCGTTAATGGAAATTGCTGACGAGCAAGTTTGGGTAGATAATAAGACTGGTTTAAGAAAATCTGCCTAATGCAAACATTAATTGTTCTGTTATAATCACGGTATGGTTATAACAGACGTTTTGTATGATTTGACAGTTGGTATAGTATGTGCCGTATCTGGGGCTCTGATAATGTTAGGAGTCACTAAAAAGAAAACCAGAATTTTATCTAATGAGATAGTCGTACATCGTAAAGATATTGAAAGGTTAAGATTGCAAAATGATAAATTAATGGAAACAATTAAAGATAGAGAAAATAAAATTCTAGAATTACAGAAAAAAATTTTAAAAAAGAAAACGGGGAACTAATCCCCGTTTTTATTCGTCTTCACCGAAATCCATATCTTTTAACTTTTCTGCACGTGGTGTTATTTTTGCAATGGATGTTTGTATTTGCTCTAAGTCAACTGTTGCTTGTGAAAAATGTTGCTGTACTTTACCTGTTCGTTCGGATAACCGTGAAAGGTCGGTTAACAGATAATTAAGTTCTCGTTTTATTTTATCAGCGACTTGTTTTATTTTTATGTCTGATAATACAGCACGTATGGTATTAAGCGTTGCCCAAAGAGTTGACGGTGAGACTATAAATACCTTTTTTCGACTAGCGTAGTCAATAATCGCGGGAAAATTTCGGTGCAGGGTTTCAAAGATTGATTCAGATGCGATGAACATCATGGCTGATTCCGCCGTTTTCCCAGGAATAATATATTTTTCTGATATGGCGTCTATATGCTTGCGAACGTCCAGTTCAAATTGTTTCTTTGCACCGATTTTATCGGCGTTTGCCGTCATTAAGTTATAACTTTCTAGCGGGAATTTGCTATCTATAATCATGTCTCCTGGTGGATAAGGAAGGCGAATAATACAATCTGGTCGTACCCCTGTATCCAGTACACTTTGAAATGCGTATGTTTTAGGAGGCATTATATCTGCTACCAGGTCTTCTAGTTGTCGTTCCCCAAAGGTTCCTCTGGCTTGTTTGTTACCCATTAAAATGTTTTTAAAATTTGCAATATCGCTACTTATATTTTTTAATTCTATGGCGTTTTGCGTTAAAGCTCCAAGTCTTTCCGCAAGACGTTCTCTTAAACGTGCGTTGTCTTCCCGTAACGCCGAAATATCAACCGTCGGACGGCGCATTAATAGAATAATTAATAATATAATTATCACAAATAATAATACGAAAATATAAGTTGTCATTTAATATTCCTTTGCTAAAATCCATTATAAAAGGATTTATAAATGTTGCAAATGAAACTTTGTGGTGATCTGGTCTTACGAGAAAAATGTGAACCAATAACCGAAATCACCCCAGAGGTTTTAGATATATTGGACGAAATGGTTCGTATGATGCAAGATCAGAACGGCGTCGGACTAGCCGCACCACAGGTGGGGCAGTTAAAAAGGTTCTTGGTAATGATGGATCCTGATTCTGAAAAAGTATTTAAAATGATAAACCCAAAAATTTTGACGCATAGTGATGAACTTTGTACGTTAGAAGAAGGTTGTTTGTCGGTTTTAGGTCCTGATAATTTGCCTGTTTATGCAAATGTAACAAGACCGCAGTCTGTTGATGTAGAGTGGACAGATGAAACAGGAACGCTTTTACGTGCACAAATGTCCGGGTTGCCGGCAAGAATAGTGCAACATGAAACAGATCATTTGGACGGTATATTATTCATTGATTATTTATCACCGGTTCGTCGTGAAATGCTGATGAGAAAAGTTAGGAAACGTAAATGAAGTTAGTTTTAATGGGAACTAACGATTTTGTAGTTCCTATGTTTGATGCGATATTAAATGCTGGTCATGAAATAATGGCCGTGTTTACTCGTGCCCCGAAACCAGTTGGCCGTAAACAAGTTTTAACGCCATCTCCTGTGAACGTTTGGGCAAATAATAATAATTTACCAGTTTATACAGATATTAAAGATTATAATTTTAGTCCAGATATGGTCGTCGTTGTATCTTATGGTGTAATTTTACGTGACAATGTTTTAAATTCTGCACAGTGTATAAATATTCACCCAAGTGATTTACCAAAATATCGTGGACCATCGCCAATTCGTACGGCTATTTATAACGGTGATAAACAAAGTGCGGTATGCTTGATGCAGATAACCAAAGAACTAGATGCCGGCGATGTTTATATGCGTCGCGAATTTGATATTGGTGAAAACGATACAAATGAAGATGTTGAAAAACTGGTATCAAAGATAGGTTCTGAAATGCTGATTGAATATTTAGAAAATCCGTCGAAGTACGTAAAAAAAACTCAGATTGGGGAACCTATATTTACTCGTAAATTTACGGGGCAGGATGAAATTATAGATTGGTCACGCGGTGCATATGCTATACACAATCAAATCCGAGCGCTTGGGGCCGGTAGAACAAAAATAAATGGTATTGATGTAAAAATTTTAGAAACGCGTGTTGAAAATGGTGAATTAAAAATTTTGCGTATTCAACCCAGTGGTAAAAAAACTATGGATTGGAAAAGTTTCGTAAATGGTTTGCGCGGTGCGCAAATAGAATTAGGTAAATGAGAGGTAAAATATGGCAAACAAAAATCAAATAAATTTAAGGAACATATGTCTATTTTGTAAATATTTTTGTTATGATAATTCTAATAATCGTAATTTGTGTTATAAAGGATCGATATTAAAAATATTATTATTTGGTCCAGAATTAGCAAATTTTGATTCTAGATGTGATAAGTTTGAATTTAATCAAAAATATTTATCCAAACAAAAAACTCGTTAATTATTTAAGTTATAAATATGGTAAAAATCGATAACCAAAATAAACAAGAAATACACAAGCTATGCGGTTTATGGCATGCGCATGTTATTTTGTCAGAATATAATGATTTTGGTAAATGTAATTGTATCGAGTGTTTCGGAATGAATTGCCATAATTGTAAAACATATATAAATTTACAGTCACAAATAACGGGGATTTTTGAAAAAACAAAATGTGATAAATGTTTAGGTAGGTAATGACAAGGTATAAAATAATCGTTGAATATGATGGTAGCGATTTAATTGGCTGGCAAGAAAATCGCCAGGGATCTTCTGTACAATCTATATTACGCGATGCCATTGAAAAATTTTGTGGCGAAAGACCAGATGTGGTCGCTGCAGGACGTACAGATGCCGGCGTTCATGCAATAGCCATGGTTGCACATTTTGACCTAGATAAAAAGCAAAGTGCGCAGACGGTTATGCGAGCAATGAATTTTTATTTAGTAAATTTGCCTGTTTCGATTTTGTCTTGTGAAAAAGTGTCAAATGATTTTAATGCACGTTTTTCATGTGTTCGTCGTAATTATAGGTATGTGGTTTTAAACCGTGGGGCGCAGCCTGTATTGGAAAAGAACCGCGTTTGGTGGGTGCCTCGTAAGTTAAACATGGCGGCTATGCGACGTGCCGCAGAAAAATTGGTTGGTCATCATGATTTTTCCAGTTTTCGTGCAGCAGAATGTCAGGCTAAAAGTCCTATAAAGACTTTGGATTCGTGCATGATTAAGCGCAAAGGTGATTATATTTTGTTTGAATTTTCTGCTCGTTCTTTTTTACACCATCAGGTGCGTAATATGGTGGGAACTTTGGTTGAAATAGGGTTAGGAAAACCATATGATATAGATGAAATTTTTGCCGCAAAAAATCGTAGCGCAGCAGGACCAACAGCACCGGCAGCAGGATTATTTTTCGTCAGTGCGGATTATGCCATGGGCGATTATGATGAACATAAGTAACTTTACCAGAAGGGTAAATTACAAAACCTTTGCGTAAAATTTTATGATTACATTTAGGGGCATTTATATTGAAATAAGAAACAATATAATCAATATTTTCATCTTTACATAAGCTGACTATATTATTTTTAAGCGGTACAAATTTCTGAATGTATACCAAATTAAAATTTGTTGTATCATAACGCCAAATCCCATTAGTTGGTGTGCGCCGAATATTTTTTGTGCCAGTTTGTTCGTTATTAATTTGTTTCCATGTATCAAACGTAAAATAATGGTTGGATGCGCGTGATTTACTGAACTCAAGCTTGCCGGCGTCATTTACAAAGGCAACTAATTCGTGATCTTCGGTTGCGTAGAATAAAGGACGCGGCTGAAATGCGGTAATGGTTATGCCGATGGTGACGAATGTTACAAACAAAATATAATTTATTTTTATGCGTATCGGACGTATAAACATTAAACAGGCAAAACCCAGAATTATAAAAACTAATGCTATGTTCGGTATATAAGGCATATCTAATGTTGCATATGGTAATTCAGCAATTTTATTTCCTATTGTTAATAAAAATTGATAAATATCTTCAGAAAGTTTTATCGGGTAAGTGTAACCGAATAAAACAGTAAGTATACCAATCATAATTAATGGCATAATGGCAATAGAAAATACCGGTAATAATATTAAATTTCCAATTAAACCGTAAATTGGAATGCTATAAAAATGTGCTATTACGAACGGTGCAGTAAATATTGTTGCTATGATGGATGTAAGTGCTGCTGTGTAAGTTATTTTTAGAAGTTTATTTCTTGGCATTTTGGGTTTAACTTCGTTCCATAACCAAATTAAGCCGAATATGGCCGCAAATGATAACTGGAAACCCGGTTGCATAACAAAGTGAGGGTTCATAAAGAAAATTATGCAATATGCGATGCATATGTTACGCATGGAAATTGCGTTTCTGCCGAATATAAAAGCCGCAAAAACTAATGTCGCCATTATGAATGCACGTACTGTCGCGACATCGCACCCTGATAAAAACAAATAAAATAACAATCCAAACCACGCACAAATTAATGCGGGTATTCTGGCAGGCATGCGTTTAGTAATTACTGGAATGGAACGAAATATTAAATAAAATATCGCAAACAGCCAACCTGATACCAATGTTATATGAAAACCGCTGATTGACCACACATGACCCACACCGGTTGCGGTCCATATTGGTTCGTCATTTGTTGGAACTGCATTCTTATAGCCCAATACTAATGTGTCAACAAGGAAAGAATTTGCTTTTTTATGTAAATTATTGCGTATGGTTGATATATCGTTTTCGTTGGCTAAAGATACAACCTCATATTCAGTTAGATAACCTGTAGAGGTTAAATGATTAAAATACGCCCAACGAGCATAATCAAAAGATTCGGGCGCGTCAGCACCATTAGGTTTAAATAAACCGACTGCCGCCTTGATTTCATCGCCTACGTTTGGTAACAAAAGGTCGTTTTTTACAGATACTCGTATAATTGCATTGCCAGTGCCGGCGTGTATATTTTCTGCCTTTGTTTGTATATAAAGTCTGGATTTATCCGGTGTATAGTCAATGTTTTTTACTGTGCCAGTTATTTTTATGTCGTGTAAATCATGCGGAATTTGTGGCGTGTTTATTACGTGTGTAAAAATCGCTGCGTAACAGAAACCGAAAACAAACAACGATATTGCACGGATGAATATGGGAGCTTTATATACTGCAAAACATATTGCGATTAAAGCGCAACAAATACATAAAAAGACGTTGGGTTCAAATGACAGGTTAAAATATAGGCCTGCACCGAAAGCCATTAAAAACGGTACCCATAAAAATAATCTACCCGATTGATTGTGCCATAATTCTTGCATATAAAAAGTATAGGAATTTATTTGATTGCGTCGCAACGAAAAATTTCGTATGATGAAAGTCCATAAGGAGGCGTTCTTATGGCAAGATATATTTTCATTACCGGTGGGGTAGTATCTAGTTTAGGTAAGGGCGTCGCGGCGGCAAGTTGTGGCGCCCTTCTTCAATCGCGCGGTTATACTGTACATGCGCGTAAATTTGATCCTTATTTAAATGTTGACCCAGGAACAATGTCGCCGTTTCAACATGGTGAAGTGTACGTTACTGATGACGGTTTCGAAACAGATTTAGATTTAGGATATTACGAAAGATTTTTAGAAATAAAGTTGTCTCGTAATGATTCTGTTTCTGGTGGGCGAATTTATTGGGATGTTTTAAATGCGGAAAGACATGGTGATTATCTTGGGGCAACAGTTCAGATGATACCTCATGTTACTAATAAGATTAAAGATTATATCGCAGCTCCGACTGGTACCGATTTTGTAGTATGTGAAATTGGCGGAACCGTTGGTGATATAGAAGGTAAGGTGTTCTTAGAGTCCATTCGTCAGTTTGCAAATGACGTAGGGCGCAGAAACGTTATGTTCGTGCATTTAACTTTGGCACCATACCTTGAAAAAAGTGGCGAATTAAAAACAAAACCTACGCAAATGTCCGTGCGAGAATTATTAGAAAATGGAATTCAAGCGGATATGCTTATCGTCAGAACGCCTCGTATGTTGACGGCCGACGAACGTGCAAAAATAGGTATGTTTTGTAATTTACCGGCAAAAAACGTAATCAGCGGAATAGATTTGGATAATATATATAAAATTCCTTTGGCTTATGACGCACAACACGTGTTTGATATAATTGCTGATCATTTCAATTTGGCTAATGCCGCCGGTAATATGGATAAGTTTCAAAAAATAGAACATTATTTAAATGCCGATTTACCAAGTGTTACAATAGGGATCGTAGGAAAATATTTTGATGTACCTGATGCTTATAAGTCTTTAAATGAAGCTTTGTTTCACGCCGGTATGCAGAATAACGTTCATGTGAATATAAAAAAAATAAATGCAGAACATTTTGATTCATATGAAGCGGTCGATGTAGATGGTATATTGGTCCCAGGTGGTTTTGGTAATCGTGGAATTGCGGGTAAAATTGCTGCCGCTGGTTATGCGCGCGAAAATAAAATACCATATATGGGTATATGTTTAGGAATGCAGGTGGCTGTTATAGAGTTCGCGCGTAATGTTTTAGGGATAAAGAACGCGGATTCAACAGAATTCGCGAAGAGTTGTACACCGATAATAAATATTATGCCTGATCATGATGCTAAAGATATGGGGGGAACGTTGCGCCTGGGGGCATATCCGTGCGAAATTGCACCAAACACGTTGGCATACCAAGTATACGGTAAAACAAGAATATCAGAACGTCATCGCCATAGGTATGAAATGGAAATTTCTTGGGAGAAGAAATTTGCAGACGCAGGCATGATAATTTCTGGACGCAGTCCAAATGGGAAATTACCAGAAATTATTGAATTAAAAAAACACCCATTTTTTATTGCAGGGCAATTTCATCCAGAGTTTCAGTCTAGTCCGTATAAAGGTCATCCAATGTTTAACGCTTTTATAGCCGCTGCTGTAAAACACGTAAAGAAATAAAACATACCTCGAGTAATTCGGGGTATTAGTTTCCAAAAATAAAAGAACTGTCGGCAGATAAAGCAATTATAGCATCTATATTATCTTTGTCTGTCGTGCGCTGTCGCATTATTTTACCGCATTTTTCACATCTATGTGTTATGATGAATTCTTCACCGGCTTTTTCAATTTTTATCGGAGACATCATGCCACCGCAATCAGACGCGCGGTCACCGGGATTATTATCAACATGGCGAGACCACAAGCATTCAGGACAATGATTCGTATAACCGTTACCACGAACAACTGCGCCGCAATGGGCGCAGTTAAAATCTTCAACAGTTTTCGTGAATTTTTTCATTATAATCCTAATGCATTACGATACATTTGCGTCAGCTCATCTGCTTCGTCCAATTCGTCTGGGTCTAATTTGCGTAAACGTATCATTTGACGAATATATTTAGGATCAAAACCGGCAGATTTTGCCTCGCTATAGATTTCTTTAATGTCGGCGGCAATGGCGGCAGTTTCTTCGTTTAATTTTTCAATACGTTCAATGATGTTTATAAGCTGTTGATTGTCGATTGCACCGTGATTTGCGTTTTTCATTACAGATTTCCCCTTGTTTTTTGATGAACTATATGATATATCATAAATCGAAAAAATCAAGAAAAACAAAGTAGGAAATAAGCAGGTTTATTATGAATAGATTTACAAAGATTACCGCCTCTATAGGGCCAAAATGCGAAGATAAAAAAACATTAACAAAGATGATTCAAGCCGGAGTAAATGTTTGTCGTTTGAATTTTAGTCATGATACAGGGGACGTGCAGGGTAAGAAAATAGATTTAATACGAGAAGTTTCGGCAAAGCTGAATATGCCAGTTGCGGTAATGATTGATTTGCAAGGACCGAAACATCGTATCGGAAATTTTGAAACAGAAGATAAGTATCCACTGAAGGTCGGTCAGAAATTTATTTTTGATAATGATCCAACACCTGGTGATGGGACACGCGTGCAGTTACCAGACGCAGACGTCATGAAGTCGTTAAATGAAGGCGATAGAATATTATTAAACGACGGTAAGATAGAAATGGTTGTTGATTCTGTTAAAAAGGATAGGGTGGTTGCAACTGTTGTCAGGGGAAATGAAATATGGTCTCGGCGTGGGTTTAATTTACCGGATACAGAAATAGTAACTTCTGTTCTTACGGATAAAGATAAGGTGGATTTAGAATATGCATTGACTAAAGATCCTGATTGGGTTGCTATTTCTTTCGTCCAGCGTCCAGAAGATATTGCTGAAGTGCGGGATTTCATTGTTGCGCGTACGTCACATCCGGTAAAAATAATTGCAAAAATAGAAAGACCGAATGCGGTTGAAAGAATTACCGAAATAGCGGCTGTTGCGGATGGTATAATGATTGCGCGCGGTGATTTGGCGGTAGAAGTGCCGTTCGAAAAATTACCGGCTATTTCGCGTCATATTATTCGCGAGTGCCGTAAAATGAACAAACCAGTTATTATGGCAACCCAGATGTTGGGAACGATGGTAAATAGTGAATTTCCAACGCGTGCAGAAATTACAGACGTTGCCAATACAGCTTATCTGCGCGCAGATTCAACTATGACGTCCGAAGAAACAACCATAGGCATAAATCCAGTAAACGTAATAGAAACAATGGATAAAATTTTATCTTATGCAGATAGTGATGCGATTGCTAATCCGTATGATTGGTCTCGGGTAGAAAATGTCCCAGAAAACGATTGGTCAAGAAGCGTTGCTTCTATGGCATATTTGAATAAAGCATCTGCAATAGTTGTTTTTGCAAGGGACACTATCACGGCAACGGAAATTTCATGTCGTAAACCGGATATTCCGATAGTTGCTGTGTGTAGAGATCGTCTGATTGCTAATCAGTTATGTCTTGCGCGTGGAATTTTCCCGATTTATGACGAGAATTTATTCGGACAACGCGACGCGTTTAACTCGGCTCGTAAATTCGGCGTTAATAACGGTAAATTAGTAATAGTTGATGAAGACAAAATTAGTTTACGTACTTTGGATTAAAGTAATAAGTAAAGATGAAGATGGCGGGATTTTGTGTTGACCGCCATCTCTTTTTTTTATTAAAATTAAAATTGATATGAAAAGATTTGTTTTAGCTTTTTTTGCGCTGGTCATGTTGCTGGAACCTTCTTATGGGGCACAATACAAGGCGGCGCTTGTTGCGGATATGGACAGCGGAAAGGTTTTATACCAAGAAAATGCAACAGCGCGAAATTACCCAGCAAGTTTGACTAAAATAATGACGTTATATTTAACTTTTGATGCGCTGGAGCATGGACGGTTACATTTGGACGATTATTTAATTGTATCCCAGTCTGCCGCATCTGCGTCTCCTGTAAAATTAGGGTTAAAAGCTGGCAGTAAAATAAAGGTAGAAGATGCTATTAAGGCGCTTACTGTATTAAGTGCTAATGATGTAGCGCGCGTTTTGGCGGAAAATCTAAAAGGTGGTATGGAAGGTAATTTTGCAGGATTAATGACTCGCGTTGCCAGTGAGATAGGTTTGTCAGGAACTAACTTTGAGAATTCTTCTGGTTTGCCGGATGATGATCAGTTGTCAACCGCACGTGACATTGCGTTACTTTCAATGGCGGTGTATAAGCATTTTCCACAGTATTGGAAATACTTTTCAATTAAAACTTGGACGTATAACGGTAAGACTTATACCAATGGAAACAGATTACTTGGAACATATCCGGGTTGTGATGGTATGAAAACGGGTTATACAAATAAGTCTCGTTATTCTTTAGTGGCGACGGCAAATCGCAATAATCATCATTTAATAGCGGTGGTATTGGGGGCAGAAAATAAAGACGTTCGTGCAAACGTCGCAACGGATATGTTAAATCGTGGGTTTGAAGCTGTTGGTACTGGGGCGCCGACCATGACAGTTCAAAGTTATTCTGCACCCGTTACTTACAGCGGTTCTGGTTCACAGAATGTATCGTCTGTGTCTACTTTTAAAGAGGCGTATAATGCTGCGACATACCAAAGTGCACCAGCCGGAAGTTATTCCGGAAATAAGGGTGGAAATGCCGGCGTTCAATTCGGGGCGTTTTCATCACGTTCATCCGCACAAGCACAGGTAAACAACGTACAAAATACATTGGGGGTATCAGCAGTTGTTGAGACCGCTCCAAACGGTATGTTTCGTGTACGCGCCAATAATTTATCAGAATCTGCTGCGCAGGATATTCGTAACCGTGCGCAAAATAATGGTATAGATTGTTATATATTTCATTAAGACTGACGAATATGAATTCAAAAATAGAAAAATTGATAAAGCAATTTGCAAAATTACCGCGTCTAGGGTCAAGGGCCGCGCAACGTATAGTGCTTGCGTTATTACAAGATAAAACCGGACGAGCAGAAAAATTAGCAAATGCTTTGCTGGATGTAGCTTCTTCAATCAAACCATGTGCCATCTGTGGCGTATTGACAGATTCTGATGCAACTGCGTGCGAATTTTGTAGGGATGCATCTCGTGCAAATGGTCAGTTGTGCATAGTAAGGGACTTATCAGACGTGTGGACCTTAGAAAAATCCGCTGTGTTTTTGGGGCGATATCATATATTAGGCGGTTTATTGTCTGGTGTTTCGGGGACAACCCCTGATGATTTGAATATTAAAAATTTATCTGAACGTATTAATAACGAAGGCATAACAGAAATTATTTTTGCTTTACCTAATACGGTTGAGGGAAAAACAACCCAGCATTATGTTATGTCTGTTATAGGTGATGAAACAGGCGTTAGGTTTTCTGAATTGGCTTCGGGGGTACCACTAGGAGGAGACTTAGATTATCTGGACGACGGTACTTTGTCTCTTGCGTTTGGGGGACGAAAAGAATTATGAATTTAGACGCATTAAATTCTTTACCACCTGTGTCTGATATGATGAGAGATGCCGGTCTGGAACCTAAGAAATCCTTCGGTCAGAATTTTCTATTTGATTTAAATTTGACTGGGCGTATTGCACGCAGCGTTCCTGATATTCAAAAAATCGCTGTTATAGAAGTAGGGCCGGGGCCTGGCGGATTAACACGTTCTCTTTTAACTGCCGGTGCAAAACGTTTAATTGCCATAGAAAAGGATAAGACGACTAAACCTATTCTCGATAAAATTGCTGATGTTTCTGATGGACGTTTAACCGTTATTTATGATGATGCGTTAAAGGTAGATTTTGCGGCTTTGGGTATAAAAGAATATGCTATATGTTCTAATTTACCGTATAACGTTGGAACGGAATTATTAACTAGTTGGTTGACGCGCATAGCAAAAGGTGAACAGATAAAGTCAATGACATTGATGTTTCAGCGAGAAGTTGCACAACGTATCGTTGCAAAGCGCGGTAACGAGCAATATGGTCGTTTATCTGTATTAGTATCGTTGATAGCCGATGCTAAAATTTTATTTGATGTTTCAAATACAGCCTTCGTTCCGCGCCCGAAAGTACAAAGTGCAGTTGTGTCTATTATACCGAACGCAGATAAAATAAAGTGTATAGAAAATATAGATAAAATAGAAATAATTACGGCTAAACTTTTTGGCCAAAGACGTAAGATGGTACGCGGAATTATACCAAACGTGGATTGGGAAAAATACGGATTGACTGGGACAGAACGTGCAGAACAAATATCTCCGGAAACGTTTGCGCAATTGGCGCGAAATTTGTTATAATATTTTTATACGGGAGAGGGAATTATGACATTACCTATTTTAATATTTTTTGGGATATTATTTTTATTGGTATGTATATTACGCGTGGCTCGTATAGGTGCATTGGTTGCGTTTTTGTTTGCCGGCATTATTTCGGGGCCGTTCGTTTTAAATTTGTTTCAATTGTCGGAGACTTGGACGTTTCTTGGGGATTTAGGTATATTATTTTTATGGTTTAATTTGGGCTTGGGTATAAACATGCATCGCCTTTGGGAAATGAGACATACCATTTTCGGTTTCGGAGCCGCCCAAGTATTGATGGTAGCAGTTATGTTATTTCCTATATTAACAGGTCTAACGTCTTGGTCCATTTTAGGTTGTATAATGGTTGCCTTATTATTGGCCATGTCCAGTACGTCCGCGGACATACAGTTATTAACAGATAGCAACAAATTAAATACAAATATGGGGCGGCAGACGTTTTCAATATTATTATTTCAAGATTTATTGTCAATACCGTTATTGGCTATGTTACCCGTCTTTGCCGGGAAGACTTTTAATTTAGGTGCTTCCGCCATAGATATATTCGTTCTGTCTGTAGCGTTGATTATAGGCGTTGTTATTGTAGGTAGATTCATTCTTAATCCGGTAATGAAACTTGTTGCAAAATTAAAATCCAGAGAAGCTTTTTTATTGGCGATAATGATAATGATAATTATCGGGGCGGTTGTAATGGATTTGATGGGGTTGCCAAGCGGTTTAGGGGCGTTTTTAGCGGGTATGTTATTGTCTGAGACTATATATAGGCATCAAGTTAGCGCAGAAATATCTCCGTATTCAATGCTGTTCTTGGCGTTCTTTTTCGTGGCTTTGGGTATGGGATTAAATTTGTCTTTGCTGGGGCAATATTGGTATATAATTTTAGCGGGTGTAATAGGTTTAATATTTATTAAATTTAGTGCAATTTTCATTGTTGCTCGCGTACGTAATGTATCTGTGCCGGACGCTGCAATGATTGCTTTAATTTTAGCACAAGGTGGTGAGTTTGGTTTGCTGATGTTACAAACTATGAAGGTCGCAGGTATCGATGCGTTGCCACAGGCGCATCAAGAAATTTTGACCGCGATAATAATTGTATCAATAATGTTAACACCGATATTAATGGCTTTGTTTGATATTATGCGAAAACGTGGATGGATTTTATCTCATTATCCATTGAATTCAATAGAGGATAAAGAACAAAACGTTAAACCTGTTGTTGTTATATGCGGTTTCGGACGCGTCGGACAAATAATTGCGGAAATGTTAACCGCAGAAAAAATCCCTTATGTAGCAATAGATTTAGATGTAAATGCTGTTATGTTAGGACGTGAACGTGGATTCAACGTTGTGTATGGAAATACTAGCAGCGATGCAGTATTACGAGATTTTGGTCTAATGCCACGTCGTACAAAGGCAGTGGTTGTTGCGCTGGATAACGTTACGACTGCGCGGGATACGATATTAACTGTGCGAAACATTGCACCAAAAGTAAAAATCTTTGCAAGAGCACGCAATTTAGCGGATATGAAAGAATTACTAAAAGAAGGGGTAACAGAAGTGTTGCCAGAAACTATAGAATCTTCTTTTATGATTGGGGCAGGTTTATTAACTCATCTTGGTATATCAGAAAAGGATATAAATAATTTATTAAACGATTTTCGCGCTGATAACTATGCTGGTATCGGCAAGACAATTGCTGATAATGCGTAGATATATGCTTTACCGTTAAGTCTAAAAGTCCCCTTAACGGGACTTTTATATTTGATTTTATATATCAGTATTGTTATATTTCGTACAGTAAGGAAATGCTATGAAAAATAAAATATGGAAATATATCGCAATAATTTTATCGGTTATTATTGCTGATCAGCTAACAAAGGGCTTTTTGCTGTATCTAATAACCGGCACTGTTCCTTTATATGGTGCAGCCTGGGATGTGGTAGGGGTACCATATTTAATGACTCAGGTTTGCAATTTCTTTAACATTGTGTTTACTTGGAATCCTGGCGCTTCATTTTCTATGTTGCGTGCAATCGGTGAAGCCGCACCGATCATAATAATAATAGGAACAGGTTTCATAATAGGATTCATAGGACATTATTTATTTACCAGGGCACCACAATATGAACGGGCTCCGTTAGCATTAATAGTCGGTGGTGCAGTTGGAAATTTAATCGATCGCGTCAGGTTTGGTGCTGTGATTGACTTTTTAGATTTTCATATTGGTGGATGGCATTATCCCGCTTTTAATGTTGCGGATATGTGCATAGTTATAGGTGTGGCGTGGTTAATAATTAATTTCGTGTTGGCGCGTCGGCGTTGCGTACGGTCGGTAAAATCAAATAAGGGTGAAAAATAATTATGGTAAAATATATTGATAATAATTCTGGTTTTCAGCAGTGGAATGCTGCAAGAGACGCGGCTAAGAAAAATTCTCGTTGGGCAGGATTACTGTGGTGGTTTATATTGTTTCTTGCTGCTTGGTGGGTAATGTCTTGGTTTATGGGACCCAAATCCCAGAACGTTGCACCAGAAGAAGTTACTGTGGAAACAATAGATGTATCTGACGTACCGGTAACTAAAATTTCTTCTGATTACATAACTGCTGATGTGCAAGGACTTCGTATTTCAAATGTTGAATTATTAAAATATGCATCAGATGCATCAAATGATGAAAGTGCGCCAGTAACTTTACTAGGAACAGACGGCGCATTCGCAGAAGTTGGGTTGTTAGCAACTGGAACGACGGCACCAACCGCGGCTACTGTATGGTCGGATAAAGACGGGGTGATTTCATGGAAAAATTCTGAAGGTGTTCGTTTTACAAGAACTATTAATGTGGATGGCTATGTAATATCTATCGCTGATACGGTAAACAATGCGTCTGGTAAAGATATTTCAGTTGCACCTTATGCCAGAATAGTTAGAGCAAATGATATGAAATCTTCTGCTGGCGTTTATACTGGTTCTGTTGCTTTCGTAAACGCTGACATTGAACATGAAGATTGGCGACGTATTACGGATAAATCATTTGCATATTCTACGACAAACGGTTTTATCGGTTTCGTAGACCAGTATTGGGAAACAATATTGTCTATTAATAGTCCTGATCAGACTATGCGAGTAAAGGCGCTTGGAAATATGTATCAGGCTGATGCAGCGGCTAATGTCGTTACAGTATCTTCAGGATCAGAAAAGACGATAACAACTAATTTATATATGGGACCGCGTGACAGAAAAACGTTGATGAACGCTGATAGTATGATTGCTGGTATAGATCAGACCGTTGATTACGGTTGGTTCTGGTTTTTCGTTCGTCCAATATTATGGTTGTTAAACGTTTTAAATTCGTTCGTTATGAATTATGGTGTTGCGATAATCGTAATGACTTTGCTGTTAAGATTAGCCATGTGGCCTTTGACGCGTAAATCATATGTATCAATGATGGCAATGCAAAAAATGCAGCCAGAAATGGTTCGTATTCAGAAGTTATATGCTAATGATAAAGCTCGTATGCAGATGGAAATGATGCGTCTGTATCAGACGCATAAGACGTCACCAATGTCTGGGTGTCTGCCAATGTTAATTCAAATACCTATATTTTTTGCGCTTTATAAAGCATTGTTGATATCTGTTCAGATGCGCAGTGCTCACTTTTTGTGGATATCTGATTTGGCGGCTATGGATCCTTATTTCATATTGCCGATATTAATGGGGCTTACCATGTGGTTCCAACAACGTTTGCAGACAGTATCAAATTCTAATCAACAGAATGATGCAGTTGCGCAAACGCAGAAGGTTATGAAATGGATGCCGTTGTTATTTACGGTATTATTTGCGTGGATGCCAGCCGGGTTGGTTTTATATTGGACAGTATCTAATATATTTGGCATAGGGCAGATGTACTATATAAAACGTCTTAATAAATAATTAAAGCGCCTAATGGCGCTTTAATTTTTTATATAATTCTCGTGGCGTTTGTATAAAAGGATTATGAATATTTAATGCTTTTTTACATAAATCGACGCAAGAATATGCAGTTCGAAGCTTTATCATAAAATCGTTTGATATTTTTTTGTTTGTCTTTATAACCCGCCATCCTTTTGATTGTAATAATTTTATCGCGTGTTCGGTCAGGTATATTTGTGCGACCTGATGTCGTCGCACAAATTGAAACATTATGTATTTTTCATTTCCGATACGTATTATGGGGGCACAATGCTTTGGTGGAATACATAATATGCGGGGTAAAATCTTTGATGTATGGTCTGAAAAAATGATTAACATGTTTTTCTCCTGTATATTTGTTTTATTCTATCCAGCCACGCTGATAAGCTGCGGCTTCAAGCGTATTCATTGCACGACGCCAAAGATCTGCTGCTCTGTTTTCGGCCCATACATATTGATGAGGTGCGCGTTTTTTATCTCCAAATTTTTTCATTACAGATAATTGTTCTTCGGTTAATTGACCTGATAAGTATAATTTTGTAATTAACGTTTCTACATCCAATAATTCACATGCGCGTCGTGAAGATATACCGCGATTACGGGCAAACCCATTTTGAATAGATTTAGAATATAAGAACCAGAACCATAATTGTTCGGCGTTCTGGAACTTTTCATTGGTATATTGTGTATTCAATGCGTTTTCTGGTTTCATTTTCTCCACTCCTTTGTATGTTTTATAGAATTGATATATAGCCAAATAATTGTAAACTGTAAAAGGTTACAACCTTTGGTTGAACGACGAATCAGAAAAGTGATTCGTTTTAGGATTTTTTCTTTTGTGCACGAATCGATAAAATCTAGTTATTTCATCAATTTGCGCAAATAAAAATGCGCCATCTGGCGCATTTGTTAAATTAATTTTATACCTTTTATTGTGTATTAAATAGTTACTCTCCTATGCTTTTTCAATAAGTGTTAAAAAAGAACCCGCCATTTTGGCGGGAATTTTATAGGATTGGCGGGAAGCAATCGCCACCTGTCTCTGGGCAACAGTTAAAACCTTGTTCTCCCATATCAGTGTATATTTCACCCGGACAGCATCCATATTCATCGGGTAATGCACCGCCATCGCAAGTAATGACACTTTCTACTGTTTCTGTTGTTTCTGTTGTTATATTATCAAATGGATTTTGTATGACACCGTTTTCATAGGTTAACCCTAGTATATCTTCGTTATAAGATTGCAGCTGATCAGATGTTTGGTTTGAACTTGTGCCATAGTTTGATTGGAACGTTTGTGATTGGTTTTGATAATATGCGTCTTGTCGTGCATTATTAATTGCCTGGTAATTTAATGACTGACAATACGCAAGTACCGTTCTGTAATCATAACCAGAGTTTACGATGTCGCTGGTTTTAGATTCATCTATATCCCATAAACCGTCTTCTGTTTTATTTGTACAAAATTCGTTCGCGAAATCAAATGATCGAACCTGACCAACCCATGAGGGATCGGTTGGATCTGGTTTTGGAACAGTTTTAACCCAGTCATCACTTCGTGTGTTACGTTTATTATCCTCTTCTGTGTTTAGTTGGCTTTTAGATTTAACGTTTTCTACGGAACACTCTTTACCGTTACCTTCACCACAAGTTATTACTAAATCCATCGGAGAATATACTGTTATACGTGTTCCTGCTGCAATTGAGAAAGGAGGAACCGTATTATCCATTGCATCAACAATTAATTTTTGTGCCACTTGATTCCATGCGCTTATAATCTCATTTTTTGCTAATTCAGATGAACGTATTGTTCCAGACTGAACCACTGTGTTATTATCTAAATCAATTTGATTTATAAATGCGTCTGATATCGGTGCAATCATGTTTACCGCGGCTGGTACAATCGCCGTTAACATTGGCATGACAAGTTGTTCGACATAATCTGTGCTGCCGTGTCCAGGTACACCGACACGTCCTTGAGAATCACCGGAAAACGGAGCGCTGTTTGTTTCAAAATTAAATTCTACACCGCTTGGTAATATAAACTGGTACCAGTTTATTTTCATACGTCCAACTGTTTTATATGGTCCTGGTAATTCGCCGGTGACATAACCCAACAATAATGTACCTGTTGGAATAATTATTGTACGACCATCGTCTGAATATACATTTCTGTCAACGGTTGCACGAACTGGTAACGTTTGACCTTCTGTATATAACGAAGGATCTGCACGAACTTCTGATACTATTGTGGCAGGAATTGGTTTATATTGGCGTAGAACAAATTTTCTATCAAAAGGATCTGAAGAAAATATTGCTGTTCCACTGGTACCAGTAATAACGCCTGTTTTTGGGGCTTCTTTTAGATTAATCCCTGCTTTTTTATTTGGATTATCTGGCATTTCTTTTAAAAGTGTTATTCCCAATTCTTCGTCTGTTAGTTGACGTGATTTATTTCCTGTTTTAGTAGATGCTGGGTTAGATAATTGCGGAAGAGAACCATTTTGTATGGTTGTATATCCGATATGTTCTGCGTCCGTACCAATTTTCTGGGCGCTGTTTTTTATGTCCGTGATGATGCCGTTATCTGGATTATATACACCAGTTGGATTTTTGCATTCTGTATCAGAAAATGGATGATAATAATATGTTCCACCACTTGGACGTATCCAGCCACTTTGTACGCCAGATAAATTATAGCCAGGCATAGCAAAGTCTGAACATGCCTCAGACGGGCGAACATATTCTGGTTCTGGCGTCTCAGTTGGGGCGGCTTGCGTTAAAGAATCTTCAAATATAAATGAATCTGATGGAGCTAAAACTTCTAAGTCTTTTTGTATTTCCTGCTTATAGTTAGTTTCTGGCTCAGCTTCTTTTTCTATGACTTCTGGTTCTGATTGCTTTTCAATTACAGGTTCAGGTAGTTCTATTTTCTGCGCACCAAGCACAAGTACAACCTTTTCTGTTTTTTTCATCAGGTCAGTTTCGTTTGCACCGCGCCAGTCTATGTACAGTGCTGCTGCATGCGTATCTTCATACATTACAGGTTTATAGGTTAAATCAATAGAACACGAAGTATCAGAATCTATCTGTCCTAAATTCGTACAAGTGTCTTTTACCAACAAACCATTTGTATCTTCAGATTTACGTACGTCCATAATTTTTACAGGTGCACTGGCAGAAAGCTTTATTGTTTCTGTTTCGGAATCACCGACTGTGACATCTGTCATTTCTATTGAGTCCGGTACAATATTTAATGTTATTACAACGTCATCTGCGTTTTCTATTTTTTCTTCTTCTTTTTGTGTCAGTATCAACGTTAATAGTATAAGCACCACGATGAACGCAGCAACCAACAGCAGCCATTGGATGTGCTTCGGGGTATTTTTTCTTAATTCAGAAAATTGTTGTTTCAGTTTATTCATTTCTGTCTATAATTTAACCGTTCTTTAATTATTGTACACGAACGACGCTGCAGCTTGTGCCGCTAAATTCTAGTAATTTATTACATAGTTCTTGGGCAACAGTTACGTCAGATAAAGGACCAATGCGTAAACGATATAGGCGCCCAGTTGACGATTCAGAACCAAGGTCGCCAACCCCCTGTTCGTCAACTGCAAAGAATACCATATCTTTATAAGGGGTCAGAATTCCTTGACCGTTTTCACCGCTAAACTTTGCAAGTAAATTTGCCCAATAATCATCTAATGCTTTTACTGATGTATCTGATTTTAGTTCTACGGCAACACCAGTTTGGTTGCTTGTAATAAGCGGGATATTTGACTGTGGTAAGAAAGAACCGGCCGTTAAGCGTTCTGTCGGTATCATTGATAAACCACTTGTTGAAGAACCTGTCGTTCCATAAGTTGCCACAGGTAATGCATAACCCGCCGGTGCATAATAACCGCTTGTTGTACCAACCGGCATATTACCAATCATCATCGGGGTTGTTGTATAACCATTTGCTGAGGCATTTATTGCGTTTACGTCGGCAGTATAAGCGATATTATTTAACGATTGCCCTGACATTATGCTTTGTGCAACGTTAGCTTCCGCCAATGCCATTACAGATGCAGTGTCGGCTATTAAGAACGGTTTTTCACGTTTCTTTATACATACAATGCGCTGACCGCTACGTAGAACCATGTCACCAACAGCTTCAACTATTAGCAAACGTCCGTCTTCGCCGTCTGTGCGGAAACTTACCGGAGATTCACCGCCTTCAATCAAAAGTGATACAACAGGACGTTGTGTCATAGATATAACTTTGTCTCCAAAATCTATATACGTAAATATTTGATCGCGCCATACCCGTTCAGGTGCAATAACGTAATCGTCAGGATTAGGCACATATATATCTAAATCAAATCTGAATTCTGACGGGTCTATTTTCATGGATTTTATCCACCCATAATCTTCACCATCAACGCCGATCGTATTGTTAGTCGTTTGCGCTTTTTTGAATATAGATGAAGAACCACCTGCTGCGTTTGTGGTACCTGTTGCACCAGGTAATGTTGCATTGCCGTCCAAAGAAACGTCTACTTGTGAATAAGTAATTTCACTTGAATTAGAAGGTTCACTGCGAAGATAAAATAAGTATTGATTACCTGATTCACCTGTTACTATTAAGTTTGTATCAGAACCTTGGTTGGAAGAAACTGGCGTAATGTACATTGTACTTCCACCCTGTGTCGCATCAATAGAGAATAGGGCGTCATTACCAACAACTGCATTAGCAATTTTTTCCCCGACAGGTAAAGTTATTAAAGTAGTCATACCGTTACGTAGTTTAACCGGTAAAACGCTGCCTTTGGACCAAGAAAGTTGCGCGTAACCAGGTTTCGTACTTCCCGCTGCCATATTAGCCGTCGGGTTGTCCCATGCACTTTGTACGCCATAATTTGTGGCCGCTTCAGCATTCATGCCGTTGCATAGTACTGCCAGACATAATATGGAAATATTTAACTTTATAACCTTTGCAAATGTCATACCCATTCCTTCCGTTTTCTTTTTTTTTATTTTCCTTCCAAATAACCCGTGTCTAATGGATCACCGTTTCCAGACTCAATTACATATTCCGAAACGCGTATACCCAACGGGTTATTAAAACGATCAGACCATTTTATTTCGGCCCCATCGCTAATATCTAACTTTATTCTTATTTTATACTCTTTTTTGTCCATCTGTCTATCACTATCTGCACAGAAATAGCGAAAATTTACGGTATATTCATTCTTTTCTTCGTTTAAAGGTTCTATTGCTCTGTTATCAAATTCTACGGAACAAGAAAATTCAAAATCAGGAACATCGCTCATCCAAGCGTTCCACATATTTGTTTGCGTAAACGCATTGTATACGTCGGGGGTCGACCAAGTGTATACGACCCCATCGTCGGCGTTATTCCATTTAGTACGCATTTCACTGGCATCAGGAATAACCTCGTTTCTGGCGCGTATATACTCACGTATAAAGGAGCGTTTATAAATTCTCATATTTTCATCATTTGGAACCATTTCGCGCAGAACAATCTGCAGGTTGTCTTTAGGGGCGGACATTAAAAAGAATACTTGTGGTCTATCAAGCGGATACATATTGTACAAAGTTATTGCCAATACACCCAACACAACCAGCATTGCGGCGAATACGAACGTCATCAATCTAGATAGTAAAATTGGCGGTTCTATGCGGTCTGGCAACGGATTCCTCCCCCTTTTTATAAAAAGATTGTAGAAAAAAATGCCGGGGCTACGCAAGTAAAAAGTGCACTAAAAACATAATTTAATAAAACGTTTTTTTCAGTTTTTGCTTGCAGTGATTATTTTAAAAAAGTATAATAATTTCCGCTTGATTTTCTGTTTGGTTGTGCTATCTTAACCCGGACCATGGGGTCAAGTGGTGCGCAAGACGGGTAATTTACAGTTAAAAAGGGGCATAGTTCAACGGTAGAATATCGGTCTCCAAAACCGCGGATGAGGGTTCGATTCCTTCTGCCCCTGCCATAAATTTGCAAAAATACCGATAAGTATTTTTGGAAATTTTAGTGAAATGTAGGTAAGTTTTATATGAAAAAAGTGCTAGATTATATCAAATCTGTTCGAAGCGAGTGGTTTAAAATTGTTTGGCCGTCTCGTGATAGCGTCATTCGTGCAACAATTATGATTTTGGTGTTTTCTGGTTTAGCAGCGTTGTTCTTCTTTGTTGTTGATAGTATTTTGAACGCGCTGATGGGTTGGATTTTCTAAACGGGCAAAGGGAATTATTATGGAAGATAAAATGCAGTGGTTCGTTGTGAACGTTCATACCGGATGCGAAGATAAGGTCGCGCGCGGTTTGCGTGAACAGATTGATAAACGTCGTTTAAACGCGTATTTTGGTGAAATATTGGTTCCGACGCGCGAAATTACAGAAATAAAGGCTGGTAAGCGGGTAAAAACAGAAAAAAAGTTTTTCCCGGGTTACATCGTTGTTCAAATGGTTATGAATAACGAAACTTTTTCTTTGGTAAAATTGATGCCTCAGGTTGTAATGTTCTTGGGTGCTAAAAATAAACCTATTGCGGTAAGTGAAGAAGAGGCTCGTCGTCTGCTGAAGCAGGTTGAAGAAGGCAGTGTTGTTACTGAAGATGTTACTTATGAGGTCGGTCAAGAAGTACACGTTATTGACGGACCTTTTTCAGGTTTCAATGGCGTGGTAGCAGAAGTTGACAACGTAAAACAGAAGATGACAACGACTATATTGGTGTTTGGTCGTGAAACAAGTGTAGAACTGGACTTTACGCAAGTAGAAAGAGTATAACGTTTTTATGAAAGGCACTGAACGGTGCTTAGTAAGAGTTTTTACGGTTTTATTAAAAACCGTGAACCCGTGGTAGATGCGCCACATCGAACCACGAACACTAACCAAGAAATGGAGTGAAAAAATGGCAGCAAAAAAAGAAGTAAAGGGGATTGTTAAATTAGTTGTCCCCGCAAAGCAGGCAAATCCTGCGCCACCAATTGGACCGGCGTTGGGTGCGGCTGGTGTTAATATTGCAGAATTTTGCAAACAGTTTAACGATAAAACAGCTGATAAAGAACCGGGAATGCCAATTCCTTGTATTATAACTGTTTATACGGATCGCAGTTTTGAATTCATTATGAAACTGCCACCGGTATCGTACTACATTAAAAAGGCATTGAAGCTAAAAATTGGTTCTCATAAACCAGGTCGTGATTTTGTCGGTACTATTACCAAAGCGCAAATTCGCGAAATTGCTGAAAATAAAATGCCGGATTTGAATTGCTCTACCATTGAATCCGCTATGAACATCGTTGCGGGTCAGTGCCGTTCAATGGGCGTAAAGGTGGAGGAATAAGATATGAAAGCGACAAAAAGACAGCAAACTTGGGCAAAATTGGACCAAGACAAAGTTTATTCTTTGGCTGAAGCCATTGACGCTTTGCGTGAATACACATCAAAGAAATTTGATGAAAGTTTAGAAGTTGCTATCCGCTTGGGTGTTGATGTTACTAAAGCAGATCAGAACATCCGTGGTATGGTATCTTTGCCAAACGGCACAGGTAAGAAAGTTCGTGTTGCGGTATTTACAGTAAATGCTGCTGACGAAGCTAAGAAAGCAGGTGCAGACGTTGTTGGTGGCGAAGATCTGATTGAAAAAGTTGCAGCTGGTGAAATCAATTTTGACCGTGTAATTGCGACTCCAGATATGATGCCAAAAATGTCAAAGATTGCACGTGTTTTGGGGCCAAAGGGTTTGATGCCGAATCCAAAATTGGGTACGGTTACGAACAACGTTGCAGAAGCTGTTGCAACTGCAAAGGCTGGTCAGATTGAATACCGTGCTGAAAAGAAGGGTATTATTCACGCTGGTGTTGGCAAAATGTCATTTGCGACAGACAAATTGGTTGAAAACGTAAATGCATTGGTAGACCAGTTGAAGAAAGTAAAACCTGCATCCGTAAAAGGTCAGTATATCTTGGGTGCCGCCGTTGCGACGACTCAGGGACCTGGATTAAAGGTTGATATAAAATAATAAGTCGCGGTGGGTGAATTTTCGCCCGCCGCGTGAAGATTTCTGTCCGAGACTGATGGTGCCCAGAAATGGACTTAATTGCCATCATAGACAAAGAGAAAATTCTTTGGGGCAGAAGCAAGCCCCACCCGACGGGAACGTTGGATGGAAAGTTTAACAAAACAGGGATTTTGAATTTAGATTCAGAATCTTGCAGATAAGGGTAAAGATATGAGACGCGAAGAAAAATCAGATTTGATTTCAGCGTTGCAATCGTCCTTGAAAGAAGCAAACGGTGTTTTCGTAATTGAGAACCATGGTTTGACTGTTAAAGAAATGGAAACGTTACGTAATGAGTTACGTCCGTTGGTTTCTGTTTTCAAAGTTGTGAAGAACCGTTTGATGAAATTGGCGTTAAAAGACACCAATTTTGAACCTGTATCTGATATGATGAAACGCCCGACGGCTGTTGCGGTTGCAACGGATGGTTTGGCGGTTACCAAAGTATTGGCAAAGTTTGCGGATGAACATCCAAACTTGACAATTGTCGGTGGTAAAATGGATGCAGACGTTCTAAGCAAAGACGATATTTTGCAATTATCCAAACTGCCGTCCCTGTTGGAAGTTCGCGGTACTATTGCGCGTATATTGGTTGAACCAGCATCGCGTTTGGCTCGCGTTTCCGCAGAGTATGGAAAAAAGAATTAAAAAACGTCGGAACGTAAGTGTTCTGATTTACTGAATAGGAGCTAAAAAAATGGCAGACATTCAAAAATTAGTTGACGAATTGTCAAAATTGACCGTTTTGGAAGCAGTTGAACTGTCCAAAGCGTTGGAAGAAACATGGGGCGTTAGTGCCGCTGCAGCAGTTGCAGTTGCTGCTGGTCCGGCTGCTGGTGCCGCTGCTGAAGAAAAGAGCGAATTTGACGTTGTATTGGCAGAAGCCGGTGCAAACAAATTAGCTGTTATCAAAGCAGTTAAAGACATCACAGGTTTAGGTTTGGGTGAAGCGAAAGCTTTGGTTGAATCTGCACCAAAGGCAGTTAAAGAAGCCGTTGCAAAAGATGAAGCCGAAAAAATGAAGGCTACATTAGAAGCGGCTGGTGCCAAGGTTGAATTGAAATAATTCAATCGGAACCATATGGTTCCAAATGCTAAGTCGTAACGATTTCGTTACGCAAACGCCGCCCATCTGGGGAAAAACCTCAGGTGGGCACAAAGGCGTATAAAACAGATAAATAGTTTCGTTTGCAAAACGCACAAAAAAAAGGATTGATACCAATGGCAGTTATCCAGAAATTCAGAAAATCTTTTGGAAAAAGTTTTTTGCAAACTCCGCTTCCTGATTTAGTTGAAATTCAATATAATTCTTACAAAGATTTTTTGCAGGCTGATGTAGAACCTCAGAATAGAAAAAATATGGGGTTGCAGAACGTATTTTCTTCTATGTTCCCAATTAAGGACTATGCGGGCATCGCTGACCTTGAATTCGTCGAATATAGTTTGGACAAGCCTGTATATAATGAAAAAGAATGTATGCTGCGCAACTTGAATTATTCAAGCAAGTTGAAACTGAAGCTGAGATTGATTTTGTGGGATATCGCAGAAGACGGCAAAAAAACGCTGCGCGATATTAAAGAACAAGAAATATTTATGGGCGAAGTACCGTTAATGACGGAACGTGGTAGTTTCATTGCTGCCGGCGTTGAACGTGTCATCGTTTCACAGATGCATCGTGCCCAAGGCGTAGTGTTCGCCACAACCAAGGAAGCAAAAATAGCAGGTAATCCTATCACATATACTGCGCGTATCATCCCAGAACATGGTAGTTGGATTGACTTTGAAGAATCTAAGGGCGTAATTTATGTTCGCATTGACCGCCGTCGTAAGATTCCTGCAACTGTTTTGTTACGTTGCTTGCCAAGCGCAGAAGATGAAAAGAAATGGCAGGCAGATCCGCGTAAACCGACAATTCGTGGTATGGACGATACGGAAATATTAAGCGTGTTTTATAATCGCATACCTTTAAAATTTGAAGGTAATATGTGGGTCGGAAACACTAATGCTTTTGAAGGTTTAGATAAATATCGTTTGAATTATGATCTTATAAATCCGAAAGATAAAAAGCCTTTGGCGTCAAAAGGCGATCGTATGAACGCAAAACGTTTATCAAAGGTTATGTCTGCTTCAAAAGAATTCGGAATCATTCCAGATGCGCTGATCGGGGAATATTTGTTTGATCCGATTTTGGATGCAGAAGGTAATGTATTGTATCGTGCCGGAACAGAAATTACACCTGACGTTATGGCAGATTTAGAAAAAATGAACGTTAAAGAAATTTCTTTAATAGCAATTGATAATACAACTGTTTCTGCACATATGCGCAATACTTTGATTGCGGATAAAACGGTAAATCGTGAAGAAGCGCTGATAGAAATTTATAACATCATTCGTCCGGGTGAAAGACCAACGTTAGAGGCGGCAATTAACTTATTTATGCGTCAGGGTTTTGATCCGGCATATTATGATTTGTCGGCTGTCGGTCGTTTCAAATTAAACAAACGTTTGAAAATAGATTCCGGTAAAAAACCAGAAGATGAACGTTTGTTAACGAAGGCGGATTTCTTGGCGGTATTAAAAACGTTAACTAACATAATTGATCACAAAGACGTAATAGATGATATTGATAATTTGTCAAATCGTCGTATTCGTACGGTGGGCGAATTATTAGAACAAACTTTCCGTACAGGAATGGTTCGTATTGAACGTTTGGTTCGTGAAAGTTTGTCTTCTCCGAATATTGCTAATATGCAACCGCAGGATGCGATAAACGTAAAACCGTTAATGTCTTTGGTTTCAGAATTTTTGGGTACTTCTCAGTTGTCGCAGTTTATGGACGCTTATAATCCGTTATCAGAATTGGAACACAAGCGCCGTATTTCTGCATTGGGACCTGGTGGTTTGAATCGTGAACGCGCTGGTATCGACGTTCGAGACGTTCATCCTACTCATTATGGTAGATTATGCCCAATTAATACACCAGAAGGTGCAAACATCGGTTTGATTAACCATTTAGCAACATATGCGCGCGTAAATCCATATGGGTTCATCGAAACGCCATATTATGTTGTTGAGAAAAGTAAAATTACAGACAAAATGGTTTATCTGACGGCC
Source organism: uncultured Alphaproteobacteria bacterium (assembly GCA_944389535.1). Classification (GTDB taxonomy): domain Bacteria; phylum Pseudomonadota; class Alphaproteobacteria; order Rs-D84; family Rs-D84; genus Enterousia. Next base: position 20,171 of record CALXMS010000004.1, on the reverse strand, counting down.
GATGAGGAATTAGGACATAAAATTGCACAGGGTAACACACCTACAACATCTGCCGGTGTTTTGGCGGAAGACGTTGTAACCGCACGTGTTGACGGTGAATTTACAATGGTACCGAAAGAAGAAATTGACCTTATTGACGTTGAACCACGTCAGGTGGTATCCATTGCAACAGGTTTGATACCGTTCGTTGAAAATGACGACGCTAACCGTGCTTTGATGGGATCTAACATGCAACGTCAGGCGATACCTTTGATGCGCGTTCAGGCTCCATTGGTAGGTACAGGTATTGAACGTGAGGTCGCGCGCGATTCTCGTACAGGCGTTGTCGCAAAGCACAGCGGTGTCGTTGAATCCGTCGATGCCAATCGTATCGTTGTTAAATGTATGAATAGTCGCAATGTCGTAACCGGTGTCGATATTTATAACCTTGAAAAATTTGAACGTAGCAACAGTGAAACATTGATTCATCAGAAACCTTTGGTAAAGGTTGGTGATAGAGTTTCTGCCGGTGATATAATTGCCGATGGTTCTTCCATGAACTATGGTGATTTGGCGCTTGGACGTAATGTTTTGGTGGCTTTCGTTCCATGGCGTGGATATAACTATGAAGACTCTATTGTTATTTCAGAACGTATTTCTAGAGATGATGTATTTACTTCAATCAAAATCGTTGAGAAAGAATTCAAGGTTCGTGATACGCAATTAGGGCCAGAAAGTTTAACACGTGATATTCCGAACGTAAGTGAAGAAGCCTTAAAGAACTTAGATGAATCAGGTATCATTTACGTTGGTGCGCGCGTAAAACAGGGAGACATTTTGGTTGGTCGTGTATCACCAAAATCTGAAACCTTGTTGACACCAGAAGAAGCTTTGTTACGTAACATCTTTGGTGAAAAGGCGTTGAACGTAAAAGATACTTCTTTGCGCGTTGGACCAAACGAAGAGGGTACGGTCATAGGCGTAAACGTATTAACTCGTCACGGCGTTAAAAAAGACGAACGTACTCAGATGATTGAGCTGCAGAAGATAGAGAAAATCAATAAAGATCGTGAAGAAGAAACTTCTATCATAGAACGCGGTTTTGCCGATCAGATTTTCCAGATTGCAGAAGGTTTAATAATTGACGCAGGTACAGGAAGCTTAAAACCGTTTATAGGTAAAAAGCTGACGCAGGAAGTATTTGAAGGAATCAAACCTGCCGACGTAAAGAAACTTGTTGTACGTAATAAAGAAGCGCAAGCAAAGATAGATGAATTACGCGAACAACACGTTGCTAAGTTAAAGGCTTTGAATGAAAAAGCGGATGCTGAAATCGCCAAAGCAACAGAAACTAATTCATTGGGTGCAGGTGTATTGAAAGAAGTAAAGGTATACATTGCACATAAGATGAAGTTGCAACCTGGTGATAAAATGGCCGGTCGTCACGGAAATAAGGGTATTGTATCAAAGGTAGTACCAGTTGAAGATATGCCGTATATGGAAGACGGGACGCCTGTTGATATCGTTCTGAATCCTTTGGGCGTACCAAGCCGTATGAACTTAGGTCAGATTTTGGAAACACACCTTGGTATGGCGGCACGTACGTTAGGTCAACAGATTGGTGCAGTGCTTGAGGAAGTAAAGCAAAAGCGTGCTGTAACTGATGACTTACGTGCTGTTATGGGTAAAATATACGGTAAAGAAACTGCCGAAAAACTGGAAAAAATGACCGATACTGACGTACGAGCAGAAGCGGCTTTGTTAAAAGACGGTGTACCTATGGCGACACCTACGTTTGACGGTGCCACGTCTGAAGATATTAGACGTATGTTAAAAATGGCTAAATTACCAGAAACCGGACAGTTTACCTTATACGACGGTATGACAGGTGAAAAGTTTGCGCGTCCGGTAACGGTTGGCGTTATGTACATGCTGAAACTACATCACTTAGTTGATGAAAAGATTCATGCACGTTCTATCGGTAATTATTCTTTGGTAACGCAGCAACCTTTATCTGGTAAAGCTCATATGGGTGGTCAGCGTTTAGGTGAAATGGAAGTGTGGGCTTTGGAAGCACACGGTGCGGCGCACCTGTTACGAGAAATGCTGACTGTAAAGTCTGACGATATTACTGGGCGTACAAAAATGTATGAAGCGGTTATATCTGGCAGTAATGATTTCCAGACTGGTACACCAGAAGCCTTTAACGTATTCGTTCGTGAATTACGTGGTTTAGGTTTGGCGTTAACACCAAAGAAAATAGACTAATTTACTTTGACCGACGCACGAGTTTGGGCGTCGGTCGGGTAAGACTTTTAGCGACTGAAAGGAGCAAAATATATGACCAATATGTTGCAGAAGATATTTGGACAGATTGAGACGAAGGAACAATTTGATGCGTTACGTATCACTATTGCGTCACCGGAAGAAATTCTTTCTTGGTCTCATGGTGAGGTTAAAAAACCAGAAACTATAAATTATCATTCTTTAAAACCAGAACCAGATGGTTTGTTCTGTCAGCAGATTTTCGGTCCTGTGAAGGACTATGAATGCGCTTGCGGTAAGTATAAAAGAATAAAGTTCCGTGGCGTAGTCTGTGAACGTTGCGGGGTTGAAGTTGGACCATCCAACGTTCGTCGTGAACGCATGGGACACATCAAATTGGCAATGCCAGTTGCGCATACGTGGTTCTTGCGTGAAGGTAAAATTGCAACGTTGTTAAACAATTTGCCGCAGAAAAAGTTAGAGCAGGTCATTTCTTATGATGCGTATATCGTCATTGAACCTGGTTTGACAAGTTTGAAACAGTACGACGTCATCAGTGAAGACGAATATCAGAAAGCCGTTGAAGAATTCGGTGCGGATGCTTTCCACGTTGGCATAGGGGCGGAAGGCGTACGCAGCATAATTGCTAATTTGGATATGGGCGATGAACGTACTCGTTTACGTGCAGAGTTGGCGGAAACAAAATCCGATTCAAAGCGTAAAGGTTTGATTAAGCAATTAAAGCTGGTTGAAGCTTTCTTAGATTCTAAAACTGATCCTGCATGGATGTTACCGGACGTAATTCCTGTCATCCCACCAGATATGCGTCCGTTGGTAACTTTGGATGCGGGGCACGTTGCTGCGTCTGATTTAAATGACTTGTATCGTCGCGTAATCATTCGTAACAATCGTCTGAAAAGATTTATTGAAATGCACGCACCTGAAATCATCGTACGTAACGAGAAACGTATGTTGCAGGAAGCGGTTGATTCTTTGTTTGATAACGGGCATAAGGCACGCCCGATGGTTTCTCAGAACCGTCGTCCGTTGAAGTCTTTGTCTGATTCATTACGCGGTAAATCAGGTCGTTTTCGTATGAACCTGTTGGGTAAGCGTGTGGACTATTCTGGCCGTTCTGTTATTGTGTCTGGACCGTCTTTAAAATTACATCAGGTAGGTTTGCCAAAAACGATGGCTTTGGAGTTGTTTAAACCGTTTGTGTTTGCGCGTTTAATGGCGGGTGATTATGCAAATACATTGAAGACGGCTCGCAAGATGGTTGAAAACGGTGAAGACGTTGTTTGGGAAATTTTGGAAAAGGTTATCCATGAACATCCTGTATTATTAAACCGTCAGCCGACTTTGCATAGATTGTCTATGTTGGCCTTTGAACCAGTATTGATTGAAGGTAAGGCAATTCGCTTGCATCCATTGGTATGTAAAGGATTTAACGCCGACTTCGACGGTGACCAGATGGCTGTACACGTTCCAATTTCATTAGAAGCACAATTGGAAGCGCGTACTTTGATGTTATCTTCAAACAACATTTTGTCACCTGCAAACGGTGAACCTATGATCGTTCCGTCACAAGACATGGTTTTGGGTGTTTACTATATCTCTTTGATAAACGGTGAACACACAGATAAATCACCACGTTTTGCGAATATGGATGAAGTAAAGATGGCCTTGGAAAACAAAACCATCACTTTACATACACCAATTGTTGCACGTATTAACGGTAAGATTTATAAGACAACGGCTGGTCGTATGATTTTGGGTGAATTGTTACCGAAGTCAGAAAATATGCCGTTTGATTTGGTAAATAAAGTTATGCCAGTTGGTGAAATCAAATCTTTGTTAGCAACGACATACGAACGTTGCGGTGATAAGGCGACGATTCTATTAGCTGACGCTTTGAAAGATACTGGTTTTGAACAGGCTGCACGTAGTGGTATTTCTATCGGTTATGATGACATCGTCATTCCAGAAGAAAAAAAGACTATAATTGAAGAAACAGAAAAAGCAGCCGAAGAAATCAATGAACAATATCAGAACGGTTTATTGTCAGGTGGTGAAAAGCACAATAAGTTAATTGACTTGTGGCAGAACACAACCGATAAGATTGGTGATTTGGCGTATGCCGCGCTGGGTAAGACAACAGGTGATAATTGGAATTCTGTTTTGATGATGGCTTTGTCTGGTGCCCGTGGTTCAAAGCGTCAGATTCAGCAGGTTGCTGGTATGCGTGGTATGATGCAGAAACCAGACGGTTCTATTATTGAAGTTCCTATTATTTCGAACTTTAAGGAAGGTCTGACCATGGCGGAATACTTTACGTCAACCCACGGTGCGCGTAAAGGTATGTCGGATACGGCTTTGAAGACCGCTGACGCTGGTTACTTGACACGTCGTTTGGTTGAATTGGCGCAGAACACAGTTATTACAGAACATGATTGCGGAACGAAAGAATATATTACTGCCAAACCAGTATATCAGGGCAGTACTTTGTCTGTGCCACTAGGGGATGTTGTCTTAGGACGTACCGCAGCACATGACATTGTACATCCTATTACCAAGGAAGTAATTGTTCCTGCCGGTGAATTGGTAACGAAAGTTGCGGCTCGTAAGATAAACGAATCTGGGTTACCAAGCGTTGACGTTCGCAGCGTTTTGACATGCTGCAGTGACGGTTTGTGTGCAAAATGTTACGGTATGGACTTATCTCGTCAGGCATTGGTTCATGTTGGTGAATCTGTCGGTGTAATTGCAGGACAGTCTATCGGTGAACCTGGTACTCAGTTGACGTTACGTACCTTCCATATTGGTGGTGTTGCGTCTGGGGGGGCAGAAAGCCACTTCATAGAAGTTCCTGTTGCCGGTACAATTAAATTGTCTGGCGTTAATACGATCAAGAATTCTGCAGGACGTATAGTTGTTTTATCTCGTAACGGCGAATTAACTGTTGTTAATAATAAAGGAGAAAAACAGTTCTCTACTAAATTACCTTATGCTGCAATGTTAATTGTAAACGATGGTGACAAGGTAGAAAAAGGTGCAAAAGTTGCAGAATGGGATCCATATGCAAATACTATAATTGCTGAAAAAGATGGTACCGTTCAGTTCCAAGACTTGATTGAAAACGTTTCCTATCAAGAAGAAGTTGATTCAACAACAGGTATCGTTTCTCGTAAAGTTATAAACTGGAAAGCAAATATGAAGAAGGCATTAAACCCTGCAATCACATTAGTTGACGATAAGGGGCAAGTCATTTCTTTGGGTGGTAAGAAAATCGCCGAATATTTGTTGCCTATGTATTCAATACTTAACGTGTCAAACGGTGCAAAGGTTGCCGCAGGGGACGTTCTGGCAAGAATACCTGTACAAACAAAGCGTACAGGCGATATTACCGGTGGTTTGCCGCGCGTTAACGAATTGCTAGAAGTTCGTCGTCCGTCTAACCCGGCCTTGTTAGCAGAAGTAGATGGTACGATTGAATTAGAAGACGCAAAGTCAAAAATCATCGTACGTATTATTCCTGATGATGGAACGGCACCAGTAGAATATGCTGTACCGAAGGGAACTAACATCTTGGTGCGTAGCGGTGATTCCGTAAGAAAGGCTGATAAGCTGGTTGACGGTGATCCTGTTCCACAAGATATTTTACGTATATTGGGTCAGAAAGCCTTAGCTACGTTTATGGTTGAACAGATTCAACAAGTTTATCGCTTACAGGGTGTGTCAATCAACGACAAGCATATTGAAATTCTGATACGAGAAATGACGCGTCGTGTGGAAATAACAAGTCCAGGCGATACAGGTTTCTTGATGGGGCAAGTCGTTGACCGCGTTGATTTTGAAGAAGAAAACGCGCGTGTTATACGTGATGGTGGAAAACCAGCTGAAGCATCACAAGTATTGGTTGGTTTGACGCGTGCTTCATTAACAAGTCGCTCGTTCATATCTAATGCATCGTTCCAGCAGACTACTAAAGTACTAGTTGATGCTGCTATCAGCGGTGCAACAGATAAACTGGTCGGTATAAACGAAAACTTAATAGTAGGTCGATTGATACCGGTTGGTACGGGTGCATATGTTCGCCGCGTTCGTGAAATTGCTAAAGAAGAAGAAAAAGCTGAAAAACTGGCGCGTGAGGGTAATTCTCAGCAACAGTTATTAGATATATAGCTTTGATCAGAAAAACGCCCAGTGATGAATACATTTCATCACTGGGCGTAGATATGTAAAAGATGAAAGAAATACCAGCAATTTTTTGTGACATAGATGGCGTTGTGAATAAAAAGTTTGCGATTGCTAACTATGATCGTTTTGGTGAACCTAATGATAATATGATAAAGGTTTTGGAAACGCTCGGTCGTGATTTTACAATAGTGTTCATTACCGGTCGATGGGCTATCGGGCAAGAAAAAGTGGAACAACACATTAATAATATGTTGCCAGATATTAAAAAGCGCGTTTTCTGTAAACCTCATGATTACCCTGGTACAACAGCAGAATATAAGCTGGCAAAAGTCGTTGAATTAGAAAAGCAAGGTTTTAAATTTTATATGGGGTTAGATGATCACAGCGCAGTAATAGGTTTATTACATAATCACGGTATGTTTGTCGCGCGCGTTATATCAGAGTAAAGTTTTCCTTGCAAAAGCATAAGATTTTAATAAAATGTCTAACTGTAAATAAAAGGATAAAAAATGGCAACGCCAAAAAGTAAAACAAGTAAAGCACGTTCCGCACAGCGTCGTTCTCATGACGCATTGTCTGTAATGCCTTGCACTGTGTGCAAGACGTGTGGTGAAAAGAAACGTCCACATCATATATGTCCAGCGTGCGGCGCAAAATAATATTAATAAAGGATTAAAAGCAGAATTAGGCATATGATTTGTGATGCTGTTCTGCTTTTTTTAGTTTTATCATGTCTGCAGAAAAGAAAATCATAGCTATTGATGCAATGGGCGGGGATAAAGGTCCTAATGCCGTATTGGGCGGAATAAATCAGTTCTTATATCAAAACGGAGAGGACAAGGTTTTCTTTCGTTTATTCGGGCAGTCAAAAGTACTAAACCCATTGTTGGCAAAATACCCGCGCGTTGCACGTAATTGCGAATTGATTGAAGCACCAGGTATTATAAAAGGTACCGATAAAGTGCGTGATGTAATTCGGCATTCACAAGATACTTCTATGTATATGGCCATTAAAGATGTGCGCGAAGGTAATTCTGCGGCCGTAATTAGTGCTGGTAATACAGGAATTTTAATGTCATTGTCAAAATTGGCTTTAAAGACCATAGACGGTATTTCAAGACCTGCAATTACAACTATGTTACCATCTGGTGGGGGTGATTCGCGCGTTGTCGTATTAGATTTAGGTGCGAACGTTCAATGTAGCGAACGTGAATTATTTGATTTTGCAATTTTAGGCAGCGTTTATGCAGAAGTAATCGGTAAAATGGCGCGTCCAAAAGTCGGTGTGTTGAATATCGGGGAAGAAGATACAAAAGGTAACGATACTTTACAGAAATTAAATAAATTACTTTCAGAGCACAAAGATGAACTGCCTTATGAATATATCGGTTTTGTTGAAGGAAATGATATAGGCGGCGGTAACGTACAGGTTGTTGTTACAGATGGTTTTACAGGTAATATCGTTTTAAAAACCGTTGAAGGTACCGCTAAATTAATTAAGCGCGTTTTGGTGGATAATTTAAAGAAATCTATATTAGCAATTATCGGGGCGTTCTTTTTAGTTCATGTTTTTAAACGGTTAAAAAATAAGATTGATCCGCGTTCGTATGCTGGGGCAACTTTCTTAGGTTTAAAAGGTTTTGCAGTTAAAACTCATGGTAACAGTGACGCATTGGCGTTTGCTAATTCTATTAAGTATGCTGCGGATTTAACAGGTGCAAATTTAAATGATGTTATTGCAGCACGTGCGGCATCGGTTTCAAAAATTCGAGATGAAATCGTAACGCAAGATTAGTTAAGTATATTAAATATTTTCAACCTCACTTATGTGGGGTTTTTGTTGGGAAAATGTCCGTATTGATATAGAACGCATTTTTTATAACTCTGTATATATAAGCAGAGGAGAAGAAAAATGCGTAAACACATATCTTTTTTTATAATTATTTGTTTATGCTGTTCGACAAAAGCATTTTCAGCAGATGCACCAGATTTTACAACTTTTTATAATTTATATAAAACGGCAGGTACAGAAAATGATATAACGATTACAGAGAATTTAACATCAAATAGATTGCTGAGTACAGCTGGGGCAGAAACAACCATAATAGATGGTGGTGGTTTTGCTTTTAATGGTGATATGCAAAATGGTTTTACAGTGTCTAGTGGGTATAATTTTTCTTTATCTAATGGCGGAAGTTTTACTACGTCTGGTGACAGTGCAAGTATAAATCAATCTTATAATAATTTTATGAATTATCAGGGAGGTTTGTTTTCTAATTTGGGTGGAACGGTTACGGTCAGTGATACAGCATTTGAAAATAATACCGCAACCAGCAGAGGTGGTGTATTATATCAAACAAATAATGGTATATCGCATATTACTAATTCTGTGTTTAGCAATAACAGCGTTACTCGTGGTAGCGGTGGGGTATTATACGGACAATACAGAACTACCGCTTCTTTTGATAACGTTATATTTCAAAATAATTCTGCCAGTAGTTATGGTGGCGTGGTATTTAATGACGGCACTTTAAATATTTCTAATGGAATTTTTGTGTCAAATAGCGCGTCTAGCGGGGCCGCGCTTTATAATTCAAATGAAATGACATTGAATAACGTTAAATTTATATCAAATAATGGAACATCAGATGCTGGGGCAATTTATACTACAGGTAATATGAATCTTACAAATGGTATATTTGAAAATAACACCGGTGAAACTGGTGGCGCCATAGGTAATTACGGTATCACAGGTGACACATTATATTCTGTAATAACTAATACACAATTTACAAGCAATAGCGCGACGTATGGTGGTGCAATTTATAACTGGGACGATATATATGTCGTTGATAGCTCTTTCCAAGATAATACAGCAACAGAGGGTGGCGGAGCGATATTCAACTTAGAGCAATTATATTTAATAGCAAATGAAAACGATATGGTTTTTAACGGTAATACATCTGCCGGTATATCAAATGCTATTTATTCAACCGGTAAATTAAGTATGAATGCGTCAGCTGGTAAAACAATAACTTTTAATGACGGAATAACAGGATCAGGTGAAGTTGATATAAATAATACGTATATATTTAATGAAGAAAATGTTCCTAATGCAGGGACCATTGTTTTAAATGCTGATATGAGTGGTTTTAACGGTAATATAAATATATATAATGGAACAGTTCAGATTGCTGATGGGGGTAGTTTTTTTTCTGCGGATTCGTTAAATGTAACTGGTGGAACGCTAGACATAGGTACTTCGTCTATCAATGTAAATAACGCTATATTTGGTGCTGGTTCTACTTTAAATTTGGTGATAAACGACAGTAATTCCTATGGTTATGTTAATGCAAATTCGTTTGATATATCTGACGGTGCAAACATGAATGTGGTTTTAACACCTGATGCAATGGAAAATAATAAGACATTAACCGTACAGATATTACGTGGTAACGGTTCTGTGATTGATAATTTTTCCGCTCAGATAAATAACAATATTTATATGTTCACTCAGATCGGTAATGGATGGTATGAAATAGCGCAACAGAACGACTTTAATGATGTTATAAATGCTGCAGGTGGTACACAGAATAATTTAAATACAGCTTTTGCATGGCAGACGGAACCATCGGAATTAAATGTACTAGAACACGATGTATACATACGTATGGATGAATTATTACAGACCAACGCTATTGATTATTTGCATGCTTTGACTGCGCTGGCGCCGACTTCGGCCCCGTTGATGCAAATATTATCTTCGTCATATACAGATCATTTTTTATCGCTGATAGATAACGATAATACAGACAAATATTATATTGCTAATGGCAAGTTGTGGCTATCTGGTTTTGGTTCTGTCGGACAGCTGAAAGGAAATCGTCAATATGCAGATTTTGATATGTATGGTTTCGGTGGTGCGTTGGGGGCAGAATATGCTTTTAATGATTTAACATTAGGCGTGTCTTATATGTATCAGTATGATAGATTGAAAAGTTTGGCGCGTGTAATACATGCACCGACAAATGGTGGTGGATTATATGCGATATATGCACCATATAATATAATTTTAAGATCTGGCGTAAATATGTTTTATACAGATATGAACGAAACAAAGAATGTTGCAGGTTTCCAAATATTAAATAATCCTTCTATTTATACATATTCTGGTTGGATGGATTTAGGGTATAGGTTTGCATCTATGAATTGGCGCGCCACACCACGCGTTGGTGTAAAATATACTTTGATGCATCGGGGCAGTGCTACAGACGAAGTACAGCAAACCGTTATGTCTAAGAATTTGCACTTCTTAACTACATATACAGATATGACCATTGCGCGCGAAAATTTATTTGTAGGCAAAGTAAATATAATACCTGAATTAAGCGTCGGTGCTTCGTATGATGCGCGCTCTGATGTGGATAATGCTCAGGTAGAAATAAATAATTTATTATATACAATAGCCGGAAAAAATTTACCGCGTTGGGCGTTTAACGGTGAAGTGAAATTACGGGTAGTATTTAACCCGATTGCGGAATTAGAATTTGGTTGCGGCGCAGAGGTGCGTAAAGATTATACAAATTACATCATGCATTTGCGCGGAGTAATGCGGTTTTAAAGAAAGAAATACCGGCAATTACTTGCCGGTATTTTCTCCCTTCCTTCTGGTTCCCCAGAAACTTTTTATATTGCCCAATGGACCGCTGTTATAGGGCGTTTATTTATGCGGCACGTGCAACTTGATTTGATTGAGCACCATCTGCACTGTCCATAATCTTTTTTGCTTCTGCAAATACCATTTCTTTTACACGTAATGCCAATGTTTTTGTTTCCATGGTTTCTGCCGCTATATCAAAATTATCTGTACGAATTTGTAATGATACATATGCCCCAACCAAAGAGGTTCTTGGTAAATCTTCAATTGATCGCGGTGCGTTATTATGACCTATGCGAAGTTCGTCGGCCAAAGATATTATTTGACGATCTTCGTTAACCCATACCGTCGTCGTTAGTACTTGATTCAAAGCAATCATTATTTCTTTCATAGTTTTTGACATCGTGCGGTCCCTCCTTTTCGGGTTTTTATGAAAAATTAACTAACTTTTGTATGTACAGCAGTATTTACAAAAATTAGAATATTTATTTTTCGTTGAACTTTTGTTTTTGCCAGAAAACCGGTTTTTTCGCGGTTTTCTAAGGCTTTTTAGTCTTTTCTCCTTGTCTATACAAATATCTTAGAACAAAAACGAATCGCACGTCAAGCATAAAATGTAAATATTTTTATTTTATTTTAAAATAATATGATTTTACTTATAAAACCATAAAATACCATAATTTAATTATAAAATGTCATTGACAACCATGTTTTGCCGTGCTAAATTCCATTTGAAGTCAAGGAAAGGGGCAGGGCTGGTGCCCAAAACAAGGACCTAAAAAATGTCATTGTTTCTCTCATCTTATGAAAATCGTTTGGATACCAAGGGGCGTATATCTGTCCCTGCGTCTTTCCGGGCTTCTGTTGCTTCTGAATCCTTTCCTGGTGTGGTTTTATACCGTTCTTTTACACATAATTGTATCGAAGGGTTATCTATGTCTCGGATGGAACAGATGGCCACAGCAACAGATAAGATGGGCGTTTTTGACAGCAATTTAGATGATTTGTCTGCAATGTTATTCGCGGATGCGCGACCGTTGGCTTTTGACGTAACTGGACGTATAGTCATCCCTGCTGATTTATTAAAACATGCCGGAATTAAAGATAAAGCAATATTTGTTGGGCGTGGAAATAGTTTTCAAATATGGAACCCAGATGAATTCAAAAAAGCACAGAATAAATCTTTAAATAATTTACGTTCTGTTCGTCCGAACTTAGTAATTTCTTAAAAACTATACTCTTTGTTCTGTATGTAAAAGTATTTTGTAATAAAAAAAGCCCCGATGTCGGAGCTTTTTGATAAGTTTTTTTAGTCCATAATTTGCATAATCCATTCTTCTGCAGTTAATGAACCTGTCTCTATATCATTTTCTATTCCGTTCAAGCTCATACATGTAGTTATAATCGGATTACATGCCTTTAACGCAAGTTTGTTACTTGAACTTAATGTACCTTCCGTGTTTTTATCTGCGTCGTAATTATTCTGAGCTAAGCATGACGCAACGTCACTTATGCAATTTTCAGCATAATCTGCCAGAATTGTATCTTGTGATGACTTTATCTGAACTAACGTACGATTTAAGAACTCTTTAACGACATTATTATCTTGCTGGTATGTAGCGTTTTGACCAGTTCCTTCGTAAGTAATATCTTGGCATTTATTTAATACCGACATACACATACCATAATTTTTGCCGTCTTTATTGTAACCGATCTTATTCTGCAGATATTCTGACATACTGGTTGCAGTTTTTTCTGCTGAAGTATTTGTTACCGTCGTTGTTATGTATTCACTTAAAGAACCCTCATCAGAAGTTGTACCCCATGCATACTTTGAGCTGTTATCATATTTCCATGTATCGTATATAGGGGCGCTTTTGTCTCCTTGGGCGCCTGGCGTACTGCCAACGACTATTTCACCGTTTACAATATATCTACCAGTTGGATCTAAGCAGTTTTCATAATCGTCGCCACATACAAAATCGTCTTGCATGCAAGAGTCCAATGCGTTTACGCAACCGCGCAAATCATAAGTATTCTTTTGTTGCGCAACCAAAAGACGAGCACGTTGTAGAACGCTTTTAGCATTACGAACCGTTGCGGCCATCTGATCGTTAGATTCCGTCAATGAACGTTCATAAGCTATACATGCTTTATCTATCTCTAAGTCGTATGAATTTGTTATAACGTTTATATCAACACCCTGAGAAGAGCAACTATTTAATACAGCGGCTTTACAACGAGCAGCTGCCGTTTCATATAACTGTTTTCCACGCTGATTGCTGATGCTGTCTGTGTTGCTGGACATACCTAAGAAAGAATTTAGATCGAATCCTGTGCTATCTATAGAGAAATCCAACAAACCAGATAAGTCAAAACTTAAACCGCTGGAAGAATTCGTAGATGCAGAACCAGATTCAACGTCTACTATCATTGCTTTTATTTTGTCCAGCGATGTTTTTAGCTGACTATTATCTGTGCTGGTCTGCATTTCTAATTCTGCTTCAGTCTGGGTAAATAAAGATTCAACTTCATCCGCAGTCAGACCTATGTATTGAATCTGTAATGCGACATCTTGTAAGCTTTCTGTTGCCTGTTTCAAAGCCTCTTCCGTCTCTGAATAGTTAGATAAGTTAGCACTGCAGCTGCAACGACCCTGATTGTCGTCCAGTACGTTACAGAAATTATCCATACATGCAACGTATTGAGCCTTACAATAATCTGTTAATTGTGCCAGTTCATCAATAGATGTAGCAGAAGATGTTGATTCCGATGTTGTAGATGTTGTTACACCACTAGATGAACCAACGCGAATTGTCGGTACGCGTGCAGAAACATTAGACGTATTACTTACAGCAACACGGCTACTGGTTCCTGTGGATGTGGTACCGCTTATGTATAACGGAGTGTTAACTGTATCTGTTTGAACAATCGAAGCTCTTGCTGTATTACCAGCAGTGGAAGCAGATGTGCTACGCGTTGTCAACCCCGGTTGTGTAGCATTAGTTGTCGCAGAACGTACAGTTGCTGTTGGACGGTTCGCAACAGTTGTTGCTGCAGTAGCCCTTGACGTGCCTGTCGAAACGTTGCCTCTTGTCGCGGCGCTGCGTGACGTCGTTGCACTTGTCGCTGTGTTTGCAGTCGGACGCGTGCTTACCGTACGTGCAGTTGTTGCGTTTGAAACATTACGAGATGCCGTGGCCCTTGTAGATGCCGTCGTGGAAGATGTTATTGCACGTGACGTAGTTGCACGCCCGGTCGCATTTCTTGGACTTACAACCGTGGGAGATACCGGAACAACGGCTTCTGCCGGTTCTTCTTGTTCAGAAGTAACATTTTGATCATTGGTAACCTCTGCTTCCGGTATTTCGTCAGCGTACTGCGCCATTAATTCTTCATAATAATATGCAGGTGCAATCTCTGCGAAAGCTGGTAAAACCAGCAAACTACTAAGTACGGCAATAAATCTTTTCATGCGAAATCTTCCCTTCTATTACATATGATTTTATCATATTACGAAAAACCGCGCAAACAAAAAATAGCAAAATTATAGCCAGATAATAAAATATTTTTTACCCAAAATATTTTCATAATTTGGAAACGTTCTTTTGCCACTGCCAAGCTGTTCTCATCGTTTCTGTAAGCGGTATTTTGGCGCGCCATCCTAATTTTTCGTTCGCCAGGTCTGAACATGCCCATATCGCCGGCACGTCACCAGGACGTCTGGCCGCGATCGTATAGTTTAATTTGACACCGGTTGCGTCTTCAAATGCTTTTATAATTTCCATAACGGATAGTCCGCGACCTGTTCCAAGATTATAGACTTCAACTTTGACATCGTTTGTTTTCATGTGTTCTAAAGCCGCTACATGTGCGTCTGCTAAATCATTAACGTCTATATAATCCCTTATGCAGAAACCATCTGGGGTATTGTAATCATTACCAAAGACGTTCAATTGTTCCCTTATCCCAGCCGCAACTTGCGTAACATAAGGCATTAAGTTATTCGGTACACCGATTGGTAGTTCACCTATTTTCCCTGATGGATGAGCACCGATCGGATTAAAATAACGTAAAAGTACTGCGTGTAATTCTGGATTGGCTTTTACTGTGTCTCTAATGATATTTTCTGCCATTATCTTTGTTTGACCATAAGGAGAAGTAGCAGGTTTTAAAGGAGTATCTTCTGTTACAGGTAATTGATCAGGTTCACCGTAAACTGTCGCTGAAGAAGAAAACACTATGTTCGGTATTTTAAATTCCAACATCATTTCCAATGTATTCAGTAGCGATAGTATGTTGTTTTTATAATATTTTAATGGATGTGCAACAGATTCACCGACTGCTTTTAAAGCGGCAAAGTGAATTACACCCATTGCATCAGAGTGTCTTGCAAAAACATCGTGCATAGCATTTACGTCTGTGCAATCAATTCGTTCAAAAGATGGTCGTATACCAGTTATTTCTGCGATCCTGTCTAATGTGTCTATTTGCGAATTCATAAGATTATCTAAGATAACAACATCAAAACCAGCGTTTTGTAAGGCAACCGTAGTGTGGGAACCTATATAGCCGCAACCACCAGTAACTATTATTTTTTGTTTTTTCATAAAAACTCCTTCTTCAAATAAATTATTACATTATACGATGAATTTACAAAGGTATTTTTTCGGATTATTAAATTTTTTAATGAATTTGACTTACGCATACATTATGCTATATTTACTTAAAATATAAGGTTGGAAAAATTGTCTGTTTTTAAAAGGGTTTCTTTGTTTCTTATTACTTTACCTTTTATGGGGTGTACGACTGTGCCCACGTCAACAAATGACGAAAGATTGGCTAATTATACACCAAAGGTAACTGCGGCTGATTTCAACTATAATCCAATGTCTACACCAATTGCTCAGTGTTATGCAAAGGAATTAAAATCAGACCCAGAAATTAGTGGTGCTACTTTGATTGAAGATGGTTTGTCTGCATTTGTAATTCGTGCTGCGTTTGCAAGGATGGCGACGAAAACTATAGATTTGCAGACTTACATTTACAGTAATGATTTCTCGTCTAAGGTTCTGATTGGGGAATTAAAAAGGGCGGCTGATCGGGGTGTAAAGGTAAGAATATTATTAGACGATTATGGAACTAAGTCTGATATTGTAGACGTTATGTTATTAAATCAGCACCCAAATATAGAAGTAAAAGTTTTTAATCCGGTTGCTAATAGATCAAGGATTTTATACTATCCGCAATTTTTGTTAGATTTTAATCGATTAAATTCTCGTATGCATAACAAGTTATTTATCGTTGATAACGTTGCTTATATAACAGGCGGTAGAAACGTCGGCAGTAATTACTTTTACCCAGAAACAGCGTCAAACTTTTCTGATACGGACGTGTTGTTCATCGGTGATATGACGAAATACGCAACGGCCAGTTTTGATGAATACTGGAATTACCACTTGGCGATACCAGCATCTGTTTTCCCTAAGGCAAAGTCGCAACGTGCTATGCGTAAGTTGGAAAAGAAATTTGCAGAGATAGAACAAAAAAGTGCTGAAGCAATAAAAGAATACAATAAGATAATATCTTTGGCTCAGCGTGAATATAAACAGAAGCGTTTTGATTTCAGTTGGGGTTACGGTAAATTTTTAGCGGATCCTCCATCTAAGGTAGAAATGACGATGGAAGAGAAGGAACAATATCGTGGTGATATCGTTCAGGCGCTACAACATTTATGGAATGAAACTAAAGATTCGGTGTATATGTCGGCGGCATATTTTGTTCCGGGTGAGGGCGGGTTAGAGCATCTATTAAAAGAAGAAGGTTCTGGTGTACATATGACGATAGTGACGAATTCGTTGGCGTCTACTAACGCGCCGACAGTTTATGCAAAATGGGAAAAATATAGAAAGCAATTAATAGAATCAGGGGCAGACGTTTACGAATTTATGCTGTCTGCGGAAAATTTGCGCGGTAAGAAACACGATAGAGAACGTAGACAATCAAGTTTTTCTGTATTACACAGTAAAACAATCGTTTTTGATGATGACATTTCGTGGATTGGAAGTTTTAATCTTGATCCGAGAAGTGCGTATTTTAATACTGAAAACGTAGCAATTTTTGAAAGCAAGGAATTTGCAGATAAATTACGTAATATGATAATACAAGACACGCAAACGTCTTGGCGCGTAACGCTAGAAGACGGTGAACCGGTTTGGACTGGTATGCGCCCAGGAGACGAAAAACCGCGCGTTTATTATCATAGTCCAGATACATCTGTATTTCGTCGGGCGTTTAAAATAATTACTAACTTAGTTCCAGAAAAGTTCGTATAAAATTTTATTATTCCCCAAATACAGTATTTAACTGTGTGTTAACACGGTAAAACGTTGTACATTTAGATACGTCTTTTAACCGTCTGGCCCCAATATATGTCATGTAAGAACGTAATCCCCCAAGTATATCCTGATTCATTTTATCAATAGAACCTTTTAGGGGAACTTCTACAACACGTCCTTCGCTGGCGCGATATTTAGGCATGCCATGATAATGTTTATTTTGTGCGTATTCAGATGACATACCGTAAAATATTTTGAATTTTTTAATGGTTGTCATTTGTTTGCCCGTTTCTGGGTCAATTTCGTCGGTTAGATATGTTTTTTCAATAATGTCACCGGCTGCTTCTTCACAACCTGCATAGAACCCACCCATCATCACAAAGTCTGCACCTGCCCCAAAGGCTTTGCATATATCACCGATATAAACAACACCGCCATCGCTGCAAATCATACCGCCAATCCCGTGGGCTGTGTCGGCACATTCGAATATTGTTGATAATTGAGGCCGGCCAACACCGGTTATTCTGCGTGTTATGCATGCACTGCCGCTGCCAATTCCGCATTTTACAATATCGGCACCAGATAAAATTAAATCTTCGACCAATTCTGCGGTAACTGCATTCCCAACCATTAATAAAATATCAGGAAATTTTTCGCGCATTTTTATTACCAAATCTTTTACACGCGGAATATATGCGTTTGGTACATCAATACAAATGTTCCGGCATTTATCGGGATGTTCTGTTAAAATTTTTTCTATTTTTTCGTAATCTTCTTCGCGCAACCCCATGGATAAAAATACATAATCACGACAATCGTTTTCTGTTATAAATTTTATTAAATCTTCAACAGGATAATGTTTATGCAGACAACAAAACATTTTATTTTTCATCATATGTTTAGCTACTTCAAATGTACCAACAGTCGCCATGTTTGCGGATATGATTCCCGTGCCAATAATTTTTCTTGGGCACCATTTAAATTTATATTCACGTGTAATGTCCACTTCTGATCGTGAATTAATGAATGATCTTTTCGGTTTTACCAGTACATCTTTGAAGTCCAGTTCTATTTGTTCATATATTTTCATTTTGATACCCTTTAAATCACACTTTTCATGGTATATATGTTGACGCGGGTTTGCAATAAAAAAACCGGTGTTTACCGGTTTTTTTTTATTGTTTTGCAACACGTTTTCTAAATTCGTTGCTGGGGCGGAAAGATGCAACGCGACGAGCCGTTATTACGGCCGGTTCTCCTGTTTTCGGATTTCGTCCCATTCGCTGGGGTTTAGTAAGAATTTTGAAACTGCCGAAACCGGCAAATTTTACTTCTTCCCCATGTATTAACGATTCGCTAATTTCTTCAAATACAATGTCTACCAATTTAAAAGCGTCCGCAGTTGTAAGACCAAAACGTTCACGTAGACGATTTGCAAAATCATTTCTTGTTATTGTTGCCATTTTTACACCCTTATCAACGCCGCACCCCATGTAAGACCGCTGCCAAATGCGGGGTACAAGACTAGTTGCCCTTTCTTTATTATATTATTATCGAATGCATATGATAACGCAAGGACACCAGATGCGCCACTGGTATTTGCGTGTTTATCTACGGTGACAAGAATTTTTTCTAGCGGAAAACCAAGACGCTGGGCACCGCTTTGTATTATTCGCAAGTTTGCCTGATGTGGTACAATCCAATCAACGTTGTCTGCAATTATGCCAGCGTGTTCCATTATATATTCTGCCGCCTCTGGCATTAAAGTAACGGCTTTCTTATATGTTTCAGGACCGTTCATCATTATATGGTGATCAGGTGTACCGTATAACATCCCCATTTCTTTACCGTCTGACATTACAACTGTGTCAATTATACCGGAATAACTGGATGTAGAATGTTCGAATATCAATGCACCCGCACCGTCACCAAATAATACCGCCGTACTTCTGTCGTTCCAGTCAATGAAGCGCGTCATTTTTTCGGCACCGACAATCATAATGCGCTTATGTATTGCGGCTGCAAAGAATGCTCGTGCGCAATGCAGTGCATAAATATAACCGGTACAAGCCCCACGAACATCAAACGCTGGTATGTTGTTCTTTGCGCCAAGACGACCCAGTACCTGAACCCCGACAGAAGGAAAATCCAGTTCCGGCGTTGTCGTTGCAACGATTACCATATCTATATCATTTATGGATAGTTTCGCATTTTCTAATGCACGTTTTACAGCGATGGTTGCCATATCTACAACCGTTTCATCGTCACGAGCAAAATGCCGTTCACGCATACCTGTGCGTTGTACAATCCATTCATCAGAAGTATCGACCATTTTTTCTAGGTCTTGATTTGTAACAACTCTTTCAGGTAGATAAGAACCATATCCAATTAATCTACTTCCCATATAAATTATTCCTTTTTTTGCTTCGAGTATTATACAAACCGCGATTACAACTTGCAATATTAAAATCTGTGAATAAAATATAGTTCGTTGTCCCCATAGTTCAACTGGATAGAATAGAGGTTTCCTAAACCTTTGATACAGGTTCGATTCCTGTTGGGGATACCAACAGGAAGCGAACCTGTGATGAAGGTTCGAACCGTAGCAAAAAGGCGGACGGAAGTACGCCGGTTTATTTTGCAAGGTGACGAAGTATTCCTGTTGGGGATACCAACAGGAAGCGAACCTGTGATGAAGGTTCGAACCGTAGCAAAAAGGCGGACGGAAGTAC
>CALXMS010000003.1 GCA_944389535.1 uncultured Alphaproteobacteria bacterium | reverse complement strand
AGTGCTCCGGCGCCCGCAACAATTGCACCAGTTTTTAATTGCGATGATGTATCTGCTTTCTGTGCGGCCCATTCTGCCGCATCAGCACTGTTTTCATCCATCAAAGCCCGTGATAGCGATGTAAACGCCCCGTCTGTTATTCCTGTTGCAGCATTATCATATAATCCGGATGTTGCGGCATCTAATATAACTTCTGATTCAATTCCTGGGGTCATACCAAGGGCTTCCTTTCGCGTTTTTAAATCTGCAGCCAAAGTCGTATATTCGTTATAAATTGGTAGCAATACATTTGCGCCGGGCAGGGTAATATTAGATTCTCCGCCTTGGATATTCATACCTTGACCGTAATCGCATTTAAAGGTCGCGATATATGCAGACATGTCCTGTTCCGCAGCGTTGTCCGCTTTTTGTTCCGCTAGTGCCGATGCGACCTGCATACCACCAATTCCCATTGCGCCGATACTTGCCGCGCCAAGTAATTTATTAGCAGTTGATTGCTCCCGTTCCTTCATTGCGTTTGCGTTTTCTTGTAATTCTGCGATTTTAGCCTCTGAATCTTCTTTGGATAAAGTCGGGCTTATACAAGATTTTTTATCGTTACTTACACTATACCCGTCTTTACAAGAATCTATTATGCATATTTCCGTACCAGAATTTGAATCCCATTCGCGATGTGCAGATACTGCGTTATCTGGCATTGGTTTGCAGTCACCAGAAATTTCTACACATTTACCGCTAGCCAGTTCATAACCATCGGCACAAGTTTGTGTTTCGCAGATAAGTTGGCTGTTTTCCCATTTGTATATTGCGGTTTTGACGTTTGGATCTGCAGATGTACATTCTTTACCTACTTGATCTTCACATGCGTCGCCTATTTCGATTGTGCCGCAGTTATCATCATTTGCTGTACAAAACGTTTCACATTGCTCTTCAATTGTACAGATATAAGGGGTCGCAGAATCAGACGTTGTAACAGTCCTTTTATTTTTTAATGCATATCGTTCAGATTCACAGTCTGTTGGATAACATTTTTTTGTGGCCATGTCGTATATAGCGGACTTTGTTGGACTTTCAGCTCTACAGACGGTTATGGTAACGCCATCTAATGTGATTGGTGACCGTTTTAAAAAAATTGTCATGTTTTCAGCAGGCGATAACAGTTGACTTTCATAATCAAGAAAGAACACTTTTATTTTTGTATCGTTTGTTATATTTGACGAATCTGTAGTAATAGTAAATTTACCATCTGGATCGGTATATTGACCCTTTGTTGTACCGTCAATTTGTACAGATGCAGAAGGAATCTTCTCGCCAGTTGTAGCATCATAAACCGTACCAGAAATAGTTACATTCTCTGCCATTGCCGGTAAAGCAAAAAGTAATATAAAGATGTTTAATAAATATTTTTTCATGGTTTATTAGGCGTTTCTTTTTTCTAGTTTATGTCGCTGTTCCCGTTTGTTGCGAGTTGTACGTGCTTAAACTTGGGGTGGGCATTTGTAAATCTAATACACATTTACCATTTTCTAATTTTTGGTTCTCTCCGCATTCACATATTCCAGTTTTTGTATTAAAAGTTCCACCATTATAACATATGCAACTGAAGTTATTACTATTCCAAACTCCACCAGCTATTTTACATCTATCGGATAGTTCATCATATGGTATATTTGTATTTTCTTTACAACCGCCATTAAAATCATCATATATTTGACCTTCATCACACTTGGGTTGACTACAAATATTATTTTTCCATGTTCCGCCAACTTCTTCGCATTTCTTTTTCAGTTCTTCTGATGACGGTCTGCTACTAGAAATTACAGTTTTTTCCTCTTGTGTGGTCGCTTCAGTGTTTTCTTCCGATGTTTCATCGCTTCCAGCGGTGTCCCCATATGTAGATTCATGTTCTGCTTTTGCTTCTTCTAACGCTTTATCTGCCTTCTGGCGATCTATGGCACGATTTATTGCACCAGACGTTATCGCACCAGCTGCCATACCAAGCCCCGAACCCAATAATGCTGATGATGCAGACGTTTGTTCTCTGGTTAAACGGTACGCGTTTTCCATAAATGTTGTTACGTCAATACCAAACCAATTAGGCGTACAATCAAATATGTCGCCAGCATATAATTTCTTTGACGCGTATAACGTAGAATCTTCACCCGCATAAAAGTTTACAGTAAATACGCAACTGAACGTACGTTCGTCAAACATTGCACCCAACGCCGTACATTGTTGCGACATTTGATCTCTTAAAGAATATAAACGTTCTTCGTCTTTTTGAACTTGAACTTCTGCATATTGACGTAGATTAGCAAAAACTTGCATTGCGCGACTGGCTAATCCACTGTCTTGTTGTACGCAATTATCCGCAATCGTTTTACATTTTGCTATTGCGGCGTCCCCAGCCGTTTTACCTAAGCATTTACTGAACGTTTCACCACATTCCGTCATTATGCAATTATTGTATTGATTACCACAATTTATTACGGCGTTATAAGATGCCAGACGAGCATTCATATCACGATCAGATTTTATCTCTGCAGCAAAAAGACGATATTCTTCACCTGTGCAATCTAAATCGCGACGACAGGCGTCCATCTTGTTACCCCATAAAGTATCAGTATCACCACTACATTCTGTAAAATCAGTACCACATTTTTCTTGCATACATGTGCGCAAACCTTTATCGCAAGCGTTTGCACCACCAGATTGTAAAGACGCATTAGCTGTACTTATTGCATCTTGGGCGTCTAATTCTGCGCGTTGCTGTCGAATCATTTCTGCAAGATTATCCGCAGACGAATCGGTGGTATTGATGCCAGATGTTGATAATACGGCATCAAATTGAGATGTTTTATTTTCTGCTACAGGTACTGTTTCTTCTGGTTCTGTAACTTCTGGCTCAGTTTCGGTTGTCGTGGCCGTATTAATCGTTGTCGTTGGCATACGTGCGGCGGTCCCCCTTAGTGAAGACGTTACCGTCGGACGAGACGAGGTCGATACTGTACTATTCGTTGTACTGCTTGTCCCGCGGGCGACAACTGACGCACCGTTTGCACCAATTGAATATATTGCAAACGCCACTGCGCAAATTGCTATATGCGATATAGATATTGTACGACAAAAATTTCTTTGCTTCGTTATCATATCATCCATTTACTCAAGTACGTTGCATGCCACTTCATAAAATTGGCAAAACAACGTAGCAGTTGATCTTTCCGATTCGTAACCAGCAGCACATTTATTTGGCATGCTTCTTTGACAGATTGTTTCAATACATGATTCAAATGCCGTATCATCTTTGCAGGATTCTTGGGCGGAATATAATTTCTGTTCACGAGCTGTTTGATAACTTTCAACAATACCTGCAATTAATGCGTCCGCATTTTTTATCGCTGTGTCGCGTGCCTCGATTAAGCTAGTACGAATATCCGCAATATAATCATTACAACCTGTGGCCTCAACGCTACATGAAGAAAAGAAATTATTAAAACTGGCGTCATCTTCACATGCGCTATAATCTGGTCCGCAACGCTTTTCATCAATAATACATGCCCGAATCGTTGTCATACATGACGTTGCGCTGGCAGTTTGTTTGTTCGCGTCCGCAATCGTAGCAGACATCTGGGCCGTAACCCCCGCAGCCTTACAAGATTGTTCAATTAGTTTATCATATACATCTGATACGTCGTCTGCGGTACAACCGGATACCTTAGCAATACATTGTTCCGTTGCCCATATATAACGTTGCCCAGGATCTGTCGGTGCGTCTTCTAATTCGTCTTCCGTTAAAGTATAGCTTGCTGATTGTCCGAGAGATAAGCTGCGCATACCAGACGCGGTCGGTGGCGTTCCTGCACTTGACGTCCCGCAATATTGGCATCTGGCCGCCGGATTAGACGACACGTTTATCGCGCAAACGGAATCCAGGCAACGCGTTAAGTTCATCTGTGAACACGTCGCTGCAACAGACAAAGTAGGGCAGGTAAATAAGCCTAATATAAAAAATAGGGTACTTTTTTTCATTTCTCTCTTTCATAAAAGTATAACAAAAAACGATTTACCTGAAAAGTGAAAAGATAAATCAAAAGTAACTTTTTTTATTTTTAATATTGACAAAATATTAGTTTTGTCCTATATTTAAGTGTGTAAGATAAAAAGGGGTCAATATGAATATTGATTGGAAAAGATATGTTCGTGCGGGTGCAGAGGTTGTTGCTGTAATTATAATTACTGTGATGTGCACTAAAAGTTGTTCTAATGAAGATAAGGTTAAAGACGCTGAACGTGCTCGTAAAGAACTAGAAAACGCTAATAAATTGATAGATTGTATGGGCAGGGAAAATGTTGCGTTGCATGATTCTGTTGCTATGTGGCGTGACTCTACTGAGTTTTATAAAAAGGGGCTAGACGAATGTCGTAACGCTAAAAAGCGCCCCGCAGCAGTTAAACCTGCTGCGCGTCCGGCAAAGCAGAAGTCTAAAACAGTACAAAGTCCTGCGCCAGTTGCACCTAAACCTGTTGAGGCAACAACTGTGATTAACAATACAAAGGTTAATGTCAAAGACGACGCTAAGAATAATAATAATATAGTCGTTCAGAATGTTGTACCAAACGGTAACGATACAGAAATAACTTTGGGGGCTGGTGCAACAAACGAAGGTAATATTGTTGTTAATAATGGTGGTACCGTTACAATAAATAGTAATGATTCTTTGAAAAATCAGCAACAGAGACGCTTTATCATTATAAGAAGAGTAACAACGCGCACTTACGAATAATAGTGTAGTAATTATATAATGGTTAACCCCGTGCGATTAAGCGCGGGGTATTTTTATAAAAAGTTTTTTCTAGACATATAATTTAGAAGTATGTTAAAATATTTTGCATAGAGAGAATTGTTCATGAAATATATCAGATTATTACTGCTAGCGTTGTTTTTAATCCCTGCGGGTTCATTTGCCGCGACGACGACGAATAATGAGTTCATGATTGCTGCGCAGTTATTATCTGCGGCGAAAAACGCTGATATTCAGCAGGTTCAGACTTTAATAAATAATGGTGCAAATGTAAATTATGTAGACAGCACAGGTTTGTCATTGGTATGTACCGCATTGATGAACAATGATATTCGTGCGGCGCAGATTTTGCAGATGTATGGTGCGGATGCGTCACAATGTGATAGGCAGATAAAACAGTATGAGTCCCGAACTACGCCGCAAAGCAGTGGGGGGCTGTTCAGCGGATTATCCTCCGCCCATACGATATCATTGGCGGCGGCGGGGGCCGCCGTTGTTGTAGGGGGGCTTTTTTTATTAACTGATTGGTTGGACCCCGGTAACGAAAATGGTGGCAGTTCTGTCGGCGGTGATAGACCACAAAACCCTGGTGGTGGCAGCGGCGACAATGGAACTGCAACAGCGAAATATACGATACCTGTTGGACCCGCTTATATAACTTCTAACGGTATTTTAGACCCAAGTTCTTCAGAATATCAAACTTTGTATCAGTCTAATTTGGCGCAGTGGGATCCAACAACAAGTGACACAGGGGTTGCAAGTATTCGAACCTTAGATTTTAATTATTTCCGACCGACAGAACAAACAACTAATAATTACGTTACAGATGGTATAAGCGTTCCATTACAGAATTATTTGTTGATAATGCATGGGTATTCTGCTTTTGCAAATGGTTATATGGGGCAGACAACTTTTCGGAATGCGGATACATATGCACCGATTAAGGTACTTAACTCAACAGGTGGGGGAAAACCTATTTTAACATCTATCATTACAGCGAACGGTATTAATCCAACAGGGTCTGCAGGGCGGACAACAACAGGAATTACTTGGTCTGATTCTGCATCTGCTACATCTAATACATATGCGTATGATAAGTATGCGAATTTTAATAATCCATCTGGTAATAATTTGGGAACAGAAATTGAGGGATTTGATTTTTCTGGCAGTGGAACTGCGATGAATCCTTTTGCATCTGCAATGGAAACTGCGCCAGCAAAAATAGTCGGTGGATGGGAAGCAGGTGGACGCGCGTATGGGGATATGTATGGTTTTGTGCCAAACGGACAATTGGCAATATACAGAACTGGTGGCGGAGGTCAGTGGGTAGATGTTACAAATCCGACCGAAGCTGCTTCTGTTGGTACTTTAACTGATTCTGGTGTTGCGGGAACTGCTGGGGTAATTAATACAGGTGACACAATTACTTTGAATGGTGTTACTTATACAATCTCTTCTGCGCTGGATGATGCCGGGGTCACAAATCCAACAATTACAATTGGGGATACAACTTTTAAAATTGCGGCAGGTAGTAATTTATTAAAAGGAACTTGTTCTGGTGAAAGTTGTGATGATGTATCTGATATCGCGATTTATCAGGGAACGGATGGTTTTTATTATGTAAATACTACGGGGGGAAATAAACCTGACGCGGTTTATGTCATAAGCGATAATAATATTTATACTCAAAAAACGTGGCAAGACGCAGATGTTAAAAATTATGAGGTATTATTTAACGCACGGACAAATGGTTCCGCTGTTATTGCAAACGCTTCGTTAAATCCCGATTCGAGAAGCATATCGTATGTAAATGTTCAAGGAATTAAAAATGCTATGTCAAGCTTTGAAGACGAAGCGCTGGGGTTTCAAAGTGTAATAAATAATTACTATGATAACGACGGTGATAATGATCAAGGTATAAATGCAAACCAACTTTTTGGTAGTTATAGCAATGGATCTATATTACCAATAATTGTTAATCCTGCCGGTGAATTTGCATATGGAGTTGGTGAAAATAAAACTACGGAAGTTTTAAGTGCAACTTTTGAAAATTATGCACCGGCGGTATATGAAAATAACTTAGAACATATGTTCATGACAGTTGTCGCTGTTCAGAACTCCAAAGGAACGTCTGCAGCCGACAGCATTTCTGATTACGGTAACGGTACCGGGTCAGACTATGGACCACTGTTTTTATCTATGTGGCAAGACAGCGAAGGAAATCAATATATGTCACGTAAGTGCGGAATAACGGGACTTGGTATAAATGGTATAGATCCTTGGTGTTTTTCGGCCGCCGGTCCAACAGCAGAAATGGCGACTGCTTCTGCAGCAGGGGCTGTTGCCGCCCTGAAAGGTGCATTTAATTATATGTCCAATAATTATATATTTACGTTAATGGCGTTAACAGCGGACGGTCCATTCTTAGCAACAAATGATTCTGGTACCGCATTTACAGTCGACACGTTGGTGACGTATCTTAAAAGTATGTACTCTTTGCCGCTAGATTATAACGCCGACCAATTAACTGGCCAGGCTTACCTTGACGCTTTTGCAGAAGTTTATGGTTACGGCATGATAAATCTTGAACGTGCAATGACGCCTGGAAAAACGCTTTATTTTTATGATGGTTCAAACATAGTTTCTGCGAATGGTGATGCTTATTGGCGGGCGGCGACAAATACTGTGTTCAGGGCTTCGTCGGCGTTCAGCCCGTCAACCGCAACTATCAGCGCACCGTTCTATGACGTTTTGGAAAGTATAAATGGTGAAATGTCCATGCCGCGCGTTTGGAAAAATGAATTTGCGCTGGGCGCATCAAGTAAGCGTGGTTTGTATATGGGTGACGTTTTAGGTGAATTTAAAACTCGTGATGAGAAACCGGAACGCGTACAATTCGGAAACTTTGGTTTTTCTATGTCAATGTCCGAAAAACCGTATGCGGATAATTTAAATGGTTTGGATAATATGCGGTTAGACTATACTTCTGGTAACTGGAATTTTGCTGCAGGTTATCAGCGTCATTTTACAGAGGGTGCATCAAGATTTGACGGTATGTCTAACCCTATTTTAGGGTTAACATCTAACGCTATTACGTCAGATATAGTTTATAATATGGGGCGTTGGTCTTTTGGTGGGCGTGCTTATTCTGGTGCGATTACAGATGAAACTATGCTGGATAACGATCCAACTTTATCGTCGCAATATCTGCCGGCTCGTCTTGGTATGATGCAGGGTGCGCAATCAGATGTAAACTGGCAGGGGGATAAGTTTGGCTTTTCTGCTTCTGTAGGTGCGGCATATGAAACTAATACTTTATTGGGTGCTCAAACCAGTGGTTTGTTAGATATGGGTAACGGCGAAACAATGTATGTTGATACCGAGTTCCGTTATAGCCCAATGGAAAACATTACCATGAAATTGCGTTCTACTTTTGCGCGCACAACAACAGATGCCGAAGGGCAGTTCATACTTGGTATTTCTGATGTTGAGTCTAATGCTTTTGCGTTTGGGGTTGACGCCGGTAATTTCAGTTTCAGCGTCGCCCAACCTTTAACCGTCAGTGGCGGGGAATTACAATACCCTTATGCTGATTATGACGTTGTTGACATGGGTGATGGTAAGTATGATTTATCCATTACAAATATGCACATAGAAAGCGTAAGTCTGCGACCAGAAAATAGAGAGGTTCGTTTCACAGGCGCATATCGTCATAACTTTGGTGAATTTACAGATGGGGCCATTGGTTTCATATATAGGGTGAACCCAAATAATACAGATGAGTTTGGTAACGAGTCCATATTTATGATGAAATTAAGCCATCGTCTTGGGATTTAATAAAATAAAAGAAATTCGTCCGGCATCATCCTGTGGTTAAAACCACAGGATGTTTTTTATTTACTGACGACGACCATTGCGGTTCTCATAACCGTATCGCCGAACATATAACCAGGTTGCAGTTCTTCAACGATTGTATTTGTAGCAATTTTATTTTTTTCATCTGCAGGTTTATCAACGACTTGTACGGCATTATGAAAAGTTGGGTTTAATACCTGACCAACCGATTCGATTTTTGTTATACCAATTTGAGTAAATGCGTCACGCATTGCCAAAGCCATTGATTTGATACCTTCATCATCTGGTGAATGTTTTAGCGCGGATTCTATTGCATCCATTACGGGTAAAAATTTTTTTGCGACAGACATAGCACGATTACGAGCGCTGGATTCTATATCAAGCGCCGCACGACGACGTGTGTTTTCTAATTCTGCCGCCGTACGTAAATATTTATCCGTAATCTCTGTAATTTGTGCTTTTAATTGTTCAATTTCTGATTCGGATGATGCTGCGCCGGGTTCATCCACTTTGGGTGAATTTTTAACTTCTGTCTCGTTATCAGAAACTGAAACTTCGTCTATTTTTACTTCTTTTTTTTCGTCCATGTTAACCTGCCTGTAGTGGGGGCGGCTGATGACGCCCCCTATGATTACTATAAAGTTATTTTACGCTGGTTATTATAGGTATGAAGTCGTCCGGTTTCAAGGATGCGCCACCTACTAATACACCATCCACATTAGGAATAGACATTATTTCTGCCGCGTTTGAGTCTTTGACGCTGGCACCGTATAAAATCGGAGTTCCTGATAAACCCATAGATGATAATGTGTTTGCTATCAAAGTATGTGCTTCGGTAATTTCTTCTGTTGTTGGTGTAAGACCGGCACCAATGGCCCAACGTGGTTCATACGCAACTATTATATCTTTATCAATGTCATTGGGTATCGATTCACGTACACCAGATTCTATTATTTCCATTGTTTTTCCGGCCCGTTTTTCTTCCATGGTTTCACCAACACATATGATTGGCGTCAAACCAAAGGATAACGCAGCGCTAACTTTCTGTCGTACGACATCGTTTGTTTCACTATGATATTGACGTCTTTCACTGTGTCCGACTATTACATATTTTGCACCGGTATCTGCGATCATAGATGCAGAAACTTCACCAGTGTAAGCACCATGATCGTGAGTGCTGACGTCTTGAGCACCCAAAAATGCACGCCCACTATCCAGTCCTAACATTGTATAAGGTACGCATAGTATAATTTTGTTTTCTGTGTCTACATTTTGCAGTGCGGAAATCATATCTTTTAAACCCGTCGTCGTTCCATTCATTTTCCAGTTACCTGCGATAACTTTCATTGTTTTTCCCCTTTATTTTAATTGATTTTTTCGCTATCGTTTTGCTATGGTAACGCAAAAGGGGATTAAATGCTAGAATATTTACGTAACGCAGCAGATAAACCAGTCGCAAAAATATTGATTGGTATTTTGGCTTTTTCTTTCGTAGGTTGGGGAGTGGCGGAATGGATTTTCGGCAATGTAGCCGGTGATACCACGTTGGTTCGTGTCGGTGATGCAGAAGTAACAATGCAGCAATTTAGTTTAGAAAAAAATCGTCAGTTGGCACAAATGACTCGTGAACAACAGCGGGCGACTTATGCTGATCCAGCGTTAACTCAGGCATTAAATAGTAAAGTTATGTCTACTTTGACAACGCAGGCGATGGCGGATAATCGTGCCGAAGATTTAGGTTTCGTTGTTTCAGATGCACAGATTGCACGTGAAATTCGTAACTTTCCAGAATTTCAATTAGATGGACAATTTTCTACGTATATGTTTGATACTGTTCTAGCAAATAGCGGTTATAGCGAAGCTTCTTTTGCAGACGTTTTACGTAGACAGGTTTTACGTGGATATGTTTTGGGTGCTTTGTCTTTACCGATTGATGTGCCAGATTTTTCTGTTCAGGCGGCATATGATGCAAGGTATAGTCAGCGGCAAATAGATTATACAACCGTTGATTTCGATGATTTCAAAATAGGGGCACCGACAGATGAACAATTGCGTACTTTCTATGCTCAAAATCCGCATGTAATACCAGAACAGCGTACAGTATCATACGTTCTTATACCTGCTGATATGGATAAACCAGATAGCTATGATGATGCGTACGATAACGCAATATTGGTAGAAGATGACATAATCGCTGGTGATGCAATGTCTGCTGCGGCGTCTCGTCATAATGCAAAGTATGTTTCTTTAGGTACGTTTGATGCTGGAAATAGACCAGTTGATGAAATTTTAACAGATAACATGATGAAACGTATATTTGACATGGAAGAGGGACTAGAAAGCGAACTGATCGAAACTAAAAGGGGTTTTGTAATTGTTCGCGTAGATAAAATTATTCCTTCTCATAACGCAGAATTTGAAGACATAAAGAAGAACTTGGTAAACGATTGGAAACGTGCTGAACAGCGTAAGCAGGCGTATGTTCGTGCGAATGAATTATTGGTTGACCTAAATAAAGAAGGAAATTTGGAGGGTAAGAAAACAGTTACGGTAACGCGTACATCTGGTGCGCCGATAGATGTTCTTAATGCTGCGTTTAATTCTGAAATAGGTAATAATTCTATAGTCAATGGCCAGAATTCTTTTTATGTTTTGCATATAGAAAAAGAAATTGCTGCGACACCGGACGATAAAAAAATGGCAGATATAAGAAAAGAATTAGAAAAAAATGCTGCGCAGGAAATAATAGATGATTATAACGCTTTTCTGATTCGTGAATATCCGATAAAAGTTAATGAAAAAGTTTATAATCGTTTCTTTGCCAATTAAGTACGTGTAATAAAAAAACGCCGGTAATGGCGTTTTTTTGTAAAATACTTGATTAGTTCGTTAATTGGTATTAAAAACTATTCCATAGTTATTTTTGATAATGTTTAGAGAATGTATATTATCAGTCAAATTTTTATAACTATTGCATTAGTTGCTCAAGGATGTACATATTTTGTTAAAAGACGTCCTGTACAATTATTTATAATGATTATGAGCAATCTGTCATCCGCCATATGTTTTCTTATTTTAGGCGGTTATGTTGCTGTGGCTATGGCTATGATAGCTATTGCTCGTGATCTAACCAGCGAGTATTTATATTCTCATCGAAATTTTAATGATGCAGAAAAAACAACTTATACGGATCGTTGGTTATTGTTGTTATGGATTAGTTTACTTACAATAGGTAATGCGATAACTGCACATGGTTTGTTGTCAATGTTGCCGTATTTTTCTACAACAATTTTTACAATTGCTATATGGCAAAAGAATTTGTTGTTTTATCGATTCGCTGGTGTAATTACTAACTCGTTACTAATTGTGTATAATGTTTTCTTACACAATGTTATGGGCGTGATTTTACAGTTGGCGTTATTGTTGTTTGCCTTGTGTGGTTTCATGGTTGAATGGTTAAAACTGTATGAGTCACGAAAACATTTTGTGAATCAGTAATGTGTTTAAAAATCCACTCTTGCCGGAATTATTGTTTCTGATTTACTTTCATCTAACGGGTAAGATTGAAATGGTACCGTTGCAAAGTCAATCTTATTTAAGTCAATAGAACGTAACGTTCTGTTGTACATTGTATGATAGTAAACTATACGATCGTGCATATCTGTAGCAATCGTCCATTGCGTTGCAGAAGGCATATTTACGGGATATTTACCAACGGGGAATTCCGTTCCTAATGGAACATCAAAGTTATTTAATATATGAAATGCCAATAAAACCGAATCGTAAGATTTGTCTTGTTGTATTGAATAAGTTTGCAAGAAAGAAGCGCGAACGAATCGAGATGGGGGTGTAAAATCACCAGGTAAGCCAAGGAAACCAGAGCCTGCACCAAAAGCAGTTAATTTTATTTTACCAAAATCAACTGGACCAGCAGTACCAGGTGCAAGGTTTACATAATTATTAAGATTTTTTAATTGCCATGGATAGTCAGGTGAATTTGTTAATACCCCAAGCTCGCTATCATATACATTGGCTTTGCCATTTACAAATTCGATGATTATCTGTTTACCAGATGGTTCTGTTACCCGCCAATGTGCGGTTGACGCACGTGGGTCGATGCTTGTTACGCGAATATTTTTTATTGCCGCCTTAACCTGATCAACGGTTGAAAACCTGGATAAAATCCATGATACTAATTGAAAGTCAGATATTGTATTTGCTTTATATTCTGGATTGTATTCTGGGTATTGCCCGTAACCTGGAAAATAAAATAATCCCGCTGATAGACCCGCTTCGTTCATACCGTCAACAACCCATTCTGGTTTTACAACAGCCAGACCAACGTACCCATACATGCTTGAAAAGGCCATACCACCCGTTTCACCATTTGGTAACATTGATTGCTGAATGTAACCACGCGGGACAATGGTGTATAAATTTTCCATTTCTGATTCGCCCCATTCAATAGTGCGAGCAGCCACAACACCATTATCTTTAGACGTCAAAGTGATACCTGTACAGGCATTCGCTTTGTTTGCGCATATGCTAAGTATAATAACCAGCGCAGAAAATAATTTTCTCCCTTCCATGTAACACATTATTATATAAGTACCAAAATAATTCTACAGGAAAGATATCTATAAAAAATATTTAAATAAAAACCGCCGTTTCGGCGGCCTTTTAATTCAGATAGTAAACTATCGTTGAAACAACCCTGACAGTTTTATTTATTTGTTCGCTTTCATTAGTACCAGGAATTTGTTCGCGTGGCAGAACAGAAAAAACGCCTTGGTTCGCTGTTTTTATATTCCCGACTTTACTGTTAGAACTTTCTGCAAATTGCTCTGCCGCTAATCTTGCGTTTTGTGTTGCTTCTTCTAACATTGCCGGTTTTATTTCGTTTAAACCTGTAAATAAATAAGAAACTGGTGACATATAACTTTGATTATCAAAAATTACCCCCTGTGCGACTAGCGAACCAATTTTACTTAAAGCGGATTCTACTAAGTCTACATTTTGTGTGCGCACAGTAATTGTCTGATCCAGTATATATCTGGAATCAATGGGTTGAGAAGAACGATATGGATCCGTCATTAAGTCATTTGTGTTGATGCGTTCAATCGCAATTTCTGCATCTGAAAATCCCTGTTCTTTAAGAAATTCTGTAATTAAATTCAAATCGGTATTCAGTTTTTGCTGTGCTACAAAAAGATCGTTCCCTGTTGTTTTGAATTTTATTTTCCAGAAAGCAAGGTCGGCTTTCACGTCCATTTCTGCTAAGCCCTTGACCGTAACAGTTCTGTTGTTTATATGCGAAGTGTAATAAAAGTATCCCGGAAAGAACCCCGCTAAGACAAAAGCTAGGGCAATTATAATTATGCTTTTTAGTTTCTTATCAATCATGATGATTTCTCTCTTTGATGTTTAGACCTATTATAATATTTATGATAATAAAAATCTATAATTTAATCTAAACATACAAAATATAATTCTTTATATTTATTTCTTTGCCACACCGCCAAAGCCCATGTAAAAATCGATTTTGTTGGGGTCTTGTGACGCGTCTTGGGTTTCGGATTTTTGAAAATAGATGATGCCGGTTGATTCTTGTGCTGTTTTATTATCACCAAAATATTCAAAGCCGACGCTTAACTTATTTTCTGGACTGTTATTTACAACTTTCCCAGAATCAAAATTTTCAACGGTTTGACCGTCTTGACGGAACATAAAGCGATCGTTTTCAACGTTTGTACCGTCTGTAAACACAATTTGTGCGTCACCGTCATTATATCGCGTGGCAACAACCTTATACCATGGGTCGTTTTGATGACTTTTACCCGTAAAATCAGCAGTAAGCGTTTCTGTTCCTGTATCTTTGTTAAAAACTAATGTCGCATTGCTATCATACAGGTCAAGACGTTCGCCTTCTACATTAGAATTGGCTTCACCCACAGATCCGATCGCAATGCCATTAAAAGTTATATCTTTTGTTAATTCTTCAGCTTTAACTAATTTCTCTTGATACCCCCCCGCAATTGGCATTATGAACATATGGTTATCAGGATCTGAGTCTTTATATGTTTGCACGAAACCAAAGTCAGAATATGCCAGCCCCAATTGTTTACCAATCAGGTTTACACGTGCATGAAGCTTTTCTTCTGGAATGTCAAAACGGTTGCTTTTATCATCATGACGGTCAAAAATATCAACGCTTCCGTCATCCATAGATTTGACCGCGATAATTTTACCGTTGTCATCTGTAACGAAGGTTATTGTAAGATCTTCGTCTGGGGTACTAAACTCTTTATCTGCAGATTGAAATATAACGTTTTCCAGATCATATAATTTTCCGTTACCGTGACCACCACTTGTTGTGGCGCGTGCATTTGGATTAACTGTTGCATCGCTTCCACCAATAATTACATGTGATTTCATACCTGTTACATAAGCGTTACTTTCCGCGGCTAAGCGTTGTTCAGGTGTAAATATTTCCCCTGGGGTATTGTAATCACTGTTGCCAGAACCACCGCCACATGCGGTTAGTAATGAAAGAGATAATACCAAAGCAAGTTTTTTCATGTTAAATCCTGTTTATATTTAATGGGTGTTTATTCATAATATTTATTATATTATAGCATAATATATTAGTGCAACATGTTATTAGTTTATATAAATTTTTAGATATCTTGATTACCCACTATGTTTACGATATTATCCCTGTACATCCATTGAAGGAATTAATCCACGATTATGAAAAAACTAATACTGGCTTTTCTGTTCGTCTTATGCTTGCCCATTTATTGCTTTGGGTTTGAAATTAAAGACCTGGCGGATTATTCAGGGGTTGCTGTTAAAACCTTTACAGAACGAGATTCTTTATACGGTAAGCATAGCAATAACAGAATTATGGGGTCGCAATCTTTTGTCGGGTTATTTGGCTCTGCTGAGGCGACTTTTGAAACAGAATATGTATATATCGGTGATAATCAAATTACAGAATATGGCGATATTGAGTGGAAGTATGATGCTTTAATTACTGCCAAAGACCGTGGGGCTAAAATCAGGGTGATTACAGACAGATTACAATCTAAGGGTAAATATTCGCTGGTATCTAAACTGATTGATGCTGGAATAGCCGTCAAAACAAATGTAAAGCATAAGATTATGCACCACAAATTCGCAATATTTGACGGCAAGAATATAGAAAATGGTTCTTATAATTGGACAGAAAGTGCCAGTAAATCAAATGCAGAAAACTGCACTTTCTTTCAACAATCTTCCAATAAAGTATTTACCAATCAGTTTAATTACCTGTGGAATTTATATTAAACGGCGGTTTTTAATAGACAGTTGTCATTGGATGCTTCTGACATATTGCATTTTCGCCTTAT
This sequence comes from uncultured Alphaproteobacteria bacterium, assembly GCA_944389535.1. Taxonomy (GTDB): domain Bacteria; phylum Pseudomonadota; class Alphaproteobacteria; order Rs-D84; family Rs-D84; genus Enterousia. The sequence goes on along the minus strand of CALXMS010000003.1, from coordinate 96,798 downwards.
AAATATCCGTGTATAAAGGTTTTTACTGCCTATGCGGACACTTTTGCTGTCATAAGTAAAATCTTTGTCCATACCCAATATTTCAAACTGCTGTGGGTTATATCTGTCTATAAAGGTTACAGGAACACCCATTATACCCATATAGTCGTATGGAATATTTCTTTTGCATTTAACTTCAATTGCATCAAAGTTATCGTATTTTGGGTAGGCGGCTTCATTACCAGTATATTGTTTAACCAATGGGATTTCTTTTGGCATATTTTTATGATGGATGTTTGTAAACCAAGTCGCTGGAACTCTTGCCTTTATAATTCCGTCTTTAATGGCATAGGTTATGTTTTCTTTGCCTTGTATTAATAGTTTTTCAGGTTCTGGCACATCAAACAACATACTTGCCCCAAATGGTATAGTGCCAATCCAGAGTTTATTGTCTTTGATTAATTCAAAAACTTCCCTGTAACTGACGGCATTTCTGTTGCCCATAATTAAAAATTGCTTGTCGTATTTAACCAACTGGTTGATATACGGAATAAATAAAGAAAACGGCGGATTGGTGACAACTATGTCCGACTGCTTTAATAGTTCTATGGATGCATTGCTGCGGAAGTCCAGCCCATTTAACCCACCAGACCATAATATGTCTTTTATTAATCCTTGGCTTTTAAGATTTTTGAAGTATTTAACGAAATTACTATCAGCGGTATCGCAATTGCAATATATGACTTTATTAAAAAAATGCTCTAAGTAATTAGAGCATTCAGATTCAATATCTTGGTATTGGGTATAGAATTCGTCATTTTTTAATCGCTTGGCACGATGAAGCTTAGTGCTTTTAAGTGGCATATTAAAAACCTTATGTTGATAAAATGTGGGGAAAATAAAAAAGGCGAACCAAAGTTCACCTAAATCTGTTGGACTTAATTATACCATAAATCAGCAAAAAAATCAAGATATGAGACTTATATCCTATCATTTCGGACCAATAAATTAAACCCGCACAAGGCGGGTTGAATTCTTGGTTGGGGCAGCTGGATTCGAACCAACACTGACGGAGTCAGAGTCCGGAGTTCTACCATTAAACTATGCCCCAATGTGCGCCACATTATATATTGCTATTTACCTTTTTGCAATTAATTTTTTACGGCATTTAAATATAAGCAACTAAGAAAAAATAACTATTTTTATTGAAAGTTCTTCTTACTATGATACGCTTAAGTTTAGTGGGGCTATTAATAAGGAGATTGTATGTCTGCCAGTGAATTTTCTTTTTATTCATTAAAAATTTTCCCTTTTTTATTTATTATGTCTATATGGACTGCGGCAAACGCATCAGAACAAATAACTGTTGCGGAAGGTGAGACTTATAACATAGATAAAGATGCAAGTTATACAAAATATCAAAACGAGGACTTAAATGGTGCTGTTGCATCAGTCAGTGGAACGCTTAATGTTAACGGTCCTGCGTCGTTTAAAAACAATACCGGAAATATGGGCGGGGTAATTTATAATGAAGGAACAGTTTCCATTACAAGTTTAAGCGGTAACTCTGTCTTCGGGTCAAATACTGCCATGGAGGGCGGTGTCATTTATAATGCAGATTCCGGAAAAATAAGCGAAATTTCACACGCTTTGTTTCAACGCAACCAAGGGGAAGCAGGAGGGGTAATTTACAATTCTAATTCAACAGGTAGTACGGGTGGGGGAAACATTAGTAAAATTGCCAATGCTTCGTTTATTGAAAATTCTGCCGGTGTTAATAAAGGTGGTGTGCTGCTTAATTCTGGGACAGTTAACAGCATAGAAACTGTTGCATTTAGAACTAATATAGCTAGTGATGGTGGTGCGATAAGTAATGATGAATATGGTCTTATAAGTTTGATTAGCAATGCAACGTTTGATTCAAACTATGCGTTGATGGGTGAAGTAAAGCAGGGCGGTGCAATTTCAAATTCTGGTGTTATCGAATCGATATCTGATTCATCGTTTACAGGAAATAAAGCCGGAAGTTTAGGCGGTGCAATTTATAATCAAGGAAAGATAACGTTTAACGGAAATAATACGTTTTCTGGAAACGTTGCCGAAGAATCCGCAAACGATATTTATAATTCTGGTAATATAATAATTGCTGATGGTATGACCATAATGGACGGTGGAATTAAAGGAACAGGAACGCTTACCATTGCCGAAAATGCCGTTTTAAATATTGGTTCCACAGTTTTGGAACAAGGAAAATTAGTCCTGGATGGTACGTTAGCAGCTTCGATTTTAAATCCATCTAGTTTTGCAGCCATAGATATTGATGAAATCAGTATCGGTGAAAATGCAGTGCTAGATTTAACACTGGGGGCCGTAGGTAAGTACGATTTCGGGGCGGCAATTGATATCAATAATATAAAATATGCAGATTTGATATATAATGTATCTATAGACGGCACGAATATTGTTGTTGAAACCAAAGACGTTTCAGATATTTCAAATAATACAAATATTTCTTCTGATGCGGCGTTGGTATTAGTCGGATTAGCAAATAGTTCTGATTCTTTCGTTAATTCAGCGGCATTAATTGCTCAAAATGCTTTGAAAGAGGGTGATATAGATTATGTAGAACAAGAATCTGCTAAACTTAGAAATGAAGACAAACCTATTGTACATTCAGTTGCTACGGCTGTAAATAATCAGGTTTTATCTGTGACGTCAGATCGTATGAGCAGTATTTCTGGTATCGGACGCAGTGGCGGTGATTGGCCAAAGATAGATTATGGAGTATGGGCCCAAGGCTTGATGAATAGAACAAAGTATTCCGATAAATTTACAGGTGATACGAATGGTATATCTGTTGGTTTTGATACTTTGATCAAAGATAAATATACAATTGGTATAGGGTATGCGTATAACGAAACAGAAGTAGAGACAAATACTCGAGATACAGAAATATCCAGTAATAGTTTGTTCTTGTACGGTCAGTATAAACCTTCAAAATGGTATGTTGGTGCTACTTTAACATATACTATGGCTGATTATACGGAAATGGCAACTGCATTCGAGAACCTTACAATTAATCCTGAATATGACGTTGATTCTTTTGGCGGTCAGATGGTTACAGGTTATGAATTATCGTCTGGTATAATACCAGAAGTTGCTATACGTTATTTACATATAAATCAAGACGCATATAATAATGGTATAGCTGATATTTCTGATACGAATACAAACTATCTTACAGGAGTGGCTGGTTTAAAATATGGTTTTGTGATCGAAGCAGAAGGACGGTTAAAACTTCGCCCAGAAATACGTGCCGCTGCCACTTATGATTTTATATCCGACGAAGCAGTTGCAATAGTAACGGTTCCAGGACTGGCTTCGTATAAAGTAACAAGTGAAAATTTATCCAGATTTGGCGGTGAAGTCGGAGTAGGTTTAAGCGCAATGTATAATGCTTGGGTGTTTTCGGTAAATTATGATTTAGACATACACAAAGATTATACATCACAAACCGGAATGTTAAAATTTAGATATAAGTTTTAAAAAATAATGCATAAAAAAATCCCGTAAAAACGGGATTTTTTTAATCGTTTGTAAAGTATATTTTACGCTGTGATTCAGATATAGATTGCATTGAATCAAATAACTTTGATGCCGCACTTTCATCAGATGGTGAACTGTCAGATGATGCCATATAATCTGCACCGTTTAATATTATTATGCGACTTGGTGTAATGGATGAGCCATCACATTCAATATAATAATTATATGGATCATAGTATTTCCCGTAACATTGACCATTTACGGTCGCCACATATCCATAATCTGCCAAATCTTGACATGTTGGTTGAGCCCCGTATGTTATTTCACCATTTTCTAGATATTCGTCAACGTCATTTAAAATACCGTTACACCATACTGGTATATATTCTCCGTTTATAGAAGCCATAGCGCCATTGTTTGTGGTTTTTCGTACCCCAAAGCAATCGCCGTTTAATATATCTGTATTAAAATCTTTATTTATATTTGTCCCGGCAGATATTTCTTTACGCCCCATAGGAACAGGCATATACTCGTCAGATAATAATGCTTCTGGGCAGATATATTTCATACCCCAGCATCCAGTAACACTATCCCAAAGTTCGCTGGCATAACCTGTACCCATTGAAGGATAGCATTTTGTTGTATCTAATTTACATACAGTTGCTTGTTCCCACCATGGAATAGCTGCGGCTGACGCTGCCGATATTAAACTGAAACAACAGATTGAAATAGTAAAGGCGTTTTTCATATTTTTCTCTTGTTATTAAATTCTAACAAAAAAAACTTTTTAAGGCAAGACGACAATATTTTTATACACCCAACGTTGCCGTTGATACACTTTCTGGATCTGCACAATATCCCCATTTGGTGTTAGAACCGGTTTCATCATAAAAATATTTAAATAGTATGTGCCCAGTTTTATCGTGTTTGTCATTATAATCTTGGTCAACCCATTGGGTGTCAACCCATGTGCCACCTAATCTATCACACTCTTGTGATAATACTGTTGCCATTTCTACTCTTATTGTATCCATTACTATATTTACATCTTGTAATACGTTTGACGGTATTTCTTTATTACCAGCAGTTATTTGATCGTAGTCAGATGGGCGAACGCATACCTGAGTAGAATATTTTACCATCTTTTGATATAAACTGCCCGCATAATCTGTGCCACAATCTTTATCTTCATCAACTTCTGGTGCGGCGATTATTAATGGTTCCGAAGTGCCACCTTCGCAGATTGCATTAGAAGGACATGGTTTACATTTATTACCTGCCACAGGTGTTCCGTTGTATTCCCATTCTTGCATTATATTTAGGGTCGCCATGTAATAACCAGGTGCGCAGGAAGTGTATTTTATATAAGATGGACATACATAACCTGTTGTTGGTTCTTCTTCTCCTCCTCCTCCTGGGGTTGACGGATTGGAAGTAGTAGGGTTAGTCCATTGTAATTGATTACAGTAAGCTTTGGATGCATATATTGCGTCACCAGGTGCATAAACGCGACATCCATATGGATAAGCATGTAAACTATCATTGCTAGGAACTGTACACATATCTAAAGCGTATGCTTCAAGAAGAGATTTGCATTCTGCAGCAATTTTTTGATCTGTGATGTCATGCATTGCCGTTAATAATAATTCCAAACCATCCCCATTAGGGTCGCCATATAAATTACTGCAGGCGTATAGTTTTTCTTCACATAATTCTTCTGATAATTCAAGACGTGAACCTAATAATAATTCTTCTTTAACATTACTAAAATCTTTTAACGATTCGCTTTGCTCGTCGTAACATGCATTTACAACGTCAAGACACTCGTTCTTTACGTCGCGGATTTTTGACTGCTGTCCCTGATAAATTTCTACTATTGCTTGACGAACAAATTCATCCCAGACTTCGTCTGCGATATCCTGACACGTTTCCAACCCTCTTTCAGCATATATACGCTTATTATTTAGTTCGGCGACAATAAGACGGTTGGTTGAGTTAGTTAACACGTCTCCGTCCAAAGATATTTGATTACCAAGTTGGTAAAAGTTCTGTGAATAAATCGGTTCCCCGGTGTCTCTATTTAAATAAAGACCTGTTATATCTAAGCAATGTACATAATCTGTTCCGCATGCAGTATCTGCTGTAATGTCTTTTCGTACTTGTGCAATGCAATCATTGATTGATGTAGAATTATGAGCATTATAGTTTTCTAGTCGCGCCAAATTCATCTCTCTTTCTGTTTCGCGAATGCTGCTATTTGCTTGAACTAGTTTACTATCCAAAGCGTTTAATAGTGTAGAACAATCGTTTTCAATATACATGCCATACGCTGATACAACCATATTTAGTGTCGATGTTGATGGACATTGATCTGATATCAGATTAACACATTGCGAGTGTACAGCGTTATATAATGCCTCACCTGTAAGATTTGCTATGTTTTGCCCCGAGGCTAAATCTGTTGTTGCCCATATTTGATTTATGTCACCGGCTATATCTAGGGTTCCTAAGGTTGACAATGCTTGGTTCTTAGATGATGATAGAACTTCTCTTATGCCGGCCAATTCTTGAGAAGAAGATGATGTATCTTCCATTATTGCCAGTTCTCCTTCGCTGGCGGTAAGCATAGCATTGACTTCTTCTGCAGTTTTAGGGATTACCTCTATGTTCAAATTTTTAAAATCCTGTAATTGCCCCGACGTTTGAGAAAGAGCTCTTTCTCTTTCTTGCACGTCAGTAAGTCTGGAAGAACATACGCAACGTCTATAAGTGTCATTAGCCGTTGCACAGAACTGGTCCATACATGTGAAGTAAGCATTCCTGCATGTGTTATACCCTGTACCAAAAGTATTCGTTACCGTTGATGAAGCGACGGTTGTTGCCCTTGCTGTACGAGCGTTTGCCGACGTAGCCGTTCTTTCAGTATTTGTAGCGCTTCGTACGATTGTATTATTATTCGTTGCATTTCGCGGAGAACTTGAAGTTACCGTTGTCTTAGCAGTGCGTGCCGTCGTCGTACCGTTGCGCGCAGTTGCGACCTGATCGTTTGCACTGCGTGCGGTTACCGTACCATTTGATGATCTTGTAACTGTATTCGTATTATTTCTTGTTATAGCGGTTTCAGACGAGGTCCTTACAGAATTAGTTGTCGGGGTACGTGTCGTTCTGGCAACAAGGGTATTCGTAGCAGCATTGTCTGCTGATTGGCGATTTACGGATTCTGTTCCACGAACTGCAGCATCGACATCTGCGATGCCGATTAAACACGCAATAATAAAGAATAAAACATTCCTCATACTTATTTATATATAGGTAAATGATAACAAAAATATATTTTTATGGGAAGTAATATTTAATGATTTAATAAGGTTTTTTATCAAAAAATCTCGCCAAAGCGAGATTTTTATTAATTGTTTTCTGACGCAGTTTCATTTGAAGATCTTGCACGTTCAACAAATGTTATGCGACCCTTATCTAAGTCATACGGTGTCATTTCAACGCGAACGTGTTCTCCGACGTTAACCCAAATTCTAGCTTTGCGCATTTTACCGCATACAGTTGCTAATATTTCGTGACCGTTTTCCAGTTTTACGCGAAACATGGTGTTAGGTAGTTTATCTTCTACAACGCCGCTGAAAACAATAACGTCATCTTTTGCCATATATTTTCCTCTGTTTTTACTTAGAAAAATTCTGGATTTTATGATATTATTTTACATAAAAAAAAGCAAGTTGTTTTTATCTGCTTGCACATGGGGGGCTCATTTGATAAAATTATATATAACGTATAACGTAGGAAGGGACTTATGAAACTAGGAATTTTTTTAGGTTTAATATTTCTTTTACCAAGTTTTGCTGGTGCCGCAACAAGAGATGATTCTACTGTGCGCGTCGGCGTCAGCAGGATGTCTCAGGCTGCTGTGCATTCTGTAAACATGTCCCCAAATCTTGATTCTGGAACGTCAATGCCTACATTAAATATAAAACCTGGTAATGGTGGTTCGTCTTCAACAGATACTGGGGATTCTTCTGGTAGCGATGAAAGCGGATCTTCACAGACGTGTCGTGATGCTTATCGTGCTTGCATGGACGAATTTTGTCTTTTGGATGAGTCAGAAGGTAGTAGGTGTGCATGTTCTTCAAACATTAATCAGTCAAAATCTTTGATACAAGAGATTCAGAAAATTCAGGAAGAGGCTGATTTGCTTTATACAGAAGGCGTTGAACGTGAACAGTTGGGGGCACAGGCTCGACTGGTGTTCGGTGAAAGCGAAGAGGCAAAGAAAAGTTCTAGTATATCTGGTATAAGTTTTGCGGATTGGATAAATTCTGGTACCGAAGAAGAGGCAAGTTTAGGTACTGATAATGATATAGGTGATCCGTTATATGCAATGGCGTCAGAATATTGTGCTGATAGGTTGGCGGCATGTGGCAGTAGCGCAGAAATGGAAGAGGTTTTGTATGCGCGTCAAATAGTTCAAGATTGTAAAAATTTTGAATCTTATTTGAACGATCAGAAAGCAATTGCAGAATCTAATAAACGTACTGCGGAGGCCGCGGTTCGTCAGGCGCGTTTAGAAATGTTGGATACGACGAATAAATACAACCGCGGTGAATGTTTGTTGGCGTATCGTTCTTGTATTGCTGATAAAGGTGGTTGTGGTGTAAATTTTGAAAATTGCTTGGATGCCGATTTGTTGGCGCGTCGTGCAAATGCGTGTGAAAACGTTTTGGATCAGTGTATGGCGGTTCGTGAATATGTGTTAGCAGACTGGGAAGACGAAGCGGTAAGCATTTTAGCTGATGCCGCAAAATATGCCGATAAAAACGCTAGAGCAACATGTTTGGCAAGAATTCAGTTGTGTCTGGAAGACGGTTGTTCAACAGAAACTAATTCTGCATGTTTAACAGATGTAAACGTTGCGGCTGGAATTTGCCCTGTAATTGACGAATGTGAAGAAATGATACCGGGAATTAAGACTGTTGTTAATGATAAATTGGGGTATCTACGTACGCAATTTTGTCAGAATGACGTCGACCAGTGTTTGCGTGATAGATGCGGCGAAAACTTTACTGCACCGGAATGCGTCGGTAAAAGTGCAATAGAGATTTCTGCTATGTGTCCACAAAGTATGTTCCCGTCTTGTAAGAATGAAAGTCAGTTTGATATTATAGTTCAGGCGGCAATGTTACAAATGGATTATCAAATGTTACAGGGGTGTTTAAATTACTTCAGTGAACAACTTGGTAACGTTTGTGGAACTGATATGTCATGTTTGACAACGGATACACAAATTACTTCTCTTGTTGCTGTACCTGAAACGCAAGAAGAATTAGCGGCTTTGCGAGAAAGTGTTCGTGCCAATACAGAAAGCGCTGTAAATGAATTTTTCGTACAGTTTGAACAAGACAAGACTGTTGCAGCATGTCAAGATAGTCAGAAACCGTCAGATCGTGAAAGTTTAGGTGATAGTGTGTTTAATAGCGCAAAAATGATTGCGCAGATAAGCGCAGAAAATCGTGCTATGCGTGAGTTGGAATCTAAAATTGCAGAATTATCGCGTCAGCAGGATTTAGAAGCGGCAGAGCAGAACTGTTATAATACTTATCAAGTTGAAACACCTGATAAATCAAGTAAAAACTATAGTTATATTCGCAGTGTTGCTTTTGAACCGGCGTTGCGTAATTGTCACGTTTGTCGTATGCAACAAGTATGTGAAACCGGGGGGCAATCAAAGGGTACCGCTGGATTACAGGGGGCTGCGGGGGGGCTTGCTGCGGGTGCGTCTGCTGGTACGATGGTATCTCCGGGTTGGGGGACTGCAATTGGTGCAATCGTCGGTGGTGTCGGTGGTTTCTTTGCTGGGCGTAGTGCCGGAGGAGAACAAGAGTTCTGTCAAGAAATCGAAAGTTGTGAAGATATAAATATGTAAGGTTTATATGCCGTCTTTTATGGCATGGCGGGGGATAAAGTGATGAGAAATAAAATTATGTTTGTTTCGTTATTTACTTATTTGGTGGTTGGGGTTGTTACAAACTCTTATGCTCTTACTACCAGTAAGAATTCTCGTCAATCCGCGATTCAACAGGGAACGACAGTAAGAACAAAAATTGAAGCAACTGGTTTATATGATCAGGCGTGTTACGATGCGTATTTTGGTTGCATGGATCAGTTTTGTATTACTGATAATGCCAGCGGTGGTGCATGCACATGCAGTGATAATATAATAGAATATAATCAAGAAATGGCGTCTATTCAGTCTATACTGGACGAAGCGAATCGTCTTCGTACAGAAGAGGTTGAGCGTGTTAAAGCTGGCGCTAATGCAGATATAGTTTTTACTGGTACTCGTCAATATGACGCTGATGGTAATATTTTGGCATCGGGGCAGTTAACAGAAGAAAAGCAGAAAGCTCAAAAGCGTGCAGACTTATTGGCAATATTTAATAATAACAGTATTTATGAAGATGATTCAGCAGAGTTACAAAGTACTGTGGCGGATATGGCAGATATGATCGGCAGCGAATTGTATAACGCGGCTAATAATTTATGTTTGAATCAGGTTCCAGAATCTTGTTCTGGAGATATTGTATTTTTACAGCAGCTTTATTCTCGTCAGATAACATCAGATTGTTTGGGGTATAAAAATTCTTTATCTCAACAGCGTGATAATGCTGAAAACGAACTTGCCGCAGCAGAATCTGAAGTACGTGCAGCGTTACAAGAAAGTTTTGAAAGTGCAAATAAGTATGACCTTGGACAGTGCATGGTAGAATTTAAGAAGTGTATGCAGACCGATGATGCCTGTGGCGAGGATTGGGAAAATTGCGTTGCGACAATTGCGATGGAAAATATGCAGAATAACACCGCAACAAGTACTGCCGGGACGACAGTTGAAACTGTTGATACTTATGACATTACTACGTCTACGATGAACATATTAAATACAAAGCGTCCAATATGTGAAAATGTTTTAGATCAGTGTGTTGCTGTACGTGATTTGGTCTGGCCGAACTTTCTGCGTGAGGCGGCACCAACAATAAAGGTTGCAGAAATACAGGCAGAATCTAAGTTCCGTCAATCTTGTTTAACGACGATTTCTGACTGTATTCAGACTGCGTGTCGTGACGATATTGCGGGTAAAGGCGTTGCAACGATGGATGCTTGCTTATCTAGACCTGAAATGGCGCGTAGTTTTTGTAAGGTAGAAATAGACCCTTGTGAAAGAATGGAACCTTTAATTTGGGGGTACGTTGAAGATAAGCTTGCGGCAATGCGCGTTGATGCGTGTACCCAAGAAGTAAAAGATTGCTTTACTGCAGATACTCGTTGTGGTCCTAACTTTGAAAATTGTATAGGGATGGATTATAACTATATTCATGACATATGTCCGATTGATAGTTTGGTTGTATGTAAAGCAAATAACCCTAATTTTTCCATGGACGATTTAGATAGTATGTTGATGGGATTATATCTGAATATTGATAATGCAATGATGGAACAGTGCCAGAATATCGTTGATAAAAAGATGGCAGAGGTTTGCGGCAGTACCACAGATTGTAATAGATTCGCAGCTGATGATACGATCGGTACGGGGTCTTTACGTTCTCAGAAAGATGGTACAACATATCGCGTTACGGGTATGATATCTTTCGGTAGTATCAAGATGGGAGATGCCAGCGGTCAGACTAAAATGGAAGACGGCAGCGGTAACACGGTTACTTTGGAACCGGGTGAAATAGGCATTGAAGAATACCTTGCGAAAGTAAAAGAAAATAACGTAGGTGTTGCTAATTATGACGGTATAATTTCTTCTATAGAAGAAGAGCTGAATAATATTGCTGGTACAATAAATCGCACAATAGAAATGATAGAAAGCGACCCTGAAATTCAATATTGTGTAAGTGGGCGCAGTTTGGAGCAAATTACAGGTGAGGCAAATGCATCGACTGTTGGTCGCTTCCCGAATTTATTAAATCAGGTAAAAATGCAAATAGCAGTGGCTGCGTTGCGTAAAGCTCAGGATAACTATAATACGAAGCTTAATTATGAAATTGCTGAAGCAACAAAGAATGCTTCTACAGATTTGGCGCAATATATGTGTCAGAAAATTGCCGAAAACGGTGGCGCTGGTGGTGGGGCTATTACTGCGTCTACGCCGTTAACACCACCATACGCAATTAGTTATGACGTTGGTTCTGGTTTGACAACGGAAGACTTGGCTAAGGGTGGGGCAGGTGTATTGCAAACAGATGGTGTTACATTTACAAACAGTGGTTACCTTGGCGGTTCTAGTATGGATAATGCCGGTATGACGAAAACCGTTAGAGCAATATTTAGTCGTGATACAAGAACTTGTCATATTTGTACACAAACCACATCTCAAGATTGCAAAACAACAGGCAGCAGTAGCTGGTTTCATAATAATCGCAATACTAGTTGTACGACTAACGTGTCAGAAGAGGTCTGTGAAGATATAGTTATGTAACGCAAGTCCGTTTAAACGGGCTTTTAATTTGAATAATAAATTCCTAGACATTTATTAGAATAAATATGATATTATTATTTATATAAACAAACAAAGGGGGTAAAATATATGAAAAAAATTTATGTTATTGCAATGGCAGCTATTTTGATGTCTGGTGGTGCATTTGCTGGTTTTCAACCTGCCAATCAAAACAATATGGGCGGTGGATTCGTCGGCAGTACAGAAAATATTGTTACTATAAAACAGGTAAAAGAAATGCGTGACGACGTACCTGTTATTGTTCAAGGAAACATTGTTCAACGTATGGGCGGAGAAAAGTATTTATTTGAAGATAAGACAGGTTCTATCACTGTTGAAATTGATAATGAAGATTGGCGTGGTCAAACCGTTAGCCCATCAGATACAGTGAAATTGTACGGTGAAGTTGATGCAGGGTTATTTAAAACGGAAATAGATGTAGATTACGTTGAAAAAATGTAAGTTTAATCTATTCGATGTAAAAAAAACGCGCTTATCAGCGCGTTTTTTATCTGTTGGTCAGTTGAAGCTCTATGCGACGATTTTGTTGCAAGCTTTGGGCGTCTGTACCTAATGAAACAGGGTGTAAGTCCCCGAAACCACTTGGTATTAAGCGACGACGGGATACACCGTCTTTTGCCAATTCTGTCGCAACAGAATTGGCGCGTAATAAAGATAATTCCATATTATTTGAATAACCGCGAGTACCCGGAACAACCTGCTTTTTATCGGTATGACCGTCAACGCGAATTATCCAATCTACGTTTGTCGGAATTTTGTTTTCTAGATCTTTTATTACGTTTGCGATTAACCGTAATTGATTTTTCCCTTCTTCAGATAAAGTATAAGATCCGCTGCCAAATAAAATATCGCTTGATATTATGAAACGATCACCTTCTGTTTTGATAAAGTTATCATCTCCAAGAGCGTCTTTGATTGCTTTATAAAACGCTGATTGATATCTGGCAACGTCATTTAATTCTGCTACTTTATCGGCTAATGCTTTATTTAAGCGTGTAGACATTTCTACATATTGAATTTCTTTCTGATTCGCTTCTTCTTCGGCCGCATCTAAAGCTGCTTGTAATTTACTTAATTGCTCTGCTAAAGATGCACGTTGTTCGGTCATTTGCTGTTGTAAAGTACGTCTTTCTTGCTCCAGTTCAGCCGTACGCTGTTTATCTAATGTCGCTTGGTTTAGTTGATTCGTTAATTCTGCAACCTTTGCTTCATAATCTGCGATTAGCTCTTCCATACTGGCGTCGATTTGTGACAGCTCGTTGTTTAATTCGTTATTATTTGCCGTCAGATTTTCTAGCTCTGCACGTGCTAAGACCAGCAAACGTTTTGCTTCTTCTTCGTCGGCACTCATTTGTACGATTCGTTGAGCCTGTTCTTCATTTGTGCGTTTCAAATCGGCGACAGTCTTTGCACCCGTATCTTTATTAAATACGCTGGTCGTAGTCCATAAGAACACGAATACGATTAACAAAAAGATTAATATAATTACCAGATTTGAGAACAAGTCTACAAAAGCCGGCCAAGTATTTGTCTTTTCACGAAATCTTATGTTTAGCATTTTTTCCCTCTCGCTTGATTTTTATTGTTATCAGGCAATTTCCGAAAATGTTTGTTTTAATTCTTTTACGTTTTTATTTAATTCGTTCGTCGTTTCATTTATTTGCGGTAAAATAGTCGTTACTGTGTCAGTCGTCGCGACGCTTGTATGTGCCGATAGATAATCTTCCAATTCCCTAAATATACCATTTTGCGCCAATTGGACTTGTAAACCTAAGAACCCGATGGTAAGACTACCCGCCAATCCCATTAAAGAACTTGTAAAAGCAGTTGCCATGCCAGATAGTGGGCGAGTTAAACCGTTTTGCATTGTAGTCAGAACTGATTCGTCGGCAAAGTTAAGGTTGCTTATAAGATTCGCAAAACCACCAACCGTTATAATTAATCCCCAAAAAGTACCCAATAAACCCAAAAATATTAATGTGTTAGTTATATAACGTATTGATTCTCTGGAATCTTCAAACCTAAGCAAAATTATGTCTAACATGCCGTTTAACGTGGTTGCGGATATACGTAAAGGACGGGCGCGTAATATTAAAGCAACAGGCCTTAATAACCTGGGGGGTAGGGGCGCGTTTTTACGGCCAGAAAAATATGCTTTTGCCCATTTATATTCAGGTAATAAACGAAACATTTCTACGAAACATAAACCTATTCCGAAAATAGTCGTACCGATAATAATGCCGTTTAATAACACATTGGCAGCGGCGACTTGTAAGAATGTATCATAAAACAAAATTAAACCCGCAATTAAAAAAGCAGTAAATAACGCCATTCTATTTAAAGCGCGATGAAAATTATTTGTCATTTATGATCTCTCTTCTGTACTATTAAGATGATAGTAAACTTTAAGGTTTTAAGTCAACAAAAGATTATTAATAAGATGTTTTAAAAAAGCGATAAAGTATAAAATGCTTGATTTTATTAAAAAAATCGCCATAATGTGTGCTGTTCCTGCTGACAGTAATGGTGCTGTTGGCTGCATAAACCAAAGGAAATAAAATGGCTTATTATGAAAGCGTCTTGGTTTTCCGCCAGGACCTGACCGAACCGCAGGTTAAAGAAAAAGCGGCAAAATACACAGATGTTATTAAAGAATTGGGTGGTGATGTTAAGTCCACAGAATTCTGGGGTTTAAAAAACTTAGCATATGTCATTCGTAAAAACCGCAAGGCTCATTATGTTATGTTTAACGTAGAACTTGCCGGTGACAAAATCGCGGAATTAGAACGTCGTGCACGTATTGACGAAGATGTCATTCGCTTTTTAAACGTTCGTGTTGCTGCGTTGTCAACAACACCGTCAATCATGATGAAAAAAAATAATGAAGAGGTAGAATAATGGCAGTTCGTGCAGCAATTTATCGTAAAAAGTCTAACCCGTTAAAAGGTAAGGTCATAGACTATAAAGATGTAAAAACATTATCTCATTATATTACGGAACGTGGTAAAATAGTGCCAAGTCGTATAAGCGGTGTTTCTCAGAAAGATCAGCGCGCTTTGGCTACTGCGATTAAACGTGCGCGTCATTTAGGATTAATGCCGTTCGTTCGTAATAATTTGGGTTAATAACAAATATTTGGGTTTATCCCTAACTTGAAA
Source organism: uncultured Alphaproteobacteria bacterium (assembly GCA_944389535.1). Taxonomy (GTDB): domain Bacteria; phylum Pseudomonadota; class Alphaproteobacteria; order Rs-D84; family Rs-D84; genus Enterousia. The sequence goes on along the minus strand of CALXMS010000003.1, from coordinate 81,588 downwards.
TAAAGGACAGATAAGATGAAGGTTATTTTAACAGAAAAGATCACTAAACTGGGTAACATAGGTGACACGGTTGAAGTAAAAACTGGGTTCGCGCGCAATTATTTATTGCCGACTGGTAAGGCTATGCGCTGGTCTCGTGAAAACGTTGCTTTGTTTGAAGCGAAAAAAGCAGAATTGCAGGCTCGTCAGGATGCCGCTAAAAAGGCTGCTGAATCAAACGTTGACGCAGTTAAGAACGCCAAACTGTATATGATACGTCAAGCTGGTGATACTGGGCAGTTGTATGGTTCTGTTTCAACGCGTGATATTGCACGTATGCTTAAAGAAGTTGCAAACGTTTCAGTTGAATCTGCACAGGTCTTGTTGGGTGCACCTATTAAATCAGTAGGTGTATTTGATACTCAGATTGCTTTACATCCAGATGTTATTGTGCCTGTAAAAATATATGTTGCGCAGACTCAGGATGAAATAGAGGCTTTGGTTGCAGGTAAAGTCTTGACTTTCGGAACGAAAAAGCTTGAAGAAGAATCTGTTGAGGAAAAAGCTTCTGATGCGAATGAAGAAAAACCTGAAGAAAAGAAAGAAGAAAACTCAGAAGAAGCGAAATAAAAAAACGCCCATTTGGGCGTTTTTAATTTGGGTTTCTTATGAAATTATATATAATTATTAAACAATGAATTTAGAATCTGTCGGAATTTTAATAGATTTACGACCATTAGGTGAACGTGATTTTATTGCGCGATTTTTTACCTATGATTTTGGGGTTTTGTGTGGGGTGCTGCGCGGTGGACAGACGGCAAGAAAGAACAAACCTCTTATAGGGCAGGTAGGTAAAGTTTCTTGGAACGCGCGTCTAGAATCTCAGTTAGGAGTTTTTCATTGGGAATCAGAAAAAAACTTGGCGGCATATTTAATGCAGACGCGAAAACCATTAGAATATATGAACTGTTCGTTTGCATTAATATCATCTCTGCTGCCAGAAAGAGAAAAATATGAAAAACTATATGAAGATACTATAAATTTATTACAGAATTTAAACGCAGGTGACCCTGACAATCTTTATTTACAGTGGGAGATTTCTTTGTTAAGAGAACTTGGGTATGCCTTAAATTTAAATGTGTGTTCTGGTTGCGGCACCGGCAGTAATTTAACGTATCTTTCACCAAAAACTGGTAGAGCCGTATGTTCAAGTTGTGCGTTGCCGTATATTGATAGGTTGTATAAATTGCCTTTAAATTTGAATATAACGCGTGCTTTTCTTGATCGTGCCTGTTCGGTCCAAGGCATTGATTTGCCTATGGTTAGGGTAAGGTTAGCGTGAAAGTAATTTTTATGATTTTTAGTTGAATTATTTCTTGCGAATACGATTTTTTTTGGTTATTCTATTTTCGTTCAACAGATAAAGGAGAAAAAATATGACTTGGACAATATTAGTTCTAGTAGTCGGTATTCTTTTATTCTTGTTTGGTGGTATGTTGCTGCCGAAAGGGGATGAGAAAAAACCATCTGCTAGTAAAATCATTGCTAAAAAATGCATAACATTAATATCTATCATTTTGATTTCTGGCAGTATGTGTCGTTTGTATACACCGTTTTATCTGACGGCTGTAAATCCAGCAATTATACAGGAAATGGTTAACCGCATGCAAGAACAGCAGCAGGCAGAAAAAAATAAACAAATTCGTAAGTTCGTTCGTTCTGAAGGCGAACAGATGATGCGTGATGCTCCAGTTTTGGGTAATCGTGAAGGTAAAAAGACAATTTATGTGTGGACTGATTTCTCTTGCCCATATTGTCGTCGTGTACACGGTGAAATTGAACGTGTATTAGCAGATCGTGATGATACCCGTGTAGTAATTAAGAACTTCTCTATACATGGTCCATTGTCTGATGGTCCTGCGAAAGCAGTTATTGCTGCAAAGTTACAGGATCCAGAAAAAGCTGCTCAATTGACCAACATGTTAATGACTCGTGATTTCTATAGTCAAGAAGACTTAGAAGATCAGTCTACAATAGCTGAAAAGATTGAAGCAAATGTAATGAAAATGGCTGCAGAAGCTGGATTAGATACAGCAAAATTGAAAGAAGACATGAATGGTGAAGTTGTTGCACGTGAAATGAGAAACGTTCGTGATTTGGCACAGCGTTTTGAAATAAGCGGTACGCCATTCTTGATCATCGGTGAACAAGCGTTCCCTGGTGCAATTCCTGCAGAACAAATTGAAGCTGCTTTGGATGAATAATTAAGTTGAAGTACAAATAAAAATCCCGCATATGCGGGATTTTTTATTTGTTTTCTAATATCATAATACCAGGTAATTTGCGACCTTCTATAAATTCTAAGAAGGCCCCCCCACCAGTTGATACGTATGTTATATCATCTTTTACACCGCATGCGGTTAGTGCTGCAACAGTGTCACCGCCCCCAACAATGCTTTCTAATTTACCGGCACGCGTTTGTTCGGCTATTGTTTTGGCAATCGCAAAAGAACCGTATGACCAAGTTGGTTGCCATTCTGCCATACCGACGGTGCCGTTCCAGATTACCGTTGCTGCGTTGCGAATCGCTGCTGTGTCTCGTTCCGTTGTGGCTATACCCGCATCAATTATGACGTCATCGTCTTCTATTTCTGTAAAGTTTTTATTAACGCGTTTCGCATCTTTAGTGAATTCTTTTGCAACACCTTTATCCAGCGGTAATAATACTTCACAGTTGTTTCGTTTGGCATATTCTAAAATCTTTAGTGCTGTATCTTTTTGATCTGCTTCATATAAAGAGTTTCCGACTTTCCCGCCCAATGCATAGTTAAATGTTGTGCCAAGCGCGCCGCCAATAATCAGTTTATCCGATAATTTAGCCAGTGCTTTTAATACGCCAATTTTTGTTGAAACCTTACTGCCAGCGACTATTGATAATAAAGGTCTTTTCGGGTTTTCCATTACAGCAGATAAATGTTCTATCTCAGAAGCTAATAATTTTCCGGCATACGATGGCAGAATCTCTGCAACCCCCACAGTACTTGCATGAGCGCGATGAGAAACTGCAAATGCATCGTTTATGAATATATCAAAACCTTCGGCTAGTTTCTGGGAAAAGTTCGGGTCGTTTGATTCTTCGCCTGGATAAAAGCGTACGTTTTCTAACAGTACCACATCTCCGTCCTTCATATTTTTCATAAATTCTTTATCAAGGCAATCAGGAATTAGCGGAATATTCATATATTTTGCAACAGGGGTCATTGAATATTCCATGTTTTTCGTACCTTTGGGGCGACCCAAGTGGGCACATATTGCTATGCGAGCACCACCGGCACGTAAAGCATTTATCGTTGGCATGCTTTGTTCTATTCTGAACGTGTCTGTAATAACGCCGTCAACTATTTGAACGTTGAAATCATCTCGTAATAAAACGAATTTTCCACGAACGTCAATGTTTTCTATCGTACGTAGTTTCATTTTTTGTCATCCTTTCTTTTATAGGTTTATAACTTTTTCTATAATGTTCGTTTATACCATATTTATCTATCGCACGCAAATGATCTGCAGTTGGGTAACCTGCATTTTTATCCCAATTATACATAGGGTATTTTTGCGCTAATTCATGCATTATTTTATCTCGCGTTTCTTTTGCTATTATGGATGCTGCAGCAATAGATAAAGACTTTGTATCGCCTTTTATAATAGGTGCACCAGTTAAAAATGGCGGCAATTTGTTCCCGTCTATTAAGCAAAATTGTGGCTTACAGCTTAGTTTATTAACTGCGCGCGTCATAGCCGTTAAAGACGCCTGTAATATATTCATTTCGTCTATTTCGGCTGGGCTGCATTCAGCAACGGCCCATACAGTATTATGCGTTAGCCAATCATATGCTGCTGCGCGCATTTTTGGCGTCATTTGTTTTGAATCCCTGATGGTTACCGGAATCTCTAATTTGGTGTCGGTAAATATTACCGCGGCCGCAACAACGGGACCGCATAGGGGACCGCGACCGGCTTCGTCAACCCCAGCTACAACATCAAAGCCACAGTTTCGTTCTAATTCAAAAGTAGGGTTTATCTTCATAGTAATAAAAAGATATCACCATTATTACGTTAATTAAATAGAATTTTTATATAGACATACGATCAGCAATTTGTTTTTGTACGTATTCATCTTCGCTATTGTACAAGGGCCATTCCCCATCAGCCAATTCTTTCATTGTTGTTAACGGTTGATCTAAACGTGCGCGATATAACCACATGTTAGACATAACACGTTTTATATAACTGCGCGTTTCATAAGTAGGAAAGCTTTCTATATATAGAAGAGGATCGTAAGTTTCAAAATTTTTTTCAAACTCAACCAAGGTGCCCATACCCGCATTATAGGCTGCCAGCATTTTTATGATATTGTTATTGATATTTTGATGTGCCAGTAAATCTACAATATATTGTTGACCTAAAAACATATTATGTTCTGGGTTCGACATGTCAATTTCTGATATATTTACTTTATTTTCTTTTGCGACTTTTTTTGCTGTGCTTGGCATGATCTGCATTAAACCGTTTGCACCTGCACCAGATTTTGCGTTTGCTCTGAATCCGCTTTCTTGTTTCGTTATAGCCAACAATAGGGCACGATCAATAGACCAACCGCCCATTGGTTCCCAATCGGGCAGGGGGTACTGCGCCGAATAAATGATGTTATCATCAATTTCTAGAATTCCGCGATCTTTTACCAAACTTGAGGCTTGAATAGATACTCTGGGTAAACCGTATGCTGTTGCTATAGAATTTATTGCATGTAAAGTTCTGTCACTAATTTTTGATGTTATCATATATTTTAGATATAATTCTGCCCGATCTTTCTGACCGACTTGTAGCAGTGCTAAGGCTTTTTTTCCGTATTTCGTTTCGCGTAAAGTATCAATATCTTCTTCGGTATATTCTTGTTCAAAAAACTCATAATTTGGTGTATGACCAAGCATCACAGAGGCCAGAGCACCATAAAACGCCATTGGATGTGTGGCTGCTATTTTCCAATAAGTTTTTGCATCTGTTCTATTCCCGTTTGCTTCGGCTGCGCGACCAGCCCAAAATGCAGCTTCGGTTTTTCTGGCGTTATTTATTTGTTCAAGATCTAAAATGGCGCTAAAATATTTTTCACTTTCGTCATATTTTTCTTCTTTGAAATACAATAACCCCATTGCCCACAAACCGTATTCAGACTTTGCATCTGATGCAACAAATCCCCATTTCTTTGCTAATTCAAATTCCCCGTTGGTATAATATATAAAAGATAATCTTCCTGCTAAGCGTCCATAGTCAGATTCTGTTAATTTTTTCTTAAATGCCGGGTCTTCTAGTATGAGGCGTGCCGTTTTCGTCGCACCGCTGCGTATTGCACGTTTAAATTTGTTTATTTTTGTATTTGTTTCTCCGGTATATTTCTTTTCTGTCCAAGTTTCTGATTGTGCTGTTTCTATTGACGCCCCACCAGCGATTGTTCTTGGAACATAGGCTTTACGAACGGTTGCCTGTTTTATTTTTGCTAATTTTTCCATACGTTCGGCACCCGGCATATCATAATATTTGTCCATCCATGCTTTGAGTTCTTTACCGCGTGTGCGATATGTGTCTGAAATGTATCTTTGATATAAAACCTCATTCATCAAAATATCATCTGTCAGTTGCGTTTCAAGAGTTTGGGCTGCACTGATTTCCTCTTTTGATTGTAAAAGGAATATTTGCTTGTACAAAGTTTCATCTGATTCTGATAATATGTTTATACTTGGCATGTCAGCCGCAACTGCCCCTATAGGCAATAGTATTGCTATTAAAAATGTTAGTATTTTCTTCATGTCGGCTGTCAAAATAGTGATGTTTTCGGCAATTTACAAACGGCGGCACCTTCTTCCGCTTCTGGTATTTGATCAAGAATTTTCTTAAAATCCGATATACGCGAAAACTTACGGTACACAGATACAAAACGTACAAACGCGATCGGGTCTAAGTTTAATAATGAATCAGAAACCATCTGACCGACCATGGCACTGCTTACCGTATCATCAGCTGTTTCTGTTTCCAGTCTACGATGTATAGATGTAACTAATTTTTCAATTTGTTCGTCGCCAACGTCACGGTTTCTGCACGCCAATTTTATGCTGCGACGTAATTTTTCACGATCAAAAGCTTCTAACTTACCGCTGTTTTTGCGTACCATAAGATCGCGCATTTGTACGCGCTCGACAGTTGTAAACTTTGCGCCGCATTGATTGCAAACGCGACGTCGCCGAATAATTGCATCTTCGGTATCTGGACGTGAGTCGGTTACACGACTGTCGGTTGAATTACAATATGGACATCTCATACTGGTATACGGTAGCAATCAAATCCACCCCTGTAAAGTAGAAATTGATTTATAACCCCATTACCAAAAAATGCACTTTTTATAAAAATCAAGCATTTTATTTTATTCGTTATGCTTCGGAACGGCTTTTTAATAGGGGCTTTTTATGGTAAAATGTGTTTTGAGACCAGAGAGAGATGGAAAAATATTTGAATAAGATTTTAACCGGTGATTGCGTTGAGGTAATGCGCGGAATTCCCGATGCATCGGTTGATGCTGTTTTTGCTGATTCTCCTTATAATTTGCAATTGGGGGCAAAAACGCTTTATCGGCCAGAAGACCAAACTGCTGCTCGTGCGGTTCGTGATTCTTGGGACTCGTTTGATAGTCAGGAAGAATATGACATTTTTACTCGTGCTTGGTTGGCGGAATGTAAACGCGTTTTAAAACCTGATGGTGCTCTTTGGGTAATAGGAAGTTATCATAATATATTTCGCGTTGGAGCCATTTTGCAGGATTTGGGTTTTTGGATTTTAAATGATATTGTCTGGGTAAAAACCAATCCTATGCCGAATTTTCGTGGAACGCGATTTACTAATGCACACGAGACTTTAATTTGGGCAACGCCCCGTAAAACTGGTAAATATACGTTTAATTATGAAACCATGAAAAAGCTAAACGGCGGAAAACAAATGCGTTCCGACTGGAATATTAATATTTGTCTTGGCGAAGAACGTATAAAGGGGGCTGATGGTAAAAGTTTACATAATACCCAGAAACCACTAGAATTATTGCGTCGTGTAATTTTGGCTTCCACAAAGCAAGGAGATGTTATTTTAGATCCTTTCTTAGGAAGCGGAACAACAGCTGCGGCCGCAAAAGAGTTAGGTCGTAACTTTATCGGTATAGAGCGTGAAGAGGCGTATGTTGCGGCTGCTCGTGCACGTGTTGACGCGGTTAAACCGATAAATATATCTGAAATAGAAGTTGCAATACCCAAAAGGGCAGAAGTTCGCGTCGCTTTCAAAGAGTTGATAGAGGCGGGCCTTTTATATGTTGGGCAGACGTTGGTAAGTCCTCGTGGGGAACGAGTTATGATTACTAAGGATGGTATGTTGGCTCATTCTTTACATGGCAAGGCTTCCATTCATGTTATGGCGGCAAAATTACAGCGCAGTGTAAGTTTTAACGGTTGGGATTACTGGTCAGCCGAAAAGCGTGACGGGTCTTTGGTCCCGATTGATGAATTGCGGAAATATGTTCGCGGTATCAAACGTGATATGAAAAAAGTCGCTTAAAAGCAAAATCTTGTTTTTTTTAATAATATGACTATATATATGATAAATTCGCGAATCGGGTTTTTGTATGGTATAGTTTTATTTATAAAAGTAAGGATTTGATGAAATGGCTTTAATACCTGTTGTTATTGAAGAATCACCACGTGGTGAACGGTCTTTTGATATTTATTCTAGATTACTACGCGATCGTATTGTCATGATAAACGGGCAAATTGAACCGAATATGGCAAATACAGTCGTGGCGCAGTTGTTGTTTTTAGAATCAGAAAACCCAAATGCAGAAATATCTTTGTATATAAATTCTCCTGGTGGTGACGTTTCTGCTGGTTGGGCGATTATGGATACTATGCAGTATATTAAATCTCCTGTTTCTACTATTGGTATGGGATTGGTGGCGTCGATGGGCTCTGTTTTATTGGCTGCCGGTGAAAAGGGTAAAAGGTTCGTATTACCTAATACTCAAATAATGATACATCAACCATTGGCTGGGGCAGAAGGTCAAATTACAGATATGGAAATTCGTATGACCCAGTATCAAAAGAATAAAAAAGCATTGATTAAACAGATGTCTGAATTCACAGGGCGCAAAGAAAAAGAATTATTTGATGCAATGGAACGAGATAATTGGATGACACCTGATGAAGCTAAAGACTTTGGTTTAATAGACGGGGTATTAAAACGTAAATAAATTTATCTGAAGGCGTGGGAGAATTTTGGATATGAGCGACGATAAGATAAAATCTACAGAAGAAAATCAGACGGGTGGAACACCGCAATTTTGTAGTTTTTGTGGTAAGGCTGTTTATGAGGTAAAAAAACTTGTAAGTGGTCGAAACGTTTGTATATGTGATGAATGTATAAATTTGTGTAACGATATCATGGCGGATGATATGAAGGCAGAAGTTGGGCATGATAAGTCCAAATTGCCGACGCCACGTCAGATTTATAATTTCTTAAATGAGTATATTATCGGTCAAGACGATGCCAAACGTACATTGTCTGTCGCTGTATATAATCACTATAAACGTCACAGCGTTGCAATAAATACTAACGTAGAAATTCAAAAATCTAATGTTTTGTTGATTGGACCTACCGGAACCGGTAAGACATTATTTGCGCAAACTTTGGCAAGAATATTAGACGTACCTTTTGCTATTGCCGATGCCACGACTTTAACTGAGGCGGGCTATGTCGGTGACGATGTTGAAAGCGTTCTTACGCGTTTGTTACAAAACGCTAATTTTGATGTGGAACGTGCCGGGCGCGGAATAATATATATTGATGAAATAGATAAGATTGCTCGTAAGTCTGAAAACCCTTCTTTGACCAGAGACGTATCTGGTGAAGGCGTTCAACAAGCATTGTTAAAATTGGTGGAAGGTACAGTCGCAAACGTTCCGGCCGGTGGTGCGGGGCGTAAGCATCCAGGTGAAGCAACTGTACAGCTTGATACCAGTAAAATATTATTCATCTGTGGCGGAGCGTTTGATGGTTTAAATAAGATTATAGGTTCACGTAAAAATGAGCGTGCGGGTATAGGTTTTGGGGCAAACGTTCAGTCCAAAAAGGATCGTGAATCAAAAAATTATTTAGATGACGTGCAACCAGAAGATTTAGTGAAATTTGGGATAATTCCAGAATTGGTCGGTCGATTACCGGTTGTCACAACGTTGCAAGAATTAGATGAGGCCGCACTAGTTAAAATTTTGACCGAACCTAAAAATGCAATTGTAAAGCAATATGCCGCTATGTTGGAAACAGATGGTGTTAAACTTACGATAACTGAAGATGGGCTTCGTGAAATTGCGAAATTAGCTGTTGCTCGTAAGACGGGGGCTCGCGGTTTGCGTAGCATACTTGAAAAACTGCTGCTGCAGTCTATGTTTGATGCACCGGATAAAGAAGATTTGGCGGAAATAGTCATAGATAAAAGCGTTGTCATGGGTAAGAAACCGCCAATAGAGATATTGCGTGATACCAAAAAAGCGGCTTAATAAGTAAGAAAATAAAAAAATCTGCCAAATCGGCAGATTTTTATTGTGATTAGAAACCGAAAACCATACGTTGTTTTGATTGACGCTTCTTTTCGTTGCGAACGGCTTCTTCTTTTAAACGTTTGCGTTTTGTAGTTGGTTTTTCATAACGCTGACGTTCTTTCATTTCGCGATACAGACCTTCTTTCTGAGATTTACGCTTTGCAACGCGCAACGCCTGTTCAACGTTATTGTCGCGAACTAGAACTTTTACCATCAGTTATTCACCCCCTTTAACGCATTAATTTTGGTGGAGCCAATCAGACTCGAACTGACGACCCCCTGCTTGCAAAGCAGGTGCTCTACCAACTGAGCTATGACCCCAAAACTTTGCTTTGTTTCATTTAATATCTTAAAGCCCACAGATTTTATACACTTTTGATGTTGTTGTCAAATTAAAAATGCATTTTTATGGTCTGAATCTTTCACTGGACAGATTTATTAACGCAACATATAATATAGTGCTATGTTTAAGAATATAAAGAAAAAAGTAAAAAAACTTTTTAAAGGCGATGAAAATAATCGTCGAATAAAGTGGTCGTTATATGCACGCGTATGGCGTGAAATAGGTAAACCTCAATTAAAGTGGTTGATATTAGGTGTTGTCGCAACTGTTTTAGCTGCCGGTGCAGAAGCTTATACTATCACGCTTGTTCAACAAGTTGTAGATAAGGCGTTCATACAGAAAAGTATGGCGAATATTTACTTTTTCGGAGTTCAGATTATTGCGGCGTTCGGTTTTAAGGGCGTGTTTAGTTATGCCAAATCTTTGCTGATGGCAAAAGCAGGTTTAAATGCTAGTGCAGCCTTACAGCAACGGATTTATGATCACATGGTTAAAATGGATATCGCTAAGTTTTATGGTGATGGTATCGGTAAACATTTGAATTATTTCAGCGTACAGGCTGGGGCCGTTTTGAATTTGGTCACAAACACATTGGTAAATACAGTTCAGCAGATCGCTACGTTAGCAATGACGTTAGGTTTGATGATTTATTATGCGCCACAGTTGTGTGCTGTTTTGATATTTTTGGTACCGGCAATTATGGTTCCTATGGTTCTTATCATGCGTAAACGTCGTAAGTTATCACGTGAATCTTTCGGAATTGCGAACGACGTATCACAACATTTAAATCAGACTTTGCATGGAATAAAAACTATACAAGCATTTGCAAACGAAGAAACAGAAGCTAAAAAATTTTCCCATGTATTAAATAACTCTATGGTCAATTCGTATAAAGGGACTCAAGCCTTTGCTTTACAGTCTCCGTTATTAGAAATAATGATTTCCATAGGTTTGTGCTTAGCAATGATTGCAGGTGGTCATTTTATTGTGACGGGTGCAATAACTACCGGTGACTTTACGGCGTTTTTATTGGCGCTTACTGCGGCGTATAAACCTGCTCGTAGCATTACAAGTACCAGCAATACAGTTCAGCACGGGTTATTAGCAGCAGAAGTTCTTTTTGATTTCTTGGATAGTAAACCAAGTATTGAAGATGCTCCAAACGCTAAAATTTTAAAACCGGGTAAAATGTCGGTTAAATTTAATAAGGTATTTTTTGAATATATTCCCGGCGAACCAGTTTTACAGAACATAAATCTTGACGTTCCTGCAGGTAAAGTTTGCGCCTTGGTCGGACCGTCTGGTGGCGGTAAGACGACAATGTTTAATTTGATAGAACGTTTCTACGAACCGCAAAAAGGTAAAATTGAGATTAATAATACAGATATTAAAAAGTTCACTTTGCATTCTTTGCGTGAAAATATAGCAGAAGTTTCTCAGGATGTTTTTCTTTTTAACGGTACCATAGAAGATAACATAAAATACGGTGCTCCAGATGCGACATCGGAACAAGTTGTGGCTGCCGCTAAGGCCGCGAACGCGCATGATTTCATTATGGGGTTCCCGCATAAGTATAAATCTAAAGTCGGTGAAGGCGGTGCTTTGTTATCCGGAGGGCAAAAACAGCGTATTGCAATTGCACGTGCTATATTAAAAGATGCACCAATTTTATTATTGGATGAGGCGACTTCGGCGCTAGATACGCAAAGTGAAAAGCTTATACAGTCGGCATTGCGGGATTTGATGCGCGGTCGTACAACGTTTGTTATTGCTCATCGTCTTTCAACTATTTTAGATGCGGATATAATATGCGTAGTTAAAGATGGGCATATTGTAGAGCAGGGAACTGATGCGGAACTGGTTGCATTGGATGGCGAGTATAAAAAACTTCGTGATATACAATTTAAAGATAAAAAAAGGAAATAAATTTTTGAATGAGGGGGCAAAAATATAAACGTATTAAATAATGAAAAATACAGAAGAATCTATAGCAACTTATATTGTTGAAAGTTTATTAAAAGATCAAGCTGTTGTAAAGGCGGTGTCAGAATTAGAAAAAGCTATAATAATGTCTGCCCCTTTGTTATCAATAAGTTTGATTTCTGCATATGTTAAAAGTATTGTTAAACCTTCCTTAAAAAATAGCGTACTCAACGTACAAAATGAAGGAAAATATGTCAGCCGTAGAAAAACTCAATATGAGTGGTCATTAATGTCTGATGTAAGCTTACGTGCGTCATATCATTATCGGTATAAGCGCGGTTTAAAAATCGAAGATGAATTAAGCCAAGAGTTACATAAACGTTTTCCTGAGTATGATAAAAAAACGCGTACGCTTCGTCGTGCACCAAGGGTAAAAGATTGGACAAAGTTAAGTGACGATAATTTAAAATGTATTTTATATACTAGGAAAAGATTTGGGAAACCTATAGAAGATGCGCTACAAACAGAGCTTATAAAAAGGTTTCCAAGTTATGACAAAGAAAACAAAAAGTTTAACAGAATTTTCCAAAAAAAAGACTTAAGCATAATTGATGACGATCGTTTAAAAAAGTTATTTTATAATCTTAAAAGTAATAAAAAAGTTATAGATGAAAGTTTAAATACGGAACTATCTAAAAGATTTTCTTCATATGATCCGATAAATCAAAGATTTATACGGATAAGACACAAAAAGAAAAAGGATTGGTCGACAGCGAATGATGCTTATATAAAAGTAGCACTTTATCGTTGTAAGAAGTATGGAATGCCAATAGATGTATCTTTACAAAACGAATTGATTAAAAGATTTCCATCTTATGATGCAGCTAATCAAATTTTTATACGTAAACCCAAAAAAAGTTTAAAAAAACAACCAAAAATGGTCCAACAACAATATTTAGATGTTGGTTTAAAAGTACCATTATTCTCTGTGTTAACTGGTAAAGGCAAATATAATTTATGTTTCGGAAAAGAATATACAACGGCTAGATTATTAAGCGGTTCTAATGTTCCTTATCATTTAGTCTTTTTTGATGAGGTATCAAACTTTGCCATTGTAAGAAAGAAAAGGTCGGTAAATAATTTTGTGTTATATGTTATAAATTTAAAAACTGGAAATGTTTTACAGGAATCTAAATCAGGCGTTAAAATAATTAAATATATGGATAAAAGTCATGAGCTTTTTTTGGAATCACCCAGTGCGTGTTCTTATATTGTGATTTCTCCTTATGATACTAATCGCAGGGTAAAAAATGTACCAGCAGAAGCTGGTGTTATCAATGCAAAAGGCGTAAACACAAACACAGTAATTATATCTAAGAATTGTGGATACCTTATATGCCCGTTGATTGAAATAGGTGAATTAAGTAGCATAGAATCTAACAATAAGTTAATTAACAGTCTTTTAAAAGAAGCAAATCAAAGGTATAAAATAGAAAATTTAGGCAAAGGAACAATTGAAGAATTTGCTACAAATAATAAAAAAGAATCTATACCACAGCTGGCAGATGAAAAGCTTTCGAAGCCTAATGTTACGCCAGAAAATATTATAGATTATAGTGAAGATGGTTTACTAAGAATAAAAATAAAGCATATAAAAACAACATTAAATGGTGTGTATAACGAAGTGTGGGTGAATGGGAATAAATTATTACCACGACATATAAATACAGAGATTAAATTATTTTGTGATGATACGGTTTTGGCGATACATGGAATATTAGAAAATAATAGTGACTACCCTTCAACACCTATGTGGTTAGTGTACGATACAAATCTGCGCTTAAGATTACCTAAAAGTAGAAATATTTTTTCTGGTTACTATGTGTATGCAAAAAGTGTTCATCAGTTATTAGATATGATGCGATTAGATATTGATAATAAAACACAAATATATTTTAGAAATGACCTAATGAAGAAAATAGCAGAAGGTAAGAAATTCGTGTTAGAAAAAGTAAAATAATAAGAGGCGTTTTTAGGCGCCCTTTATTTGTTGTTATGCTTTGTTATTTAACTGTTAACTCTTTACCATGAACGTCAACATATACTGTACTTCCTTCTCCGACTGTCCCAGATAAAATCAAATCTGCGATTTTATCTTCAACGGCAGATGTTATAAGACGTTTTAAAGGACGTGCACCAAATACTGGGTCATAACCATTGTCACCCAACCATTTGATGGCTTTGTCTGAAACATTCAGATCTATACGACGTTCTTCCAGTCGCTTTTCCAGGTTATGTAGTTGTATTTTTACTATTCCTGCCATTACGTCTTTACCCAATGGGTTAAAGAATACGATTTCATCTATACGATTTATAAATTCTGGGCGGAAACGTTTCTTTACAGCTTCCATATCTGGCAAGTTACTGGTCATTATAATAATGGTGTTGGTAAAGTTAACAACGTGTCCTTGACCATCGGTTAAGCGTCCATCGTCTAATATCTGTAAAAAGACATTGAATACGTCTGGATTTGCTTTTTCAATTTCATCAAATAATAATACTTGATAGGGGCGACGTCGAACACTTTCTGTCAGTACCCCGCCTTGCTCATATCCGACATATCCCGGAGGACTACCAATCAGACGTGATACAGAGTGTGGTTCCATATATTCACTCATATCTATACGAGTCATTGCGGTATCGTCGTTAAATAAGTATTCTGCTAATGCTTTGGCAACTTCTGTCTTGCCGACGCCCGTTGGACCTAAGAACATGAAACTACCTGCGGGACGATGTGGATCGGATAACCCTGCGCGGCTGCGACGAATCGCACGAGATATGACGTTAAGAGCATGATCCTGTCCGACAACACGTTTACGTAATTCATCTTCTATGTTCAGTAACTTAGATTGTTCTTCAACACTTAATTTATCAGCCGGAACACCTGTCCATTTGCTTACAACCGCAGCGATATGTTCGGGTAGTACCGTTTTATATTCTTTGGATTCAGCATTCATCTTGCGAATTTCTTCTTCTAATTCCGGGATCTTACCATATTGCAAAGCAGATGCCTTTTCATAATCACCGTTACGCATTGCCGTTGCAACTTCTGCTTTAGCTGCGTCCAAAGCTGCCATGGCGTCGGATAATCCGCGCATTTTTTTCTGTTCTTCACGCCATTCGGCAGTTAGCTTTTCCGATTCTGATTCTATATCTTTGATTACAGATTCTAATTCTTTTAAGCGTTTTTTAGAATCTTCATCTTTTTCTTTCTTTAAAGCTTGTTGTTCTATTTTTAGTTGCATCAAATGTCGATCAATTTCATCTAATTTTTCTGGTTTTGAGGCAATTTCTATGCGAACGCGTGCGGCCGCTTCATCAATAAGGTCAATAGCTTTATCTGGTAAGAACCTGTCCGTTATATAACGATTTGACAAACGTACAGCCGCAACCAAAGCAGCGTCAGAAATACGAACCCCATGATGACCTTCGTATTTCTCTTTTAAACCGCGCAAAATAGAAATTGTATCGTCAACAGTTGGTTCGTCAACATATACAGGTTGAAAACGACGCGCCAATGCAGGGTCTTTCTCGATATATTGACGATATTCATCTAAAGTAGTTGCACCAAGGCAGTGCAGTTCACCACGAGCCAGCATAGGTTTTAATAGATTCCCGGCATCCATACTGCCTTCACCTTTACCTGCACCGACCAAAGTATGCAGTTCATCAATGAATAATATTATTTGTCCGTCAGAATCTTTTACGGCTTTTAATATAGCTTTGAAACGTCCTTCAAATTGCCCGCGAAACATAGCACCGGCCATTAATGCCCCCATGTCCAGTGATAGTAGTTTTTTCTTTAACAAATTTTCGGGTACGTCACCAGATACGATACGTTCGGCTAATCCCTCTACAATTGCAGTTTTACCAACCCCAGGATTTCCTATTAAAACGGGGTTGTTTTTTGTGCGACGTGATAATACTTGTATCGTACGGCGAATTTCATCGTCTCGCCCGATTACGGGATCTAATTTACCATCCGCCGCCAATTTCGTAAAATCTGTTGTATATTTAGCAATCGCTTGTTCCGGCGTTTCTTGCATTTCTTCTGGATTCATTTGTTAAATCCTCCTTATAATTTATTACTGAGTTTATATATAGTTGCATAATTTAATTTTTCAATATATGGGAAAAGAAACTTTTTATACAGTTGAAGACATTTTTATTTTTGGCTATGCTTATATCACTAATTAGGGGTTAGATAAATGACAGAATTTAATGCAGAAGATTTGTTACAAATTCAAAAAAATGGTTTAACCGTTGAAGAAGTAAATAAACAAATTGATTTGTTTAAAACGGGGTTTCCATATGTAAATATAACAGAACCGGCATCTGTTAATAACGGCATTTTGTGTTTGAACGAAAACGAAATAGAAAACCTAATATCTTTGTATGATGCCGATATAAATGATTATTCGGTGGTAAAGTTTGTTCCGGCATCTGGGGCCGCGACAAGAATGTTCAAAGATTTGTTTGAATATTTGTCTGATGGCAAGAAAACAGATGTCGTTCAAAAAGTTTTGGACAATATTAATCGATTCGCTTTTTATGACGATTTAAAAGGCGTATTACCAGATACTGCTGATGATAAAACTGTTATATCTAGAATTTTATATGATGACGGTTTGGGGTATGGGAATTTACCGAAAGCATTAATAAAATTTCATAAATATGATCAGGTGTCTGTAACTGCGTTGGAAGAACATCTTGTGGAGGGGGCTCAATACGCCTGCAGTAACGGAAGCGTAAAAATTCATTTTACTGTGTCTCCAGAGCATAGAAGCGGTTTTGAAAAGTTATTAAATACCGTTCTGGATAATTATCAATCAGTCCTTAGGGTTAAATATGAAATTTCAATGTCTGAACAGAAAAAATCAACAGATACCATTGCAGTAAACCCAGATAATACGGTTTTCAGGGATTCTGACGGACGGTTACTTTTTAGGCCGGCAGGACATGGAGCATTAATTGAAAATTTAAATGATTTAGATGCAGACATTATATTTATAAAAAATATTGATAATGTTTGTGTTGCAGATAAACGGGCAGATGCCGTCAGATACAAAAAGGCTTTGGCTGGTTTATTAATAAGATTACAGAAACGTGTATTCGGTTATTTGCGCAATTGGAGTGAAACCCCAGATTTTATTGAAGAAGTTAAAGACTTTTTATCAAATGAATTACAGCAAAAAAATTTGCCGGATGATGCTTCTGCTCAATATTATAAAGATTTGCTAAATAGACCTATGCGCGTTTGCGGAATGGTAAAAAATACCGGTGCGCCAGGTGGGGGGCCTTTTTGGGTAAAATCTGAAGATGACGTGGAAAGATTACAAATTATAGAATCCAGTCAGATTGCACCTGCGGCAAGGGATATAATGAATAAGTCTTCTCATTTTAATCCTGTTGATTTGGTATGCGGTATCAAAGATTACCTAGGGAATAAATTCAATTTAAAGGATTTTGTTGACGAGGCGACCGGTTTCATATCAGAAAAAACTAAATCAGGTAAGGCGTTAAGAGCCATGGAACGACCGGGGTTATGGAATGGTGCTATGGCGCATTGGATAAGTATTTTTGTTGATGTTCCCGTAACGACTTTTTCGCCGGTTAAATATGTTTCGGACTTATTATTGCCGGAACATCAGAGTAAAAGAGGGAATTAATAAAAGAATTCTTGACTTTACGGGATTTTTATTATAAATTATGGCGCAGTTATTAAAGGATTATATTATGCCACGTGTATGTAAAGTTACAGGTAAAAAAACAGAAGTTGGGATGAATGTATCTCACTCTATGCGTCATACAAAGCGCACTTTTTTGCCAAATTTGCAAAAATTAAAATTTCATAGCGATATTTTAAATCGCGACTTCTCATTACGTATTTCAACTGCGGGTCTTCGTACATTGACGAAACACGGTGGTTTGGATGCATATGTAATGTCAAAATCACCTTCTCGTTTGACACCGGAAATGGCGGCGATTAAGAAAGCTATCAATAAAAAAGTTGGTGCGTCTGAAAAACCGGTAAAAAAACCTGCACACAAAGCAAATCGTAGTGCTCGTTTGGTAAAGAAGGTCGAAGCGCGTAAAGCAGCGACGAAATAATTCGTTGCATTGCGTTTTGGCCCCGTGGCGGAATTGGTAGACGCGCTTGACTCAAAATCAAGTTCTGCAAGGAGTGTCGGTTCGAGTCCGACCAGGGCCACCAGAAATAAAATACCCCGACAGGGGTGTTTTTATTTGCCCCATACCGGACCAATTACGTAATCTGCGGCAAGTGGTACAGAAAGTTTGGTTACGTTTTCCATAGCAGATTCTATTTTCAGTGCGAATTCCTTGGCAACTGTTTTATCACATTCAAATATGATTTCGTCATGTACCTGCATAATCATACGTATTTTATCAGCGTTTGGTTTAATTATGTCGTTGTTTATATTTACCATTGCACGACGCATTAGGTCTGCTTCGAAACCTTGAATTGGAGCATTTACCGCTGCACGCATAGCATAACCACGCATTCTTGGGTTTTTTACTTCTGGTAATTCTATTCTGCGCCCCCATGGCGTATAGACGCAGGCATGTTGCAGGGCAAAGTTTTTTACTTTTTCTATATATTCTTTTACCTCTGGTAATCCCGCCATATAAGCGTTTATTATTTCTTGAGCTGCCGCGCGCGATATGCCCAGCTGTCCAGATAAACCAAACGAAGATATTCCGTATATTATGGAAAAGTTTACAGTCTTTGCGGCACGACGTAAATCTTTTGGTACCGGTGTGCCTTCCGCAATGCCAAATATTTGTCGGGCAGTTTGTTCGTGAATATCTTTCCCTGAATTAAATGTTTCTTTAAACGTTTTTACATTTGCGACGTCTGCAAGTAATCTAAGTTGAATTTGAGAATAATCCGCAGATATTAAAACTTTCCCCTCTGGTGCGATAAAGCATTTTCTAATTTCTTCCCCAAGCTCTGTTTTTATAGGGATGTTTTGCAGGTTAGGGTCACGACTGGATAGACGCCCAGTATTCGTGCTGGTCTGTAAATATGTCGTATGAATTCTGCCGTCGGATGCGATCTGTCGCGGCAATGCGTCTGCGTACGTGCCCGCTAGTTTTGCAATTGACCGCCAATTTAATATCTTTTCTATTACCGGATGCGCATCAATTAAATCATTCAATGCATCTGCATCGGTAGAGCGTTTTTTATTCGCCGGCAGATGTAGTTCATCAAATAAAATTACCCCAAGTTGTTTCGGACTGGCAATATTAAATTCATGTCCGACCATTTGCCATATTTCCGCCTCCAACTGCGTTAGTTGGTTATGAAATACGTTTGATAATTGTTGCAATCCAGTTTTATTTACCAAAACGCCGGCACGTTCCATTGTTAACAAAATCGGCATTAACGGTAAATCACATATTTCATAAAGATGACGTAGTTTTTCATTTTTATTTAACTCTGGCCGCATATGTTTATAAAGCGCCATACAAATAGTCGCATCTTCGGCAGCATACGGGGTAGCCGTTGCAATATCCAGCGAATCGAAATGCATATCTGCATCTTTTGTTTTGGGCGGAAATAGCGATGCAAAAGAAATGTTCGTGTGTGCCAGATATTTTTGAGCAAGTTCATCTAACCCATGACCATGTAACGTTCCATGTAATGCATATGATATCAGCATTGTATCGTCAATTGGGGCAATTTCATCTATATTCCATCCTTCGTTAGCCATGACGTGTAAGTCATATTTTAGATTGTGACCGATTTTCAAAATTCGTTTGTCAGTAAATATTGGCCATAGCTTATCGTGTACCGTCTTTATATCAATTTGATCTGGTGCGATTGTATTTTCTGCAAATAAATCGTTTGTTTTTACTTGATGACGAATCGGTATGTATACACCATGTGTATCATCAGCTGCCAAAGATATTCCAACGATTTTTGCCTCTAATGGATTTAAACCAGTGGTTTCCGTATCTAGTGCTAGGATATCTGTTACGCCAGATAAAAATTTATCTAGTTCATCTAGGTTCTTTATTGTTTCATAAGTAAAACTTTTTTTAAACGCGGTTTGATTCGTTACATCGTTATTTATATTTTTCGGCATTTCACATGCAGAGCCAGAATATTCAAATTTTTCTGGTTGCGGTCCAATTTTGAATTTTTCTAATGGAAATAGTTTTTCTATTTTTGTCGATAAAGAATTGCTTTCCAGTTTTTCACGTACAAATTTTAATGCTTCCGGAGTATTAAAGATAAAGGGCGTTATTTTTAAACCCGTTAAATCCACATCTGTTTTCAGTGTTACCAGTTTTTTAGAAATATATGCGCTGTCTTTGTTGTCTTTTAACAAAGTACGAATACGTTCGTTTTTAACTTCATCCAGGTGTTCGTATAACGCATCAAGTGAACCGAATTGATTAATAAGTTCAGACGCTTTTTTTGGACCTATACCAGGAACCCCCGGAACATTATCGGATGAATCGCCCATTAAACTTTGTACATCAATGACTTGGTCCGGGCGAACACCAAATTTTTCTAGAACTTCTGGTTGGCGAATTTCTCGCTCTTTCATGCCGTCATACAGAAATACGCAATCTGACACTAATTGCATTAAGTCTTTATCGCTTGTAATAACGCGCGTGGCATCGTGCGAATTACAATTTTCACGTGCCAAAGTTGCAATTACGTCATCTGCTTCGACCCCGGGAATACATAAAACAGGTATTCCCATTGCCGCAACGCCTTCGCGTACAAGATAAGATTGTGTTATAAGATCTGCAGGCGTTTCTTGCCGATTCGCTTTATATGCAGAAAAAATATCTTGTCTGAACGATATCCTGGATGCATCAAAAACGCATATGAAGGAATCATTGGGTTTTGCAGCCGCCAAAAGCGGTAATACCATATTAAAGAAACCGTAAACTGCACCAGTTGGTGTACCGTCAGATCTTGTTAAACGACTGTGTACACCATAATATGCCCGAAATAATATGGAATTACCGTCAATTAGCGTTAACATAGCATTACCTTAAAATATATAGCGTAATTTTAAACGAAGTTCATATTGTAACAAGTCTGGACTTACATTATTTATGTCATAAATATCATGTATATATAAAGCCCGACCTTCGGCATCAATATTAATTGGTAACGCGGGGATATCAAACGTTACCCCTAACATGCCTTGATATGCCATAACAGAGTCTACTTCAATGTCACTGACCTTACCACCAAATACGTTGCCCGCACCCGCACCGATATAAGGTTTTACAACAGGGGTAGGTAACTTTAAATAAGCATTTATCATACCAAGATGTAAATTTGCACTTTCTTGATTTAAGTAATCATATTCTAATTCAAATCGAAATACAGGGATGTCTAATCCGATGACTGCACCGTAAGATTGTGCCGAATGAGTTTCGTCTTCTTCTTCAAGAAACATTGTGGACGCACCGGCACCAATAGTGCCCCCAGCATACAAATCAAAAAGCATACCTGCGTTTGCGTTAGCTCCTAAAAGTACAACGGAAAAAGCTGCTAAAATACCAAAATATTTTAATTTCATATTTTTCTCCTTTATATGATATTATAATAAAAAAAAGAGATATATATGCAAGAAAATAAACCGATTTTGATTGTTGGACTTGGTAACCCGGGGACTAAATATGAGCGTACTCGTCATAACGTTGGTTTCGTGGCAGTGCGGCATTTCGTTCCGGAAGATTCTGTATGGCGTAAAGAGCATGAGGCATTAACTTATACAGAAAAAATAAACGGTAAAAAATTTATATTCGCTTTACCGCAAACGTTCATGAATAACAGCGGAGATGCCGTTAGGGCATTGATGACTTTTTATAAAATACCGCTTGAAAATTTAATTGTTATTCATGATGATATGGACCTAAAAATAGGCAGCTTGCGTGAAAAAATCGGTGGCGGCAGTGCAGGGCATAACGGCATAAAATCTATTGATGCGGCTGTCGGACCAGAATATAGACGTATAAGAATCGGAATCGGTCACCCACGTGACGTCGGTTTAGCCATTGACCCAGCAGATTGGGTTTTGGGTAAACTTTCAGATGCAGAATTTAAAGTAATAAACGACGTAATTTCAAAAATAAATTTGTAAATATAAAAAGCCTTCTTTTAAACGAAGGCTAGTTTAATTTTGTATTAACCAGTTAGTCGGGGTCTGCAAATCACATTGTTGATCAGAATCTTTTATCCAAGACCATGACGAGTCTGAATATGTATTTATGCAAACACCACCGACATCTTCTTGTTCTCTATAGAAAGTCGTTATTGATGTTGCATCAGAATCTTTGTATTGTGGTGACAAATATCTGCCGTCTTGAGTAACTATTATATAATCACCATTACATTGTACCGTTTGTCCGCTTGGGAAAGTAGATGTTTGATTGGTTATATCACGTATTGTTCCAGTACAGAACAAGAACCCGATACCAGAGTCACCATAATATGAGTCCGTTAATGGAAATGCCATAACAAATTTTGAGGTAGACGGTAAACAGAGCCCTCCGTTTTTATTCGGCGCCAAAGTTCCCTGTACTTCATCTGTCTTTCTTGGCAGTTCAGTTGAAACAGCGTTACGGTTCCAATATCCTGTTGTTGTTTCCCAATTAACACCTGCTATGGTATTCGTTTCTGCACCGATGGTTGAACCTAAACAGCAATTTCCAAAACCATCGCGTGCGCCACCAGTTGACCCACTGGACGTACGACAACAATTGTTATATCCGTTTATATTTAAGCGCCAATAGGTATCTGAAGAACAGATTAGACCGTCATCTGATAACTGAGAGCGCGGTACACATACAGAAGTTTGTTTTTCTGAATCCCAAGAAGATATGTATCCCGGGCCACAAGAAGTATCACGACAGCTATCGTCTGCATTTTCTGTATTTGTATTTTTTGCAAACCAAGATAATAAAGTATCTTGTGTGCTATCAATTGGTATTTTAATTTTGTTATGCGATTCGCTTGCCTGTAAGTTGGCCGTCGGATGAGCCTCACAATTACCCCAAACTTTTTCGGCTAAACGACATACCTGACAGTCGTTAGATGTAATTTTGCTGTATGTTGAAGTTTCTGCGTTAAAACCGCATTCATTTGCGCATATATCATATATGCAATTACCGTTATCGCCGATAATACATGATTGAGAGATATCAAACCCAGCATTTAATTCGTCATTAGTTATATCTTGTGCGGTATAGACACCATATAACTCTGTGTAAAAGGACCTATTAAATTCATCCAAATGATTTAGCTGCAGTTCTGTTATTTTGTTTATTGAATCTATACCAGCACTTTCAACACATTCAAGTACCTCTTCCCAACATGCTGTACGGTTAATTATAGATTTTCTGTTAACAGAAGTTTGAATGTTTTCGCATAAACCAAAATTACCAGATATAGATTTACAAGATTGTATTATGCATGCTCGTCCAACTTCTCGGCATGTTTGTAATATAGTTTCATAGGTTTTATCTGTGGCAATTTCTGTTATACCGGTACTCCAGTCATATCCTCCATCAACGGTATCAAGCAATGCAGTACAAGCGGTTTGAACCTCTGAACACATTTGTTTTACTGTCTTATCGGCTTCTACGCCGAAAATAGATAGTGCACGAGCATCAAAATCTTCTAATGATTCCGCCGATTCTGTTAAACATTGTGTTGTCAATGTTGTACAACTTTGTCTAACTTCTTCCAATTTGCTTTCTTGAGCTAATTTTATTTGGGCTAATGCATCTTCTATAAATTCGTCCCATACATAATCTGCGATATCTTGACAGTTTTCCGTTGCGGATTCTAAAAATAGCTTTTTTGAATTTAAATATGATACGAACTTTTCATTCCCAGGTGTGTTCGTCCATGTTTGATCTGCGCTGGGACGTGTTATCAGGTTACCCAAATTAACTAAATTAACCGTAAGGATTGCCTCACCCGTAGATGGATCGATATACTGTCCACTGATGTCCAAGCATTTCTGTAAATCTGTTCCGCATACTGCCGTGTTCGTAAGCATATCTAACATTTTCTTTTTACATGTAAGTATGTCATCAGAGTTACGTTTCTGATATATATCTAAACGGGACATATCTAAAAGAGCACTTCCTTCGCGAATTTGTTCCCGCGCCAAATCTTGTTGTGTTTCATATGCTTTGGCAACCGTATTGCAATCCTGTTCTATGGCCATTTGATAACCACTTTCAATGATGTCTAGTTCGTCTTGAGTACATACTTCTAGTGCCATTTCCCTGCATATTGGTAATGCTGCGCTGTATAGTGCCGTACCAGATTTTGTTGTTGTAGATGCGCCGGCTAAAGAATCAACGCTATCAAATGCGGCGTCCACGTTTAATGAAAGAGATATGGGTGATAGATTAGAATCAAAAGTACTGGTGTCAAAAGTTGTATTTAGTTTGTTCGCAATTTCGTCTAATAATTTTTTTGATTCGGATTTATCTTCTTGCTGGAAAGCCAGTTCACCTTCTGTGGCCTGAAATATTGCCTCTGCATCTTCTTTATCCATGTTGACAGTTAATAAGCGTTGATTAAAATCTAACATTTTATCTTCAACTTGTGCAAGCTGCTCTTTAATTGAGTCAAATTCGTTTACCCGCGAAGAACAAGCACAGCGTTTTAATTGGCTGTCTTTATTCGCACAGAATTCGTCCATACAGCTATAATAGACTTCGCGACACGTCGTATAGTCTCTATTTATTATTTCTTCTGCCGTCAAAGTTCCTGCACGAGATGTGGTTGTAGAAGACGTTGTATTTGCGGCACGAGAAATAATGGCAGTTGTATTTGTTGCGCTGCCTGAACGATTAACAGATGCATTGCGTGAAACAGTTGGCGCAGCTGTACGTGCAGTTGTCGATGAAGTTATAGCATTGCGCGTAGGGGTAGTACCAGTCCTGGATATAGTTGTTGTGCTTCTTGGTGTGGTGGATCGTGAAGGGGAAGATATAACATTCGTCGTATCTGTTACAGAACGTGACGTTACGTTTGAAGTTGTACGAGCAGAAACTGATTGATTGGTTTCGTTAGATGAGGTACGCGTTCCTATTTCGCGTGAAATAGCATTATTCCTTGTTGCCGTTGTGGTATTACGATCGCGCGTTCCAACAGACGATAGGTTGGTAGAACGCGAAGTTCCAGATAGACTTTGTTGCTGTTGTTCGTTAGATATATCTGTTTGTTGCCTTACGACTGTCGTTGAGGTATTACGGCGCGTTGCCGCGCGCGCAGCATCAACCGAATCGTCGGCATTTGCATAGTTATAAAAGGCAAATGCTAACAATGTCAGGCAACCGGCAAAAAGCAGTTTAAATCCTTTCATCCTTATTATGTATAATAATGTTAGCAAATTTTAGAAAAGTCGAGCAAGTACTTTATAAATAAAAGTTTCTTGCTTTTTGGTGCGGATAGGGGGATTTGAACCCCCAAGGATTTTTATCCACAGCATCCTTAGTGCTGCGCGTCTACCAGTTTCGCCATATCCGCTTCATTTACAAAAAACAAACCAGCTTTTTGTAGATAAAACATATTTTCTTTGCCAATTCTTGCAAGAAGCATTTTTATTTTCAACCTTTTTATGATAAAATATGTAAGATAAATATAATGTAGGGGAATTTATGATGAAAAAAATATCTCTGTTTTTATTAACTGCGATTACACCTGTGATGGCGAATGCGGCAGGGACATATTATACTGGTGGCTCTTATCAATCTCCGCAAACGTCTTACTCGTCACAAACTTATGCACAGCGTCAAACAGGCTATACCAGTCCATATTATTCAAGCAACTACTATTCGACGCCATCATATGCGTCCAGATATAATAACGCTGCAGCTACGACCACGGCGCAAAGAACCACAGCTGCAACGTCTTCACAGGCGTCTACATCGAACTCAAAAAAATCGGGTTTCTGGGTAGACGCAGGTATAACCCACGAATTTTCGCAATGGCAGATGGAAATGAACCAATCTGGTAGTATTTTAAGTTATGATAATATCGGCTGGAACGTTTTAGACGTTACTGGGGGATATTATTTTAATGTCGGTAATACAACAATGCAGGTTGACGCAGGATTGAAGTACGGTATGCAGTGGGGTGAATCTGCCATGTATGACGATGATATTACGAACGGTGGTTTTTTACAAACTACGTGGGTAAATGCCGATGATAATAATAGCAAGATAGGTGATCAAATTGGGCACGCAATGTCTATTGGTACCAGTCAGGGTGGTAATATGATGGGCTTTAACGTAGGTTTTGGTTTAACAGATTTCTTTAAATGGGGAAACGTCAAAATTACGCCATCAATAGGTTATCGGTACTTGAAATATAAACTAGAAACAGAAAAAAATTATGGTTTATCTGTTGATACGGCCGCATGTTTCGATGTAAACGGAGAGATACAGTGCGATCCTGCGATAATAATAAATTACTCTGATGGTACGCAACAGATAATTTGGCGTGATAACATAACAGATGAGATGCAACCAATTACAAGTTCAAATATAGATAGCATAGATACAGCCAGTACGTATTATTACCAACAGCCTGGTGTCAGCCATTCGTATGAAACAACGTGGGCTGGACCATACATTGCGTTGGATATGGATTATATCATAAATCAGAACAATGCAGTTAATGGTCGTGTAGAGCTGGGGTTGCCTGGTTATGAATCTGTTGGCGACCAACCCTATCGCTTTGACTGGGCACATCCGAAGAGCGTTGAAGATAGTACAGGGATGTTCGGAGCATTTCATATAGGTATGGGTGCGAATTGGACGACCGCGATAACAAATTCTGTTGCTTTGTCAATTGGCTTAACGTATGATTATTATTCGGTTAGCGGTGCCGACGCAAAAACATATTTGAATAGTACGTATTATACGGATTTATATAACACGATTCTTAATTCAAATAAGTGGGGTGGCGATGAGGATAAAATGCTGGGCTTAGTTGAAGGGACGCCAGGAGATCCGATCGCAATCAATATTAAGAATCTTGAAACAGAATGTCCTGGTTGGGTATGTTCAATGAGTGGCGAAATAGAATCATTCTATAAGTCTATGGGGATTCGTGTCGGTGTAAACGCGCAATTTTAAATTGGTTATTAAATGTCAAACGTTAAAAATATTTTATGCGTATTTTTAAGTGCGGTGCTGTCTTGCACTGCGTTTGGTGCGGATTTATCAGGCGTGGCATCTGTTAACATTACAAGTGATACCGCGGCAACCGCAAAAAATATAGCGTTTGATGAAGCGCGCAGACAAATTATATCCGATGTTCTTGGTCAATATTCAATACCTGATCAACTTGAAGAAGCGGTAAAAAACGCTTCTTCTGCAGAGCTTACTAATATCATCGCTGCTTCTAGTATCGATAGCGAACAACAATCTGATACGACATATTCTGCAAATATAAAAATGACGATAGATAAAGATGCTGCAAAGACTTGGTTGAATTCTAATAATGTTCAGAATTGGTTGACAGACGGCAGTTCAGAAAATCTTTTTCTTGTACAAGTAACGATGACAGATAAAGTTGCAGGTTGGATTGAACTAAATCAGATTGCCAGGGCAGAGGGAATAGATTTTCTTACCAAATATATAAATGGTAACCAAGTAACAATGGAAATTCCCGTCTCGCGTCGTTCGGTTTTTACCATCGCGATACGAGAAGCAGGGTGGCGTTATACAGATCAAAACGGGATTCTGCATATAATAAAATAACGCCGGTATATGTTAGGTAGTGTGTGTCTTGAAAAAACTTATCTTATTTTTATTCGTTTGTTTTCTTTCCGTATCTGCTTATGCGGGTACAGATGTTGATACAAATACAGATGCAGATGAAAAAGAGGCAATTCCTTTATTTGGTATGTCTGATACAGAAAGTAAATTGCAGCTTTCTGTTCGCAGAATAGGATTGGATTGGTCTAAAACACAGGTTGGAAACGCTGGTGAATATCAAGACTCGCCTGTGTCTGCATTAAATGCCACAAGTCAAGATTATATAAAAAGTGTATTTGATACGATTCTGGAATTTACTAAAAATAAATTTAAATGGGATAATAGTTTGTTTATGGAATACGGCAGAACAACTTTGAAACCGTATAATGAGCCAGCAACAACTGATGAAAATGCAGATAAAATATTATATTCTAGTGACGTATCATATGAATGTTGGGAGTTTTCTGGTTTGAAATTCGGTCCAATTGTTCGTGCCGCTTATGAAACCCAATTTATAGATAGAGAAGAATCACCTCGGCAGAATATTATTCGTTCCAACGCCGGTATTTCTTTGTTTGATCATGATATTGTAAAAAGTTTGTATCTAACAGGTGTTCATGAATATGACTTTACTTATGCGCATCAACAGAACAGTAAGTCCGGCGCAGAATTTGGATGGCGCTTGGAATATTTGCTTAGAGAAGGTGTTAAGTTTTCTGCAGACGGTTATTACCGTGAATATTTTTCATATTCTAGATATATTACAACAGATTTAGAACGTGATTTTAGTGCAGTGCTTAGATTAGATACGAATATTTTCGGCAGTTTTACTATGGGACCATATGTTCAGTATAGACTTGCAAAAGCCAGGGGGGCCGAACATTATGGCAGCAATTTGATAATGGGGGTATCTTTTAATTATATAACTCAGTTTTTATTATAAGTGCGTCAATTTGTTCTGGTATTAGAAATAAAGTTTTCCACGCGTCAGAATAAAGAATTCATCTGTACCGTACGGATTATCAACAAAACTAGCAGTAATAGACTTATATGATATTGAATATTCAATAGGTGGTCTGCCGTTCATTTTTATATTATAATCTTTGTATATTATAGCCCCATCGTTTGCCCGTCCTATTGGTAATCTCATTTCCATGCTTCCATTAATAATTGTGTCTGGAATTGATATTCCAAAAGACCAGTCGGTAATTTTAGCACCTATATCAAAGGATAATGCATATATATTTGAAAAAGATTGTATCATTGATTGTTCATCAATTTTTGGGGTACCAAAAGATAGTCGCGCCCGTTGAAATAAATTGAATGTACCTATAGAAAACTCATTGTTTGTTCCGATGAATCCTAACCAATCTGATCCGTGCTTATTTAAGAAACCGTCGCCAACTATTAGATCACTGTTTTTTAAACCTGCTTCAAAGTTATTTATACGTATAATTTCTATATCAGATTTTTGGCGCAGTCTTTTAAATCCTATTCCCGGATTTTTAATTGAAATAAGGTCTTTTAAATCCGCGTTAAAGGCGCGACCATATTTATCAAAGTATGCCAATTTTGGGGATGCACTTAATATATTATGTGCAAGCGTTCCTGAAACTCGCGCTGGTTGTAGTATTTGCATCGTTCCATCTTCCATTGGTACAAGAGGGGCACCAACAGGGCGGGTTGCGCGTTCTAAATCTAGCATGCCATGACCGTAAATGTCATCTATTCCTGGTTCTCCTAAGTCACGAGCCGTTTCAAACAAAAGGCTTGTGATTTCTTGAGAAGACATATAAGGAAAAGCTTCTCGTATTACTGCGATAGCAGCAGATACTATCGGCGCAGCAAAACTTGTACCGCTGACAATGGTATTATTTTCAGTATTTATATTTGTTCCTGGTGCGGTTATACACCAGTTCTTAGTAATACCACAAGCGTTACTATATTCCGCTAATGCCCCAGTTTCACTGTCCCATGCCACGACATTTACAAAGTGACCGTTTAGTTCTGGCATAACAATCGGAAGGGCAGATAATGCGCTGCTTTGAGCCCCATAGTCATTACCTGCGGCCCATACAAATATAGCTCCTCTTTGTGCCGCTGCAGATATTTGGTTTACAAAATTTTCACCGGTCAGTTTTATTAATTGGTTACGAGAACTAAGTTTATTTGCTTGCATTGATACGGACCAACTGGCGTTAAATATATCTGCATCAGAAGCTGTTGCTATAACATCTCCAATTTCGTCGTATGAAAGAAACTCGTTTTTGTATAAAATATCATATGATTCAACAACTGCATTTTTTGCTATCGGACCAGAAGCGATTGCTTCGACTGCTGAACCATGAAATGTATTAGGACCTGAGTCTAGGATGGCTATCTTTGTTCCTAGGCCTGTATAACCCCTTGCAATTGAATAACCAAGGCGAATGTCATTATATTGATTTATGTTTTGCGTGTATTCTGGTGTACTTGTTGCTGCAGCCAGTTTGATTGAGTCTACATCACCGCCAACCATATTATATGTCGGTAAAGTGGGTTGGTAATACTTTGTTGGGTTACTTGAAGCGTTATTTGTTGCGTTTGCGATACTTATTAAGGCTAACGCGCCGCCGAAAACGGTTGCGCCTGATAGCAATGGGGCTGTCGTAACGTTAAAAAAAGATGCGCATTTATCTGGATTAGATTTTTTATAATTTATGTCATAACATTTTTCATGTTTGCTTTGATCTTTGGCGGCAAGTGTATTTGACGTCGCCGTCGTGATAAATATAACTGCAGTAAAAATCTGGTAAAATGATCGCATAATTTTTGTAATATCTTAATACACATATTGTTTTTGTCAAATCGTATATGTATTATGCGAGCATATTGATAATTGTTAAATTTTTCTTGATTTTTGTATATATTTATTCTATTATCGGGCTACGCGCGAGAGCGTGAAAAACACAGTCGTTTGGTTTAAAATTTCTGTCCGGATGGAAATCTGGTTTTTTTACCGACGATGAGGATAACAACAGAAAAAAGGATTTTAAAATGGCATTGCCAACATTTACAATGAAACAATTAATGGAAGCGGGCGTACATTTCGGTCATCATACGCGTCGTTGGAACCCATTAATGACTCCATATGTTTATGGTGTAAAGGACAAAATTCACATTATTAACTTGAATAAAACAGCACCGTTATTACACCGTGCTTTAGTTGCGTTGGAAGCTATTTCCGCGGCTGGCGGTAAGGTTTTATTCGTAGCAACAAAGCATCAAGCAAAAGATATTGTTAAAGATGCAGCCGAACGTTGCGGGCAATTCTATGTAAATAATCGTTGGTTGGGTGGTATGCTGACTAACTGGACGACTGTTTCACAATCCATTCGTCGTCTGAAGAAGATGGAATCAGATATAGAAAACGCTGATAAACTTGGTTTAACAAAGAAAGAAGTCGGCGTTATGACGAAAGAAGTTGAAAAATTGCGCGATATTTTTGGCGGTATTTTGGAGATGCATGGTACGCCGCAAGCGATGATTGTTATTGACGTTCCCAGAGAAATTAATGCGGTACGTGAGGCAAAAATTTTGGATATACCTACGATAGCCATATGCGATACAAACGCAAATCCAGAACTGGTTGATTATCCGGTACCTGGTAACGATGATGCCGCACGTGCGACTCAATTGTACTGTGATTTGTTTGTAGACGCGATTTTATCTGGTATTGAAAAGCGTCTTGGTGGGGCAGCCGGTAAAAAAGTTGAATCTGATATGGCAGATTCCGCCGCGGAAGATTTTGAAGCGGACGTAAAAGATAAAGAAGCCCGTCAGAAATCTAAAACTTCAGAAGCGCGTGCAGAACGTCGCGGTAAGATGATGGAAAAAGCAGAAAAGGCAGATAAATAATATATCTGTTTCTGATGAACAAAGTTGTTGATGCGTCAATAAAAAAGACGCATCAGCATATAAAAAATAAAAATATAATTATGGGGGATTTACAATGGCAGAAGTAACCGCAAAATTAATTCAAGAACTGCGCGAAAAAACATCCGCGGGAATGATGGATTGTAAAAAAGCTTTGGTCGAAAACAATGGCGATATTGAAGCGGCGGCAGATTGGTTGCGTCAGAAAGGTATTGTTAAAGCGGCGTCAAAAGCTGGGCGTGTCGCGGCATCTGGTTTGGTTACCGTTGTAAAATGCGATGATATGGGGTGTGTCGTTGAGGTTAACGCTGAAACAGACTTTGTTGCAAAGAACGACAAATTTCAGAAATTGGTTGCAGATATCGCAAAAAAAGCCGCAGAAATGAAAGGGGACTTTGATGCAACAATGGAAGCGGTAAAAGATGATATTGCCGCTACGATTTCTACAATTGGTGAAAATATGAATTTGCGTCGTATCGCTAAAGTTTCTGGCGATCATATTTATTCTTATATTCACAATGCCTTGGTTCCAGGAATGGGGCAAATCGGTGTGGTTGTCGCAATAAACGGTAATTCCGATAAAATTGATGAAATCGGTAATAAAATTGCTATGCACATTGCCGCAAACAAACCTGAATATATGACAATTGCAGACGTTGATCCAGCAGCCGTTGAACGTGAAAAGAAAGTGTTTATCGAATCAGGTGCAACCGCTGGCAAACCAGAGCAGGTCGTTGAAAAAATGGTTCAAGGTCGCATAAATAAGTATTACGCAGAAAGCGTTCTTGAAGAACAACCATTTGTTATGGACCCTTCAAAGACAGTAAAGCAAGTTGTTGAAGAAGCTGGTGGTAAATTGGCTGGTTTTGCGTATTTTGTCTTGGGTGAAGGTATTCAAAAGCGTGAAGATAATTTGGCAGATGAAGTTGCAAAAATGTTGCAATAAGATTTAACCAAGAATATAACAACGTAAAAAACCGCGCTTTTATAAAGAGCGGTTTTTTATTCAAAGATTATGGAATATTAGATTTTATTCTGATATTATAACCATAAAAGGGAAATGGTTTATGAAAAGTAAATTATTACAAGAATTAGAAGCCAGGGGCTTTATAAATCAATCGTCTAATTTAGAAGGTTTGGACGAAGCTTTAAACGCCGGACAAATTGTTGGATATTGGGGAACGGATCCGACGGGTGATTCTTTGCACGTTGGTCATTTGGCGTCACTGATGTTAATGCGCTGGTTTCAGAAATATGGGAATAAACCTATTTTATTAATAGGCGGTGCAACTGGTCGTATCGGTGATCCATCCGGTCGCGATAAAGGGCGACCGATGTTGACGGACGAGCAGATTGAAAAAAATTGTTCTGGATTACGGAAATCTATATCTAAATTTATAAAATTTGGTGACGATGAAAACGACGCCATTATGGTAGATAATTATGATTGGATGAAAGGATATAGTCATATGGATTTCCTGCGCGAATTCGGTACAGACTTTACAGTTCCGCGTATGTTATCGATGGAAAGCGTAAAAAGACGTTTGGAAAACGGTATGACATTTCTGGAATTTAACTATATGACATTTCAAGCTGTTGACTTTTTAACTCTTAATAAAAAGTATAATTGTACGTTGCAGTTTTGCGGTGCTGATCAGTGGGGAAATAGTGTGATGGGCGTCGAATTGATACGTAAAAAGTTGGGGAAAGAAGTATTCGTTCTATCAACGGCTTTGATTACGGATTCAAAAGGTGAAAAGATAGGCAAATCTGCCGGAAACGCCGTTTGGGTAAACGAGAATAAAACAACACCGTATGAATATTATCAATATTTTCGTAATACACCAGATGACTTGGTTGAAAAGTTCTTAAAAATATTTACGGAAATTCCATTGGATGAAATCGCTAAGCTATCTAAGTTAGATGGTGCAGAATTAAATAAGGCTAAGAAAATTTTAGCTTTTGCGGCAACGGAAATAGCTCATGGTCATGACGCGGCTGTGGCGGCAGAAACTGCATCGGATGCTTTGTTTGGTGGCGGCATAAAATCTGATGATGTGCCTAGTGTGAAGTTAGAAATACCTGAAAAAATGAACGTTGTTGATTTCTTAGTTAACATAAAAATGTTTTCATCGAAATCAGAGGCAAGACGCATGATAGAGCAGGGGGGGATTCAAATTGATGGTATTAAAGTTACAGATTGGAAATCAGAAGTTAAGGTTGCAGATGAAATAATGGTACAGAAAGGAAAGAAAACTTTTCTTCGGGTTATAAGAAAATAAGAATAAAACGAGCCTTTTGCTCGTTTTATTTATATGTATCTTGTTTGATTTTTGCGGTTATTTTGTTACAATGTTATGGCTATGAAAAAAATTTCGCGCAATCTTTTAAAAATAATTAGTATTTTATTTTTTATATTTACTGTCTATTCCCCGAATTATTCTTATGGGGCAAGTGAACTGGCAAATATTCAGGCACAAATCAAAAAAACAGAGCAACAAAATAAAAAATTAGAACAGCAAGTAAAAACGTCTAATAAAGAAGTAGAATCTACGAAAAAGAAGTTGGTAAAGGCGGCAGATCGTGTCAGTACTTTGGAAGAACAACGTAGTGCCGTATCTAAGAAAATAAATGATCTTGACGCAAAACGTAAAAAGTTGGAGAAAGAGTTAAAGAAAAACCAGGAACGAATTGCCGATGCGGCGGCTAGTGTTTTATTTGTTGCATCACATCCCAGTTTTGATTCAGAAAATATGCGTGAATATGTTTTAACTTCCGCTATATTGTCTGGAATGGCCGATAGTTTTGATGCTGAAATACAAACCGCGACAGATCAGATAAAAGAGCTTACAAAAATTCGTGAAGAACGAGCCATCGAAAAGGAAAAATTAGATCGCACAGCAAAACGTTATGCCGATGAAAAAGATGAATTAGATAAACTATTACGTACTCGTTCTGCGCAGAACCAAAAGTTACGTACTCAGCAGACTGCTTTACAGAAAAAATTGCGTGATTTGTCGGCGCGCGCAAAAACTATATCTGAATTATCTGCCGGCGTAGGGAGTTCAGAAATGTCATCCGATTCACGTTTTTCATTACGTAAATTAAATAAACCAGTTCGGGGAAAAGTCGTCGTTCGTTTCGCAGAACAAACTGCTTTGGGGCTAAAGTCTGATGGATGGCATATACGTGCCCGCGGAGATGCTTTGGTAATGGCGCCCGCTGACGGAGAAGTTAAATTTGCCGATAGTTTCAAAGGTTTCGGTAAGGTAATAATTATGTCTCATAAAAATGGGTATAATACAGTTATGACCAATTTAGGTGAAATAAATGTTATGTTGGGGCAAGATGTTCTTGCCGGTGAACCTATCGGCAGAATGAGTTCCGATAAACCAGAAATGTATTTAGAAGTTCGACGCGGAAATAAAGCGGTTGACCCTGCTAGATTGTTTAAAGAAGAAGATTAATGCTTATTTTGAAAACATTTTTTCTATGATTTCAAATTTTTGCATTTGACGACGAATGAAAAATATTTTTTCTAGATTATTTGCCTCACTTTTTGGTGACGCAGGATTGCGGCGTAGGTCGTCGGATGCCTTTATTATGCGACGTAATACGACTGCTAAAATTCTATATTTCATAATTTCACGTAGGTTTTCATTTTTTATGCTGGGCATCACATATAAATTTTTATTGTGTAATTGATAATATGTTTCATAAACTCGCTTATATATATCTAATTCTACTTGTAGCGGGGCAAAAATATCGCGATAAATATATTTATAACCCGTTTCAGCAAAATCTATAAAAGATAATTTATTGTTACCGACATCATATAATACGTTGCCTGCATTTATATCGCCGTGCGACCAAGCAAGTCTTGTTTCGTATTCGAAAGAGCCTATCTCATCACGAACTTTGGCCATTTGTACCACTTCGCTTTTTGTGAACCAATTAGACATTTTGGTTTCTATAAATCTGTCTAAACGAGAAAACTTTATGTCGTTTGCAATTTTGTATTTCTGAATTTGTCCAATAGGTTTCAGTTCGTTCATATCAACAAGAAAACTGCCTAAACTATTTATGATTTCAAATTGCTGACGTTTAGATAGATTGTCGTAAAGTTGTCTTGTAAGCGGTTCACCCAAAGCGCGTTCTTCTAGAACCTGGTATTCTTCATCATTTATAAATATCATTTCTGGGATATTATAAACAGGGTTCCCGACTTTTCGAATGTCATCAATTTTTTGCTTTGTGTCATGTTGTTTTTTTAACCATGCTTTTTTTGAGGCATCGTTAAAGTACGGCAAAGGGCGTTTCAATACGAATCGATCCCCGTAATAAACTGCATATGTCTCGCGACCGTGATTTGGAAGATTTATGATTTCATCAGCCATGTAAAAACCTATAACATTTTAGAGTTATTCAATAAAGATATGATTTGTTTTTGCGTTCTAGCCATACAATATGACATATAGTATATATATTCTTTAGGTCGACCATTTGCACAAGCAGTAATTGCTTCTTTATATTTTTGCTTATCCGTTGGTTGATTAAATACTATAGGTCTGTATCCGTTCTGTATTAATACCCAATTCATAATAAGTCGTGCGGTGCGCTTATTAAAGTCATCAAACGGTTGCAACATAATTAAATCGTAATGAATACGAAATGCGCGTTTTAATACGCAGACATTACGGTCGTTTAATTTGAAAATAATTTCGGTCATCTTCGATAAAATTTGCGTTTCGTCTGGTGCATGTAATCGATGGCCATTAACTTGTATTTCTATTATTTTTGGGCTGGTTCTAAATAATCCCCCCTGAATATGCGTTCCCGTACATATTGTGCTGTGTATTTTACAAATTTCATATATATCTATGTTTTTTTTCGGGTTTTGTAATATATAATCATATGCGTCACCAATATTTTTCATAGAATTATAGTCCAAATATGGTTGTTGTTCTTTGCTGGGGACGTAAAATAAAATTCTTGGTTCTGTATATGATATTTCGTGCCGTAACCAATTAAAATTGTTCAAACGTTTGACTGTATCAGCACCAGATAACAGTTTAGATATCGTTTCACGATTTTCCTCAATTTGCTTTGAAAATTTCGGCGTCTTGGTCATTTATTTCTCTTGGTGTTTATCATATAATATAGCCCTTAAATAAAATTTGTCAATATTTTTTGGCGTTTTCAATAAATTTATATAAAAACGCGCTTGCGGCGGTTATCTTTTTGTTTTATGCTTATTCACAACGTATTTATGTATATTTAACTGTAAAGGAAAGCTTATGTTAAAAAAGTTGGTGATTTTAATAGCTTTGATCGTACCAGTCGTGGCTTTTGGGGCAGATAAAGCAAAGAAAGACGAACCTGTAGAACACTTGACGGACGAGCAGATTTATGAGCAGTTAAAAAAGTTGGCTTTGGTTTTTGAAACTGCGCGTGACAGTTTCGTTGAAGAAGCCGACGAAAAGAAAATGTTAGAAGCTGCAATGAATGGTATGTTGCAGGCTTTGGATCCGCATTCTTCGTATTTATCAGCGGACGATTTCAAAGAATTCAATGACAAATCATTGGGGGAATTCGGTGGTTTAGGTATTCAGATTACAAGCGATCGCGGTGCGGTTCGGGTTATATCACCTATTGATGACACCCCGGCTGATAAAGCAGGAATTAAGGCCGGTGATTATATTACTCATATTGATGACGAACAGGTATTTGATATGACCTTAAATCAAGCGGTAAAAAAAATGAAAGGTAGGCCGGGTACAAAAGTTAAACTTACTATAATCTCGGAAGGGGAAGAACCGCGTACTATAACTTTAAAGCGTGCGATAATAAAAGTGGAATCTGTAAAGTATGAAGAAAAGTCCATCGCTGGGTCAGATGAAGATACAGACGAAAAAATAGGTTATATTCGTATATCTGATTTTGGGGCAACAACTGCAAAAGAGTTAGAAAAAGCGCTAGAAAAATTAGAAAAGAAAGACGTTATAGGTTATGTTTTGGATGTTCGTAATAATCCAGGCGGTTATTTGACAGCGGCAATTGACGTTGCTGATGCCTTCTTAGATGCTGGAGAAATCGTTTCTACGCGTGGTAAGCATAAGACTGATATTGAGCGAAACTTTGCTAAACCCGGTGATTTAGCAAACGGTAAACCTGTGGTCGTATTAATAAATCATGGTTCTGCATCTGCGTCTGAAATTGTTGCCGGTGCATTACAAGACAATGGTCGAGCATTGGTTATGGGGTCTCAATCTTTCGGTAAGGGCAGTGTTCAGCAGCAAAAACCTTTGGGTGATGGTACCGCAATACACATTACAATTGCGCGTTATTATACTCCGTCGGGGCGTTCAATTCAGAACGAGGGTATAACACCAGATATAGAGGTTCTGCAAAGTAAAGTGGAAGTTTTGGAACGTAAGGAAAGTTTGTACTCTGAAGCTTCGTTTAAGAATGCTTTGAAAAACGAAGAGGCTGAAAAAGACGATAAAAAGAAGTCGGATGATGACAAAGAGTTAACAGATGAAGAAAAAGACGCTTTGGACTATCAATTACAACGTGCCATGGACATGGTTCGGGCTATGTCAAAATTAAACGAACGGGCCAGCATAGTTCCGTTAACGCCAGATGATGAAGTTGCGTTGGATGCGGATATGGTTGAGGATACCAAGGCAGCCGACGATAAAAAATCGGAAAATAAGGGCAATAAATCGGATAAAAAATAACGTAGGGTTTTAAATATGGGTGAACCAAGCAGGTACTTTTATCAAGACGGAAAAAAGTATGATGTATTTGAGTTGCCAAAGAATTTTGTTATAAAAGAAGGCATAAATCTTGCCAAAATGGGTTTGACTGAATTACCAGATCTTTCGACGTGTGTTTGTTTAAGTTATTTTAATTGTTCATATAATCAATTAACTTCATTAAAAGGTGCGCCAAAAGAGGTAAAACGTTTCTATTGCGATTCAAATTTATTAACTAGTCTTGAAGGGGGACCTAGTAAAGCGGAAGTATATGATTGTTCCCATAATGCCTTGTCGTCTTTAAACTTTGCGCCGAAAGAGGTGGAAGAATTTTTGTGTAACCATAATCAATTAGAATCTTTGGTTGGTGGACCCGTTAAAACAATAAAATACGTTTGTTGCTGGAATCATTTGAAGACTTTAAATGGGGCACCAAAATTTACGGAAATTTTTTATTGTTCCTTTAATGATTTAATAACTCTAGAAGGCGGACCAGAAAAGGTGAATGTGTATAATTGTTCATTTAATAAATTGCGTACTTTAAAAGGCGCCCCAATAGAGGTAAAAAACTTTTTTTATTGTGAAGATAATAGATTATCAAATTTGATCGGGGGACCACAAAAAGTAAACAATTATTATTGTAGCAATAATAAATTACGGTCTTTAAAAGGTGCGCCTCTGGAATTAGAGGAATTTGATTGCGGGTGGAATCTTTTAAAAGATTTAAAGTTTTGTCCCCAAAAAGTAGAAATACTTGATTGTTCAAAGAATAATATTAAGACACTGGCTTATTTACCTGTAAATTGTGATTGCTTAGTTTTTGAAGACAACCCCGTTTATGAAACGTATAAAAAGCGATTAGAAATAAAACGCGGTAAGATACTTCAAGAAGTTTGTCGGTAAATGATGTTTTACTATTATGTAATTTTGTCAATTCTTTTATAAATCTTGCCTTATGATGATTTTCGGGGTATTATATAGCCCGTATGAATTTTTAAGGAAAAAATAAAATGGCGAATTTAATTGTAGACGGTAACTGGGCAGCGGCAGACGTCGCGTACAGATGTGTTGATTTTGCGGCTATTTATCCTATAACCCCCAGCAGCACTATGGGTGAACTGGCAGATGAATGGTCGTTCCAGCATAAAAAAAATATATGGGGGGCAATTCCAAATATTATAGAAATGCAATCTGAGGCTGGTGCGGCGGGGGCTATGCACGGTGCTTTGCAAATGGGGTCGTTGGCTACGACATTTACCGCGTCTCAGGGTTTGTTGTTGATGATACCTAATATGTATAAGATAGCGGGTGAACAAACGCCGTTTGTGATGCACGTTGCGGCACGTGCGCTGGCGACTCATGCGTTATCAATTTTTGGTGATCATAGCGACGTTATGTCAGTTCGTTCTACTGGTTTCGCTTTATTGTCCAGCCATAGTGTACAGCAGGCTCATGATATGGCGGCAATTGCACATGCCGCAACGTTGCGTAGCCGCGTTCCTTTCTTGCATTTCTTTGACGGATTTCGCACAAGTCACGAAGAATCTAGGTTGGAAAGAATCAGTGACGACATTCTGCATGAAATGATACCGGATGATTTAGTGCTAAAAAATCGTGCGCGTGGTATGACGCCTGATAAACCGACTATACGCGGTACCGCACAGAACCCGGATGTATTCTTTCAAGGACGGGAAGCAGCAAACCCGCTTTACGTCGCAACGCCGGAAATAGTACAAGAGTGTATGGATAAGTTTGCTAAATTGACCGGACGTCAATATCACTTGGTAGATTATGTCGGTGATCCTAAGGCAGAAAATGTAATTGTTGCAATGGGCAGTGCTTGCGAAACAATAGAAGAAACCTTACCGCATCTTCCGAAAGGTTTAGGCTTAATGAAAGTACATTTATTCCGTCCGTTCCCACGTGAAGCGTTTTTATCTGCTTTACCTAAAAAAGTAAAACGTATTGCCGTTTTGGATAGGTGTAAAGAACCAGGGGCGTTGGGTGAACCATTATATCAAGACGTAAAGACTGTTGTCGGTGATAAGGCCGCAGTGTTCGGTGGACGGTATGGTTTGGGTTCAAAAGAATTTAAACCACGTGATGTAAAGGCGGTTTACGAAAACATGATGCGTGATACTTTACACCATAATTTTACAGTTGGTATAGACGACGATTTAAGTGGATTGTCACTGAAAACAGATCCTGCATTTGCGGTTCAGGATTCTAATTTTAAGACAGCGATTTTATATGGAATTGGTTCAGACGGTACTGTCGGTGCTGTTAAAAACGTAGTAAAAATAGTTGGTGAAAATTCAGAGTTATATCCACAGTCTTATGCAGTGTACGATTCTAAAAAATCTGGCGGATTGACTGCGTCACATATTCGTTTTTCAGACCAACCAATTAAAAGTCAGTATTTAGTAGAAGTTGCAGACTTTATAAGTGTTTCTAATTTTATGATTGCGCAACGATTTGATGTTTTTAAAGGGTTGCGCGCCGGTGGTACTGTAATGATAAATACATCTATGGCCCCGGAAGTTGCGTTTGCAAATCTTCCACGTGAAACGCAAGAGCACTTAATGCGTTTGCGCGCAAAAGTATTCTTTTTGAACGCGAATGCGGCGGCGGCGGAATTAGGTTTAGGAAATAGAATTAATACTTTCATTATGTTAAATTTCTTTAACCTGACACATGTGATTGATCCAGACGTTGCTGCCAAAAGTGCAAAAGTTGCGATAGAAAAAACTTACAAAAAGAAAGGGATGGATGTTGTACAAGCAAATTGGGCGGCGGTAGATAAAGCGGCAGAGTATTTACACGAGTACAAATTGCCGTCATCTGTGTCAAACTTTGCACCCGATTTTGTGCCAGCTATGGTATTAGATACGCCGGCAGAAATTGCAGGAACTTTAGGTGAAATGGCTGCGCAGCGTGGTGATGATATACCTGTTTCTCGTTTTCGTGTTGACGGGGAATTCGGGGCAGGTCAATATCCTGTGGGGACCGCTAAGTATGAAAAGCGTGCGATATCAGAACGCATTGCAACAGTTGACTTATCTAAATGCATTCAATGTGGTAAATGTTCAACTTTATGTCCGCATGCCGCGATTCGTATAAAAGTTATGACGGAAGAGCAGGCGGAACAGGCTCGTGCTGACGGTGTCATCGTTGTACCGATGAAAACGCCAGAATTAGGTCAGAATATGTATTATACATTGAACATATCACCCGCAGATTGTACGGGGTGTAATGTGTGTGTAAAAAATTGTCCGGTTCAGGCATTATCTATGATGGCACTGAAAGATTCAGAATCTCAACAAAAAGCGTTTAATGCAGCGCAAAAGATTCCAGATATTCCGCGTGAAAAATTAAATTTAAATATTCCAAAGCACGTTGAATTATTGCCTCATTATTTTGAATTTCCAGGTGCATGTGCAGGTTGCGGTGAAACGCCTTATATTAAGATGATGGCGCATTTGTTCGGTGATAGAATG
This sequence comes from uncultured Alphaproteobacteria bacterium, assembly GCA_944389535.1. Classification (GTDB taxonomy): domain Bacteria; phylum Pseudomonadota; class Alphaproteobacteria; order Rs-D84; family Rs-D84; genus Enterousia. The sequence continues at coordinate 39,650 of CALXMS010000003.1, read as the reverse complement.
GTTGTGGCTAATGCGACAGGTTGTTCCTCCATTTATGGGGCTAATTTGCCAACGACTCCATGGACTTGCGATGCAAATGGTAGAGGGCCTGCTTGGTCAAATTCGTTGTTTGAAGATAATGCGGAGTATGGTTTAGGCATGCGTATGGCGTTAAACCAAAAACGGGATACATTAAAGGGATTGTTGTTTGAATTGAAAATACCGAACGTAGAGGAAATTTTTGCCGAACGCAACCCAGATAAACAACGAAAAATAGAAGAAAATTTACGTAAAGAGCTGGAAAAAATCGATTCGCCGAAGGCGGCATTGGCGCGTAGCTTGGTCGGTGAAATCGTTGATAAATCAGTTTGGATTATCGGTGGTGATGGTTGGGCATATGATATTGGTTATGGCGGTTTAGATCATATCTTGCATAGCGGTGAAAATGTAAACATTCTTGTTCTTGATACAGAAGGTTATTCTAATACCGGTGGTCAGCAGTCTAAGGCGACGCCGTTCGGGGCAAGTATGAAATTCGCAATTGGTGGTAAAGAGCATGCGAAGAAAGATTTAGGTATGATTGCCATGATGTCGGGGGCATATGTTGCGCAAATCGCACTTGGGGCAAATCAAGCCCAGGCAGTACGTGCGTTTCGTGAAGCAGAGGCTTTCCCGGGACCTTCAATTATACTGGCATACGCCCCGTGTATTGCGCATGGTTTTGCACTACAAAATGGTGCAGAACATCAGATGCAGATGGTAAGTACTGGGGCATGGCCGCTGTATCGTTTTGATCCGTCGTTGGCATTAGAAGGTAAAAGTCCGCTGACAATGGATTCTAGTGTCGATAATCCAACGCCGTTAGAGGATTTTTTGAAAACAGAAAGTCGTTTTGGTGCAGCGCGTGCCGCTAATCCTAACTTTGATCGTTTGGTTGAAGAGGCGAAAGAAACTAATCATTATCGCAGTGAATTGAAAAAGTATATTGCTCATTTTGCGATGATGAATGCAGCAGAGGTTAAAGAAAACGGTGAAGGTTAAATTGCCCACCCAAACGGTCGGCGGGTTCTTTTTCTGTTGCAATATAGGCGGGCTTTGGTGTAAATTTACGGTATGAAAAAACTTATTTTTATTTTAGCAATCGTCTTATCGGCGTGTACATTTCAAACTAAACATAGGGGGTACGTTTTTCCGCCAGATGTTGAAGATATGGTAACCAATATAAAGACAACGTCTCAACTTACGCAGGAGATCGGATCACCCCAGGTAAAGACAATTTATGGTGATGAAGTATGGATTTATTACGGTGCCGACGAAAATTATAGGGGACCGTTACCGCTGAAATATGATAATAAAACCGTTTTATTAGCGTGGGTGAACGGTAATAAAGTGACTGATATAAAAATATTACATGACGCAGATTTACCAGAAGTAATGATTTCAGAAGATGAAACACCTATACCGGCGGCCATAGAATTGAATGCTTTACAAGAATTGTTTAATAATATTGGTCGTTTCTCACCTGCTGGGTTGGGACAATAACAAAAGGCATTTGCAAAATATTTTGGAAACGTGTAAAATATAATAAAAAGAGAACGAGGGATGAAGCGTACTTTTTTATATTTATTATTTGCAAATTGCATGATGTTTGTTGGCGTAAATGCGTTTGCCGCAGAATTTAAGTGCGGCCCTGGGTATGTTTTAGTGTCTCATAGCGATATTGATGATATTGATGCGGCAGAGTGTCAGAAGTTATGGTGCCGCGATTTAGAAAATGGCAAGACAATGGGTAGTGGTGATCGTGCAAATACCGGTTATAAGACCACCGCTTATCCGATGGAATTGTGCGACGCAAATGGGAATTGCGTAGAGTGTTTTGGCGATCGTAAATGGTGCAGCGGTCAGACTGAGGGATATTGGAATCCAGAATATGGTGCATATACTTATGGGGGTGCGGATAACGCGACGTATTCTTCGTCTTTGCGGGGAAGCTGCTTTGCATGGGATTTGGAAAAACCAAATTGTGAGGACGGTCAGTCGGCAGTTTTACAAAACGGTGAATGGGTATGCGTTGTATCTACAGGAACAACGACCGGTAGTCGTGAGTCTAGCATAAGAAGAACTTCTGGGTCTTTACGTAGACCGATCATGTGATTTTATACAAAATACCCCAGTTTTGGGGTTTTTTAGTAATTTTTTTGCTCTGTTATTTGTTTTTTTTGTTTTTTGTGCTATAATAATGTGGATAGAGAGAATGGCAACTGTAAAAGGTATCCAGATTATGCCAAGTAAAAAATTAGATTTTAAAACAGGACAGTATGTTGTTTATCCAACGCAGGGCGTCGGAAAATTAGTGCGCATAGAAGAACAAACTGTTGCTGGTCAGAAAATAAAAATGTTGGTTATCGATTTTGAACGTAACCATATGACTTTACGTGTACCTGTTGAGCGCGCCGAAATTTCAGGTTTGCGTCCATTAACTTCTATAAGGAAAATGGATGAGGCTATTTCTTCTGCTAAGGGTAAGGCAGGTGCAAAGCGTATGATATGGGCTCGTCGTGCGGCACAATATGAAGAAAATATAAATTCAGGTGACCCAATGAAACTAGCAGAGGTGGTACGTGATTTACAGCGTCGTAACGCTACAGATACAATGACTTTTTCTGCACGTCAGTTGTATTTACGCGCTTTAGAACGTATGGCTCAGGAATTTGCCGTATTACATAAAATTGATATTGATACTGCATCGGAAAAAATTGAAGATATTTTAGGTGTACCTAAAGAAATTGATTTGAATGCCGTTGATGTGGATGATGACGATGAAATAGAAGATGAAGAATCTTAAAAAAAACGCCTTTTAGGCGTTTTTTACATTACAAAGTCTTCCCCAAGGTAAACTTTTTTAACCATTTCATCTTTTACGATTTCTGGGGTTGTGCCGTGCTTTAAGATTTTACCGTCGTGTAATACGTAACTGCGGTCTGTGATACCAAGCGTTTCACGAACGTTATGGTCTGTTATTATAACACCCAAGCCACGGTTTTTTAATTGTGACACTAAATCACGAATTTCATTAACTGCAATAGGATCAATTCCGGCGAAAGGTTCGTCTAATAAGATGAATTTTGGGTCATTTGCTAAGGCACGTGCAATTTCAACACGACGGCGTTCACCACCAGATAAAGCCGTTGCCGGGCTACGACGAAGAGCTGTTATTGAAAATTCGTCCAATAAAGCGTCTAATTTATTTAGACGTTTTTTCTTGCTTGGTTCAACAACTTCTAATATGGCCATTATGTTTTGTTCAACGGTTAATCCGCGAAAAACGCTGTTTTCTTGAGGAAGATAGCCTATATGCAATCTGGCGCGTTGATAAAAAGGAAGATGGGTTATGTCTTGAGAGTTTAAAAATATTTGACCACCAGTGGCTTTTATTTGCCCGGTTATACAATAGAAGGCTGTTGTTTTACCTGCACCATTAGGACCAAGTAGCCCAACCGATTCGCCCTGATGAGCCTCCATAGAAATATCGTTGATTACCATACGTTTGCCGTATGATTTAGATAAATGCTCAACTCTTAATACTGATTGTTTCATAGTTTTATCACCAATTCTTCCGTTCTAATTTTATCTCCGTTACTAGAATCAACGCGCACGTTGTCTGTAAGCGTTATTGTTTTTGTTATACGATTATATTGACCGCTGTTTGCGGTTATGTCATCTTTTATTTTTTTACCTTCGGATATTCTGGTCGTTGTACCAGAAACTTTGTCTAATAATATTATGTTTGGTTTATCGTATTCTTGGCGACCACTGGCAGCTTGTATATAAAAAGGTTCACCATTAGTGTCGGTTCCGGAAAAAGATGCGTTTGACATTTTAAATTGATTGCTGACAATGTCTGTCATATTTATCGCAGATATCGGAGTCCAAAGTAATTGCTTGGTAAACAGTGATCCTGCTATTAAAGCCGCCACCATCACAAGCCCCCAACCAGTAAAGAAAAATTGCCACAGACGTTTTAAACGCCTATGTTTAAAGAATATGATAAAACTTCGTCTATCTCCTTGCACGCCAATAGTTTAGCGCGATTACAAGTAAAAAGCAATTTTTATATTTATTCTGACTTTTTTTTATGTTATAATTCTTCCCAAGAGAGATGAAAAAACTTTTGCTTCTTTTTATAGGTATGGCTGTTTGCTTAACCGATTTACCGGTTGGAGCTGTCACCATAAATAAAGCTGCCCCGGTTGCGGCGCAGGAATCTTCTGCATCAACTACGACCAGCAGTTTAGTTCCGACTGTATTGGGACTGATAAGCAGTGTTCAACAATTAAGTGCTAAACAAAAACAGCTTACAGCTGAATGTATTCCGACCACTCAAGAAATAACTTTCGTTGACAACATCGTTAAAGAGTGGGCAAAAACTGGTTCCGTAACGGCGGAAGAGGTAGAAAAAAAACTTGGAAGAAAACCTTGTGCAATGGCAAACGGTGGATATAGCTCTTCTGTTGAAATTGCCGCTGGAACAGATATGGATGAGTTGATTTGCTATGATCATTTTGAAGGTGAGGGCAACGAAGGTATGGTATGGCAAGGTTTCCCAAAGGTTGGTAAAGCAACGTATTGTTCAGACGGTTCACCAGCAGGTATGTGTTCTAATAAATATAAGGTAAACGTTTCAGATATTTATGATATATTTAATTTGGTCGACTTTACAGAAGAAGACTATTCACCTTCAGAACTGACAATGGCTTCTAAAATGATCGCCAAAATTGAACAATGTTCATATTCAAAATTAAACGCTAAGAAGCGGGAAATGTGGGGCGAATTTTTAATCGGTACAGTTAATTCATTAGGTGAACCAACCAATACAGGTTCTATAATGGATGCCGTAGGCAGTATAACAGGTGGAGGAGGCTTGGGCAGTTCTATTGGTTCTATTGGCTCGTTGGCAACGTCTTTGTTGGGTGGTTAAGTTTTATCTCTGTTAAGGCTTGTTTTTGGCTGTACTTTTTCTCTTTACTCATATATCAAAAAATCGTATAATACAAGAGATTATAAAAAGGGATTTTTTTATGAAAAATAAATCTTTAACTGCAATGTTTATCATATCTCGTATGATGGTTGTTACCTCTATCGTTGCTTTAGCGGCGTGTGCAGGAAGTACAAATGGTGAATATACATCTGTAGCAACGCCGACGGTAGATTACGTTGAAGGATTAGATGTTTATTCTGCGCCTCATCAGGATTCCTTTTTAAATCAGTTGGCGATGAATTATCGCTCTTATGCTATTTATAATGCGCGGACCAGCGGTTACCCTGATATGGGTGAGTATTTTGCGCAGAAAGCGGTTGCTGCGTTTAGCGGTGAATTACCGTTCCCAGAAACTTTGGATAATTGGCCGGTGGAAAACGAACAAGAATCTTTTGAATTGTACACCGCTTATAACGATTTGTTAGATCAATTAAAAAACGACGCAAGTATGATAAATCCTGAGCTTGCAGCTGAAGCACAAGCAAAATATGACTGTTGGGTTTCTGCGTCGGCAAGCGGTCAAACAGGTACTGCTGGCGAATGTCGTGATAGATTTTATAAAACTATGACGGCGCTTAGGGATTGTTCTGGTGGAAAAATAGTAAAGCAAACATCTGAAACAACGGTAAAAACCAGCGGTGAGATGATTGTCGGCGTTGAGCGTAATAAACAGACATATTATCCGGATACTCGTAATATGGCGGCAATGAATAGTTCCGCGAAAGCGCGTGAGGGTGTTATCATTGTAAATAACGTTAACGTTCCAGAACATTTAATAAACCCTGTACCGGTTCAACCAGTTGTATTTAATCAGAATATTTATGGTGGAGACAAAACAATTACAAAAGAATGCAATCCAGCTATTGATGTAAATTGCCCAGCCGAAGTTAAAGAAGATATTCCGCAGCTAAGTGACGAATTGGTTACGCGTGAAGAATTTATTAATATGATGATGGCAATGCGTGAAGAATTGGCCGCAATAAATGCTCGGTTAGATCAGTTGCAGGCTAATACTGAAAAACCTTATGAAAAGACTTTCATAAAGGTACAGCAAATTCCTTTGGAACCGAAACAGCACGTAATGGAAGAAGTTTTTGAAATAATGTTTGATTTCGATAAAGCTGTAATTAAACCTGAATATCAGGAACTGATACAACAGTTGGCTTCTGCAACGCAAGGAAGTAAAAATATAAAAGTTTCTGTTGTAGGGCATACCGACACAATGGGTAGTAAAGATTATAATTACGCATTGGGTGGTCGTCGTGCAGAGGCGGTTCAGAAGATGTTGATTAAATACGGTATACCTGCCAGCCAGATAGTCGCGGTTTCTGCTGGTGAAGAAGATTTGGCGGTTCAAACACCGGATGGTGTTGCAAACGCCGCAAATCGTCGCGTCAAAGTAGTTAAAGAGGTACATTATACAGAAGATAAACCTGTTCCTGTAACGGTTGTAGAAGAATATGTTTCGCCAGAAGATGCAGACGTATGCGGTATGTATGGTTGTACGCAATAATCTGTCGGACTGAAGAAATACGATAGTACTTGACAAAAAATATTTGTTGGTATATATTTTCTTTGTCCGAGAGATGTTTGTAAAGGGGTATAGAACATGACGGAAAACACTAATAAATATACGAAGGCTGCTGCTGGGTTAGAAGGTAGGGCTCATGTTGCCGGTTATAAAAAGGGTATAGCGGCCGTAAATTTGGCAGCCGAATTTAAAGCCCGTAACGTAAATGTTGTTGATAGCCAAAATAGTAAATAATAACCTATAAATCTTTTTTTAAGAGTGGGGAAACTTCCCCACTTTTTTATCATAGAAAAGTCCCGCATAAGCGGGACTTTTATTTTTTAGATGACCAGAACAGCGACCATAACCAACCTATACCCGTCCAGACAAAAAGCCAACTTGCTAAACGAACAAGAATTGTGTCTTGTTTACTTTTACTGGTTTGACACGCCAGCCAAGCGGGCGTAAGTAATACTGCAACTACAATAATTAGTCCCAATAAATATTTTATAAAAGTTAACATTTCAACTGGTATGGTCATGTATTTTTCGCTTTATATGCCATATTTTGCGCTATTTCCTAGTTCTTCTTCAATTCGTATTAATTGGTTATATTTCGCCATACGATCTGTACGAGACATAGAACCAGTTTTTATTTGACCGGCGTTAGTCGCAACTGCCAAATCTGCAATTGTTGTGTCTTCAGTTTCGCCGCTGCGATGTGAAATTATTACGCCATATTTCGCATCTTGTGCAATTTTGATTGCACGTAACGTTTCCGTCAGACTTCCAATCTGATTGACTTTTATTAATATAGCATTTGCAACGCCAGCGTCAATTCCTTTTTGTAAACGAGCAGGGTTGGTTACGAATAGATCATCACCGACTAGTTGACACTTATCTCCGATTGCATCGGTTAACTTTTTCCAATTTTCCCAATCTTCTTCTGCCAGCGCATCTTCAATAGAGATAATCGGATACTTTAAAATTAATTCTGCATAATATGCAATCATTTCATCCGCAGTCATCGATTTTCCTTCAAAAGAATAAAAGCCGTCTTTATAAAATTCTGATGATGCCACGTCTAATCCTATGGATACTTCTTCGCCTGGTTTATAACCTGCTGCGCGAATCGCATCAATGATTGTATCCAGTGCTTCGTTACATGAATGAAAGTTCGGAGCAAAACCACCTTCATCCCCGACGTTCGTAGAATTACCGCCTTTCTTTAATATGGATTTTAAATTATGAAATATTTCGGAGCCCATTCTTATCGCATCCGTTTCGGATTTCGCACCGTTTGGAATTATCATAAATTCTTGTGCGTCTAGACCGTTATCTGCATGGGCCCCGCCGTTTATAATGTTCATCATCGGACGAGGCAATACATCCGGGTTTGAATTGCCGTATATTTCAGCAATATATTTATATAAAGGAACTTTTTTCTGGTTTGCAACAGCATGTGCGGCAGCCAAAGATACTGATAATATCGCGTTTGCACCAAGTTTTGATTTATTAGGCGTTCCGTCTAGAGCCAACATTTTTTCATCCAGTTTCGTTTGGTTTGATGCATCTGTACCGATAATAGCAGGAGCAATTATTTCGTTCACATTTTTTACTGCCTGTGAAACGCCTTTGCCCATATATTGATTGCCACCATCGCGTAATTCTAGTGCTTCAAAAGATCCTGTTGATGCGCCGGAAGGTACCGCAGCGCGACCGAATGCGCCACCCCCTAAAACAATATCACATTCAATAGTTGGGTTACCACGACTGTCCATAATCTGGCGTGCATGAACGTTTTTTATAGAATACATATTTTTTTCTCCTTATTCCTAAAATAAAGTTCTTTTTATACAGTTCTATCTTGTCTTATTTGATGAATTGTGCAATAATATAATCATAAATTTGGTTGGAAAGAAATAGAAATATGATGAAAAAGATAATATTTTTTATTATGGGCTTGTTTCCAATAGGTGTACAAGCTGCGGCATACACGGGTGGGCAAATCACCAACCCTGACGGCGAAACGTTTGTTGACGGTATAAATCTGCAGAATGATATGTTGATTGGTACATCGTTGCCAGAATATATGGATCCAGATACTTTATATGCACCGACCGTAAACCCGTCGTTTACATTATCTTCTGGGGCTGATATAACAGTTGGTAAACTTTTAGAAATTGCAGATGGTGCAAGTTTATCTTTGATTTCTAGTTCTGGTGCTGCCGCGCCAATTGATATTTCTGTTAGTACTGTAAGTGCAGGCGGTTTTTTAAACGTTACAAATATAGGGGCTTTTAACGTAACTAATAGCATGACTGTTGGTAATGGTTTTGCCTTGAATACTGCAAATTCAATGACAACAGGTGACGTAACTGTAACAGGTGGTGACTTTACAATTTCTAAGGTTAACGGTATGGTTCAAATGGCCGGTTTCTCTAATGCGGGTACAGGAACTGTTGATATAACTGCCGGCAGTTTCACTATTTCTGATTCAGACGGCAGTCTTTCAAACGCCGCTAATTCTGGCAGTTTTAGTTTGACGACTACGGGGACAGGGAATATCAATGTTGCGGGTAATATAACCAATGCAGGATCTACTATGGATTTGACTGCTGGTGGTGACATAATTGTTTCTGGTATTGTTTCAAATAGTGCAGATTTGATAATGAATGCGGTAAACTTAACTATGACTGGTGGGTTAAGTAACGCATCTGTTATAAATTCTGGTGATTTAACAATAAACGTTTCTGGTGCAGCAACATTTTCTTACGGTATAGATTTAACCGGTATGGGTGAAACAAATAGCTTTTATTTACAAGCTGATTCTTTGGTTTTTGGTTCCGATATTAATGAAGAAGGCTGGTTGAAAACTTTCTCTAATAAATCAAATAGTTTTACTTTAAATATTACTGGTAATAATGGTTTTGTTATAAAAAGTGATGTGGTAAACGGTCTTATAAATGATTTAGGTGGCAGTGATTCATATAATACTAGTGCAAATATGTCTTTGACAGCACAGGAATTCCAGGCCGATACTATTATAAACTATGGAACTTTAAGTATGGAATCCACCGCTGGAGATGTCGTTCTTGAAGGTATAAATAGTTATGCTGTAAATGATGTTAATTCGGTAACAACTATTACGGCAAGTGATATGTTACAAGTTAATGGTAACGTTTCTAACGGCGGCATTATGACTCTAAGTGGTGCGACTTTGGATTTGGATAGTGTAACTAATGCAGGGGAAACACTAAATATAAAGGGTGTTACGAATCCAATTGGAATGATAAGTATTGCCGGAAATTTAACAAATACGGCAGGGGCGACATATGTAAACGCAAAAGATATTAGCGTCGTTGGAATGGTTGCAACTTCTAACGGGACTTTAACGATAGAAGGTTCTGATACCAGCGGTACAGATTTATCGATAGGTTCAATAAATGTAACTGGTGGTGACTTTAATCTTGGCGCTTTGATAGGTAGTGTTAATGTTACTGGTGCCGTAGACATAGACTTGGAAGAAAATAATGTCGGTATAGACGGTGCGAATTTTAATATTGCTTCGTCTACTAATTCTTTAACGGCTGGGGGGACAATTAATATCGATGGTGATGTTAATGTTGGCAGCACTGGTGAAACAGGGGGAAATCTTAATATTCAAGGGCAACAGTTTACGTTGTCATCCGGTTCAAATATAGATGTTAGCGGTACTGTAAATGCCTCTCAGGTAGGAACGACGTCATATAATATTGTATTCAATGCAAAAGACACAATGAGTTTTGGGAACGTAATTGCGTCTGGTGCAAATAATAAGTTGACTTTCGGTACACCTGGTACAAATACATTAAATGTAACCAATACGTTAAGTGCTAGTAACGGCGCCGTTATTTCTATCGGGGCGGTTAACGCAAATGTGGGTGCTTTAAACATAGGTGATAAAAGTACGTTATTAGCTTCAGGAAGTCAAATTACCGCAACAACAGGGGCCATAGATATTGCCAATGGAATATGGTTTAATGCCGGCAGTCCTGTACCTAGTAACGGTTTGGTTATTAGTGGAACGAATGAGCTTTCTTTAATTTCTAATCAAGGGCAGGTTAACGTTGGTGGCGGCATTGATGTTGGCGAAGATAATGTATTAACGCTAAATGCTGCTAAATCAAACGTTACTATTGGTGGAATTATCAATTCTGCAGGCACGTTGAATATTGTTACTAATGGTACATCTGATGTTTTGCCAAACGTTTCTATGATTGAAGGACTGAACGTTACTTCCGGCGGTACAGTAAACATTTCTTCTGCTGGAAATGTTAATATTGTTTCTTCTAATGTTAGCGTTGTTGGTGATGTTGCGCAAGGAACACAAACTGGGAGCTTAAACCTAATTTCAAATAATATAACGTTTGCTGGTACTTCGTTATCAGCGACTGGTACTTATTATGCTAATAATGGTACGGCCTTGTTTGAATTATCAGATAATATCAATTTTAGTGGGGGGCTTACGGTTTTAGAAGGGGTATCCGCAACGTTTAACTCAACGAATATTTCGACTTCTGCCGTTAATAATAGTGGTTTGTTGACGTTTAATTCAGATGCAGATTATTCAGAAGTAATTTCTATAGCAAACATTACAAACAGCGGAACTTTGACAATGAATGCTAAAACTATTTCTGGGAAAAATATTACAAACAGCGGAACTTTGACAATGAATGCTAAAACTATTTCTGGGAAAAATATTACAAACAGTGGTGTGCTGTCAATGAATACTACCAGTGATATAAATTTGGCGTCGGTTAATAATAGCGGTACTTTAGATTTAGATTCTGGAAATGGCGTTATAAACGTTGCAGATATAACTGCAGGAAGCTCTGGAACTATAAATCTAGAAGGTAATATGTTAAATGCTTCAGGAACTGTTGCAACCCAGAATTCTAATGCATTTTATCAAAATTATGAAGGAAGTTTGCCAGAAGGCAGCATAAATGTGGTGTCAAATAACTATACAGTAAACGCTTCACAGTTTAATGTTGGTAGTATACAACAATTTGACGGCGAAATGGTGATAAATGCAAACTCTGTAAATATTATCGGTAATGTAATGGCAGAAAATTTACAGTTTGGTAAAAATAATATTTCTAATTGGGCTAATATTACTATTGGTGGTAACGTTTCTTCTGGTGTAGATTTCTGGGGAATAAAAGGGCTTAATATCGGTGGAAACTATACGTTTGGCAATAACAGCAGATTATGGGCGGCAGTAATGCCTTATGATGCATACGGTGCGGATAATACATCTAATAAAAATTATTGGTCGACAATAGAAGTAACACAAGATAATAGCATCGGTGAAATTACAAACGCTGATAATGGTGAGGCTTTAATCACGATAGGTAATAATTTTATTTCTGACGTTACGGGGATAATGAACCCAGCTGATTCGGTTAAACCTCAGATAGGTATAACTTTATTTGACACAGTTGATCAGGGAACTGCTATTTGGTTATTGCATGCAAAAAATGGTATAGATATTACAGACGAATTTACAAAGTTGCGTAATTTGGACGTACAGTTCTGCAACGCCGATGGAACAATATGCATACCTTATCCTCAATATGTAAATAATCCGAACTTAGATGGATATAGCACTAATCTGCCGATATATATATCTGAAAGAGATACAGACGGCGACGGCGTCGCAGATAGTTTGTATGTAGTTTTTGATCCAAACTTTGGTGGACCTATTGAAGTATTTCAATTACAACCAATAGTTGGTGCCGCTGTACCGCATACAGAAGGCGAGTATGTTTCGGCCGGCGCGTTAGACGATTTGATTGCCGGTCAGTTAAATAATACTAAGTTTTATAATGATAGTCCTATAGAAATTATTCCGCAAATATTTGCTGGTACTAATTTATCTCAGATGGCAGACGAGCTTTATGATCGCATGGAATATTATAATATGAACGGTAACCGAGATTCTTTGGTTAAATTCAGTCGTTTATTCCAAGCGCGTGAACTGGAACAAATTACTGCTATGGTGGCGATGAACGAGCATACCAGTTTCAGAGATTTTGAAGATCGTATGTTTGATGAATTTATATGGAATCGTAACCGTAACTTGAAAAAAGCATGGTTGGATGCTGATTATGGTTTGTTCAGTCAGAAAGAAACGGACGGTCTTCATGCGAATGGGCAAAGATTTAGCATATCTGGCGGTTTTGATTGGCAGCATTCCGAAACGACCATATTCGGTTTAACAGCACATGTTTCAAATTCTTCTGGTAAAGTAAGTGATGATATCGAATTAGGGTATTTACCAGGTCAATCCATTATTGGTAGTGTTGATATAAAGGTTGATGATTTGAATATTGGTTTTGGTGGATATATGATGAAAACCTTGGGCGAGAAAACGCGCTTATATGGGAACGCATTTGTAGATATGCATATGCTGGATATCTCACGTGATCAAACGTATGTAAGTAATATTGAAGGTGATGGTACTTCATTTAGCTTAATCAGTGAATGGGGTTTATTACATGACTGGTTGAATCAGTATATAGTGGGTAACATGTACGCTCGTGTTGGATATAATTTTGGTTTTGATATAAAAGAAAAGGCGGCAGGTCAAGATTATATGAATTTAAAATCAGATGGTTATTTGATTTTGACTCCTGGTTATTCTTTAATAGCACAGAAACGTATTTATCCGTCTGCATGGTTCCAGATAAGACCGTATGCATCTATTGGGGTTGAATATGATGTTTTGGGTACACCCGATGATGTAAAGTACAAATTTGCTTTAGCACATTCTTATACGGACTATGATGTTGACATAGATCCGTTGTGGGCAAATATCGGTGGCGGTGTAGAAATGTTATCTGCTAATGGAATACAGGTAGGAATAGATTATCGTTATCAGTATAACGATACCATACAGTTACATAACATTAAGTTATCGGGATCATATAGATTTTAAAAAAATCCGCCGTTGTGGCGGATTTTTAATTAGACCAATAGCAATTAGATGTATATGTAAACGTCCCCGTAGAATCAGAACCTGTTGTGCCAGAAGGAACATAACATCTTGTAATACTTGTGCTGCCTGCGGTGGAAGTTCCAGGACTGGTACATTTTGTACATCCGCTTGTGCCGTTTGACGATGTTCCATAATACCCCGCAGCACAACGATAACTGGTAGCCGAAGTTTCAAAACAGTCATTGCATATATTTTCACAAACATATGATTGTTGATATCCTGGCACACCAGTACTCTGCCAGCCAGAGTTAGATGTTCCATCATAAACGGAACAACCAGAACACCCACCTGGACTATGTGACCAGTTGCCATATGATGCATAATCGCATATTTCCGGCGATGTCAGTTTTCCTCCATTACTAGTCAATAAGTACGCATGTGCTATTCTTTGACCCGCGGCCTCATAAACGCTTCTCATTAATTCCTGTGTTTCCCCGTGCCATGAATACCAATCAACCATAGAACTTAAAGCGCTTAAAATTTCATCTTCTCGTATATAATTAGTCGCAGTATCTCTAAGATGGTCTACCATCATTACACAACAGTCACATTCGTCGTAGCATTGTTCACCCCACATACTTCCAGAAATCGCGTCTAAAGGAAATACAAAAACAGTAGTTATTATCAAAAAAAGTTTATACGGCAATTGTTTCATGTTCTTTCTCCTGAATTTTTTAATTAAAAACCACCATTTAATGTGGTGGCCAGGAGGTTGGAAACAATTACTGGAATTGTGCTGCTTATTTTATATTCAGCAGCCCTCCTGACCTTTTTAAATCAGGAGTTTTTTTCATCGCCAATACAGATACTAAAGCGCGCATAAAGCGCGCGGTATAAGTATGTATTCCGACGCCAGTACGAGGTTTCCACACCTCATCAGCAGAACACCTGCCGACACATTCATATTATTACGATATTAGATTTAATGCAAGGTAAAATAAAAAATCCCGCATTTGCGGGATTTTTATTAAAATGGTATATCATCACCAATGTCTGCAATAGATATTTCTTCTTGTGATTGTGCCGATGATATGTTGGGCGAGTTATTTTCGCCAGCAGAATTTGTGTTATCAAGACTTTTGGCACCCGATAAAATAATCATCTGACCGGCAAATTGGTTTAATACGACTTCTGTAGTAAAAACATCTATGCCTTGCTGATTTTGCCACTTGCGCGTACGTAAAGAACCTTCAAGATATAATTTTGTTCCTTTTTGTAACATACGTTCAGCCACATCAACTAAATTTGAATTAAATATGACAACGCGATGCCATTCGGTTTGCTCTTTTTGTTCACCGGTTTGTCTGTCCCGCCAGCGATCCGACGTAGCAAGTGAAAAACTGACGACTTTTTGGCCGCTTTGCATTGTACGTACTTGTGGGTCTTGACCGACATTACCAACTAATATTACTTTATTTATACTACCTGCCATATTCGCTTCCTTTTTTAATGTGTCATATGAATAATTTGAGCATAAAACCCGTAAAAATCAAGTGAAAACATTTTCTTGTGTTTGCTATTGTAATAATATATAATTTTTCATGAAATTGTGAGTTAAAAGTTATAATTAAATTATATACAAAGGAAGGTGTATATTAGAAAATTTTTAACTACCGTATTTGTGGGCATGTTTTTGATGCCGATTTCAAACGCATTGGCAGACAAATGTTATAGTGAATATGATTGTGAATGTTGTACCCAATTATTTAGTAGTTTGTATCCGGGAAGCGCAACTGATATAAGTACGGTACGTATGTTTATGGAATCAGCGGCAGGGGGAGTGCCTGACTATGAAGAAGGCCAAAGAATGCTAAATGTTTTTTATACCTATGGGGATTTATTGGCACAATATTGGTTATTGGCTGGTGACAAATTAACTGCAGACTAAATATGTCACTTTGCAACAATAGATGGAACCCCTTATTGTGAAAGTACGGGCGGTTGTTGGCGAGATTATAATAATACATGTAATGATGACGGGGCTTGGTATTCTAATGGTACTGGTTATGATGTAAGAGAAAAAGAAACGTGGGTTTGTTCAGAGTGTTTTGCAAGCGGAGAAAATGAATATCGTTGTGCAGCGGGTTGGTGGGGAAATACAAGTAATGGAACAAGTGGTTGTACAAAAAGCACCAGTCCTGGTACATCTGCTGCGGGTAATAACAGCGTTATTACAAAATGTTATATTCCAAAAAATACAACTGGTTCTGATGAAACCGGCACAAAAAAATATATATAACAAATTGTTATTGGATTAAGCAATAAAAAGTCCGCCATTACGGCGGATTTTTTAAATTGCGTTTTATAAAATATCCTATATAATTAAACGTGTTAACGGGTGTTCCGTTGACGGGGTGTGAGAACCCTTTCATACGCGTCGGAATTCATACTTATACCGCGCATGTTGCGCGCGTTTTAGTATATATTCATGACGAAAAATAAAACTCCTGATAAAAAGGTCAGGAGGGCTGCTGAATATCAAATAAGTGGCACAATTCGTATGATTGTTCTCAACCTCCTGGCCACCAAAAAAATTGGTGGTTTTTAATTAAAAATTCAGGAGAAAGAACATGAAAAAAATATTATTATTATTTGTATGTATGATGCCTTTAGAAATTATGGCGGCTAATAATAATTATCCTTTGGAATGGGAATGGGAACCTTGGGGTAATTATACTTGCAATACTCAGTGTGAATGTTGTGAAATGTTAGTATACTATGCGTATAAAGACAGGTCTATCGTTACTAATGAGTCATATTTTAATGATAAGGTTTCAGAGTATCTGTCAATGCGATATAATCCGGATATGGAGTCTATGTGGGACGATATTTCATCAAATATTACAGAGTTTTTAAGAGTGTTTACTATGAGTGTGCAAAGTCAACAATTTTTTAGTGGTAGTCCCGGTCTTACACCAACCGAAGTTTGTGATGTAGGAAGTGCCGGTATGACAACTTGTTCTGCTGGTTGCTCTATTGGGGGCGGGGAAACAAATGTGCTGTGTGATAACACTTCGCAATGGTGGACAGATACAGGCAGAGCGGGCTATCAAAGTTGTTATTTAAGGGATGAGATATGCGGTAAATTATTAGTAAATGGGACAAAGTCTTATCGTTGTGCGGATGGTTATTACGGTACAGCAGCCCCAAGTGGAACAAGTGGTTGTACAAAATGTACCAGTCCTGGTACATCTGATGCGGGTAATAACAGTGCTATTACAAAGTGTTATATACCAAAAAATACAACAGGTTCTGATACAACAGGCACTTATATTTATACAACAGACTGTTATTATACCTACTAGAAGTTTTCTTAAGTTGAATACCAAATATAATTCTTGTATTGGTAAATAATTTATTATATACTTTTTTACGAAAAAAGAAGGAAAAGTATATTAGAAAATTTTTAACTACCGTATTTGTGGGCATGTTTTTGATGCCGATTTCAAACGCATTGGCAGACAAATGTTATAGTGAATATGATTGTGAATGTTGTACCCAATTATTTAGTAGTTTGTATCCGGGAAGCGCAACTGATATAAGTACGGTACGTATGTTTATGGAATCAGCGGCAGGGGGAGTGCCTGACTATGAAGAAGGCCAAAGAATGCTAAATGTTTTTTATACCTATGGGGATTTATTGGCACAATATTGGTTATTGGCTGGTGACAAATTAACTGCAGACTAAATATGTCACTTTGCAACAATAGATGGAACCCCTTATTGTGAAAGTACGGGCGGTTGTTGGCGAGATTATAATAATACATGTAATGATGACGGGGCTTGGTATTCTAATGGTACTGGTTATGATGTAAGAGAAAAAGAAACGTGGGTTTGTTCAGAGTGTTTTGCAAGCGGAGAAAATGAATATCGTTGTGCAGCGGGTTGGTGGGGAAATACAAGTAATGGAACAAGTGGTTGTACAAAAAGCACCAGTCCTGGTACATCTGCTGCGGGTAATAACAGTGCTATTACAAAATGTTATATACCAAAAAACACGACAGCAACAGATACAACGGGTTCGCTTACTTATACTGCCAATTGCTATTGGGTAAATTAATACAAAGTCCGCCGTTATGGCGGATTTTTTTATTGCGGCGGTAAAATCGTATGTAAAAGTTGACTTTTTGTAAAAAAAAGTATATAATAACAAGGTCTTATGTAAGGAGTGCGAATTCTCGCATTTTCTCCTGTTTCCAAAAGAGGTTTTTATGCATATAAATGAATTAAAGGCAAAATCGCCACAGCAGCTATTAAAAATGGCTGAAGACATGGGGATTGAAAACCCGTCACAAATGAACGTACAACAGTTACGTTTTGCAGTAATGCGCGTTTACGCGGCCGACAATAAAATTACTTTAATAGGTGACGGCGTATTGGAACGTATGCCTGATGGTTTTGGTTTTCTTCGTGCGCCGGAAAGTAATTATTTGGCAGGACCAGATGATTTGTATGTGTCTCCGGCACTTATAAAAAAGTACGGTCTGAAAACAGGTGATTACATAGAGGGGCAAATTCAGGCTCCACAAAATGAATCTGAACGTTATTTTGCTTTAGAAACTATAGAACGGGTAAACGGCGGTGATCCTGATAAGTTACGCCACCGCATATCTTTTGATGATATGACGCCTTTATATCCAGATGAAATGTTGAAAATGGAGGTGGTTGACGATAAAGATAAAGGACGTAGTTTATCTGCGCGCGTAATAGATTTAATTGCACCTACGGGTAAAGGACAACGCAGTTTGATTGTGGCGCCCCCTCGTACCGGAAAAACAGTTATGTTACAGAATATTGCACATTCTATTGCGACTAATTACCCAGACGTAAAGTTAATAGTTCTGCTGATTGACGAACGACCGGAAGAGGTTACTGATATGCAACGCAGCGTAAAAGGAGAGGTAATTTCATCAACTTTTGATGAACCTGCCGCACGTCACATTCAGGTTGCAGAAATGGTCATTGAAAAAGCAAAACGTTTAGTAGAAGCAGGGCAAGATGTTGTTATTTTGCTTGATTCTATAACTCGTTTAGGGCGCGCGTATAATACGGTTGTCCCCAGCAGTGGAAAGGTTTTAACAGGTGGTGTTGATGCCTATGCTTTACAAAGGCCAAAGCGATTTTTCGGTGCTGCGCGAAACATTGAAGGTGGCGGCAGTTTAACCATAATTGCAACTGCATTAGTTGATACAGGTTCTAAAATGGACGAAGTAATATTTGAAGAGTTTAAAGGAACCGGTAACAGCGAAATTATTTTAGATAGAAAGTTATCTGATAAGCGCGTTTATCCGGCTATTGATATTACAAAGTCGGGTACACGTAAAGAAGATCTTTTGGTCGGAAAAGATACTTTGGCAAAGATGTACGTTTTACGTAGAATTATTAATCCAATGGGGACGTTGGAAGCGATGGAATTCTTGTTGGATAAATTACGTTTAACAAAAACAAATGATGATTTCTTTTCTTCTATGAATCAATAATCTTCATTTGACTTGGTTTAACCGCACTAGAAAGTGCGGTTTTTTTTTACAAAGGGTAAAACAGATGAGTAAATATATACTAATTGCCGCGATGGCAGTTGTTGTTTTCGCATATATAATCGGGGGAAGGGTTGCCACACAAAAATGTGATATAAAAATTGCCGAAATTAACGCTTCGAAACAGCTGACAATAAATAAAAAAATAGGGGAAATAAATGAAAAAACTTTTAATACTGGTGTGTATGATATTCGTAACATCTTGCGCGCGAAATACACCATCAGTGAATGACGCTTGCATTCCTTGTTTACCAATTTATGGCAGAGCCAGCGATTGGGATATTATAAGTGACGATCTTGCCAGAAATATTTATAGACATAATTTGTTGTGTAAAGAACTATAATAACTAGTTTTATCTTAGAAAAATAAAATTTCTTATTTTTTGTTCGTTTATGTTATAACCCATATGGTATAAAAGCTTCTAATGTAAAACAATAAAAGCAATGATAAAAGTTGTTTGTTATATCATTTATAAGATTCAACAATGCTTTCTGCTGCATTCTTTAAACGCTGTAGCGAAGATTCGTATGTTGCACAATCTCTTGCAATGTCCGATCGATATGCGTCACGTAAATTGGTTTGCATATAGGCACAATTCTGCAAGTGTTGTACACAGTATTCGTGTCCTATGGCAAAAGCCTGTTGCCCACGCACGCGACTTTCTGTGCTTGCCCAATCAATATTTAAAGCGTCTTCTAGGTTTGTCCAAGAATTATCCCCAGTATATTGCCCGATTTTATCCATCCAGTATTCGTTCATTTCCTCGTCTGTCCAATAATTTCCATTTTTTATTGTCAGTATTTGCTTGATTAAAGAATCTATTTCAGGTTTATACTTAGCATCGATTTGTGCCAGTTGCGCGCTACAATAACAGCGATTATATTCTGTGTTTTCTCGCTCACAATAATCATTCATACATTCTGCATAGTCTGCCATACACCTTGCAGATGATACGCTGGCATTATTTGTGCTCGTATATGTTACATAAGTGTCTTGTCGTGCTGTAGAGGTATTCCCGTCATATCTGGTGGTACCACGCGCAGCGCCAGTCTGGGGCGCATTTGTTGTACTCGTGCCAGATCTTGCAACAACGCGCTTCGTCGTATTTGTCGGGGTGGCAGAACGGGCTGTTGAGGTAGTCGCATTTGTCCCACTACGTGCGGTATTATATGAATTAGTTTTTCGTTGCGTAACCTGTCTGGTAGATGCTGCGTTAGTGTTTGAAGACGTTGATGACCTTGTAGTTGTACCAGAAGCTGTGGCGCTACGTGCATTAGTTGTAGATGTTTTTGCGTTGCGAGAAACAACGTTTCTTGTTGTTGCATTGTTTGAATTAGTTCGTGTAAGAACGTTTATTTGTGCGCTAGACTGTGATGGTGTTGTTCCGGGGTTTAAATTTGTGCGCATTGTATTATTCATATAAGGGTATAGATTATTATAAGTATTTTCACTGACATAATCGGATGCGACCGTTCCTGAGCGAGCTGTCAATGCTGATGCTGTTTGAGGCAACAAAAACGCAAACAGTAAAAAAAACGAGAATTTCTTAATCATTATTTATATTGTAAAAACTTTCGTGAATCTAGACAAGCATAAAATGCATATAAAAATTTGCATTTATTAAAAAAGTTGTTATAATGTGTGTCGTTTCGGGGTGTAGCTCAGTCTGGTAGAGTGCTTGCTTTGGGAGCAAGATGTCGAAGGTTCGAATCCTTTCGCCCCGACCAGAAATAAGGAAAGCCGTGGTTATCCACGGCTTTAATCGTGTATAGCGCCGAAAACGTGGGGTTTTGTATTCAAAAATGCACGGTATGTGATTTTCAGAATGCCAAATCCGCCTAATATTCAGATATAACATACACTGGCAATTTTAGGACAGTCAATTATAAATATGTCTTGAAATATGCTGTCTTAAGCTTTACCCTTCTAAGTAAGAGGAATAATATGAAAAGTTTTATGTTTCTGGGCTCTGTTTTGTTGCTGACTTCTTGTGTTTCTGTAGATATGAGGAATGTTTTAACAGTTGAAGAAGAGGAAGGAAAGAAACTGCCTACTTTGGAAGCCGTTTACATTGATGCGACATCTACCGTTCCTCAGTATTGGGAAGCAGGGGCTAAAGTTGTTCAAAGCGGTTCTTTAAGAGCTACTTTATTTTATCAGCAAATAGAGAAAAATTTGACGGATCCCTATGGGAACCTCAAAGGTTATATAGAGCTTAGAGATAATACTTTTTTAAATGGTCCTGATCCTATAGCGGTTGGAGATGCGTGGAGTTTTGCATCTGTGCTTACTTTAGGGGTTTTTAATTTATTTGGTATGCCGATGTATCATTTTAAACCGTATAGTGAAATAAATGTCAGGGTATTAGATAAAGAAGGTAGGTTGATAAAAAGATACCGTTCTTATGCTCAAGCATCAGAATATGCCGCTTTATACTGGGGTTATTCCTTGAGAGATTCAAATGAGCTTTTGTTAAAAACTTATAGAGATGCCCTTGATAAGGTTATGATTGATATGAAGCAGGATTATGAGTTT
Organism: uncultured Alphaproteobacteria bacterium; assembly: GCA_944389535.1. Lineage (GTDB taxonomy): Bacteria > Pseudomonadota > Alphaproteobacteria > Rs-D84 > Rs-D84 > Enterousia. The sequence continues at coordinate 18,009 of CALXMS010000003.1, read as the reverse complement.
TTGAATTCAAGATTAAATTAGTCTATTAAAATAGTATAAATTTTTATCCGCAGTAAAACGCCTTTTCTTGTTCGTCGAAGTTTTCATATTTTTCGGCGATAAGGAAAAGTTCTTGTATGTTTGTATGGTTGTGTAGTTCACCGTTTAGAGCGCTGTTTATTATCTTTGGCGACAAGTAAGTCAGGTTTAGATATTTATAAATTGTTCGCAGGTTGCGCTTTTCATCTCTGGCAATTTTCTTTATCCCGACGCCACCTTCGTATAAGTTCTTATACCGCCAGGCTGTTGCAAAGGCTTTTACTATTAAATGATTATTGTCGGTTATGCTCAAAACGCCGGTCTTGGCATCTTTATCAATACGTGTTGTTGCGTATTTACGCAGAATAACTGGAACGGTTATTATTACTTCATCTTTGCTTGTTATGAACTCCATTTGTTCGGTTGCTTCGTTTATGTACACTTCGCCTGTAAATTCTTGCCAGCGCATCGGGTCAAGTGAGATATGAATTATCAATTTCTCATTTGAATAAATGACTTTCTTTGTGACGGATTGTATCAAGTTACGCTTTGTGTCGTATGTCATACGTGTCCAATCTATGCGCTTAATCGCGTCTTTAGATTCTGGGGGCAGGGCGGATAAATCAGAATCCAGAAACTTTGCAAAGGTGCTTAGAACAATGGCGTCCAGTTGTGGCGCAGGTAGATAAAATCCTTTGGACGCATAGTAATATTTTGTCTTTTGATTTTTACCTGAATTGCGTTGGTTCGTGAACTTAATGCCGATATTGTTGAACAGTTTGCCGGTCAAAAGGTTTGGTGAACGAAGGGCTTTTGATTTGTTATTCGTATTGTTTTGCAGGGCGGTTTGTACGGCGTTAAATAACTCGTCTGATATTATTGGTTCGTGCGCGCCACGGGCACAAGTCCCGTTTGCTTTGTGTGATATAAATCCGATATAGGTTTTATCACGCAGAATTCTGTGCATACTCATTTGGGTAATAGGTTTGCCACCACGCCAATCGCCGCTGCGTGTTTGCCACTTCTTCGCTAAGATTCCACTTAGTTCGGCAAATTCAGTCAATGCGCTGACCGATTGGAATTCCAGATATTGTTCAAACAAGGTTTTTATCTGTTGGGCTTCGGCTTCGTTTATAACCAGTTTTTTATCTTTGATATCATAGCCCAATGGCGGAATGCCACCCATCCATAATCCTTTGGCTTTACTGGCGCGTATTTTATCGCGGACGCGTTCACTGGATACTTCACGCTCAAACTGTGCAAATGACAGCAACATATTCAGGGTTAGTTTGCCCATAGAAGTACTGGTATCAAATGCCTGAGTAATGGACACAAAATTGCAGTTATATTTATCAAAGTACTTCATCATATTGTGAAAGTCCAAGATAGAACGCGACAGTCGGTCGACCTTGTACACAACAACTGTGTTTATTATGCCCTTGGCAATATCGGATAGCATTTCTTGCAGACCTGGGCGTTCCATTGTTCCACCAGATATACCACCGTCGCTGTAAGTTTTTGTATATTCCCAATTATTAAAGGCTTGCGATGAAATGTATGCTTTGCAAGATTGTTCTTGGTTATCCAAAGAGTTAAAAGCTTGTTCCAAGCCATGTTCAGTAGATTTACGGACATACACCGCACATTTAATTGCTGGCATTTTTTGCACCTTTTTGTTGTTGCAATTACTGCTTACAAAGTGCAGAAAGTCAAGTTATTACTGGTTGATATATGTCAAATTTTTTGTACAATATGTGTTATATAAAACGGGGGACTCTATGAAGAAAAATATAATAATTTTATTCTTACTCGTGGTTAATTTGATTGGTTGTGGGGTGTTGGATTCTAGGAAAAGAGAATATATGAATAGACATTCTCATAATTTTGATGTTGGGCATACCATATCAAGAAGTAATAATCCAAATCTTCCGGGCGATGCGGAAGTTTATGACGCAGAAGATTATCGTGCGGGGGCTATGGAGGTTTGCAACTTAATGAAAGAAACGTATGATAAAGATTTATGCGCGGAAGTAAATTACTGGGGACTTTGGGGACCCAGAATTAAGCCAATAACAGAGTAATGATATTATTTACCCGATATTTATGTCGGGTATTTTTATTCTTTTTCTGCAAGCCTTTGCATCAGTGGAAAACTTGCTGCGATTGAATCAACTTTTTTTATATAAACTTTGTCTGATATTGCTTTCTTTTTATTTAACATAGATACGACTTCTAGTGCGTCATATGGGGCCAAGCGTAAAGTCAGTGTAATTTTTTTCATATTTTGTCCTTTTGGTTTTCTGGCAAAGTCAAATCAGAACGCCAAAGGTGGCGCAGGCTTTCAATACCATGATAAAGTTTAATAAAAGCTGGAGTTTTTTCAGATAGTGTGGAACTACCCCTCACAATTTATATAGATAGAAATATAAAGAAATCAATATGTTGCGTCTATCTATCACGTTTTTTCCTTTTATTTAATCCGAAGAAGTCGGGGCCAGATATTTTTATCCCAGTTATTTCTTTGGCAACGGCGGACAAGGTCGGAAAGATTTTGTCGTTGTATAAAAACGTTTTGTCTTCTTGAACCAAGATTTTGTGGTCTATGCCACGAAATGTTCTGGTGATTGTTGTTCCTGGGCTCAGGCTGTATCTGTGTTGGTATACCACGCTCGCGCATTCTGCTGGATCGGATTTGTACTTTTTCAGTTTATTCAGATATTTTGTTTCCAGATGAATGTGCGAGGTCTTGCATTGCATATAATACCACAAAGCGCGCAATTGACTATTAAAAGGGTGGGGCGAATACCGTGCCCATAAGCGCGCACGCTCATCTTGTGATAACGCTTTCAACTCTTCAAATGTCTTGGGTAAAATCTCTTTAACTTTCCGTTGCATTATTGTTTCCTTTTTGTCGCAGATGCTGCATAGCAATGTCAATCAACATACGTAGAATACGCAAGTTGCGATACAGGTCTTTGTTGGTAATTACAGGCATACGCCCGAACGGATTGCCGGACTTACCGATATGGAATCTGGTCGTTCTAGGTGGATTTTTATACGGCATTATTCAACCTCAAACCATTTCATAACAGTGACAAGCAGGTGGGGATAATCAGCACTGGTGGCTTCGGTCAAGAATTCGTTCCATTTATCTTCTTTGTCGGCTAAGGTCAGGGCATTTTTACACCGCGCAAGTATAGCGAAAGCGTTACCATCGCGATTGGTTAAATAAACCTTTATGTCGGGGTATTTTGGCATATTGGACTCCTTTGTTTTTACTGTGTTTTTAACTTTGTCCAATTACTGCTTACCTTTCCCCAAAAGTCAAGTTAAATAGATTTGTTTTTATATACCGCGGCCAGTTGGGTAATTTTGCGGTGTAGACGGCGCAACAGGATTCTGTCGCGACAGGGCAGGTAGCCATTATTGCGACGTCTGATACGATGCTCCATTTTATTTAAAATGCGACAGGCGCAATAGTAAAGCATATTGCAGGTGGAAACATTGTTTGGCTTGATATCTTTGTAAGATTTATACTTCATGCGATAACTTTTTAATCAGTTGCCACATTTACGCTTACCTTTTCCCAAAAGTCAAGCTTTATGGTTTTACTGCTTTTGGTCTATCTTGTTGACTTGTTTTGCGTTTTTGGCTAAATTTCTATATAGGAAAGGAATAGTATGCATACATATATAAGTCTTTTTAGCAGTGCAGGTGTTGGCTGTTATGGTTTTAAGCAAGAAGGGTTTGAGTGTGTAGCCACTAATGAGCTTATACAACGTCGACTAGATGTTCAGAAATATAATAAAAAATGTAAGTATGAAACGGGCTATATTGTTGGAGATATAACAAAAAACGAAATAAAAAAGCAATTATTTGAACAGGTTTTGCTTTGGAAAGAACGAGAGAATATGGACAGGTTAGATGTATTGATAGCAACGCCGCCATGTCAGGGTATGTCTGTAGCCAATCATAAAAAAAATACAAAGGAAATATCGAGAAATTCTTTAGTCATTCATTCAATAGAATTGATACAGCAGTTGAATCCAAGGTTTTTTGTGTTTGAAAATGTACCCGCTTTTATGAAAACAGCTTGTACCGATGTTGATGGTGTTGAGAGAAGTATAGAAGAGGCTATTCAGCGCAATTTGGGCAAGAATTATTCTTTTGCATATAAAGTGATCAATTTTAAAAACTATGGAGCTTGTTCAAGTAGACAACGGACTTTAGTTTTAGGTGTGGCGAAAGATTTGGCAGATCAAGTGTCGCCACTGGAGCTTTTCCCGTCTTTAAAACCAGAGAGTACATTGAGATCTGTTATCGGGAATATGCGGAGATTGGTGAATTTCGGTGAAATAGATCCTAACGATATTTATCACCAGTTTAGAAAGTACCCCGAGTATATGCGTTGCTGGATTTCTGATCTTAAAGAGGGCCAAAGTGCTTTTGATAATTTAGATGATTTAAAAAAACCGCATCAAATAATAGATGGTAAGGTTGTTATAAATAAGCAGAAAAATGCAGACAAATATAAACGCCAGTATTGGGACCGAGTCGGGCCTTGCGTACACACAAGAAATGACCAATTAGCCAGTCAAAATACAATACATCCAGAAGATGATCGTGTTTTTAGTATAAGAGAGTTGATGAGGATGATGACTGTTCCAGATGAGTTTAAATGGTCTGAAGAAAATATTGAAGATTTGAATAAATTGTCGTTGCAAGATAAAAATGCTTTCTTAAAAAGAGAAGAAATAAAAATAAGACAATCTCTTGGAGAAGCTGTTCCTACTATTATTTTTAGGGAAATTGCTAAAAATATCAAAGCTACACTATCTCACCCCACTAATAATGCTTTACAATTAAAAAATATTATAAAAAAGTTCAAACTGAATAGTATAGATGCCGTTGTTGATTTTATAAATACCAATCCCTTAAATTTATCATGGGCGGATTTAAGTAAAATAGCGGAACTAACAAATACTTCACGTGTAGACAATGCTGCATATTTTACGAGCAAATCATTAATAACAGAAATGGTTAAAACATTACCTGTATTTGAAGATGATTGTATTACAATCTTGGAGCCATCAGTTGGTGTAGGTAATTTTATACCATTGATATTAAAAACATACGAAAACAAACAATTGACGTTAGATGTCGTAGATATAGATAAATATAGTTTGAAGTTGCTTAAAGCTTTATTGAGCAGGCTTGATATTCCTAAAAATACAAAGATTAATTATATAGAAGACGATTTTTTGTTGCATAAGTTTAATAAAAAGTATGATTTGATTATAGGGAATCCACCTTTTTATAAAATGAAAAGTTCTGATAGATATTTATTAAAAAAGTATCGAGAACAGGCCATAAATAAGGAAACTACCAATGTTTGTTCTTTCTTTTTAGATAAAGCGGTTTCTATGTCTGACAACATATGCTTTGTTTTTCCTAAATTTTTATTGAATACACCTGAGTTTAGAACATCTAGAGAGTTTTTAGAAAAAATGTCTGTTAATGCAGTTGTCGACTTTGGAGAATCTGGGTTTCCTGGCGTCAAGATAGAAACTATTGCAATTTCTGTAAAAAGCAACGCTAAACCATCTTTTACACTGGTTAAATCTGTGATGGAGAATATTTCTTTGATACAAAAACAAAAATACATATTTAGTGATTGTTTCCCGTATTGGATTATTTATAGGAATAATTTTTTTGATTTGATATTATCTAAACTTGATTGTGGTGTGTTTAACGTATTTCGAGATCGTCAAATAACAAACAAATTGTTATTAAATAAGTATAAACCTGGAGCTGTTAGAGTTATAAAATCACGTAATATTTCAGAAAAAGGGGACGCTTTTATTGATATTGCAGGTTATGATAGTTATATTTCGTTAGAAAAAGTTAAAGATATGTCTGTATTTAAATTTTTGGAGAAAGATGATGTTTATTTTACACCAAATATGACTTATAAGCCAAGAGTTATAAAAAAGCCCAAAGGGGTTTTGGCTAATGGGTCGGTTGCTATTCTTATTCCAAAAAAAATTGATGTACAGCCAACAAATAAACAACTGAAATTTTTTGCTAGTGACGAGTATCGAAGGTTTTATAAAATTGCTAGAAATTATCAAACCAGATCTCTTAATGTGGATTCTGGGGCTGTCTTCTTTTACGGTCTTTTGAAATCATAAGGAAAAATTATGTTAAGTCTTGAACAGGTACAGGATTTTTGTAATATGCATGATTATGATATTAGAAAATCGAAAAATGGTAGATGGATAGATCAGAAATGTACCCCTGATGTTGTTTGGTCTATAGCGGATTTCGTTTTATATTATGTGGATAACGTTAAGGATACTTTTAGTGCTAAAGATATATGGCGAAGCGATTATGCAAATGAAACGATAGCTGAAACGTACTCTAAGCCAGGAGTTACTGAAACTGCCGCTCAGAATGAATATGATAAGGTTTTTTCTCAGCCTCTATGCATGCTCTGTGCAGCTGGAATTTTAAAAGATATTTCTCATAGAGCAGATCGGCATCTATATATAGTTGAGTCAAGAGAAGTTCTTGAATATATTGCAAGGAATGATTTATGTTCATTAAGATTTTTACAAATATATATAGAGAACACTTTAAAAGATAGTGGTTTGTGGCCATTTTTTGAAGAATTTTTTTTCAAGCAAGATAAAACAAGTTTTTCAAAGTTGAAAAACGCGTTTATTGATTTTTATCATAATTTTACTCCAATTCAGAAAGAATATGAACCCAAAAGAATATTTACTAAGGTTTTAAACCCTTTGGCTGCTAAGTATAATAAACTAGGAACCTCTTCTGGAAAATTATCTACAAATATCATTACTAGAGCAGAATTAATGTATAATAGAGATAATTTTAGAGATGTGTACCGTGATAAGCCAAGGAATATTACCAGAAAAGAATGGTTAGAAAAAAATCCAGATATTGATATTCGTAATGGTTATTTTGAACAGATGATGTCTAGGACCAAAAGAGAACTTAAAGATTTTATGGAAAGGTCGAGAAATAATTTATCCGAATTAAGTCAGTTTAGTAAAGCCCATAGCGGTGAAGAAATAAATGTACCAGCTACACAAATTCATCATATATTTCCTAAAAACGAGTTTCCTGAGATTATGCACTATTTAGAAAATATGATAGCTTTAACACCTAATCAACATTTTTCTTTTGCACATCCAAAAAATAATACTCAGATTATAGACTTTGATTCTCAAAAAGAGTTACTCATAGCAAAAGCGTGTAGTATTGAATACAATCTGAAGAATGAAGAAGATAAAATATATGATTTTAGTCGCTTTTTAAATGTATTGCGTGTTGGTTGGGACGATGAGAGTGTTTTGGAAATACCAGATAATTCTTTCGTTGAAGTAATGCATGAAATATCACTACATTATGCATAGAATTTGACGTTTTTTAATATTATTTTATTAGGTAGTTTGTTTCTATTAGATGAATTTGAGACGGAGCTTATAATGAGTTGATAATTGGTGTTATTTGTATTATATATAACAGTATGAAAAAACTAAGTTTTTTATTTGCAATGGTTTGTGTGCCAATGTCGTGCTTGGCAGGTGTCAGTTGTAATACTATTGGTGATACTGTTTACTGTTCTGGGCGTGATTCTGATGGAAACTATGTCAGTACCACAACGAATAAAATTGGCAATACGACGTATACCACTGGTCGTATTGGTGATGAAAGGGTAAATACTAGTTCTAATAGAATAGGTGGAACGGTTTATACCAGTGGCTCTATTGGTGATAGGCGTGTAAACGTCAGTGAAAACAGAATTGGAAATACTGTTTATCATTCGGGCAGTTTTGGCGACAGCCGTGTTAATACAAGTACAAATAGAATAGGGGCGACAACATATACAACGGGAAGTATTGGTAATCGCCGTGTATCATCCAGTGCAAATAAAATCGGTGGCACAACGTATTATAACTTTTAGGGTTTATACAATTTCCTTAAACTTAGAAAGTGCTGATATAAATTCTGTGCGTTTGGTATTTATAACTGAGAAATCCAAACGGTAGAACTTGTTCATAACTTTGTATGGGTTTTGCCCCTTTATTAAAAAGTCTTTCAGGATTTCTAATAAATAGGACAGGGCAGGTTTTGCTTTCGGGCCTTTTAATGTTGCCTGCAATTTTGATGGTGTAAACCATATGCTGTCTGTTGATATTTGAAATAAAGACACTACGCCAGGAATACCGATAGAAACCTGTTTAGTCGCAGTTTTTGTGGTGAAGCCTGCCGAATGCAATGCGTCAAAAAATGCGGATAACATATCTGGGGTAATCTGTGTGTTCTTGTTTGTAAAGTCTGAAATAAAGTCTTCCATAGAGATTTGAAAGTACTTGTATTCTGATTCTGTGGCTTGATGTTGCTTTGTTTCGGTCGCGATAATTTTTGAATCTTTCAGAGTAATTACTGCGCGTTCTAGTATATTAGTGGAAGTTGTTAAACGTGGAACAACCAAGAATTTGTCTGCCATTTTATAGGTTGTAAGTTCGCAAAGAGCCAATCTGTGATGCATATCTATTGGGCTGTTGATAAATTCTGCTATTTTATCTGCACTTGGTCTGATTGCGTCGCCGACAATCATCATAAGAAAGTCGGCTTGGCGGATAGATTCATTTACTTTTTCAATAAAGTTTTCTTTGCTGGTGATTTCTGGGTATTTGCGTTTAATGTCTGAGTATAAATCTTTCCCTTTGTAAATTGACTCTAACTTGTCCCAATTCCACTGTTTTGTGTCGTGCAGGCTTACTGCATAATCCAAAACTTGTCCAATTACTTGGCGACTGGATTCTGGGTTGCGGTATAGTTTAGTTTCAACAATTACTAAATTACCATTTGTTGATACGTACAGAATATCAATATGACCTTTGCCTGTTTTGGTGGATTCTGTGGCGACTTCACTGGCAATATAAAAAAGTTGCGAATATTTAGAGTCTATTTCTGCTGTTGGTAGTATATCTGGGCAGGTCGGCAGCAATTTTTGTAGCCAAGCCTCGTTAGGCATTTTGACCAGTTCTGGTGAAACGGTTTTACCAGATTTATCTACGATAATTGGTCTTTGTACAATTCTTGCTGTGGACATTTTTCCCTCCGCTGGTTTATAAAATAACCACCAAGAAATCTGGTGGTTGGAGGTTAGTAACAATCACATGAATTGTGTGGCTTATTTGACATAGGTCTTATTCGCCAGCCCTCCAACCATTATGGTTGAGGGCACTGTTTCGTCAGCGCTGACGCATGTGAAGAGGTTACTACACCCCAATATCAGAACTCCTGATATCTCTTTCAGTTTATCACGGATGTGTGTTTTTATCAACTTATAAAACGAACACTTGTGGGGCAGGTTTTGTCGCAATTGGTGCCGCAACGTGAAGGCACTGTGAAAATGCATCGCACTGGTCTTTGAAAGTCGTGTTCGGGAAAGTAAACAGTTCACTGGAAAAATCTTGCCACCAATTTGCGACATCTGCTGGAAATAATATCAATCCATTTTCAATATAACTTGATACGCTTTCCAGGCGTGTGATTTTATCTGTGTCTGGTTTGACTAGTGTTACTTTCATATCTCTGTGTTCATACTGTAATTGCTGTGCCAAAGATGGTCCCGATGATGCATCTTCTATTAGTGTAGTTATAAGCGCCGATGGGTATTTATTTTTGTATTCTTCGTGCAGTTCGGAAATTTTTCTACAAAGTGCCGGGAATTCCAATCGTTCACGATAAATTTGCAATAAATATAATTTTTGATTTTTAATACCTATAACGCTACATGCTGAAAAAGCATTATTTGCACTGACTTTGCTGGCAGTGTCCCAAGATAAAAATATTCTGTCCATCTTGTCAGGTAATTCGTTGTAGTAGTGTATCCAATCCTTATGAATAAGGTTGCCGACCAATGGGGCGGGGCGTTGTTGGTATTGGCAGGCAAACGCTAGTTCGCCCATAGTCTTGCGAAGCTCCAGAATTTCTTGCTCACCATCACGGTCGGGATGTAATAAATCGCCTGGTGCACGAGTTATGTATAAAGTTTTATTTGAAAAAGGGCGTTTAATTTCCCAATGTTCGTCTTCTTCGGCAACTACTGGCAGGCGCAAATGCTTAAAGCCCATATCTGAATTTAATAAAAAGCCCGTCATATCGTTTTCGTGCAGTCTTTGCATTATCAGCAATATACAACCAAGCTTTTTATCATTCAGACGTGAACAAAGTGTGGATTGAAACCACTGGTTTACTTTTTCACGAATTATGTCGGACATGGCATCTGTTGGCTTTATTGGGTCGTCTATGACTATAAAATCTGCCCCACGTCCAGTAAGTGTTCCTCCAACAGATGTGGACAGCCTGCCACCGTTTTTGGTGGTTTCAAAGTCTGCAACGGAACGTCTGGATTTACTGATACGTGTGCCAGGGAACATATCTTTATACCAATCGGATTCCATTACATTTCTGCAATCATTTGCGAACTTTAAGGACAAGTCATCAGAATAACTGACGCATATAACTGTTGCCTTTGGGTTGTGCCCCAGAATAAAAGCGGGCAGGGCAACGGAACAGATAATGGACTTCATATATCTTGGGGGAATATTTATTATCAGCCGTCTGTTGTTGCCTGCCAACATATCTGATATTTCAGAACATATTAACTTTATGTGCCAATTATCAAGATACGTTGCGTTCGGCGATACTGTTTCAAAGACTTTCTGCACAAAGGCATGAAAGTCTGTCCGTAAGATTGCGTTTAAGACTTTAATTGTTGGCGTTTTCATCCAAGAAATCTTTTAATATTTCCATATCCGTTTTACTAAATGCACGGGCTGTTCTTTCGGCGTCTGCATTGTAAAGCGCTTCCATTTTGGGCAACAGTGTTTTGATTGCCTTGTTGTCACCTTGGGCGGCTTTGTTGGTTAGTTGCAGTAAAATAGCGTCGCTTTTTGTAGCTTCTACGGTTTCACCTGCGTTGGTAATTGAAATTTTACCGTCCAGGAAATACTTTAATTTGGTGTTAAAGTTTTTGTGGCCCTTTGGACGACCTTTGCGATTACCAGAGACGCCTTTTTTGAAGCGCGTTTCAATGGGTGGGTTTTGATAGCCAACTTTGTAGTTTTTATTGTTGTTGAATTCCATCTTTTTTCTCCTGTAATAATTCGTTATATGTTTTGCCATTTGATATGTTTACGGCATCTGTGCCAAATAGTTTTTGAAACCTGCGAATTGTGGTGTCTATGTATTTGGGTTCCAGTTCTATACCCATACAAGTACGCTCTATCTGTTCGCAGGCGATAAGCGTGCTGCCCGAACCCAGAAAACTATCTAATACAGTGTCGTGCAGGTTTGTAACGTCTAAAATTGCATCGCGTATCATTTCCACGGGCTTTACCGTTGGGTGCATTTTCAGGTCATCTCTGTGCACACCAAAAGAATTTACGCCGGCATAATTCCAGACGTTAGTTCGGTACCTGCCGTATTTACCCAGTTGAATATTGTTGACGTTTGGCGCGTCACCATTTTTGTATACAAAGCACAGTTCGTGTTGACTGCGATAAAGACTGCCCATGCCACCAGACGTTTTTGCCCAAACGCACAGGTTTATAAAATCGCCAAATACGGAATCTAAAGCGGTTTTTATTTCTGTTATATGACGCCAATCCATAAAGTTATATTGCATTGCGCCGTCATTAGAATACTTTTGGCACAGGGTAAAGTTATCTGTTAAAAACTTGGTAAATTCTTCGGGCGACATTTCCCCAGATGCCATGGGAAATTCATCGTGGCGTATATTTCCACAACCACAAACGTGCCCTGAAATCTTAACGTTGTAAGGCGGGTCTTGGATGACCATATCGGCGCGTTTGTCGGACAGTAGACGGGAGAAACTATCTTCATCCAGACTGTTGGCGCATATAATTTTATGACGCCCCAGTTGCCATATGTCGCCAGGTTGCGTCACGATTTCATCTTCTGGTACAAATTCAATTTTATTCAGTTTTTTGTCTGGGGTAGGGGCGACTATCAGATTATTGAGTTCAACTTGCTCAAACCCTGTGATTTTTATGTCGTCCACATAAATCTGTTCCAGGTCCGATATTTCCATCGCCAACAGTTCTTTGTTCCAACCACCATTTTCGGAAATTTTATTGTCGGCCAGGCGATAAACACGCTTTTGCGTTTCGTCCAGGTGCGTTAAACGAATAACAGGCACGGTGTCCATTTGCAGCTGTTGTGCTGCCATATATCTGCCGTGGCCAGCAATTATTTCGCCGTTTTCATCTATCAGAATAGGGTTGTTAAAACCGAATGTTTTAATAGAATCTGCAATTTGACGCACCTGCTTTTGTGGGTGGTCTTTTGGGTTGTTTTGATATGCTTTTAGTGAATTTAAGTCAATGTATGTGACTTTTATTTCTGCCATTTTGGCCTCCTTTTTTTGGACAATATGGCAGACAATATAAAAAAGCGATTTTTTAATTTTTTAGCTAGCTATTTTCGGAAACTTTGCACTTTGAATCCAACGTTCCAAGGTTGAATCTGTTGGGGTTGGACGCCCCTTTGAAGTCAGGGTTTGCAAGTCTTTGCCGTATTCTGATTTGTATAACGTTTTCAGATTTCTGATAAATTCAGGGGTTTGTTTATTGGTTGGACGGCGCAGGTTGGCTTTTAGTATCAATTTTTGCACATTATGCTTTTTGTTTCCGCCCTTGTTTTTGCCACCAATGCCACCTTTGATTTTATTATTCAACTTAAATTCCAATCGGCTTTGTGCGTCAGATATAATAGCGCTGCGGTTAGATAGTTCGGCAATTTGTTCGTGTGTTAAAGCGCCATTGTCCAGTATTTCGTACAGGTTTTGCGCTTTGCTGACGTTTAGCAAAATTTGCCCGACAAGGAACAAGTTCTCAGTCAGGTTCAAATCTGATAAAAATTGCGTAAAGCTGTAATCTGGGCTTGCGTTGCGCACATCGTTTTTTTCATACCGTGTAAACGGTGTGTCGTGCCTTTGAATCAAAAGATTAACCCCTGGCATAATCATATTTAATCCACGTGGGGCAAAAGTTTTTTCATAATCTGCAATTGGTGCAATTAGGCTGGATATGGCGCTGTTTAGGTAGGGCAAATCGTTGTCTCGCAGAGCCTTTTTAATGTCTGGGGCTTCGTATTCCCACGCCAAAAAAGCAATCATTAGCGCCTGGTTAAAACGCTGTCTGAATTTTGTGTTTTTCCAAGTAAAATCAAAAAAATTATCAAAGTTATTCATGGTAAAAATCCTTTTGCCCCAGCATAGCAAAATCCAGGACATATGCAATTTTTTATTCACTGGAATTTGGCGATTTTTTGTTTATAATTCTTGAATAATAATCGTTTTTAATAGGCAAATTTTATAAATGGAAGATAAGTTTTATTTTGTCGCAGAATATCAAGCCGTTCCTGATCCAACAAAACAGGAAAAGGCTAAGAATTGGGATGTCGCAATCGGATTGCAAATGGTTGATGGGTTAAAACCTTCAAAGTATTTGTACAAGGTTGCGCGCGATAATATAGAGGGCAAAATAGACCATGACACCGTTTATGATACATTGCGCCGTTATTATCAGACTGTTGACGGTCAGAAGGAAAAACTTGGCACAGAAGAAGCGGATTTGGTATCAAACAGAATTGCTGAACTTCTGGGGCACCAGCAGTCTTTTGTGTTTTCTCCGTCAATGTTGATGTCAATCCATAAGTATTTGTTCAAAGATGTTTTGCAATCAGATTGGGTTGGCGTTTTTCGCAAGCAAGATATAACAAAAAAAGAAGATGTTTTAAATGGCGATACAGTACCGTATGCGAGTTTTTTAACCATTTCAGACATCTTGGAATATGATTTTAACCGTGAAAAAAATGTTGATTACACTGTTCTTGATAAAGTAGAACAAAGCCATAAACTGGCAGATTTTATTTCTGGGATTTGGCAAATTCATCCATTTCGTGAAGGGAATACAAGGACTGTGGCCGTGTTTACTATAAAGTATCTTCGTAGCAAGGGCTTTGTGGTGGATAATACTTTGTTTAAGGATAATTCAGAATATTTTAGAAATGCGCTTGTACGTGCAAATTATGAAAATGTAGGCAAGGGGATTCGACGCACGACAGAGTATTTATATAAGTTTTTTGATAATTTATTACTTTCCACAGAATATGATTTAGATAGTGTGACCATATAAAAAGATTATTGTCATGGCAAAACAAGATTTTAATTTTAGACAAATGCTTTATTTAGTTACCAGGAGGGATTATGAAACGTACTTTAAGGTAAGTGGGGGGCGAAAAGAGAGAAACGAAAAGAAAAAAGCTATGTTGCATGAAGTAATGGATAGCTTCGACCCTAATGGGCATTGTTTTTCTACCTTTAGAGTTAGTATGGTAAAAAGTAATAAAATATACTCGTTAAACAAGAAGACGAGCGATATTAATTCATTGCTTTTGGATGATTTTTTAATAAGAAAGTTGTGTAAAAATATAAGCAAGGTATATGGTATAAAACAGGCAAATAGAGCTAGAATAATAAAGAATATTATAGAAATATTAGGAAATAATAAAGACGTATTTTTTTTCAAAGCAGATATAGAATCTTTTTATGAAAGCATAGAAAGAGAAGAGATTTTTAAGAAAATTTTAGACTCTTCTGTTTTATCTTTAAATTCCAAGATAATTTTAAAACAATTATTTAAAGATATTTCTGTTTGTTGTCCCAAAGGTCTTCCAAGAGGGTTAGGGATTAGTGCAGTTTTGTCAGAATTATATATGAAAGAGTTTGATAAAAAAATTATGAAGTTTCCAGGTGTGTTTTATTATGCTAGATATGTAGATGATATAATAATATTCATGTTAAATGAACCTGATGAAGTCTTTAGAGAAAAACTGAATGATATTTTGCCAAAAAATATACGCTTAAATGAATTAAAAACAGCTGATAAAATGCCATTTGATTTCTTGGGGTATAATTTTAGCAAAGCCAGCAAAAATGGAAATGAATTAAAAATAACTATATCTGAGAAAAAGTTAAAAAAAATAAAAGAAAAATTGATAAAAAGTTTTGTAGAATTTGTTAAAACAAGGGATGAAAAATTGCTTGTTGATAGATTGTTATTTTTAACTGCAAATTTTCCTGTTTTTGGTTCTAAACAATTAACTACTAACTATGATAGACGCGGATGTTTACATGGTGGAAATGCGTATAATTATGCCTTAATAAATGATTTGTCTTGTCTAAAAAGTTTGGACAGTTTTTTGTATAATATTTTATTTTTACCTTCGTTTAGTCGAATAAATTCAACTTTTTCTGCTACTCTTAAAACTCAACTGCGAAAGTATTCTTTTTACACAGGCTATAAACGTAGAATTTTTAGAAAATTTGATCGTAATAGAATTAATGAAATTGTAAGGAAATGGAATTAGATTATGTCATCAAAAGTATTAGTAAAACTTGATAAACTTACCCCATTATTAACAGATTGTTTACCATATGAAACTCCTGTTTTGTTTTCTAATCGTGGATTTTATAAAAGTATAAAAACTGCTTACAATGATTATTGTAAAGAACAGGCAAAAGAGGCGGGTGCGGGGAGAAAAGATTTTAATAACATTTCATTATCGGAGTTTATGGGTATACATTTTTTCCCTAAAGACATAAAACGTTTTTTATGGGATAGTTTTACTGAAACGAAAAATAATAAGTGGTATATAAAAGGAACAAAACCATATGTTTACAATAGTTTAAAAAATCAAACAGACAACAGAAACATATCGTTAATTCATCCTATTTGTCAAATTAGAATTTGTGATTGTTATTATAAATACTCTGATATGATATTATCTAATACTAATAAAAGTAGTATATCTATTAGATTTCCACAAAAAAAATCAGATTATTTTTTCAAAAAGCATGTAAATCTTTTAAATAAAATTATTGTAGAGGATGTTGCCACTGAAGAAGATATTAAAGATATATTGGAAGGTGATGAGAATATAAATTTTGACAATGTTCCAAATAAATATTTCGTTTATAAAAAATATCCAATGCTTTATAAGTTTTATGAATCACAAGAATATTTAAATTTAGAGAAATTTTTTTCTTATTGTATTAAATTGGACATAAAACGTTGTTTTGAGAGTATTTATACCCATTCTGTGTGTTGGGCTGTAAAAGATAAAAAATATGCTAAAGAACATACAAGAGACACTAATTTCGAGAATATGTTAGATAGCATAATGCAGGAATCTAATTGGAAAGAGACGCACGGTATTCCTGTTGGAGCCGAATTTTCAAGAATTTTTGCTGAAATAATTTTCCAAAAAATTGATAATAACATTGAGGTCGCCATAGAAAAGGAAGAGCATAACTTTTTAAAAAGTAATTTTAGAATTTATAGATACATAGATGATTTTTTTATTTTTGTAAATGATTTAAGATTAGCAGAAGAAATTACAAAAATTATTGAAGCGGCTTTATTAGAGTATAAATTATTTATTAATACAGCAAAAACAGTTAAATTAAGTCGTCCTTTTGTAACAAATCGTACCATTGCGCATTTAAACCTAAGAGAACCTTTGGATCTTTTTTTGAAACCGCTTAACAATATAGAAGAATTTAAAGGAAACTTAAAAAAATTTTCAAAGCTTGGGGCAAGTTTTGTCAATTATATACGGCTGATAATAACTGACAATCAGATTACTGGATATGATTTAATTATGTATGTTTTTTCTGCGATAAAGCGAGCGTTGTTAGATTGTTTGCGTGCTTTTTTAAAAAAGCAAGATGAATTGTCTATTGAAGAAAAAAAGAATATTTGTGCATATTTTAAATCTATATGGTTTGTAGTTTTTTATTTGTTTAATATTTCGCCTAGGGCTACAGCTACATATCAAATATGTAAAATTTATACTGAAACAGTAGAAATATTGAAAAAAATACAAATAGAATTTGCGGATGTAAACGATTTAAAAGATTACATAAATGCTAATTTAATAGAATTTTTTGAAAAAAATAATTCGTTTAACTTAAATGAAGTTTTAGATCTTTTGTGGGTTTCTAAGCAATTAGGTGTTGATAATAAGATATCAAATTTTAGATTAAAAATAATATGCAAAAATTCATTAGACTATTTTAGTTTTCTTATGATCCTATGGTATATAGGGGATGATACAAACTATACAGATATTAAATCAGATATTTTTAAAAAAATTTTAGAAAAACTTTCAAAGTCTAAAGATTTATCAAATACAGAAACTTTTTTGTTAGTAGTAGATTTATTGAAATCTCCATTTTTGTTGGACGATCAAAAAAAACAGATATTAAAAAATGTTGGAATCAGCAATCGCCAAGAAGAGGTATTGAATTTTATTAAAAGTAAGGAATGGTTCTTCGAATGGGATAAGAAAATTAACTTTAAAAGCATGTTAGAAATAAAAAGCTTGCAAACAGACTATTAATGATATACATATTTATTTTGTATAGTTCGTAGTTATACAAGAATTTGCACGCGTTAAATTTTTGTATTCATGATTTTTTTAATTAAAAATTATGGCAGTAATGCACACACACGAGTAACGAACTAGTTAGTTGGGGCAAGCCCCAACTAATTTTGTTTGGTTTTACATACTGAAATTATAGGATTGTTTTTTGTATAAAGCTTACTTTGATGGTGGGCCGTCGTTTTTTTGATATTGGAGCAATTCCTTTTGGCAAATAGTTTGTTCTTCCGTTTTCGCAATAAAATCCAAACACTTTTTCATATAATGCGATGAAAATGGTTAAAGAAAAGTAGGGGAGTGAAACAACAGAGACGGTCATAAAAGGGTCTTATTGTAGATAACAAAAAATAAGCTGACTTATCAAAATCACGTGTTACAATTAAACAAAAAGAGGGGAAAATATGTACAAAGCTATATCGA
>CALXMS010000002.1 GCA_944389535.1 uncultured Alphaproteobacteria bacterium | reverse complement strand
TTTTGGTTGGAGGGTTGTGAATATACTGAATAAGCAACACAATTCTCGTAAATTGTTACTAACCTCCAACCACCAGATTTTTTGGTGGTTTTTAATTAATACGGGGGACAAGTATGATGAGTTATATATTCGGGCTCATTCAGTTAGCCATTGGTACATTTATGGCATGTTTGGCCATAAACAATATTATTGATGTGGAAGCCGTTACAATACTAAATATGACTATGAGTCTATGTGCTATATGCGCTTTCGGATTTGCCGGTCTACTTTTTAAAGAACAAAAATGCAAAAAAAGCATATAACTGAAAAGAACTTATCATGAAAATACGCATACCACATTGCATATTTATACTTTTGCTAATATGTATGCCTATGCAACTCAATGCAAATACATTATTAACGGGTTATTCCATTGGTCTTGACATTTTCGGTGCTATAACTGAAGGAGCATCTGGAATAAACTACGCAATTTCTGATTTTTATAATAACGAAAAGTATGGAAATTACAAATTTTCGGGTTTATTCGGGCTTGGTTTTAATTTTGGGCTGATGCACTATGATAATCTTGAAACAGAACTTTTTATAGATTTTTATTCTGGTAGCGATAAAGCAGCCCCAAATTATTATGATTATATAAATTATAATATGAGCACTTCTGGCATAATAATGCCCTTTGGGATGCGAGAGCATTATTATATCCCTATTATACAGAATTTTGATTTAGATTTAGCACTTGGGATCGGAGGAGTTTATACATGGGGAAGCTACACTGACAAACATGGAATTGAAGATTATCATCAAGTGGTATGGAAAAACACATCATTTTCTTATGATTATTCTGTGGGATTTTTATGGAAAAAATCTGAAAATTTTGCCATCCGTTTTGGATATCAACGAACAGAACTTGGTAAAGATTATATAGGTCGAGCCATTAACAAAATTTATATAGGCTTTAAAGGAATTATCCCAAGATAGCAGCGGAATACTTCAACAATAAAAAAATCTAATCAATATAAACATATGATTGCGGTGGCACTTTTAAACTATATTCAGATAAAGTTTTAGGTTCTTTATATCTAGTTACCCTTCCTAATTCATAAGCTACCGCAATATTTTTATGCATAAAATACTTATTAAAAAAGCTTTCAGAAATACCAGAATATTTTTTTGTATTTTCCCAGATTTTTCTTGGGCTGCCGACCAAAATACGACTTATTTCAACTTCGCCGACAACTTTCCCACAAGGATAAGTACAATAAATTACAATTCTATCTACTTCTCTTTTACAACGACTCTTCCTATATTCAAAACGTTTTTCCCCAGAAAATATTTTCTCTACAAATTCTGGTTTTATAGAAAACAATACTTTTTTCATACCGATTTTATTTTATTATAAAAATATGTTTTGCATCTAACAAATCTGCCGGATTATTAGGATTTTTGATTTTTATATCTCTCACATGAATACTTTTAATACTTTCTAATTTTTTTCTATCATCTTCAGGAAAACTGTCATACTTACTTTTCAGCAAAAATACATTTAGCACATTTTCGTCTAAATTTTCTATATACGAAAAAACATTATATGGATGTTTTATTCCCCACATTCCTCTTACTCGTAAATATGTAATTCCCAAAGGGTCTACTCTATTCAACCTTGCTAGTTCATTTGTACTTTCAGCAAGTTCTATATATTCTATTTTATGAATACCCTCTGTCATGTGGTTTATAATACGCTCATAAATTGAGTTATCTGCGCAATAACAATCACCATATACCATACAAATATTATCAATATTTCTACCAGAAACAGACACTATCGAATATATTATATCTTTTTCTCGCCAGTCTTCGCAATTTCTACAATCTTGAGTTATTCTAATATCCGATACTAATAACCTATGTTTAGGAAAAGAAGAGTTTAAAGCAATATCAGGTCTCCTACCCTCTATTTTTTTTACTTCCACCGCATCACCACCTCTTAATATAAAATCAGGTGGATTACTTGAATTTCCAATATACGAAAGCTCCGCATTATGCTTTTCTATTTTATCAACTTCAGCTAAATTAAAAGCATCACAAAAAAGATCTTTCATATACGTTTCTGCGGCATCACCCATGCTATTCATTCTATTCCTAGCGCCCGGCGGATTAGGTAAAACCAAATTTTTCTCTTTGGTAAACGTCACAATAGCTTTAAGAACATTAGTCATTTGAACCTCCGCTAAAAAGCTGTTTCTTTATTTGCTTAGCCAATGCTTCAGCCAATTTTACTGGAACAGCATTCCCTATCATTTTATATCCATCTGCTATATCTTTATACCTAAAAATATAACTATCTGGGAAAGTTTGTATTCTTGCACACTCCCGCACAGACAACCTTCTATATAAATGTTCCTTTCCTGGTTCGAATATTTTTTTATTTTCACCGACACTAATCATTTTAGGAGCCTGTGGATGAATTGGCGCATGTCTTCCCCCCGCTTGAATTGTAAAAGACGGTTCATTCCAACCACGCACTCTATTCCTAGACATATATATGCTTGAAAAACCACCTGTCATATATTCATGATTAGGAATAAGCAGCAAGCCGTTTGTCTTATTTTTTTCTGCAGAAGGCAAGGCATCTGGCAAATCGAAAATAGCATCTTTAAGTGTAGGTTTATAAGTCTGTTTTTCCGGAAAGATAAACTGCTTCCCCAAATCTTTTCTAAAACCAACAATTATTACACGTTGTCTATCTTCTGGCACACCATAATCGTTGGCGTTCACTAACTCCCAAGAAATGACATATCCTGCTTTTTCAAATTCATTTAAAAACGATTGAAAAGCATCTTTATGCCTAGCACTTAATATACCTGATACATTCTCAACCAAAAAGAACTTAGGTTTTTTAGCCATTAAAATTCTTATATAATCAAAAAACAGTTGCCCACGTTGATCATTTATACCACGACCAGCCCCAGCCTCGCTCCAACTTTGACAAGGTGGTCCACCTATAATACCATCCGCTTCTGGAATTTCCTCTGTGCTAACATCCCTTATGCTTCGTTTATCTAGAACGGTCTCTGGAAAATTGAACTGGAATGTATCCCAAATGGTCTTATCAAACTCGTTCGCCCAAATTGTGCGAAACCCAGCATTTTTAAAACCAAGATCCAAGCCTCCAGCCCCAGTAAATAATGATACTATATTGGGCATTGCTTTTTCTCCTTAATTTTAAACATCTAAAGAATAGTATATTACACAACTAAAAACAACTCGTTTTTTCAACTTGACTTTTCGTGCTTTCCAAGCAGTAATTGGACGAATTTAAAAACATAGTAAAAACAATGGAGTCCAATATGCCAAAATACCCTGATATAAAGGTTTATTTAACTAACCGTGATGGGAATGCTTTCGCTATCCTTTCGCGGTGTAAAAATGCCCTAACATTGGTCGGCAAAGAAGATAAATGGTCCGAATTCTTGACCGAGGCCACCAGTGCTGATTATCCCCACCTGCTTGTCACTGTTATGAAATGGTTTGAGGTTGAATAATGCCATACAAAAATCCACCCAAAACAACCAGATTCCATATTGGTACGTCCGGCAATCCGTTCGGGCGTATGCCCAAAATTACCAACAAAGACCTGTATCACAACCTTCGTATTCTACGTATGCTAGTTGATATTGCTATGCAACATCTGCGACAAAAAGGAACCGGTAATGCAACGGAAAGTTAAAAACATTTTACCAAAAACATTTGAAGAGTTGAAAACGTTATCACAAGATGAGAGAGCACGTTTGTGGGCGCGGTATTCGCCACACCCTTTTAAGCGTCAAATGCGACCACTGTGGTACTATATTCAATGCGAACGATTAAATCTGCGTATTGAGCCAAAGTTTATCAAGAAAATCAAAAAATATAAAGACAACCCTGCCGAATGCGTAAATCGTGTATTAAAGCATAGATACAACATTGCGCCAGGCACAACTATCATTAGGCACTTTCGGAATATAGAACACAAGGTCTTGGTCAATTATGACAACACGTTTTTGTATAACGGAAAGCAGTACCGTTCATTATCCGCAATTGCGTCTGATATTTGTGGAACAAAGACATCCGGACCACACTTTTTTGAACTGGATAAAAGGAAAGTAAATGTCGGTGATTAAATGTGCTGTTTATGTCCGTAAGTCAACTGAACATGGGTTAGAACAAGAGTTTAACTCCCTGTTAAACCAGGATGAATCTTGTAAAGCATACATTGCGTCCCAAGCTTTTAATAACTGGGAATATGTTCGTGCTTATACCGATGCGGCGATTTCTGGTGGAACTATGGAACGGCCTGCATTAAAGCAAATGTTGGACGATATTTCTAAGGGTTTGATAAACACAGTTGTTGTGTACAAGGTCGACCGACTGTCGCGTTCCATCTTGGACTTTCACAATATGATGAAGTACTTTGATAAGTATAACTGCAACTTTGTGTCTATTACCCAGGCATTTGATACCAGTACTTCTATGGGCAAACTAACCCTGAATATGTTGCTGTCATTTGCACAGTTTGAACGAGAGGTCGCCAGTGAACGCGTCCGCGATAAAATACGCGCCAGTAAAGCCAAAGGCTTATGGATGGGCGGTGTTCCGCCACTGGGCTATGATATCAAAGATAAAAAACTGGTTATAAACGAAGCAGAAGCCCAGCAAGTAAAACAACTGTTTGAAAAGTATTTAGAGTTGCAATCTGTAAAACGTCTGGTCCAATATGCCGAAGCACAGGGTATATATTCCAAGAAATGGGTTTCCAAAAAAGGTAATCAAAAAGGTGGTAATAAAATATCACTGATGGGAATGCACCGCCTGTTGCGTGATATGATTTATATTGGTCAAATTGCACACAAAAAAGCAAATACCTTTGCCAAGGGCGAACAAGACGCAATTATTTCAAAAGAACTGTTTAACGAAGTTCAACAGGCGCTAAAAAACAATTCTAATAACAAAACAGAATCACACCGTTCACCAAACTTGTTGTCAGGCAAACTGTTTAACAGTCAAGGAGAACGTTTTATCAACCAAGTAAAAACCAACAAAAATCATACTAAAATACATTACTATGCGCAAAAGGGACTTTTTATACCAGCGGCACCGGTTGACGAAGTTGTATCAAATACTATTTCAGAATTTCTAAATGCCGACCTATCCCATTTACCCACAGATTCTGCAAGTGCATTAAAGTCAGTAAATTGGGCGGCACTATCTGGCATACAAAAACGGGACTTTATACAAGCCATAGTTGATAAGGCTATTTTCTCAAACAAGCAACTGATTATCTATTTAGATATATCGCCAAATTCCGTGCGACCATTTATTACAGATGTCTATGTAAATCAGTCAAGCTTACCAATTGCATTTATTACAAATGAATACAGTGTTACAATAACCGTTCCATTAGTTTTTCGCAGGTATGCAAACACTAAATTTAGCAAGGAAAAAACAAGCCTGCTTACAATTACGGAAAACAATAACCTTATCGTCAAGGCCTTTGCAACGGCGTGGCGATATCGTGAAATGTATGAAAAATGTGGCGATGTGGATACAGTTGCAAGAAAAGTTGGTTCCACACCACGTACAATTTACAGATACCTTGATATAGCTTATATGAATCCAATAAGAGTTAACGAGATATTGTCGGGAAATGCCTATTGTACTGTCAAAGAGCTATTCAACAATCCGATAAAATATTTTCCATCATAAGTTGTACAGCTTCTTGTTTCCCGGCATATCGATAATCTATACTCCTGCACAAATCGGCATATTTATCACACAAGTCCTTTTTCCCTTGAGTATTAACAATAAACACTTTAGAATTATTGTGTTCTAATGCCGATTGAAATAAAAACTTGACAGACAAATCTGATTGAGGCATTGAAAAGCCGATAATGTAAATCTCATCAGCTTCTCTCAATAACTCTCTTGCAGATTTCCACAAATGCCTAATCATAACATGATCATAAAAAGCATTTTTATCCATTACTGGAGGAATAATATATGGTTTCAGCCCAGATGTTATTTGATATTTTTTCTTTTCTACATCTTCCATAGATAGATAATACACAATATCAGATGCCGTAACAGCACCCCAATACCAATTAAGTGACCCGTGTAACTTGATAACTTTTGGTAAATTCTTTTCTTCTTCTGAACCAAACATACCTACACCATCAAAACTTCTAATACCTGCCCACATCATAGGATAAGAATACATATCAGAAATATTAACAGCGGCCTCTGCATTACGCCTATAAACAGCATCTACTATTAGTTTTTCTACCAACAAATCATAATTCAGTGTTATAAAACTGTTTGAGTTATAATTGTTCAATATGTAATCAAAAAAGCTGGAAACCAGAGGAGACATTTGTTCTGTTGTAACATTATCTAACCCAATCAGTCTTTTCTGTATCTGTTGCGTAATTTCATGATATAAAGCTATGTCTGCATTTTTTTGCACCTCGGTCTTCCACGGCAAATCTGTAGATAAAAAGGTTAGCAAATGCTCTACATTGTTTTTCAGAGCTTTCGTTACTTCTTTATTGTAATGATGACCTATTGATTCTTTCTCAAAATACTGCGCAACATCATTGGTTAATTCGTTCATTAATGGGAACGAAGGAATAATAGCTTTAGAAAAGCCCGCTCCAAGAAAAAATACTCGTTTTGTCATTTTTTGCTCCAAAATTGACACACCGTTTTTTAGCGATGTATGTAACATGGCAAAAATTTGCTTGTTTCTGATACAGAATAACATACCAGAGTCAATTATAGGATTTCAACCATAAAAAACAGCCGCTTTTCTGAGGCTTTTTAGGCAAAAAGAAAAAGACATATAAACTATATGTCTTTTTTATTATTCCTGGCGGAGACGAAGGGATTCGAACCCTTGATACCCTTGCGAGTATACCACATTTCCAATGTGGCGCACTAGACCAACTATGCGACGTCTCCAGTTAATAGAAATCTATTCCGCAGACTCTTCCGCTTCGTCTTCTTGCTCTTCCGGTTCCTCAACAGGTTCTTCTACCAATGAATTTTCTAATTCCGCGTCTATTTCACGTAATTTCGGGTCCTCGGCAACAGAAATTTCCAAAGCTTCGTCACTGTCTACCGCAACAGGCGTATCCTTATAAGATTGAATAAACTCGTGACGTAAATTGTCAATATCCAACTTACCAGTCGCCATTTCCCGCAACGCAACAACCGTCGGTTTATCGTTGCCCTTGTCAACAACCGGTTCGGCACCACCGTTTAAGTCACGAACGCGTTGTGATGCCAGCATTCCCAGCTCATAACGACTTTCCACAAATGGTAAAGTATCAGAGTTTGTTATACGAGCCATATTAAATCCTTTGTTGAAAACGTTTCTAACCACGTTATAATGCTCTATGGACGGTCAAAATGCAAGCAGAAAATATAAAAACTTTATCTATGGGGTGTCGCCTTAACGCTTTAGAAGCAGAAAAAATCAAAAAAATACTGAGCGAAGCTATAAACTGCGCCATTGTAGTTAATACCTGTGCTGTCACAGCCGAAGCAGAACGACAATCAGGCCAAACTGTACGTAAACTGGCCAGAGAAAACCCAAACATACCTGTATTCGTAACAGGATGCGCAGCAACCAGAAACCCAGAACTATTTAAACAAATTCCAAATGTGTTTGTTATAAACAACCAAGAAAAATTAAGTCTTGAGGCATATATAAAAGCACTCCAAAATTCGAGTGATGGTTTAAACTCAACCATATTGAACTTCCCATATAAAGCATCTCGCCTTTCTAAACAATTTATCCAAGTACAAAACGGCTGTAATCATAAATGTGCTTATTGCATCACTCGCCTATTGCGCGGTCCTGCAGTGTCTTTTGATTACAAAGATATTTTAAAAGATGCACAAGAAGCTATCATTAACGGTTTTAATGAGATAGTCTTAACGGGCGTTGATACGGCAAGTTATGCCAATAATGGACTTTTTATATCAGATATATGCAAAAAATTACTACAAGACGTCCCGCAAATACAGCGCTTACGTATATCCTCTATGGATCCTGCATCCCCAGAAATTTTCAAAATCATTGATTTAATTAAATCTGATAAAAGAATGATGCCACATATGCATCTTTCCATGCAATCTGGATCCGATGATATATTACGTAAAATGCATCGGCGACACAAAGCAGATACAATGCGCAAAATATCACAAACAGCAGGGCCAAGTATATCTTTCAGTTGGGATATAATTTGCGGTTTTCCCGGTGAAACAGACGAGAAATTCGAAGAAACTATGAAATTAGTTAATGAAACCAAACCAATTAAAATACACGCTTTTCCATTTTCTGCGCGTCCGGGGACCGAAGCATTTGATATGCCGGAACAAATCAACCACGATGTTGCAAAAGAAAGAGTAAAACAGATTACAGCAACAGCAGATAAAATACGTGAAAACTTCATGCGCTCTAACATTGGGAAAACTGTTTCTGTTCTTGTAGAAGAAAATAATATCGCACGAACACCGCATGATATAAGCGTAAAAATTCGCGGTGAAACAATATCTCCTCGTACAATATGCAACGTAAAACTGAACGACATCCAGAAAGAAGATTACATAGGTATAATTGTATAAAAAATATATTGGCAACTTGATTTATAGTTGCTAATATCATCTTACCATGAAAAAGAAAATATTTATCCTGTTATTATCATTGATAACAACAACTGCACATGCGGAGTTTTCTACACGTGCAAAATCAGCTTTTTTAATAGATTATGATTCTGGAGCAGAAATAGTTACTAAAAATGCCGACACTTTAATGCCGCCGTCATCTATGATAAAGTTGATGACTTTGACAGTGTTATTTGATGAAATTAAAACCGGTAATTTAAAAATGGACGATAGGCTACCAGTCAGCGAAAATGCAGATTATAATGATCCGTTATGGTACCCAGCTAGTAAAATATGTTTGGTCGCCGGTCAAACAATAAGCGTCCGTGATGCAATAATGGGCTTAATCGTTTTATCTGGTGGTGACGCCAGCGTAGTAGTCGCAGAAAAATTGGCCGGTTCAGAAGCCGCATTTACAGAATTAATGCAGAAAAAAGCCCGCGAACTTGGGATGAAACAATCAACATTTGGTAATGCCAGCGGTCTGCCCAATCCTAATAATTTAATGACAAGTCGCGAACTGGCCATATTAGCAAAACATATAATATCTGACTATCCAGACATATATCCATTATTTGCTACTAAACGTTTTGAGTTCAATGAATATCAAAGCGATTGGTGTAAAGACTGGGGTCGAACACATACTATGAATTACAATAAATTGTTATTCATAATGCCTGGAGCCGACGGTTTGAAAACAGGTCATACCGATGACGGTGGATACGGAATGGTCGCAAGCGCAAAAGTTGGAGGACGGCGTTTAATAGGCGTTCTAAACGGTTTTAACGGGAAAAGCCATGATGCTTTGGCTGCAGAAATGAAAAAGTTATTAGAATATGGGTATTCCAGCACAATGAACCACACATTTTATAACGCCGGTGATAAAATTGCTTCTATACCGGTATGGTATGGTCGTCAACCAGAAGTAATCGCAACTGTTGAAAAACCGTTCGTAATTACGGTACCAAAAGGAAATGGTTTAAATGGTATCAGAGTCTTAGCGCGCTATGATGAACCCGTCCCTGCACCCGTAAAAAAGGGTGACAAAATAGGTGAAATTATCGCACAAAAAGATGGAACGGTCATAGCAAAAGCCCCATTAGTTGCAATGGATACAGTTAAAAAGACACAGTTATTTGGTCGCGTAATTAAAAATATACGTGTAATATTTGGAATTGACTAAATGGCATCTAAAAAATCAACTAATTCTTATAATTTTCCGCAACCAATAGATAATGATATTCTTATTGGTCATGCAGAAATATTAAATGATTTTTTAATGGCGTGGGACGCTCGTAACGTTCACCCACTTCATCCAGTATGGATGCTAACTGGTCCAAAAGGTATCGGCAAAGCTACGTTAGCATATAAAATTGCAAAACAGGTATACGGTAACGTAGGCGACTTCTTCATCATAGATATGGAAAGGAATATTGATAAAGACGGAAAACCAAAACCAGACGGTAAAAATATATCCGTTTATACTGTGCGCGCAATGATTGAAAAAATGCAGATGTACTCAATGTCTGGTGATTGGCGAGTAATACTTATCGATTCCGTTGACGAGTTAAATACAGCGGCATCAAACGCTTTGTTAAAATTATTAGAAGAACCACCCGCAAAAACTTTATTTTTACTTATAGTTCATCAGCTTGCAAACGTTTTGCCGACAGTCAGATCTAGGGCACGCGTTGAGAAAATGCGTCCTCTTAGTCTCTTACAATTACGAGAACTATGCACAACATTCATGCCAGACACAAACGTAAGTGATGAGATGTTAAAACTAGCAAATGGAAGTTTTGGAAAAATTGCTAACCTCAAAAAATCTGGCGGGGACGAGATATATGAGGAACTTATCTCGTGCTTAAAAAATCCCCGCAGCAATAGTATAGATATGATGACGATAGCAAAAAAACTTGCCCCCGATCCCGCATTACATGGTATACTGCTGGACGCCATTGCAGCGTTTAATCTTGCAGACTTATACCCTTCGGCAACGCATGCAATTGCAGATATTACAAGAATAAATTTAGAACCAGAAATTGGTCTATTTAAAATAATTATGCAGATAAAAAAATGTTTATAGACACCCATTGCCATTTAACAGACAACTATGTCTCAGGTAATTTAAACGAAGTTATTAAGCGAGCCAATAATGCTGGCGTAGATACTATCATTTGCCCTACTGCAAATCCAGAAGACATAACAAATGCCATACAGATTGCTGACAGATATCCTAATATATTTGTTACAACTGGTATTCATCCAGAATACGCCGGGGTAAACGCATTACAGTATTTAACAGAAAACGTTATACAGCACCCAAAAGTTGTGGGAATCGGTGAAATAGGTTTAGACTATCATGAACGTAGTGATAATCGTAATGCGCAAATAAAACTATTTGAACAACAACTAGAACTGGCTAAGAAATATGACCTGCCTGTGGCTATTCATTCTCGTGATGCAGAAGAAGATACCGCGGATATTTTACAAGGTAAAATTCATGGTGTGATGCATTGTTTTACCAGTTCATGGAAACTAGCAAAAATTATGCTTGATCGCGGATTTTATTTCTCTGCAAGCGGTATTTTAACTTTTAAAAACGCGTTCGACATTCGCGAAACATTTTCTAAAATTCCACTTGATAGGCTTGTTATAGAAACGGATTCACCATATTGCGCACCTGTTCCACATCGTGGTAACACATGTGAACCAGCCTTTGTGGTTGAAACCGCAAAAGTATTAGCAAGCTTAAAGAACGTTACGATTGAAGAGATGGCAAAAACACTACTGCAAAATACATACAAGCTATACCCAAAAATGGTTATAAAAAATTACCCCCATTAAATTTGCAATTTTCTGTATGCAAGTGTAAAATAATATAGTTATGGTAAGACAAATAATAAAATCTGGTCAGGTTTCTGAAAACCGTAAAGCACGGTATAGTTACTCTATTGAAGACACGATAGAGGCCGGGATTTCATTAACTGGTGCGGAAATAAAATCTATAAGATACGGTCTTGTAACAATAGTAGACGGCTTTGTTCAGCGTCGCGGTCGTGATTTATATCTGGCGGGTATAGAAATTCAGAAACTTCCAACAGCTGCACGTATAGTAAACTTTGATGAGCGCAGACCCCGCCAATTATTATTACATCGTGCACAAATAAATCGTCTAATTGGAAAATTGCAAGAAAAAGGTGCAACTATTGTGCCACTAAAACTATACTTTAATAACCGTGGGCGCCTAAAAGTGTTACTTGGAATCGGATACGGTAAAAATAAAGTTGATAAGCGTGAAACCATAAAACAACGCGAATGGGCAAAAAGCAAAGCACGCATATTAAAGGGTAAATAACCTAGAATTTCATACCCAAATTTTACTTGTAATAAACTATGTTTCGTGATAAATTATTAAGCAACACAGAGTGTTTCTGTGTCAGGCATCTAAACCTGTATGCTACGCGTCTGAAATGACGAAAAATAACTCCAACTACGTTGGTTGGAGGGTGGTGATATAAAAGAATAAACCACGCTATTTCGTAGTATATAGTTTAGAACCTCCAACCGCCTTTGACTTTAACGCCGGCGGTTTTTTGATATGCGAAGAGTAAAGGACAATACTATGAAACGAATTATATGGTCTTGCTTATTGTGTACAATGATATTTATAAGACCTGCATTCCCAGCAAAAATGTGTCTGAAACAAGAATCAAACCCAACTT
This sequence comes from uncultured Alphaproteobacteria bacterium, assembly GCA_944389535.1. Lineage (GTDB taxonomy): Bacteria > Pseudomonadota > Alphaproteobacteria > Rs-D84 > Rs-D84 > Enterousia. The sequence goes on along the minus strand of CALXMS010000002.1, from coordinate 187,089 downwards.
GTACAATTACCCAACAAGGGGACGCGGATACAATCATAACTTGTGGAAGTACAACATTCCATTTTGTTCAGGCTTGCTCTTCCTCAAGTGGATCTAATGGGGAAATAAAAGACTCTTTAGAACCGATATGGCCAGGCGGTAATTACTGTTGGATAAAAATGATTTCGCCTAAAACTACAAACTGGCTGTATATATCATACATGATAGGTGGATGTGTCTCTGTTGGGCCTTGTTCAAGAGCTCTTTATCTCATATTACATAATAATATATCTTCGGGAAATTTATACCAAACATTGATGCAAATATTAAATGGATCAAATCCTATTCCATCTCAAACATTTAACCTAGGAGGAAGTGGTGGAGTAAACTAATGAAGTTAATAATCACTATTTCTATTTTTCTTATACCAATTATTGCAAGTGGGGCAGAATCTTGCCCGTCTGGTTACATTGAATTAAACATACCAGACCAAGCAGAAATTATAGACTCTTCGTCTTGCCCAGCAGATTATGTTGATATCGGAGATTATTATAATTGTTCGTCTAATAGCACCTCTGCTATATGTGCCGTGTTTAATGCTTTATGTTCAACAGGATTTCAGTATATTAAGACTTCTTCTGGATTACAATTCAATCTTTATCAAAACAAGTCAACCTCACCTGCCCTGCATGTCAAATATAATGATACCATTTGTTATGGGAATCTTGCATCAGGTTCTGCCAGTAATTCCGTTAATATAAAAATAAACGATACCATATATCATGTTGTAAATTAAAAAAGCACGATTATATAATCGTGCTTTTTTATCAAAACGCGTTTATATTAAGCACCGCGTCTCATTGCCCCACGCGAATCACGCATACCATCCCCTGCGCGCATTTGACGTTCAAGTTCTTTATTTACAGCACGATATTCTTCATGTGTAATACAGCCATCATGATTGATATCCATCATTGGCAAAACAGCCTGCAATTTCGGGCAATCTACAGACGCCACGTCAAGACACCCATTATAAAAATCTACACGTGGGCCACGAAAACCGCGATTAGCATCAACAAATTTTGCTGCTGCAAAACCCAAAGCAAAAACGATTAATACAATTATTAATTTTAGCATAAAACGTGCACATCTTGAACCATGATGTGCACATTTACAATCTGGTCCACATTTGCAAATTTTTTCTTCTGCCATTGGTGCCTGCTTAACGCTTTCTTGCGCTGCTGCAGCTTTTACAGTCTTTTTTACAGCGGCTTTTTTCGTCACTGTTTTTTTAGAAGTAACTTTTTTTACTGGTTTTGTTGGCATTTTTCCTTCCTTTTATTTGTTTAACATGTTGATTGTATTCAATATAGTAATATAAGTAAAGAATAAAATTATTTAATATCATTCTTCATGCGATATTGCACGCGGATGAGTGTGTTCATATATATTCATTATTTCTGACATATTTACTTTTGTATATAATTGCGTGGTGGATAAAGATGAATGACCTAATAATTCCTGCAAACTACGTAAGTCTGCTCCACCAGCCAGCAAAGCCGTCGCAAAAGTATGACGCAATGCATGCGGTGTTACATAATCAGGTAATTGTAAATAATGCCGCAACTTTTCTACAACTTTTTCCGCCATACGTGAAGACATGGGTAAACCGCGTACGCTGCGAAAAAGCGGTTCTGTTGCCCCTGCACCAAAAGGACGTAATTGAACGTATTTTTCTATCGCATCTAAAACTGCCGGTAATATAGGCACTATTCTTTCTTTTGATCCTTTACCTAATATTCGTAGTGAATCCGGTCTTCCGCGTACGTCCATATTTTTTAATGATAAAGCCTCAGATATACGTAAACCACATCCAAAAATTAACACTACTAATGCCCAATCCCGTGCGGCAATCCATGGTTCTTCTTCATCTATTACTTTAATTGCCTCATGCATGTGTTCTACGTCACTGACTTCAATGGCTTTAGATAATTTACGCGGAACCTTAGGTGAAGATATTAATCCAATGGCATTATTTTTTATATCATATTGTTTAGCCAAAAACCTATAAAAACCACGTAATGAAGACAGCGCACGCGCTGTCGACTTATGGGCTAAATCTCTACGCTGTCTATCCGCTAACCACGACCGAAAACATATGGTATCTGCACGCGCAAAATCGGACAAAGAAACATTACCGCCATTAAAATTTTCATAAAATTTGATAAAATCATGTATATCTGCCTCATACGCAGTCGCCGTATGGGCAGAATAATTTCTCGTCTGCGTTAAATACTTAATAAAATCTGCAACCTTTTCTTCCATTATCTTTATTTGATTTCAAACGTTGCGGAAACGCTTACAGAAACTTCTGTATCTTTTGTTACAATACTGCCGGCCGCACTAAAAGTTTCTACGTCTGCAACCGTCATCTTTGCGCTGGTTGCTAGAAAGTTTGATGCACGTGGCTGAACAGAAGATGAACTGCCAACGTTATATGAAACGCTAAGCATTTTACCTGCCCTGCGACCGTCACCTGCCGCCAAAGCGTTCGCACGTTCTCTAGCGTTTTTAACCGCAGTTTCTAAACAATCTTCTAAAACAGGTTGCATTGCTTCTGCACTAGTATACATACGCAAATTTTCAGAATATACATTCTCTTGCCCAGCAAACTTAGTTAATATGTTTTCAATCGTTTTTATATTATCTGTCGATACTTCTACCGCTATAGTTGTTTCTGTCCCCAGCACAACAGACTTTTCCTGTTCTCGATTCCACTCGCTTTTTTCATAAGAATTAAAATCCGTTGTCTGCATCTGAACGTTTTGAGTCTTTAAATACTCCGTAATTTCTGCGATTTTTTCAGTTGCACGTTGCATTGATACAGCAGCGTTTTTATCCAATATCGTTACCCGTAACGTGATCGCAGTTCTGTCCTTTGGTACAGATGTTAAACATTGACCGTCAACAGAAATTATGCGTGGAGGTACAGGTTTATCTAACCAAACAAACAACAGTGCTAACAATGCCCCAGCGCCTATTACACTGCCCGACCAAATTAATGCTTTCTTCATAACTTATCCTTTCCCTTATATTATTTTCCCAACATTACCTTCATAACACGCGCAAGCGTTTTTTCGGCAACAATACGCGCCTTCTGTGCACCAGTTTCTAAAACTTTATCTATTTCTGAAGGATTCATCATTAATCTTTCATATTCTGCACGAGGTTTAGATAATACAGAATTTATCTTGTCAAACAATATCGTTTTCGCAGTACCATACCCCATTCCACCAGATAAAAACTGTTGCCGGAATTCTTCAATTTCTACATCAGAGGCAAAATGTTTATACAATTGAAATATAGTTGATGTGTCGGGATCTTTAGATTCTTCCGGTAACTTACTATCCGTAATTATACGCATAATTTTCTTTTTTAATTCTGCCTCTGGTGCCAACAAAGGTATTATGTTATCATAAGATTTACTCATCTTACGCCCGTCTAGTCCGGGAATTATACCCGTGCTTTCGCCAATTATAGATTCCGGTAATTTAAACGTTTTTCCATAAATATGATTAAAATATCCCGCGATATCACGCGCAAATTCAACATGCTGCTTCTGATCAGCACCAACTGGTACCACGTCTGTATCGTATAGTAAAATATCTGCTGCCATTAATATCGGATACGTATATAACCCCATATTAATACCGGCATCTTCATCCAAACCGGCTGCAATATTTTTATCAATTGCCGCCTTATACGAATGCGCCCTATTCATAAGCCCTTTTGGCGTAACATTCATTAATAAAGTAGCCAGTTGATAAACTTGTACAATATCAGATTGTTTAAATAAAACCGAGTTGTTAACGTCTAAGCCCAAAGACATCATTATCGCAGCAATTTCGTAAGTATGCCTTTTAATCTCTTGTGGGTCTTTTATTATATTTAAAGCATGTAAATCTGCTATAAATATATAAGTTTTGTGATTCCTTGATTGTTCAATCAAAGGTTTCAAAGCCCCGACATAATTCCCCAAATGCGGCGTACCAGTCGGTTTTATACCGGTAAGAACAATTTCTTTATTCATAATAAAATCCTTATTTTCTAATGATAAAATGTTTGTTTACAAAATGAAAGCATAAAAATTATACGACAATATAAACTCAGGCCCCTTAACGGCGCCAATAAATAACAAAATCAAAATAAGAATACATTTCAATCATTTTTATTTTAGTATATTTATATAAAACCGAAAATCAACCATAAAGAAATCCCGCCGAATTGGCGGGATTCGTTCCTTTCACGTTTAACTTAACGAGAATAGAATTCAACAACCAATTCTGGGAACATCTGTACAGGGTATGGAACATCTGCAAATGCCGGAACACGTGTGTATGTTGCGGTAAAATTCGCACTGTCCACATTGATATAATCAGGCCATGTACGTTCTGCAGATTCCAACGCCAAGACAACCAATGGCATCTGTTTTGCTTTCTCGCTTACGGTAATGACATCACCAGGTTTTACTTGATATGATGCAATTTTAACACGCTTACCGTTTACATAAACATGACCATGGCTGACCAACTGACGTGCAGAAAAAACCGTAGGTGCCAACTTAGAACGATATACAACAGCGTCTAAACGGCGTTCCAACAAACCGATTAAATTATCTGGTGTATCACCTTTCATGTTTACCGCTTCCAAATAATATGCACGGAATTTCTTTTCACCGATGTTACCATAATAGCCTTTCAGCGTCTGCTTCGCACGCATCTGTTTTGCATAATCAGATGAATTACCACCACGAGACGTTGGCCCATGCTGACCCGGTTTATATTTGCGTTTGTTAAATGGCGATTTCGCCTGACCCCACAAGTTTACGCCTAAACTGCGGCCTATTTTCAACTTTCTTGTGCTGCGCTTTGCGCCTGCTCTTGCCATAATTTTATCCTTTTTATTTTGGTTTTTTAGGTGCCAGACACTTCACAGAATCCTTATCGACAATATGACCAAAATACATATTGCTTATTCAGTTCTGGTTATCCAGCGGGGTTCAGTTTATACTGTTTTTATACAAAAATCAAGAAAAAACCCGCCTAAGCGGGACTTTTTTTAAAACTTTACTTTCGGAGCAACTTTTTCTTTCTCATCCATCTCAAACATTTTTTCCTGCTTTATATTAAACATACGAGCAACAATGTTTGATGGGAATTGCTCTATCTGAGTATTAAGACTCATAACGACAGTATTATAAAACTGACGAGCCGCTTGAATCTTAGTTTCCGTATCTGTTAATTCACGCTGAAGTTCTAAAAAATTTTCATTCGCACGTAACGTCGGATAATTTTCAGATAATGCAAATATACTTTTTAACGTTTCTGTAAGACGATTTTCTGCGTCTGCTTTATCTGGACCGTTTGCCTTCATAGCAGCATCTCTGGCGGCAACAACGGATTGTAATGTTTCACGCTCGTGTTTTGCAGCCCCACGAACCGTTTCTATTAAATTAGGAATCAGGTCATAACGACGCTTTAATTGAGTATCTATGGTCGACCAAGCCTCCTTAGCCTGATTCTGTCTGGATATCAATCCATTATAAACAGCAATAAAATATAACAAAACAACAGCAATGACAGCAATCGTTACCCACATATTAAACTCCTTTTTATAAACTTAATTCTATATACAATATTAATGAAAATCAAAGGTTTTTATAAAAAAACAACCGCCCAATAGGACGGTTGTTTTTAACCAAAATCTTAAACGATTTAGTTCAAAGCATCCTTCAATGCTTTACCCGGCTTAAATTTAGGCTGAGTAGAAGCTGGGATTTTAATAGCAGCACCTGTCTGAGGATTGCGGCCTGTTGTCGCTTTACGTTTCGCTGTTGTAAATGTACCGAAACCTACCAAGCGAACTTCACCTTTTTTCTTCAAAACTTTAGTAACTGTGTTGATGAATGCATCCAAGCAAGCAGCTGCTGTTGCTTTAGTTACTTCAACTTCGTTTGCGATTGCTTCAATCAATTGCTGTTTATTCATTTGTTTTCTCCTTTCATATAAATTTATATAAGGTGTCCGGCAGTCCCAAGGCAATGTCTATAGAATATTTTTAACGAATACGCGCCATTTTTTTAATAACACATATCGCAAACCATTGTATTCTACGGACATTGCCTGCGCTGCTTATACGAATCGTAGAGAATTCGGGGCTTTAAGTCAAGAGTATATTTATTTTTATATGATTTTTATAAATGTTGACAAAATCACTTATTTTAATTATGTACGGCGTCCGCACGAACCGCACGCGCACCAGGAGTATCACTTTCACACAGAACATACTGACCGTTTAAACCGTCAACTGTAACACTTCTAAAATAATTAGGCGTCATCACAAACAATAAAATTATGATGCTTACCCAAAAAGTAAACTTGGTCATTTGCCACGGTTTTTGAAAGCTTTCCCTTTTAAAAGAATCGTTCAATAAATTTTGATATAAAGCCCACCCCCAACTAAACGCCAACAACATTACAACAAAAAACAACGCTATTATTAAATATCTATGAAATGGCATCAAAGCTGTCGCAAACGCATCCCAAAAAGTGCTTGTAACAGGGCATATATATAACGCATCCGCAGCCGTTTCCGGTGACAACAATATCGGAGCATTCGGTGCCAACTGTAAACCAAAAGAAACTACTATTATTATCGAGACCAATGCAACTATTGCAAACAACATTAATGGTTTCATTTATATTTGTCCTTAAATTACTTACATCATATTATAACACAAATAAGTAAGAGATTGCAATTTTATAAACTTTTATTTAGAATCCAAATCATGATGCGAAAAAAGACGGATATTGTTATAGGATTAACAACTTTTGATAATGAAAGGCTGAAAATTTCTATTCCGGCATTGGGCAAACTACGCCAAAAATTCATACTTATAATACATAATAACAACCCTATGACTATTGTTTCTCGCAGACAAATTCGTAGGCTTGGTTATTACGGAGATTTACATATAATAAACGCTAATGACAATATCGGTGAAATGCGCGCAAGAATAGAAATAATAAATACCGCACGCGACATTAAACCCAAATGGATCATATTCTGTGACGATGACGATTTAATAATAGATTTAGACATTCCCACAGTTTCTGATGAACATTTTATAATTATTCAAAATAAAGCCGCTTTAAAACATAAACTTACAAACTTATTACGCGTTATGGATGACCCTATGGACTTTGTTATAGACGATGAAAACGTTAAATTATCACGACCGAACGTAGGTATAATAGGAAACCCAATCCGCGCAACTGTACTTTTTGGTTTAACCACAACGTTACAAAATATTACAGATGAAATAGACGAAATAAACAACAAACTTGGTTTTTACCCGCCAATTAAAGAAATGATGTGGAATTTTCTAAACCTGTATTCACGACATATTAATCCTAAATCTGTTCCTATTTATATGGATAAAATAAATTACATAAAAAATGATATAGATACTACCACCATGAAATATGGTATGTTATCGCGCCCTGCTAGAAATGCAGATGAAAATTACAAGCGCGTATTAGACAAATATAATTTGTTGTTAAACATCGCTTTAAATTCCACCGCTGCCCCACGGGGCTAGACTATAAATATCTGATTGAAAACGGGCTTTAATAAATATAAAATCACTCATAAATATGAGGTTACAAAATGACATATGACGATATTAGAAAGGTTTTTTTGAATTTCTTTGAATCTAAAGGACATAAAATAGTACCATCGGCCTCACTGATACCCAACGATCCGACTTTATTATTCACTGTTGCTGGTATGGTACCATGGAAAGGTATATTGCAGGGTACGGAGCCTGCTTTTGCCCCACGTGTCGCGGACGTTCAGAAATGTATTCGCGCAGGCGGAAAACATAACGATCTAGACGAAGTCGGTTTTGACGGGCGTCATCATACGTTTTTTGAAATGTTGGGCAACTGGTCTTTTGGAGACTACTTCAAAGAAGGTGCAATTGAAATGTCTTGGGAATTACTAACCAAGGTTTTAAAACTGGACCCTGCCCGTCTACGCGTAACCACGCATGAAAGTGACGAAGAATCGACACAATTGTGGAGAAAAATCGCCAGCAAAGAACCTATACGTCTTGGCGACAAAGACAACTGGTGGTCGGCTGGTGATACTGGTCCGTGCGGGCCGTGCACAGAAATTTTCTATGATTTCGGCAAAGAATTTTCTAATGAAGATGATCGCTGGGTTGAAATATGGAATGACGTGTTCATGCAATTTGACAGAGATGCAAATGGTAATTTAACGCCGCTGCCAAAACAGAATGTAGATACTGGTGCGGGTTTAGAACGTTGGGCCGCGTTATTACAAAATAAAGTTGATAATTTTGATACTGATTTATTCGTAAATCTGATTCATGCGACAGAAGACGTAACAGGCGTAAAAAAGACTGATGAAAATACTCCATCATTTAAAATCATTGCTGATCATTTGCGTGCTGTGGGTTTCGCAATTGCTGACGGCGTTATTCCAAGTAATACAGATCGTGGATACGTAATTCGTCGTATATTACGTCGAGCTATGCGTCATGGTCAAATGCTTGGGCATAAAGGTGCATTGTTATCCAAACTATATCCTGCTTTAATTACGGAAATGGGTAACGCGTATCCAGAACTAGCACAAGAAGAAAAGCATGTCGTTGAAATAATTCAAAACGAAGAAAACGCTTTTGCAGATATGTTACAAAACGGCATAAAGTTACTTGATAATGAAATTCCAAAAATCAACAATGCCGTATTACCCGGAGAAATCGCGTTTAAGTTATTTGATACTTATGGATTTCCATTAGATTTAACGCAAATGATTTTACGCGATAAAAATATAGAGGTCGATATTGCAGGCTTTGAGCGTGCAATGAATGAACAGAAAGAACGCAGCCGTGCCGATACTAAAGGGACTCGTACTTTATGGGAATCTCAGACGAAATTAACTGCGACAGATGATCATTATAAATACGATCCTGATAATGCCCTGGAATCAAAAGTCTTGGCAATTCTGCGTGACGGCAGTTTCGTTTCAAAGGCTGCAGCTGGTGATAATGTAGAAGTCGCATTGGATAAAACAAATTTCTATGGAACACAAGGCGGACAAGTTGGCGATGCGGGGGAAATCATAAAAGATGGCAACGTTGCAATGAACGTCACAGAAGCTGGACGAGTCAATGATGTCGTTATACACAAAGGTATACTAAATACAGACTTATCAGTTGGCGACAAAGTTAAAACTTTAATAAATGCTTCGACACGCCAACAAACAGCACGCGCACATACTGCGACCCATCTACTACAAGCTGCATTACGAAATATTTTAAATGAGGACGTTGAACAACGCGGTTCAAAAGTATCCCCTGATTCCGTACGTTTTGACTTTCGGTTTGGTCGTGCTATGACTGCGGAAGAAAAACAAGCAGTTGAAGATTTAATTAATAAATGGATTGCTGCTGATATACCTGTTACCCACGAAGAAATGTCTTTGGATGACGCGAAAAAACGCGGAGCAATGGCTTTATTCGACGAAAAATATAGAGATAAAGTAAAGGTCATAACAGCAGACAATATATCCTGCGAGTTATGTGGGGGAACGCACATTTATCATACAGGCGAAATAATAAAAGCCAAGATAAATAAAGAAAAATCTATCAGCAGCGGTATTCGTCGTATCACCATGTCTGTTGGTACGCTGGCAGAATAAACACAAAACGCCTCAAAACGAGGCGTTTTTATTTCCCTTGCTTTTATATTAAATAGTAGTAAAATTACTGGGGTATGAGAGATTTCGGGTAAATTCCGAAAAACAAATCCCGTTATTTTAATTGTCATTATAATTATTAAACGGGTAAAAAAAGCCGCACCGTCATTTAGATTCACTACAAATAAAGACTTCTCTTTATTAGCAATGAATTGTATGACGGTGCAAAAGTATAACATTTAAAAAGGATTTATTATGGTAAAAGTAAAAGAAAAACAAACTGCGCCAGATACTGAAATAGGATCAGACGTACAGAAAACAAAAAAAATAACAGGAATGAACAAACACGAAAACGATAAAAACGATGAAAAATTGTATTTCATGGCGCTTGGCGGGTTAGAACGCGTCGGTCAAAACATGTATATATACAAGTACAAAGGTAAATATTTGATTGTTGATTGCGGTATGGGATTTCTAGAAGAAGAAATCGGTGCCGGTGACGTTCAATACTGTGATACAACATGGCTTGAAAAAAGGAAAAAAGACGTTGTAGGTTTCGTAATCACTCATGGTCACGAAGACCACATCGGCGCATTAAAATTCATTTGGCCTAAATTTAGAAAACCGATTTATTGCACGCGTTTTCCGGCAAAAATTCTGCGCCAGACTTTTCGTGGGATTGAATTAGACTTTAACCCAGAAAAAGACATTATTGAATTTGATCATCACGGTGCGACTTTAAACCTTGACCCATTTGAAATTGAAACGTTTCATGTTTCGCACTCGGTACCAGAAGCCCAAATGCTAATTATTAAGACGCCGGCAGGTAAAGTATTGCACACGGGTGACTGGACTTTTAATGACGATAACCCAATAGAAGAACCGACCGATTATGCACGTTTACGTGAAATCGGATCAGACCCAAAACTATTAGCTTGTATGTCTGATTCTACGTCTTCGTCGCGTCAGGAAGTTCAAACAACCGAAGTTCAGGTGCGCGAAACGTTGACAGAAATTATGAAAAAAGCTCCTGGTCGTGTTTTGGTAACAGGTTATTCTCGTTCTTTAGCACGTATGAAAATGTTTGCTGAGGCAGCTCGTGCCGCTGGACGTGTCGCCGCAATTAAAGAACGTAGTAACCCTAACCCTGTACCATTTGTTGGGTTACCAGAATTCCGTGAAATGGGAATAGAATTTGGTTATTTAAATAAAGATGATGTTTATCTGCACAGTGAAATAAAAGACCTGCCGGCAGAAAAACAAGCAATATTCTTAACCGGTTCTCAGGGTGAACAATTTGCCATGTTAACACGCTTGTGTCGCGGTCACGTAAAGGAAATGAAACTGCAACCGACAGATACTGTGTTATTCAGTGCAATCGTAATTCCAGGACGAGAACAAGATGTATCTTACCTATATAATAAGTTAGCACGTATGGGTATAAAAACACATACAATATTTGATACAACCCACCTACATGCAAGTGGTCATGCAGGTCGTCCGGAATTTGAGCGTTTTTATGATATGGTACATCCGCAGGTTTCAGTACCAATGCATGGCGATTATATAAATGAAATGTTAAACGGTAAAATGGCTATGGAGCGCGGCGGTGCTAAATATATGATGGTCGTACATAACGGTGAAATGATTGCTTTGTCAGACGGCGAAGCTCCGTACGTTGCCGAAACCATTGAAACGGGTTTCGTGGTCATGGAAGGAGAAACGGAAAGAAGTACAGACGACCCGGTATATAAGACGCGTAAAAAAATCGCAACAAATGGAGCGATATTTGTGACTCTGCCTGTTGATAAACGCGGTTTCTTGAAAGGGACGCCAGAAGTATCAAGTGCAGGTATATTTGAAACTGACGACACTGGTTTTATGAAACGTCAAATTCAAATAGAAATTACCAAAGCAATTGATGCACTGACAAAGGCAGAACGTAAAGACAAAGCCAATCTTATTCGTGCAGTACAAGTTGCGTCGAATAAAGTTGTACGTGCCTCTTTAGGTGCAGATAAAAAACCGCAATATAGTGTACATTTTGTACAAAAATAAAAAATCGCCCTTTTGGGCGATTTTTTATTATCTGATGATAAAATTATTTTTTCCAGAACGCAAATCCTGAACGACGTTCAGATTTTTCTTCGCGCTGCTTACGATCTTCTGCGGCGCGACGACGTTCTGCACGACGTTCCTGAAATCTTTTTGCGGATTCTTCATCTCGTTGAATTAGTTTCAACGTTGTGACAGATAATTTATCGTTACGAACTTCTTCATCAAATTCGACGATATCATTTTCATTTAAGAATCTGATGCCCGCTGCCTTTAACGCACTAGAATGAACAAATACATCATCTGTATTGCCGTTTTCATTCGGTGTATCCGGAGTAATAAAACCGAAACACTTTTTACCGTTGTACCACTTCACTTTACCTTGACGCATAATGTGCCTTCCTTTCTTATGCTTGTTATGGTTCCATAAAACAACAGGAACCTGTAATTATTGTTGCCGATTAAAGCCAAGAAAGCAAGAAAAAACACCCTTCCTGTTATAGTTTGATTTCCTACGAAAAACTAAACTTTTCTACTATAATCAGGCGTTTTTTTTGTAATACCTTTGTACTTCAGTCATAACAAAATTAAATAATTTACCTGCCATAGTATCCGAAGGCACGTCCCAATCCTTTTGCACATAGGGCATCGCAGATACTAAAACGAACCTGGCCATAAAATGAAAAATCTCGCTTTCTTGGGCCAACGTAAGTTTTGCAGGCGCGTTTTTAAAACGAAAAACTTCGTTTTCTATGGCGTTATCCAGCTTTTCTCCTATGACGTCTAATATTTTCTGCGGATAATATAACTTACAAGGTTTCGGAAATCCGTCAAACATTGACACATCGTTACCTAAGCTGTATAAAATGTTCCATCCGACACGATCAAATAAGTCTTCCAGACATTGACATATCATTAAATTATATTCTTCAACACCGATCTTATGTTCACGTGCCCCTTGCACAACATTACTTATAACCTTACTATCTGTTTTCGCTCTGTTATACTTTTTGTTTTCAGTTTTACGAGCAACCTCATAATTATCATGAGTCTGGCGTTCAAATTCAAAGAATGTACGAACCTGACATATTATTTCCATCGGTACTACTTTACCGTTTTTGCCTATGTCTATAATTAATTTCGCATCACGATAATTGCGCGGATTCTTCATGTCATAAAAGTTATCGCGAACAGATAAAATTCTGTCTGGCATCATTTCACATACGCGTTCTATGAACGTTCTTGCCTGCGGAATTAAATCAAACAAACATTTTACACGCCAAATATCTTGCAATCGCATGCGCGGACGTTTAACTTTATCCAAAGCACGAACTAATTCAACCGCCAACTCTTCATGCCCAGAACCGATTATACCTAAAACCGTTTCGGCGGGCGTTGAGATATACTTTTCGTTTAATTTGGCACGAATTTTATCTGAAACAGCACGTGCAGATGCTTCTCGTTCACGTGATGCAATGACACGATAAACGGTATTTGCCACTTCATCAACGTATGCGGCATAATACTTACCCGTTATTTTATCAATAGCCCTATCAACGCTTTTTTGCGCCCCGACAATAACCGTTACTATCGAAGACACGGCCAGATCAATTTTATGACCTGCACCACTTGTAAAAAATTGATTACGCATTGGGTCCGCATCCAAACGATGATGAACAATGTATGGATACAAAGGATTTATGTCAGATATTTTAATTGGTGAATCAATCGCACTGTCTGTGGCATAATCATATCGCATAACAGGCGCTTTTGGGGCTCCGAAACACTTGCCAAGAAAATAAAAAACTTCACGAAACCACATAAGGCTGTCTGAATAAAGTTCTGATAAATAATTAGCCGCCTCATCGTTTATACGCCCTGCGGTACAAGCCGCTTTTATTTTCTCTTTATTTTTCCGATCATTATCAGCCGTTAAATCAACAGCAATTTTATCTGAATAAGACTTTGGCATAATAAATCCTTCCTATTTCATTATCGGGAACAATATGACGTCACGCAACGTCGGCTGGTCAGCAATTATTGAGAAAAATCTATCAATTCCCAAACCCAAACCCGAAATTGGCGGCATTCCATGTTCCATAGCCCGCAAGAAATCTTCGTCCAAATCAAATGCTTCTTCGTCACCTGCGGCCTTATTCTTAGCCTGTTCTTCAAACGCAGCTCGTTGAACAATCGGGTCAACTAATTCAGAATATGCCTTTATCAATTCCGCACCGCATACGATTAATTGGAATATATCTATGCGACGGTTATCTTTATCGTTACGACGCGCCAATGGTATTAAATACGCAGGATAGTTATATACTATCGCAGGTTGTACAATCTGATCGCGTATTTTACGCTTAAACACATAATCGACAATTGACGGCACAGACTTTAACGGTTCTAGCTCATCTTCAGGGAACATGCCTTTTTCTATTAACTGTTTCTTCAATGCATCTGTATCATTAAATTCTAAGATATCAACACCCAATAATTCGTTCATTCTAGCAGTATAGTCTATCTCTTCATACTTGCTGAAATCCAATTTAGTACCCTGATATTCGATTTGCAAACTGCCACGTAAATCCATCAATAATTTCTGAATCATATTCCAGGAAAACTTAATATTGTCTTTATAGTTCCAATACGCAGCATACCATTCCAGCATGGTAAATTCCTGAAGATGCATTGCATCCATACCTTCATTACGAAAATTCTTACCAAGTTCGTATACTCTATCAAAACCTGCCGCAATCGTCTGCTTTAAGAATAATTCCGGCGCAATACGCAGATAAAAATCAGCGTCTAATGCGTTATGATGTGTTATAAACGGTCTTGCAGCGGCACCGCTTGCCACTACTTGCATTATCGGCGTTTCTACCTCTACGAACCCATTATCATTTAAGTATTCACGAATTAAACGCAACATCTTGAATCGCATTTTCATCGTATTACGAGTGTCTTCGTTTGAAATTATATCCAAATAACGCTGACGATATCTTGTTTCCATGTCTGTAAGCCCATGAAACTTTTCCGGCAAAGGTCTCAAAGCCTTAGACAAAATGTCATACTTTGCAACCCTTACCGTCAATTCACCAGCTGTTGTATGATATAAGTCACCTTCTATGCCGATAAAATCACCTAAGTCAACATTTGCCTTCATAAACTTATATTGTTCTTCGCCCAATTCTTCACGAGACATAGAAAATTGAATTTCACCGTCAATATCATAAATACGACCGAACATCAATTTCCCCAGCCAACGCAAAGCAGTTACACGACCTGCTAACTTTACGTGCGCACCATCTGCTAATTCACGTGCCTCTGCAATCGTATTTGATCTATCATATTTATCTTTCCAAACAACACCGTCACGCGCACGAATATTTTCTGCTTTTTGTAAACGAGCCTCTAATTCGTTAGTAGATATTTTTGTTGTGTTGCTTGAGTTTTCTGACATTTTGTATTCCTTTTAGGTGTTGAAATTAAAAAACGGGCGCATAAGAAGTGCGTCCGTCATTAACTTGAAGGTCGCACCGCATCAATTAAAAATTTTTTTAAAGTTAAATTTCATTATGCATAGACCTTTATATAAAACTCTGGTGCGAGCAAAGGGGCTCGAACCCTCGACCTCAACCTTGGCAAGGTTGCGCTCTAGCCAACTGAGCTACGCTCGCACTGCTGCAGTATTCTGACATATCTTTTCTGACTTTGCAAGTCTTTTTTATACTAAAAAAGAACCCGCTTATTGGCGGGCTCAAAAAGCAACCTTACAACCATTTCCACGGCTGTAATACTTTCAATAAGCTATATGCCGTACGCTTGTCAGCAAACGTATGTCCGCAACGGGGGCATACCAAAAACGGCGATATCAAAGCCTTTACCTTTTTGAACACTGAAATCCATATCAATAAACCTATGGCCCATGCCGCTATTACCAGCCCCCATGCAACGTAACCAAAATACTTATCTACCGTATCAGTAATTACGTTTATAACGGTTACGTCAGACTGTGACAAATCATCATATATCTTTGTTGCCACAGACCAAGACGAAGGACGCCATGGATAAACATGTTCTATACCATAATTCGTCAGCAAAGTAGTACCCAAACCACCAGTATTTTTATCCAATTGCGACTTTATTACCCCGTCAATCATATCATCAATCTGAACCTGTAATAATCCGGTCAAGTCCGTTTCTATTTCATTTAACTTCTCGTTTACCAAAGCAGCGGTATCGTCAACCTTGGCAATTGCATCGTTTGCTTTATCTATACCGGCGTTCGCAGCATCAACACCTTCGTTTACACCTTCTAAAGCCTTATCAACGCCACTGGTATTTATACCAAACATATTAGCTAAACCGCTTAACTTTTGTACTTTTCCTGTCGCCTCGGTCACTTTATCAGTTGCCTGTTCTGCTTTTGCCGTTGTCTCTTTTGCCTTGGCCGTTGTATCGGTTACTTTATCTACTACGTCTTCGGCCATCCGTACCTTATCCACAGCGAAAGCGACAGGTTCTTCTAAGTTAATTGAATCTTTTATGCCATCAAGAAGTTTTTCATACTGTTCCACAATATTTCTTTGCAGATCAAAAAACATTGATACAACAATGGATTTTTTTATCGGTTGAGAATACGTATTCTTTACCCACAAAGGCGCCCATATTACCAACACAATCCAGATGATAGAAACAACCGCAAATATCCGTTTAGTACGTGTAACAAAAGACGTCTTTTTTTTCACGGTCTTTGCACCGCCCATATCTATAACTTCTACCTCTTTTTTCTTCCTTGGCATTTTAAAACTCCTTTTCTGATACTTTTAGTTTAATAAATTATCAGTTTTTATTTCAACTGTTTTTAACGTACCATTGCATGAAATTCTTTTATCTTATCTGACATCATATCTTTTATTTTTTTCATGCCAACATGCTTTGATTGTACAGACATAATTTCATTTATGGTTTTATGAAATATAGCCGCGTCTTTTTCACTATCAAATGTGGATATTTCTGTCGTAGGGAACAAACCATACATGTTACCAGAACGTATACATGCCAGCGTATAAACAAAAGTTAATTTATTTGCAGACTTTACAGCCGTTGCCAAATATACTTTTGCCATAACATCCAACGTCAGCTTTGGCGATGACGTATCAAATTCTTTTTGTTTTATAAATTTATCATTGTTATTCATTTATTCTTCCCCCGTATACTTTACTATAAATTCTTTTTTAAACTGCGCAAAACGTCCCTGCTCTATGGCAGTGCGTATATCACGCATCAAATCCTGATAGAACCATAAATTGTGCTGTGTCAATAATGTCGCCCCTAATATCTCGTTACACTTTACCAAGTGATGTATATATGCACGTGATAACTTACACGCCGGACAGCCGCACTTATCATCCAATGGCGTCGGATCGTCACGGTATTTTGCGTTTTTCATATTCATTGTACCGTGTCTTGTAAAAGCTTGTGCCGTACGACCGGCGCGCGTCGGCATTACACAATCAAACATATCTATTCCACGTTCTACGGCCCCTAAGATATCCAATGGCGTTCCTACCCCCATTAAATAACGCGGCCTATCATCTGGTAATAACGGTGTAGTTGTAGCAATCATATCAAACATAACTTCTTGCGGCTCACCAACCGCCAAGCCACCAACCGCATACCCGTCAAAACCGATGTCAGTCAATTGCTTGGCCGACTTTATACGCAAATCTTTAAAATCCGCCCCCTGAACTATACCAAATATTCCGTAACCTGGACGGTCTATGAATACGTCTTTGCTGCGTTTGGCCCAACGCGCGACCATTTCCACATTATTTTCTACACGTTCACGTGGCGCCGGCAGATGCAAACACTCATCCAAAACCATCGTTATATTAGAATCAAGTTGATGCTGAATGTGTACCGAGTCTTCTGGACGCAAAAAATGCTTTATACCACCGTCAATATGAGAAGTGAACTCTACGCCTTCTTCTTTCATCTTTACTAAATTAGACAAAGACATCACCTGAAAACCGCCGCTATCTGTTAAAATAGGACCTGTCCAACCGCTAAACTTATGAAGCCCACCCATTTTTTCAACTAAATCACCACCAGGACGCATCATAAGGTGGTATGTATTACCCAAAATAACCTGCGTACCAGTTTCACGTACTTGGTCCATAGTCAAAGCTTTAACAGTTGCAGCAGTACCCACCGCCATAAAAGCAGGCGTTTGAAAAGTACCATGTGCAGTCTCTACCTCACCGCGTCTTGCCATGCCATCAGTTGCAATTAAATTAAATTTTAACGACATTTCTATTCGTCCTTTTTAAACAGTAAACAGCAATCGCCATATGAGAAAAATCTATACCTTTCCGCAACTGCATGTGCATATGCTTTCTTCATTTCATCAAGCCCAGCAAACGCAGATACTAACATAAACAACGTTGATTTAGGTAAATGAAAGTTCGTCAGCAAAACATCCACTGCACCAAACTTATACCCCGGCGTAATAAATATATCCGTACCGCGACAAATTGGTACAATCCTTTTATTCCGTTGTCCTTCAGGCAATATACCGTTATCCATTGCCGCACTTTCAAGTGCACGCATGGATGTTGTTCCAACCGCAATTACACGGTTAGCCTTGTTTATTATATCTGCTTGTTCTGGCGTAATACAGCACCATTCGCTATGCATTTTATGCTCAGATAAATTTTCCGTTTTAACCGGCATCCACGTCCCCGCACCAACGTGTAAAGTTATCTTTACAATCTTTGCACCGCGCTTTTCTATTTCTGACATCAATTCTGGGGTAAAGTGTAACCCTGCCGTCGGTGCCGCCATAGAACCAATCGGGTCAGCATATACCGTTTGATAGCGATCACGGTCTTCTGTTTCTGCTTCACGCTTCATATATGGTGGCAACGGCATTTTACCGACCTTATCCAATATCTCAAACACATTGTCGCACAAAAATTCTAACTTCAGACCACTTTCGTCTTCTTTATCCAGAACTTTAACTTGCGTACCGTCATCTAAAATCAGTAGTTCACCGATATTTATCTTATTAAACTTTTTACACAGTCCCCACCAAATTTTATCACTAACCGCTGTATGTAAGGTTATTTCGTGTCCTGACGCATTAAAACGAGCGGGTATCACCTTTGAATTATTAAACACAACAACGTCACCAGATTGCAAATAATCTAAAAAATCACGGATATGTTTATCCGTAATTTCTGAACCCTTTACAACCAACATCCTAGACGCATCCCTCTGATGCAGTGGGTGCGACGCAATCAGTTCCGCGGGTAAATCAAAGTCAAAATCTGATGTATGTAAGGTTGACATAAACTTATCTTACCTTCTGAACGAATCTGTATTTTTTATATTCTGCATTTTCCTTAGGAATTATCATTAAAACTCTATCACCAGCATTTATATATTTAGAATATCCAACACCATTAATTATATCTTTGATATATACAGATCTTGATATAGTATCTATTGAATTAGAATACCTATAAGTTATAGAGTCTTTGGTTTTATTTGTCACAATGCATTCCTGCAATGTATATGGAGCAGCTAATTTATATGATATGAGGAAACATGCACTTGCTGTACCAAAAACAATACATCTTAATATATTTAACCTTAGATTCATTTTTTTATTATCAACGTTGCCGTTCATCATTTGTCCTTATTGTTTGTTTTAGAGTTAACTATCTTTTTAAACTCTAATCCCTGTTCTTCATAGTTTTCTGCTTTATTCTCCCAATCCGGTTCTACGCGTACGAATAAATGAAGACGTGCGTTTACCCCCCACTGATCTTGTATATCGTGTCTGGCTGCCGTTCCTATTCTTTTTAGCTGTGCACCACCACGACCAATTACTATCTTCTTATGTGCTTCATTCTGAACTGCTATCTTTTGATATATATCAAGAACACCTTCGTCATCAACATCTACCTTTTCGGTCACAACGTTTATGTGATAAGGCAATTCTTGATGAACATATTTATATATTTTCTCGCGCGTTAATTCTGCCAGATAAAGATTATCTGGTACGTCTGAGGCATCTTTGGCATCAAACATATACGGCCCTGCTGGCATTACTGACGCCAAACTTTCCAACATTTGCTTTACACCGTCGTTCTTTAACGCCGATATCATAAATATTTCACGCGGAGATGCTAATTCAACAATCTGCGCCGTTAATGGCAATAAATCCAGTTTTGCGACTGCATCTACTTTGTTTAATGCAACGAACAAGTTCTTATGGTCTTTTACCTTTTCTATCAACCCACGAACCGTATCAGTTACACCTTTTTGCGCATCAATTACCAATAAAATCGCATCCGCATCAGATGTGGCATCCATTGCCGCCCCAACCATCGCTCTATCTAACCGACGAGAAGGACGAAAAATTCCCGGTGTATCAACAAAAATCAATTGCCGGTTACCAACCATCTTTATAGCGCGAAAATTAGTACGCGTCGTCTGAACCTTATGCGAGACAATAGATACCTTTCGCCCCATAATTTGGTTAAGTAAAGTACTTTTACCGGCGTTCGTCGGCCCAATAATAGCTATAAAACCAGAATATGTATCAGTCATAATCGAAACATAGCACACTTTCAACAAAAGTGAACAAAAATCTTGCAAAAATTAGACTATCATATTAAATTGTCAATAATATTTAACATAAAGGATGTTTTATGCAACTGACAGGTCCAGAAATATTGCGCTGTATGAATACACCAAACCCAAGCAATCCTGATAGTAAACCAAATATAATAATAAAACCGTTTAACAAAAAATGTTTAGGAAGCAATAGCTATGATTTGCATTTAGGAAATAAACTAAAAATATATGCGCATACTTTACCCTATGGAATGAAACCTGTAATAGAATACGATCCAAATAAAAAATATTCCATGCGCGATTGGTTTATCGACAACAACAGCTATGCACGATATATAAAACACCCAGAAGAATTTGATGCAAGGAACCCGCAATTTTTATTAGACCCCTGCAACGAAGATTTACATGAAACAATTGATATTATTATACCAGAAAGCGGTGTCATTTTATCTCCTTATATAGGATATTTGGGGCACACCATAGAATATACAGAAACCTATAATTTATTTCCTTATATAGACGGTAAATCATCAGTTGGACGGAATTTCATATTAAACCATCATACCGCCGGACGGGGCGATGACGGTTTCTGCGGACAATGGACTTTGGAAATAAAAGTATTGTACCCGACCGTGGTACGCCCAGATATGAGAATTGGACAAATCTACTATGAACAATTTGTTGGTGATCGTAAACCATATAATAAAAATAAGTCCAGTCACTATAACGGTCAAATGGGGCCAACGCCCGCGGCTGTCATACCAATAGATAAAATCAATCAAAAACAGAAATAAAAAAAGCCCCTTTCGGGGCTTTTTTAAATGCTATCTGCATTTATCCAGCGACCATTTAACAACAGCCCTGGTGCCATACCTTCATTAGCACGTAAGGCATCTATTACGCTGCGCGCCTGTGCCGCATCTAAGTTTACGATACGTACTTTATACATATCTCCTTCTGGTACGACAACTGCGTTACCATATTGCGCCATACGAGCGGCCAATGCATCTGCACTGTCTTGTGCATAAAACGCTGCAACCTGAACGCTATAATCGCCAGAAGTCGCTGCAGGTGTAGTCGATACACCAGGTGCCGTCGTAGTTGTAATTACTGTTGTTTCTGTCTGAGCCGGCGTTACTGTCTGAGCCGCAGTACCTAATGTCGCATTTTTGACGGCCGTAGATTCATTGGCCATAACCTGAACCTGTACCTTTGTCTGACCGTTCATGCCAATTTTTTGTGCCGCAGCCGGTGACAAATCCATAATACGAGTATTTACAAAAGGTCCACGATTGTTTACACGAACGACCACGGACTGACCATTATCCAAGTTCGTTACTCTGGCTATTGTTGGCAGTGGTAAAGTCTTACTGGTCGCAACCATCTGATTCATATCAAAAACTTCACCGTTGCTAGTTTTCGTGCCATTTAGTTCTGCAGGAATTATACCCGCGATACCCGTTTGGTTGTATGTCAAATCTTCAACAGGAATATATTGTACGTCTTCAACTTTATAAGCGCTGCCGACATAGTACTTAGGTGCCGGAGCCAACAAATATGTGTTATTTAAAGAATCGTCTGTCGTAACCAAGGTTTCTTCACCGAAACCGTCGGTACCATAACTGTTCATCGCACTGGTATCTGCTGTATTCAAATCAGTACAACCGACCAGCACAGCGGTCAATACTGCCAAAGATATTACTTTTTTCATTATAGGACTCCTTACATTCTTATGATAAGATTTTATCATATAAAAAGTCCTCTTTCAACTTTATTTTGACTATATTTTTTTATTTATAAGATAAGCTATCGGCAAATAAATAATCGCAAAAACGCCTATTGCAATAAAAAGCATCCAAATATTAGAAATTGGTACCATCCACAACCCATATCCCATAAGTACGGAAAGCGCACCAAACGCAAATATAGCCCGCCGCGTACGGGGCTCTGTATGAATCAGATTACGGCGACCGCATGCGCGACGTAATAAATAATTTTTCAAATAACCGCTGATTACCACACCGACAGGTATGGCCAAATACCCTATAAACGGGAAAGCCGCAAGATATATAATCGCTGCAACCGCCAGCGATATCATACTAGTTTTTACAGGAGTACGCACATCTTGCGAAGCATAAAGTGTTTTACTATAAATCTGACTTATCATCATTGCAGGTAAAACTAATACCTGTATCATTATGGCCATGGCGACTGCATGTGTTGAGGCCGCAGTCCACGCACCGTATTGAAAAAGATATTTTATAATCGGTTCTGCTAAAACAAATAACCCGACCATACACGGCATTATCAGCATCATAGATTGACGCATAGAAGAATTCTGCTGAATATATACGCTGCGCATATTCTTTTCCGCCAACGCATTAGAAATAGAAGACATCAACACTGTTCCAACAGCCAAACCAATCAAAGCGAACGGCAATTGAACAATTCTATCTGAATAATAAAGCCAAGAAACAGCCCCATTTTGAAAACTGGCAACCAACGTACCAACTATTATGGTTATTTGATAAAAACCGTTACCGACGATGCTTATCCCCAACCTTTTAAACATGCTTTTAATGGCCGGCGTCCAACGAGGCCTTATTAAACGCAACCCAAAATGCCTACGACGAATCCTTCCCCATAAAATACCAAATTGAATTATCCCAGACAACACCACCGTAAACGCCATTAAATATAAAACCGTTCCTTGTGCAAAGAACGCCCCAAGTAATAAAACACCTATTAACATTAGGTTTAATAACACAGGCATAAACGCAACCAATAAAAATTTTGAAAACGCGTTTAAAATTGCAGATAAAAAGGCAGAACCGCAAATAAAGATTACGTACCAGAACATAATTCTGGAAATAAGTACCGTCAGCTGCATCTTACCCGGCTCATCGGCAAAACCTGGGGCAAGAATCCAAACTACTAAAGGCATGAATATTTCAAACAACAAGGTAATGCCAAGTAAGACGACCATTAACCAAGAAAATACATTCTTTGCAAAATTTTCGTCTTTATTTTTATTCGTATACATAGGAATAAAAATAGAAGACAAAGCCCCTTCTCCCAATAAATCACGGAACAAATTCGGTAACTTAAATGCCGCTAAAAACACGTCGGACAAACGCCCCGCCCCAAAAACGTGTGCTATCAGCATATCGCGTACGAAACCGAAAACGCGACTGACACCAGTCATGACGCCTACACCGAAAATATGTTTGCCTAGTCTCATAGTTTGGATTATACTCACGTTTAAGAACGAAAATCAAGGCAGGAATATGCAGACAAAAAAAATATTATTTTTACTAGGTTTAACGGCAATACTTACTTCATGTACTGGAACAAGCACCGATATAGAAGAACAGCGCGATTTGGCCGACATATACACAACAGCTTATGCCGAATTTAATGACGAGCATTTTGAAACCGCCGCCGAAGAATTCTTAAAAGCTGAAGCACAGTATCCATCTAGCCCATGGTCAGCAGATGCTTTAGTAATGGCCGCATATTCTTACTATATGGACAACGACTTTGCGGGGGCAATTTTGGTTGCCGATCGCTTTATGCGCTTTCACCCAGGGCACGCAGACGTCCCTTATATGTTATACCTACGTGGGATGTGCTATTACCGTCAAGTAAGTGATGTACGTCGCGAACCAGGAATGTCTGCGTATGCTTTACAACAGTTTCAACAACTGGTTGACAGATTTCCGAATTCTGAATATGCAAAAAACGCAGAAAATAAAATTATCATTTTAAAAAATTACATTGCCGGCAAAGCCATGTACTCTGCTCGCTCTGACATGGCAAAAGAAAATTGGCCAAGCGCAATATCTCGCCTGCAGTCGATAGTTCAGACGGCCCAAGAAACGGCAATGACACCAGAGGCTTTATATAGACTAACAGAATGCTATACAGCAATTGGTCTGCCGGAACAAGCCTATGGTTATGCAGAAATGTTACGTCTGAACTTTCCAGATAATTCATGGACGAAAAAGCTTTCAAAGAAGTCCGCCGACTTTGAATCTGGTAAAGATAAATAAATGAAACAGCTATCCGATAAAGATATTGCAGAAATGACCGGGGACATTTTCGTTCCAGATGACAATGCGATACGAAAACAAGTACGTGCAGAATTAAAGTTATCTAAGCTGATACCAGCGCAAAAGCCCTCCATACCTAAACATTTCGTATTAGATCTACATAAACATACAGAAGAACAAGCTTGGCAAGAAATAATGAGTTTAGCAAAATCTGGGATTCGTAACGCAACGATAATAACAGGAGCCAGCGGTATTTTACATAAAAAATTTCCACAATGGGTTAACGAAAGTATTTTATCTCCATACATACATTCTTCAAAACCGATAAACAACGGTAGTTTTGAAGTTAAATTTAAAAGTTTAAAAACCTAACTGTTAACGCTAATCCATTTCGTCGGATTTATAAAACCACCTTGTTGCTTTATTCCATAGTGTAAATGAGGTCCCGTTGTCCGACCGGTATTTCCGGTCTCTGCTACCTTACAGCCTGCTTTAACCGTTTCTCCGTTTTTTACAAATACCTTATTTAAATGACAATAAACTGTTTCATAGCCATCACTATGCTGTATTCTTAAACCGTTACCGCAAGTACTATCAGTCCATACCGCCGCCACGGTCCCATTTGCAGGTGAAAAAACATTTGTTCCCACAGTGGCGGCAAGATCTATTCCCCAATGACCAGATTGTTCCCCGGTTACAGGATGAATCCTGCCCCCGAATCCAGATGTCACTATAGGCTTCCCAAGTAATGGCAGACCAAATGGCGTGCGTTGATTTATAGGGATATTTACATTTGCTGGTGCGCACCCTCGTTGCGGTTGTTGAACTGCTGTAACGATATTTTGTAAATCAGAATTTTGAGGTACTGTTTTATCAACCTGTGGCTGCGGTTGATAAGATGTATATTGCTGATAATCTGTTTGAATATATTGCTGTGCCAGATTCCATGCCATTGCTGTACGTTCCTCTGCCAAAGCCAAATCTTCTTGAATCGTAATTCCAGGATATAAACAGCCTGATATACATCTTCCTTTATCGTCGTAAATTGTTTCCCAAGGTTCATAACCTTCTTGCTTTAATGCGACACTTTGTATAAAGGTTAAATCATCTGCTGTCTTTGGAAAAGATTTTGGTTGCAATAAACTTGCCCCTTCAGCAGTACCGAAAATAACAAACAAAGCAGCAAAAATATAAAAACTGATATTCTTCATAATTATGAATATTATACCAGATTTACATAAAAATTAAAACGCCATCTTTATTTTTGCAGAGATTATATTATTGATATAATCCGCCCTCATATCAAAATTATAATTTAAGCCAGCGGTAAAATATTGATTAAAGAAATCTATACCTAAACCCGTATTAAACATAGCCCGACGCGGTGCATCAATTGGTATATCATAAAACTGATTATCTATTAATTGTACCCTCATACTATCCGTACCGCGACTAATTACATCATAACCCCCACCCACGCGCAAACTTGGTCGGACTACAAAGTCGGCCCCGACAAAATCAAATGCTATATCAAAACTTGCAGAAGCCGTCATTATATTATACCACCAATCATCAAACTCTTGGACGACTGTATCTATATATTTATCGGCGTTTGTCAAATAATATTTAACGGAAATACTAGGGGTCATGGATATACGATCGCGTAACATACGCATCCCGAAATTCATTTGCCCGGCATAAAAATATGTATCGTATGTACTGTTATCTGGTATACTTCCTATAGATTTATCCATAGTCCAACTGATATGACCGGCGTTTAAACCTAGATTCATAAATATCCCAGACTTGGCCAAGTATTGTGTAAAAAGAGTTACGCTGTTACCTCCGGCATCAGAATATACTTTTGTATCATGAGTATCCGTCATAGACCTTACATATTCAACGCCAACTAACCACCCATCTGAAAAGTACCCCTTTGCGTTTACTACAAACCCCGTACCTTTGGTCTTAAAATCGCCGTTTTCCCCGGCGCTATAATCTGCGAACGAACCAAAGATTTGACCGTCAACAACGACCGTACGACGACCGTATTCACATATAGAAAGATTATTAGTACACTCATTACGACGTGCGACTAACGGTGATTCCAGCACGCTGAAAGATTGCGCAAGATGGTTATTAACTTCATATAAAGCTATTGACGTATTGTTAAAACCTAAAATTGAAATTATATCAAGATACTGTGCAACATCGCTACTTTGTATTTGATTTATATATGATACAACAGTGGCACTTTCTCCGAATTCAGAGAATATTCCAGACCAGGCTTTTGCAGCATCGGATAAATATGCTGGGGCACCAGAAAAAATATTATTTTGAACAGTTGCGGCAGTGGCATCAAAACAGAATAATAATATGAATAACTTAAAAATATTTTTCATGATGACGCGCCTCGTTTTTTGTTTATAATAAGTTGGAAAAGATGAATTTTTAACAGGAAGTATTTACTATGACCAAAGTCAAAACAGTATATGACCATATTCGCAGTAATAATATTAAAACTATGTTACTAGTTGTTGCATTTCCATTAATTTTTATTGCATTGGTATTTTTATTTACATGGATAGTCGTTCCTGCAGAACAGGCGCTGAATACCACGATAAAAGTTGCCGTTCCGACGTTTATAGCATGTGCGGTATGGTTACTTATTTCATGGGCATTCGGGGATTCCATGATGCTTCATTCTGCCCAAGCGCAAGAAATATCAGATGAAGACCCACAATATCGAGAAATATTTCGCAGCGTAGAAAACGTAGCCATTGCCGCAGGATTACCGCAACCGCGAGTGTATATAATAAACGACGATTCTATGAACGCATTTGCAACTGGTCGCAGCCCAAAGGATGCATCTGTTGCGCTTACGCGTGGAATTATAAAAAAATTAGACAAACTTGAACTAGAAGGCGTCATCGCTCACGAAATGGCACATATCGGTAACCGAGACATCAGACTTGATATGATGTTGATAACGGGTATCGGCGTAACGGTATTTGCGGCTGATATAATTTTTCGTTTAGCAATAAGCAGTAATCATAACAATAACGATAACAAAAATAACAGTAGTGCAATCTTATTAATGGTATGGTTGGCTTTCATGGTATTCAATTGGATAATAACACCTATTTTGCGCATGGCCGTTTCACGCAATCGTGAATATGCAGCCGATGCAACTGGTGCACACATCACCAGAAATCCACGGGCTCTTGCATCCGCATTACGTAAAATTACGACAGACGCCCGCGTAGAATGCTTAGATAAAGTAAAATCAATGGCAGCCGTATGTATTGCAGATCCAGGTGGACCGAAAGAATTCGTTAGTTCTTTGATGGCAACACATCCACCAGTTGAAAAACGCATCGAACGCTTAGAATCTATGGTTTAATACACTATTATAAAGGCATAAAAATGGCAAATCTTCACTTTCATTACGGAACGATGGGATGTTCTAAATCGGCTTTATTGGTTATAAACGCATATAATCAGAATAAAAACGACAATAAAACCGAAATCATAAAGCCTAAAATTGATAACAGATTTAGTGAAGATAAAGTAACATCTCGCATTGGAATATCTGCACCGGCAACTGTTATTTCTACGCTACAAGATTGGTCTCCTGCCCCAGATACAAAAATGGTATTGATTGACGAAATTCAATTTTTTAATCCATCAGACATAGATAGACTGGTTCATATTGCCGACAGCCGACCAATTATAATAATGTGCTATGGTTTGATGGTGGACAGCAATGAACATATATTTCCAGCTGCACGTAGATTGATAGAGGTAGGCGCAAAATTACATCGTATGGAATCGACGTGTCAGATACCTGGGTGCATGCGTTTAGCGACGCATCATCTTCGTTTTGATTCTACAGGTAACGTAATTAGAGAGGGTGAACAAATATCAATTGGTGACAGCAATTATAAATCTGTATGCCGTCAGCATTTTAATATGTTTTATCGTGGCAATGGTAAAGCCGGCAGATAAAAGCGCATATTTTACTTGCAATCGCGATAAAAAGGTATAGAATATAAGACCGTTGCGCCCATGGCTCAATTGGATAGAGCATCTGACTACGGATCAGAAGGTTGAGGGTTCGAATCCTTCTGGGCGCGCCAGAAATTTAAACCGGTCTTTTATGACTGGTTTTATTTTTCGTTGGAATAATATACATGTTTTGCTAAACTCTTGATATGGCTTCTAGTAAAGATTTTATGAATTTCGTTTACGACCAAACTGCCAGTGCATCTGACGACATTGCTTATTCCAAAACTAACAAAACGCAAAACAAAATATCTGATATTGACATTGATAAACTTCCAGGTACCGATTTCCAACACGACGTTTGGAAAGCTTTGATAAAAATCCCATACGGCAAAACAAGAACTTATGCCCAAGTCGCCCAAATGTCTGGTCATCCAAACGCAGTACGTGCAGTTGCCAACGCAATCGGGAAAAATCCCCTGCCCCCAATAATTCCCTGTCATCGCGTTGTTCGCAACGACGGCTCAATCGGAGGCTATTCCGCGCCAGGTGGAATTAAAGAAAAAATCAGATTATTAAACAAAGAAAAAAGCGGTGCGTAAACACCGCTTAGTTCATCACAAAATTTTTATATTAGCGAGTATGCGCCAATACTTCTTGTAATGTATATCCAGCCAAAGTACACCCACTGCCACGCTGAAACGGATTAAACACAACCTCGTTTAATTTATCAGTATCGAAGCTTTTCGTTTCTTTTGTGTCAATCGGCATATAATCAGATATAAAATCCATACCTTCAACAGAAGCTCTTTTATATGCTTTTGAAGCATTGCTGGATTTCATAAAATCATCCATATAATTTGACATATTAAATCCTTTTCGTTGTTATAACATCGCAAAATTTAACACACGAAAAATATTTGTCAAGTTTTTTTAAATTTATTTCTCATAACAAAAAATCTGGCTTTCGCCAGATTTTATAGTTGTATAAACCATTCCGGATGTTTGGATAGATGTTCTATACCATCATCAATAACCTGTCTGTATTTTAAAAATTGTTCTTTGTCTTTTTTTCCTAAATTGTTAATCGCAGGTAATTTTACAGTCATAGGATTTACATGCTTACCGTCTTTAATTATTTCATAATGCAGATGAGGTCCCGTAGAAAGCCCAGTTGATCCAACATATCCTATCGTCTGTCCCTGTTTTACAGTAGTTCCAACCACTACCCCTTTAGCGAAACGAGACATATGAGCATACAAAGTTTCATAAGAACCGTTATGACGAAGTTTTATATAATTACCATGACCGTTATTATACCCACGAGCAACTACGCGCCCTGCCCCAGCCGCCGGAATCGGCGTACCAGTTGACGCACGGAAATCTACACCTTTATGTGCCCGAGTGTAACCCAGCACAGGATGTTTTCTGCTGTTTGAAAAACTGCTGGTAACCTTTGCGTTATTTATCGGTGTACGTTTTAAAGATTTTATGGCACCGTTACCGTTTTCATCGTAATAACCAATTTTTCCGTCGGCTTTTTTAAAGCGATACATTTTTACATTACCGCGCAAAGCTTCAAACTGTACCGCCAAAACACGCCCGTTGTCTACCTTTTCACCATTAGCAAAGTTTTCTTCGTACAAAACAGAAAACTTCTGACCAGCACGAACGTCTCGTTCGAAGTCCATTTCAAACGCTAATAAATCATACACTTCTGCCAAAACACCCTCAGGTATTCCTGCACGACCGCCAGCAAGATAAAAACTATCACCATCCAAAATTTCACCCTGACGGTATATGACACGTGTATCAGGTTTTATATCTATTGTTTGACACTGCCAATTACCATCCGCATCACAGGTAACTTCAATCTGTTTCCATGGAGATGGTACTATGATAATCTTAGAAATCGGTGCAGTTTCATCTGCACGCACAAATTCTATCTTATCACTTTCGGCACGTAGACTTGTTATATCTGCATCTTTCTTTAACACTTTGGCAATTTCTAGAACCTCAGCATTAGAAAAACCTTGATCCGTTAAAAGTTTTGACAAAGTATCCCCAGACGCAACGACTACGATAGAACGATAACCATCATCAGATGATTTTCCACCTGCAACATTGCGAGATATAAATAACCCAACAGCGATAACGACTAAAACTATTGCCAACGCAACAACCGCACGGGCAATATTATTTATATTTATAATATCTTTTGCTTTTTTCATAAGGCAGATTATAATTGCTTTATGAAAATAAATCAAGCATTTGAAATCCTATCTGGTGCCAGTAACTCACACGACGCCAGAATAATAATTGAAAACACAAAAAAAATTACAAAGTTAAAAATTTGGTTTATGGCGCGTGCGCTTCGCAGGGGCGTCCCTGTCGCAAAAATAATACACCAAAAGTGGTTCTATGGTCTAAAATTTTATACAAATCGTAATACATTAGACCCGCGCCCGGATACAGAAACACTTGTTGCGGCAGTAATTGCAGATTGCGGCCCAGATATTCAACCTACAATATTAGATTTAGGAACAGGAACAGGATGCATAATTGCGGCTCTTGTAAAAAACATCAACGGTGCCACAGGAATCGCAGCAGACATCTCTTTGCCGGCATTACGAGTGGCATATAAAAACATAAAAGAACTGGGTATTAGCGATAAAATACAAATCGTTAGAAAAAACTTTAATAAACCAAACGCTTTTAATATTCAGTTTGACATAATTGTTTCTAATCCTCCTTATATTGCGTATAAAGACCCACGCGTTGATGCAGGTGCAAAACATGATCCTAGGCGGGCTCTTTATGCTAAAAACAACGGATTAGCAGCCTATGAAAGCATCGCAAAAAACGCAAAAAATTGGCTGAAAGAAAACGGAAAAATTTATCTAGAAATTGGTCAAGACCAAGATTTTGATGTACAAGAAATTTTTATAAAACGCGGCTGGGTTTTTGACCGCACTGAAAAAGACTTGTCTGGGAAAGAGCGTGTATTAGTATTTAGTAAATAATACTATTTAAAATACGGATTTTCTTTTTTTAAAAGAGCAATCGTTGAATCTATTCCATGTCCATGTACGACAAATGTTTCATCTGGAAAATTCATTTCGTATAACTTAGAAATAGACTGCATTATTGCGTTTGCGTCTCCACCAGGTAAATCATACCGTCCGAAACTGTCACGAAACAACGTATCACCGGTCAACAAAACACCATAATCTGGAAAGTAATACGTAACCCCACCAGGCGTATGCCCGGGCGTTTCAATAACATCAACAAACAAACCAGGTAAAATTTCTTTTTCTCCGGCCTCAACATCTGTTGGCTGTCTATAATTTCCTTCTATTAGAGGCAAACCAAAGTACTTTAATAAATTATTAGACCAACTGATTAGAACGTTATCTTCACTATTTAAATACCACGGCACATCATATTTTTCCGCCAACATCGGTGCCGCTGAAATATGATCGCCATGCCCGTGCGTTGAATATATCGCAATTAAACGCAGTCCCCGACTTTCCAGCAACTTTTCCCAATCTTTTGAATTTCCCCACGCATCAAAAATTACAGCGTCGGTACCAACGGTTACCAACACAGAATTAGTATTTTCTGGTGGCATATGTAAAACTTCAAACTTTGGTTCAATATTATTTACCGGCATCTTTTTTAGACTTTTTAACCGTTGCTTTTTTATTGGTCTTTTTACCAAATACAATTTCTTTTATCTCGCTGCCGGTCAAAGTTTCACGAGCTAGTAATTCTTCTGCAAGTTTACGCACCGTGTCTTTGTTTTTCGACAGCAGCCTAGTAGCATCCGTATGCGCTGCATCAAGCCACGCTTTTACCTCTTCATCAACCATCTGTGCAGTCTTTTCAGAGGCGTTTTCCAACGCACTACGCGTACCGAAAGAATTTACTTGATTTATAGCCGCCAAACCTATCTTCTTTGACAAACCCGCTGTGGTAATAGAGTAACGTGCCAATCTTGTGGCCATCGCTATATCGCTTTCCGCACCAGTTGTAATTTTATCGGAACCAAAGAAAACCTCTTCCGCGCTACGCCCAGCCAAAGCAATAGATAAATTCGCCCGAACTTCAGAAATAGTCATAGATACCTTATCATCTATCGGTAAATGCTGAACCATACCCAGCGCACGACCGCGCGGTATAATCGTTGCTTTATGAATTGGGTCGGTAATATCCGCATACATCATGCTTACAAACGCATGCCCAGCTTCATGATAAGCAGTTAGTTTTATATCTTCTGGACGCATTTTTCGAACTTTACGTGGGCCCATTAAAATTTTATCACGCGCTTCTTCAACGTCTACTTGCGCTATTTCTTTGCGCCCGTTACGAACCGCATGTAATGCGGCTTCGTTCAATAAATTTTCTAAGTCCGCTCCTGAAAACCCGGTCGTTCCGCGCGCCAAATCTTGCAAATTAACGTCTGATGATACTTTTACTTTTTTTGCATATAAATCTAAAATCTCGCGACGTCCCGCCAAATCAGGCAATTCAATATAAACCTGTCTATCAAAACGCCCTGGACGCAATAAGGCAGGATCCAACATATCAACGCGATTAGTTGCACCGATAACAATTATTCCGGTATCATTAGCAAAACCGTCCATTTCTATCAATAGCTGATTCAAAGTCTGTTCTCGATCTTGATCATTATATGAATGAGTACTACGCCGCTGACCGATTGCATCTATTTCATCAATAAACAATATACAAGGCGCATTACGTTTCGCCATATCAAAAATTTCTTTTATCTTAGCAACGCCTAACCCCACGATTATGCCAGAAAAATCACTGCCAGATGCCGCAAAAAATGGCACGTTTGCTTCACCCGCTATGGCACGCGCCAACAGCGTTTTACCGGTTCCAGGTTCCCCAGATAGCAATATGCCACGCGGTACACGTGCACCAACATCACGAAACTTTTTGCTATCTTTTAAGAAATCAACGATTTCCATTAATTCTTGCTTTTCAGAATCAATTCCCGCAACGTCTTTAAACGTTGTTTTAGTTTTACCTGTCGTAATTTTAGTCGGGTTTTGCTGCGCTAAACTACGGCTTAAACCGCCTGCCCCCATTTTAAAGCCACGGAATATCCACCATATGAAAAATAACCCCATTAAAATCGGAACCCAGGTACCAAGATAGTCAACCCACGTTTTTGATGTATCAATAGAAATGGTTGCACCATTTTCTGCAATCTGACTTAAAAGTTCTGGATCATAAGTAATCGTGGCTGTATATGGCGTACCGTCAATTAAGGTACCGGCGGCTTCACTGCCGCGTATTTCCATCGTTTTAATTTCAGGTGCACGACGTAAGACGTCAGAAAAGCTTAACTCGACTGACTTAGGCGCATCCGTTCCCGTGCCAAACATCTGTGGCGCGTTTCCGCCACCAACAAACGAACGCGCAATCATAAAAGCAAATAATAAAGAAAATATTATAAGAAAA
Source organism: uncultured Alphaproteobacteria bacterium (assembly GCA_944389535.1). Classification (GTDB taxonomy): domain Bacteria; phylum Pseudomonadota; class Alphaproteobacteria; order Rs-D84; family Rs-D84; genus Enterousia. The sequence continues at coordinate 153,076 of CALXMS010000002.1, read as the reverse complement.
ATATTCCCATTATCGCCGCCGCGACGAAAAAAATTAGATTTCTTTTTCTGATTTTTCAAATTTTGGTTTTCCATGTCTTGTCCTAAAACTTGTTTTCGCACCTTCCGGTACAATTAAAATTTTCTGGTTCAACCTGCGCAAAGTACAGTGCCCCAGCGTAAATTTACAATCGTGTTGCAATTTATCTAGTGCGTTTGATAAAGAATTCAAGCGTGGTTGATATTCATCTCCCCCAATTTTCTGAATCAACGTTCCCAGCAACTTTAATCTAATATCGGGCTCTTGGTCAAACAGAAAAGAATCAGAAAATACAGCACGACGATTATTAACTACTTTTGACACCATTTCGGCAATTTGCATATCAATCGCATCTCTTACACGACCAAGGTTCTGAACAGCTAATAAAATGCGCCCGTCACTGATTCCTAATTTTTCGGACAATAAGTACCTATTATGACGAATCTTAACCCGTGTATACTGAGGGTCGGTATTCATTTCATCCATAAAATATTTAATGCCTTTTTCGTCACAATATTGCTTTAACTCTGCACGAGATACGTATAATAACGGTCGAACAATATTTATACCGTCACGATGCGTTACTTGTCTCATAGCCGCCAAACCGTATAACCCGCTGCCACGACCAAGATTCATTAGAAATGTTTCAATTTGGTCGTCTGCCTGATGGGCAGTAAGCAATGCGTCTATCCTGTTATCTTTACAAAAATCCGTCATAAACTTATATCTTGCGTCACGCGCAGCAGCCTCTAAACCTGATGCTGGTTTTTCACCGTCCCAATAAAAAATTTTACATGGTACATTTAAACTTTTACATAAATCGCGAACGTACTGTGTTTCTATTTCTGCATTATCGCGTAAACCATGATTTACATGTAAACATACTATATCCGCATCGATTTCTGCCAACCAACATAACAAACATACAGAATCTACACCGCCACTGACGGCAACCGCCAATTTGCAGTTTTTATAATTTTGCATAAAATCCAAAAAGTTTTGATTCATAACAACGGTATTTTATGATATAATTCGCAAAAATAAAGGAAAAATAAAATATGTCAGAAAAATTGAAATCTATTGCTGTATATTGTGGACATCAGTTGGGAACCAATCCTTCGTTCGCGCGTGCCGCAGTTAGCGTGGGGGAATTTTTGGGAAAGAACAACATACGTATGGTTTTCGGCGGCGGTAATGTCGGATTAATGGGAACCGTCGCGACGGCCGCAATTGAGGCCGGTGGACATGTTATCGGTGTATCCACAAATAACGTCATCGAAAAACAAGAGCCTGTTCATAGCGGCATTGAAGTAAAAATAGTTGACGGCGTAAACGAAAGAAAGCAAAAAATGATAGAATTATCTGACGCTTTTATAATTTTACCAGGTGGCATCGGTACATTGAACGAACTGACAGATATTATGACGATGCAACAAATCGGTGAATCTAAAAAACCGCTATTCTTTTTAAACACCTCTGGTTTCTGGGTACCTTTTGTGCGCTTATTTATACATATGCAAAAAAACGGTTTTATAGAAACAATACACGATTACAATATTCATGGCGCTAACACGCCGGAAGAGTTATTTAAAAAGATACTGGAATATTAAAACTCTATAATTTTATCACGGGAATTAGCACCGCGCACAATCTTTATGCTGGTCTTAGGCACGTTTAAATGCTTTGCCAGCATTTTTATTACCGCATCATTAGCCTCACCATCAGCCGGAACAGCTGTAGTATGAACGCGCAAAGAACCGTTTTCTTCAACTGTAACTTTGTTTTGCCGCGCCCGCGGTATTACATGAATTGTTAGTCGCATATTTCTTTCAATACCTTATTTAATTCCGTTTTTTTCGCCCCCGACACTAAATGCAAATGAAAATGAAAAACAGATTGTTTTACGAAAGGAGCATCTGCCCCAGCATTAGCCAATACATTAAAATTCTGATTAATACCCAATTTTTCTGCGGTTTCTTTGAAACACGCCCAAAAACCTGCCTGTTCTTCTGCTGATGCCTTAGATGTAAATTCTAGAATATTTTCATATTCACCCTTAGGTATTACCAAAACGTGCTTTTCAAACAATGGATTAATATCATTAAAACTTAACGCATAGTCGTTTTCTACAATCGCATTCCTAGGTATTTCATTTCTAGCTATTTTTGCAAAAACATTGTTTTTATCGTACATATTTTCTCCCTTAATATCAAAGCACAGATTATCACGCCAAAGGTATAAAATCAAGCCCTTGAAATCGCTTTTCAACGCACTATATCTATGCCAAGAAATAGACAGATAATTAAGGAGAAATGAATATGTTTAAACCCTTACATAATTATGTTCTATTAGAACGTATAGAAGAAGAAAACAAAACATCCGGTGGAATCATAATCCCAGATAACGCAAAGGAAAAACCATCTCGCGGGAAAGTAATCGCGGTCGGCGATGGTGCATTCGACGGTGACGATAGAGTTCCAATGTCCGTCAAAGTCGGTGACACGGTCCTTTTTGCAAAATGGGCGGCGTCAGCAAACGAAGTCAAAATTAACGGTAAAGATTATGTTCTAATAAAAGAAACCGACATATTAGGGATTTTATAAATAAAGAAAGGATAAATTATGGCAAAGGAAATTGTATTTGATACAGACAAGCTAGCGACCGGCGTTGATAAACTTGCTAACGCCGTAAAAATTACAATGGGCCCCAAAGGGCGTACTGTCGTAATTGAAAAGTCTTACGGTGCCCCAGTTGCAACAAAAGACGGTGTAACTGTTGCAAAAGCAGTATCTTTGAAAGATCCGCAAGAAAACATCGGTGCCCGTATGGTTCAAGAAGTTGCAAAGAAAGCCGGAGATGATGCCGGTGACGGTACGACAACCGCAACAGTTTTGGCTCAGAAAATAATTCGCGAAGGTCGTCGCGTAATAGCGGCAGGTATGAATCCAATGGATGTTAAACGCGGTATAGATATGGCAACAGCCGCCGTTGTCGCGGACATTGAAAAACATGCACGACCTGTAAAAGACAGTTCAGAAATCGCGCAAGTCGCAACAATTTCTGCCAACTCTGATGCAGAAATCGGAGAAAAAATTGCGGGCGCAATGGAAAAAGTCGGAAAAGAAGGCGTAATTACTGTTGAAGAAGCAAAAGGCCTTGAAACAGAAATTGATGTCGTAGAAGGTATGCAATTTGACCAAGGTTTCATGTCTCCGTATTTTGTAACCAACAGTGAAAAAATGTTGGCTGAACTAGACGGTGCACAAATATTAGTTTCTGAAAAGAAAATTACAGGATTGCAAGCGCTATTGCCTATATTGGAACCTGTTGCACAATCTGGTCGGTCGTTATTAATTATTGCTGAAGACGTGGAATCAGAAGCTTTGGCTACATTGGTTCTAAATAAATTACGTGGTGGTTTGAAAGTCTGTGCTGTAAAAGCCCCAGGTTTTGGTGACAGACGTAAAGAAATGCTGAAAGATATTGCCGCAGTAACTGGCGCCACAGTCATATCAGATGATATGGGAATGACTTTTGAAAACATTACGCCGGAAGTTCTTGGTACGGCAAAGAAAATCGTTGTTACAAAAGATTCCACTTTATTGGCACAAGGCGGCGGAGACAAAAAAGCAATTACCGCACGTGCAGACGAAATTCGTAAACTTATGTCTACCAGCACCAGTGACTATGATAAAGAAAAACTGGCAGAACGTCTGGCAAAATTGGTCGGTGGCGTGGCAGTCATAAAAGTCGGTGGAATGACAGAAGTTGAAGTCAAAGAAAAGAAAGATCGCGTTGATGACGCATTGGCAGCAACACGCGCTGCTGTTGCAGAAGGAATCGTAGCAGGCGGCGGTATCGCACTTGTTCGTGCAACAGCTGCATTAGATAAATTAAACGGCGCCAATCAAGATCAGAACGTTGGTATTGATATAGTTCGTCGCGCGTTAGTTGCACCTTGTGCTCAAATTGCAGAAAATGCCGGGGTATCAGGTGAAATCGTCGTCGGAAAAGTTATGGAGGCAAAAGACTATAACTTTGGCTATAACGCACAAACCGGTGAATATGTTGATATGATGAAGGCGGGAATAATCGATCCAGCCAAAGTCGTTAAAACAGCTATACAAGCAGCTGCCAGCACGGCCGGCGTATTATTAACAACAGGTGCCGTTATGTCAGAAATTCCGGAAGAAAAACCTGCCCAGCAAATGGCGGGCGGTATGCCAGGAATGATGTAAACATAAAAAACGCCGTCTTATGACGGCGTTTTTTTTATCTACTAAAAAATAAACTTCTATCATTTTCTAAGAAATATTTATTCCTGGGCATAGCACACATAAACTTATGCAGATAACGTAAAGAATTTTTAATCATCGTTGTTTCCAATGTACTTGTATTAGCACCAGATAAACGTAAACGCTGCAAGTGTTTTAAATCGAAAACATTTTCACCGGCAGTTGCAGAATTATTATTATATTTAATTTCTACCATCAAATGCGGGAAATGCGCGTTTATAAATTTTAAACATGCAACTTGATCATCTAGGCTCATATAAGGCAATACCCCCATAGCCACTATCGAATTAAGTTTATGAGATACAGCCATTTCTTTGGCCTTATTCCAAGATATACTTTTAGGTGCTTTACCAGAAACTTTCTGTGATACAATACTATACACTTCTATTATTTCAGGTTTATAGTCAATGCAATAAGTTTCTTCTATATCATATTCAGCCTGCATCACCGGAGCCAGCGGAGAAAAACCACACCCAAAGTCAACAAATTTAATATCTGAGTTTGTTTTTATTTTATTTACCAAAAAATTAATGCTTTCAGAAAAACGTAAAGCATAATGTAAAGAATGCAACGGTACGCTTTTAGCACTTTCTACGCATTTTATCGGAAATTTATCAGAGCTTAAAGTTCTTGTCAAAATCTTGTGTCCCAAATCTCCTAAATATACCTTATATTTAGAAGTCTTTAATATATCTACCAAGGCCAGATTCCACTCATGTACAAATTTCTTTGTTTTCTGTGATAATGGCACAATATTTCTGACATATTTATTCAAAGCCGGCTCTAAAAAAATACTGCAAGATAAAGGTATATCCATAACGCCAATGCTAGTCTCTCTTTCTATCATTTTATAGCCCTTTGGTTATTTTAAATTGAAAGCCCTTGGTTTTATACCAGCTAGTAATATTTTTAAATTGTTATATTCCTGACTTAACTTACGCAGCACGTGCTTCTCTGACTGTCTTGGAACAACGTATGTTTTACATTCACCAGACTCGGTTTCAAAGCACGCACCTTTTATCTCTGCCATAGAATCCATATATATATAAACCGGAATATGTTTATAATTTTTTGTGTGCTTTAATAAATCTAAATCGTCACCATAATAAGCCGCAATTTCTTTAACTGCGCTATTTATTACACCGGTAACTTTAAAAACTGGTAAAACACCGTTACGTAACAAATATTGCTTATTAATTGCTTTTATATAATGATTGCTGCCATAAAATATAGGTTTATAATTAAAACGTTCGTAAAATTTCTGGGCACCTGGCAAAGACACTAAATCTATCATATTTGACCCTAAGATACTGATTTTCTCAGCCTTATCTAATAATATTCTACCCACATTATGCTTCATATAATCTGGCAAAACATATAAACTGCGAATGGTTGATATGCGATCAACACAATCACCGTTTATAAACCCCACCATTTCACATCCGTCATATGCCCCAAAAGCAAAATTAAAACTGCGCCGTTTCCATGCAGAAACTAAATCCTTTTTTGTTAAATCATAATCTTTTTCCGACATAGAAAAACCATATGAATAACGAGTCGCCTCATTTCGAATATATAAAAAGTCCCCCCAAACGCAGGGTTTTTCCTGATTAAAAATGGGCACAATTTTTATTTCACTCATAACAACTTATATATTAGTACAAATAAATATTTTTGTCAATTAAAAATTTATTCATGAATCAAAGGCTATATCTAATTTTTTAAATTCGTCATGTGTTGCGTCTTTTATTATCAAGACATTCAAACCACCTGTCGTCTTTTCCGTCAATTCCAAAGGAACTATGCTATCGTATTCAGCAGCGTAATGGATTTGTGACACATCAGGTAAAGATGTCAGGTTTAAGGATTTATCTAATGGGCTATCACCAAAATACTCTGTCCAATCTTTATGGTTCAAAACGCCCGCTATAGTAATCCATTGCTTTACATCTAACTCTGGATATTGCTGAATGACCAAACCAGAAACCATCGCACCGCCAGAATAACCTATTAAAACAATGTCTCGATTTCCGGCAATACTTTTAATGGCATAGGCCATTGAATTTATGATCCTCTCTGAAAAGCGCCCATCTGTCCAATCCGACTGATTACATTGCTCTGACATTATAAACTGACATGGACGCGCCATATAAACAACATTTGGCCAATCGTCAGACATCGCCAAATCACGCAAAAACGTTCCGTGCGGCGTCGGGTCGTCAGTCGGCAAACCATATGAATTAAAAGAATGCCCGTCTCCTTCTATATAAATATGCACCGAAGAAGTTGAATCATCAAGTTTCTGCCACGTAGCAATATTGAAGTTTTGCGTAGAAACAGGAATATATATATATTCACCAGAAGCCTGCCATTCAGACACACAAGCGCCTAATAATAATAAAAACAGAACTCGATAAAGAAACATATAATTTACAATACCCCAAAAAACACAAATGGTCAAACCATAACAAGTCTCATTGACAAAAAAATTGACAAAATATTTGACAAAATATTTTTTTGGGACATAATAAGTATAAACATAAAAAAGGTGAGCATATGTTTAAAGCGTTAAAAATGAAAATTGCCGCAAGACGCATGGAAAACAAAAACGGATCTCGCAAAAAGCCTGTCACAAAAAAGACTGGCCGCAAAATACAGAAAAAGTCTTTTTGGTCTTGCACTTGGAATATAATAAAGAAACCTTTTCAATTAATAACTCAATGGTTAAATAGATTTTGGAAATGGGTTCGTAGCATTGACTTAATAGGTCTTGTAAACATCACCCTATTATCCGCGATAATAGTATTATTTTCTATGCTAATAATAGACATAATTGGTTGTAATAAAAAACCAGTCGTAATAATCGCACAGAATGACGCGTCACAACAGGTCACCATTTCTGAACAATCTTTACCTCGCACAGTTCGTGATCGCGGTATAGAAAAGGAATCTAGCTTACCATTACAACGTGATGCGAATAGACAATTCATAGGGAAAACAATCAATGTGGTAACCCCAAAACCAGATAAAGTCGCCATTCAACAAACGGCACGTGTACGTAATGTAATGTACGGTGACGTAATAATAGACAGTCGCGGTGCAGCTACAATGCTTAAAACAGGCGACATTGTAAAAGGTAATTTATACCTACAAAACATGCGTAAATACATATTGCCACGCGGCGTACGTATTGAAGGAAACTTATTCTTGCGCGATTTAGGGATGCTTCAATTTGCCGGTGAATTTACAGTAACTGGCAACATATATGTCACACCGACATCTTCATTTGGTCCGTTACCAGGAACAGCAAGAATTGGTGGCCAAGTAATTTTATAACTAAAAGTTCTAAGAACTTCAAACGGTCGCATGTATTGCGACCGTTTTTTATGGATTTTTTAGTCAAAATATGATATAATTCGCATCAGTTCAATGAAAGGAAATAACATGACTACTTTTGATAAAATTTTGGGCGTTTTCGGTAAAAACGTCGGTTATACAGTTGTTCTTATACTTGCAATAATATTATTCGCGTTTTTTTCTGACGGCTTAATACCGGGGCTTATAACAGCTTTTAGTGCCGTAATTGCTTATGCGTGCATTGTTGTGCTGTATAAAGAATTTACAAAAGAATTTTCGTCCAAAAAGACAGTTTCTGTTTCAACTAAAGAAAAATCTGCAAAAAAGACTACGAAAAAGAAAACTTCTAAAAAATAAAAAAAAACCGCCATTTCGGCGGTTTTTTATTTTGTTTCTGGAACAGATGGTGCAGATTCTCCGTCAACGGCACCTGGTATTACAGATTGCACAGGTACATCTTCTTGCACAACCAATTCCTGACGCAAATTACTTTCTTGACGCGCTATATCAGATTTTGACGAAACCAACGCCAACAAAGCACATAATATAAAAAATATTGTTGCCAACCAAGCTGTCGCCCGCGTTAAAAAGTTACCGGCAGCTGCACCAGTCAACGCACCACCAAACATAGATGCCGCAGAAGAACCTGACATACCACTACCTTCGGACTTTTGCAATAAAATTATACCTATCATCAATACAGATACGATTATTAATAAAACCAATAAAATTGTGAACATACTATTTTACCTTTTAATTTTGATTCAATTTTATATGCCTATAATTTAAATTGCAAGGATTTTCAATAATTCCTCAGCGGCGGCAATACTTGCCGACTTTTTTGAACTTCCGCTACCTGTCGCTGTTTTACCCAGCGCAGTTACCCGAACATTAAAAACAGGTTTATGTGATGCCCCAGTGGGCTCTAAATATTCATAAACCGGTAATGCCCCAGCAGCCGATTTCTGAACAAGTTCTTGTAAACTGGTCTTGGCGTCTTTTGGCGCATTAACATCAAGCGCCGCTATGGTACGCCAAACATCAACTATGATTTTCTGTGCAGCATTAAAACCGCCGTCTAAAAATATGGCACCAAATACAGCCTCCATTGCATCAGCGTACATATGCTGGACACGCCCAGCCGTCATATGCCCGTGACGAATATGCTTGTCCACACCCAGAGAACATGCAACCTGAGCCAACGTTTCAGTTGACACCAGCATGGCATGACGACGTGCCAATTCCCCTTCATGCTCGTCGGGAAACATATCATACAACAACGCCGCAACAGACAAACCAAGAACTCTATCACCTATAAATTCTAGACGCTCGTTATTATGATGCGCATCTGCCCCACTTTGCGTAAGCGCCAATTCTAATAATTCTGGATTTTTAAACTTATAATTTATCTTTGCCAACTTATTTTATCCCCATGCCAAATCTTTCCCACCGCATCTTATTACCCCAGTTCCAAACAGAAATCATCGGAGAATAATAATTATGCGAATACCATATAAACCATGCAGGCCCCAAAACATTATCACGCGGAACGTAACCTATATCAGCACGACTGTCGGCACTATTATCACGGTTGTCCCCCATAAAGAAATAATGATTTTCAGGTACGGTAAACATCATTGTATTATCTAGGGGGGCATCATCTGTCAATTCTACAATACTATGTTGTACGCCATTAGGCAACGTTTCTGTATACTCTGTTCCCTCAAACACACCGCAAGCCCATTCGTTCATGCGGCAGAATTTATCATCCTTATATTCTATCGTATAATTAAATTCTGCTGGTTTATTATCTACCCAGATTTTATCGCCTTTTATCATCATATTCTTTTCTGGTATATGATATCCTGCGCTGCGTAAAGCCTTTGGTAAATTGGCTATTACATAGGGTCTTGGGTTGTCGCGCGGAACGATTTCACCGTTTATATATAAACGCCCTTCCACCATCTGAATTGTATCACCCGGTTTACCAATCAACCGCTTAATATAATCCTGCGACTCGTTAATAGGGTTGCGAAAAACTATTACGTCCCCCACCTCTGGTTCATCACCCCAAAAACGTCCGTCCCACAGGTGCCACGAACCAAAAGGAAAAGAATATCTAGAATAACCATACGCCCATTTTTCCACAAATATATGATCCCCTACATGAAGCGTCGGTATCATAGAACCAGAAGGAATATTAAAAGGTTCTAACAGAAAACTGCGAAACGCAATTGCGATCAGTGCCCCGTAAAATATCGTATTAAACCAATCACGTGCAACATTAGACTTTTTATTTATAGGCATTACGGCAAATCCTTTTTACTGGCATCATTTTATAACTTGAATTGATTTAGCGCAAGTTTTAATATGCAGATATGATTTCTTTGAATTCAATCATATTTAATGGCATGGATGCAACCCTTATTAACGTACAAGTACAGCTGTCTGCGGGGCTTGCAAAACCAGAATTTAATATAATAGGTCTGGCCGACCGTGCAGTAAAAGAATCAGCAGAACGAATTAGAAACGTTTTATCAGCTTTAAACTTATCTTTACCACCAAAAAGATTAACGGTAAATCTTTCCCCGGCAGACGTTGAAAAGACAGGTTCTCATTTTGACCTGCCAATTTTATGTGGAATATTATGCGCCATAGGTATATTACCAGAATCAGAATTAAATAAATATATAATCATCGGCGAAGTAGGTTTAAACGGGGCAATCGTAAAAACTAACGGGGTACTACCCGCCAGCGTCTGGGCAAACCAGCATAATTTTGGTATAATATGCCCCGGCGACCAAGGTTCAGAAGCAAGATGGGCGGGTCACACGAATATTCTTGCCCCGTTTCATGTATTAGAGCTGATAAATCACTTTAAAGGCACGCAAATATTACCGTTGCCGCCAATTGCCGCGACAGAAAACTTGAAAGATCATAATTTGGATATGTCTGAAGTACACGGACAAGTTGCCGCTAAACGTGCCTTAGAAATCGCCGCTGCCGGTGGTCATGCTATGCTTATGGTGGGGCCCCCTGGATCAGGAAAAACAATGCTTGCATCGCGGTTACCGACGATATTACCAGAAATGACGCCCGACGAAATACTTGAAACCTCTATCATATATTCAATTGCCGGGCAGTTAAACGGTAAAAGCCTTATAACGACGCGTCCATTCCGCAGCGTGCATCACACGTCAAGCGCGGTCTCTATGGCCGGTGGCGGTGCCGACGCGCGGCCGGGGGAAATATCGTTGGCCCATAACGGCGTGCTGTTTTTGGACGAACTGCCAGAATTTAATCGCGCAACATTAGAAATATTACGTCAACCTATGGAGGCCGGTAAAATTATGGTTGCCCGCGCAAAACGTACTGCAACTTACCCTGCTCGCTTTCAATTGATTGCAGCGATGAACCCTTGCCCTTGCGGTCACTTGGGTAATGCCGCACTTTCTTGTTCACGTGCACCGCGATGTGCCGAAGCATACCAAAATAAAATATCCGGACCATTATTAGACAGAATAGATCTGCACGTTGACGTAGACGCTGTAAACCCATGGGAAATGAACGATAAAAATGATGAAGAACGGGAAACAAGCGCTCAAATACGTGCCCGCGTAATAACAGCCCGCGAAAGACAGATAAAACGCCAGGGTAAACCGAACGCCCAATTGGACGGTGCGGAATTAGACGCGGTTGTAACGTTAAACACCGAACAAACACAATTTTTAAATACGGCTGCAGAAAAATTAGGATTGTCCGCACGCGGTTATAATAGAATCAAACGCATAGCCAGAACCATCGCGGACCTACGCGAAGCAGAAAACATAGATGTTTCTGATTTAAGCGAAGCATTATCTTATCGACCAATAAACCGCGGTAAATACGGGGTAAAATAAAAATCCGCAATTTGCGGATTTTTTAAAACTCAAATCTTATACTTAGCATTACGTTTGCATATATCGTGTTTTCAGAACTAAACCAATCGCGGTGCTGGCTGCCGTCTTCATTGCTTAAAGCCCAACGAATTTTTGGTATATAAGCAAGGCGTGCCCCAATATCAAAAAACATGTTTTCTGTTATTCCATAAGACACGCCCAAAGCCAACAAACCTGCAACATTACCTGAGCTTAATTCCGAACGATAAAATTGAATCACAGAATCATCTTGTTCTTTTACCCCATAAGGTAATAATTCGTATATTCCAGATAAATCCCCATATGGATCAGATAATTGCAACGTTGTTTTTATATCTGCGTACCCCACACCAAAGCCAACATATGGTATTGCCTGACGCATAGGTTTCTGCAAACCGTCAAAAAAGTCGTAAAAAGCCATTACGCTGATAATATCCGTTTCTAACTTAGACTGAACGGCACCACTTGAAATACGGGCGACAGCCCCTTCTGCAGCACCACCAAACAATACAGCGTCACCATCAACAAAAGGCGATGCGTTATATTCACTTTCTGCGATATGATCCCAACCCAATTCCAAACGCCATTGCGGTGTATTAGGAATGGTCCAACCTATACTGGCCCCTGCGGCAAAACCGAAAGATTCAAAATCTTTTGTTGCAGGCAAACTACCTAAATTGATATACCCAGCCTGAACATAATCTGCGCATCCCCCGCGGTCAGTACACTGATAATACCCCAATTCCGACATTATGGTACTGCCATCTGGGCTCATATAATACAAAGGCGTTAATTCACCTATTTCATTTTTAATACTGCCCATACCAAATGATGCACCACCACGTACAGAGACTACAAAACGACTGCCATCGTCTTGATAAGAACCCTCACCCACGTAATAACCGGCATATTCCCAATTAGCGCTTGCCGCACCAAAAAACAAGCATGATAAAAACGGTACTAAAAATAGGTTCCTACATTTCATGCTATATATTATATCACAAAACGCAGTCTAATAAAAACAGATTTTGTATATTATTTTATTTTACAATTTCATGAAAAATTTCTGCCGGTATTGTACCACCAGTTATCTTTGAAGACATGGACGTAAAATCATCTTTCCCCATCCATACGCCGATTACCAAATCATTCCAAGCACCGATAAACCAAGCATCACGATTAGCATTACTTGTACCAGTCTTACCACCCAGCACACCGGATGCCTCTGCTCTATGCCCCGTACCACCAAGTTTTATGACATCCGCCAACAAATCCGTCATATAATCAACTGTCTGGGGCATTAATATCTGTAACGGTTCTGATGGATTTCGCTGATAGATTACATTTCCCTTCATATCAGTTACCTTAGTAATAGAATAAGGTCTTACCGAATAACCATCGTTCCATATTACCGCATAAATAGTCGTCAGATCTAGCAACGACATTTCTGACGCACCCAAAACAGTTGAATATTCCCGCCGTAACTGATTACCAACCCCCAAACGTCCGGCCATGTTTAAAACTGCGTCTATGCCGAATTTTTCAGTAAGCTTTAACGGCACAGAGTTTACAGACTTTGCAAACGCCGTCGCCAATGTTATATCTCCATAATATCTATTATTATAATTCTGCGGCGAATAATCACCGATAGTAAAAGGTGAATCATTTACATATGCATCCGGCGTCATACCATTTTCTAATGCGACTAAATATACAACAGGCTTAAAAGAACTACCTGGTTGACGTAAAGCCAACGCGCGATTAAATTGACTTTCTTGATAATTAGTTCCCCCAACCATAGCACGCACAGCCCCACCAGTTTCCATCGCAACTGCCGCCCCCTGATATTCACCAACTTTCTGAGGTAATATATCGGCAATACGTTCCTGTAATCCCATATCAAGCGTAGTATAGACATACATATCGGAATCAAATGCACCGACCGTGGATTCCAGTTCATCCAAAACAAAATCCGTCCAATAGCGATATATATTTGTATTAGGCGCAGGTTTAGCCGGCCCCAGTTCTTTAGCAGCAATACGCGCCTGATTTAATGTTATATACCCCTGCCTTACCATTTCTTGCAAAATTATTCTGGCACGTGCAATGTTCTTATCAGGATTTACCAATGGGCTATACGTTGTCGGTGCTTTTAACATTGCAGCAATCTGAGCCGCCTGTGCAATAGACATGTTATTTGCACTTGTCTGAAACATCATACGAGACGCAGCATCAATTCCACGCAAACCGCCAACCAAAGATACGCGGTTCATATATAAGTCTAAAACTTGATTCTTATCAAACCTATTTTCTAACCAATAAGATAAAATTAATTCTTGAATCTTACGCGAAATTTTTTTCTCTCTTGATAAGAATATATTTTTCGCCGTCTGTTGAGTAATAGACGAACCACCAGCCGCAATTCGTCCATGTATAAGATTTGAAAGCATCGCACGCGTAATACCCCTGATATCTATGGGGCCATGTTCAAAAAATCTTTTATCTTCTATTGCAACTATTGCCTGCCATACATATGGCGGCAAAGTCTCAACAGATACCGGCGTTCCCATTATGCGATTAGAAGAACGAAGTTCATTGCCATCTTTATCTAAAAAAACTATAGTCGCAGGTCTCGTTTCATGTAAAATTGCATCCAAAGACGGCATCTGTAAAAAAACGATTACAACATATATAGCAATCGCCACCAACACCAATAAAAAAATATCTACGCACCATACAAAAATACGTAAACCCCTTGATGGCCCTACGTCTTGATTATCATTGTTTCTTTTCCAAAACAACTGTTACTCCTTAAACTTCTTATGGAATTATATCATAAACGTCTTGCCTTTTGCCATAACTTAAAACTATAATCTGCCTATAAAACAAAAAAGGAACGAGGGATGAAGTATTTACCTATGTTTATTGCGTGTGCCATCATACTGCCGACATATGCCGATGATTATTATGATTATACTACCCCACAGAAACGAGATAATTATGTCGGTATCAGATTACACAAAAACGAAAACATTGCATTTGATTTTAAGCCTCACAGCGGTACTGGCACAACCATACGTAACGACAGTTTCGGTATCGGTACATACATCGGCAATAGACTAACAGACCATGTAAAAATAGAATTTGAAAGTCTTTACACCGGCGGTGGCGAAGAAAAATATGGCAGTGATTTTAACTTTAATATATGGGCAAACATGCTGAACGTATACTTATACCAACAGTTCGGCGGTGCTGTTGAACCGTATGCAGGACTGGGAATCGGAATTTCTGGTATATGGGGTAACGTCGAAGGTAACATCAATCTTTCCGACGCAACCGCAGACATGTCATGGGCAGCCATGGTTGGTGTAAATTTCGCATTGAATAGTCGCATTGATTTAAACTTAGGGCTAAAATACCAAAACTATGGTGATATAGACATGGGAAATACATCAACAGAAATTGATGCTACAGAGTTTTATATTGGTGCAGCTTATAAATTTGGTTTATAAAAAACGCCCAAAAGGCGTTTTTATTTTTGTTTCAAAATATCTTCCAGATCGCTTTCTGACCATATTGTGATACCTAACTTTTCCGCCTTAGTTAGCTTAGACCCTGCATCTGCCCCTGCCAAAACAATGTCAGTTTTTGCTGAAACGCTGCCCTGTACCTTTGCCCCTAAACGTTCCAAGATATCTTTAGCCTCATCGCGAGTATAATTCATAAGCGTACCGGTTAGAACGATTTTTTTACCGCTTAACGGACCAGACGTTTGATTTTCCATCGGTCCGCTTTCTGTAACGACGACCTGTTCTAATAAAGCATTTAAAACCTTCGTATTATGTTCATCGGCAAAGAAAGAAACGATTTCATCCGCCATTACGTCACCGATACCATCTATCTGCTTTAACTTCCAAACTGGCGCATCTTGTAAATCGCTTAAATTACCGAAAGCACGCGCCAATATTTTTGCCGTAACCTCACCTACCTCTGGTATCCCCAGCGCATATAAAAAACGATGCAATTCTATGTTTCTTGAATTTTCAATAGCAGTATTTAAATTGGTCACAGATTTTTCACCGAAACCGTCTAACTTTTTTATCTCTTCTCCATGACGAGAAATCAAAGTAAAAATGTCCGCCGGATTAGTTATCCAACCCTTAGAAATGAATAATTCAAGTTGTTTAGTTCCCAAACCGTCTATGTCAAAGCCTTTACGTGAAACAAAATGTTCCAGTTCACCAATACGTTGCGCGGGGCACCCCAAAGTATTTACACAGCGTCTAGCAACCTGCCCCGATTCTTGAACGACGTTTCCACCACAAACTGGACACTTGTTTGGAAAAACGAACGGAATCCCAGCAATGTTTTTTTCTGCCACGCCGACAATTTGTGGTATAACGTCACCGGCACGTTGCACAATTACTTTATCTCCAACGTTCAATCCTAAACGTTCAATTTCATCAGCATTATGCAGCGTTGCTCTTGAAACCAATACCCCCCCGATATTTATCGGTTCTAATTCTGCAACCGGTGTAAGAACGCCGGTACGTCCGACCTGTACGGTTATCGCCTGCAAGGTCGTTATAGCGCGCGCGGCAGGAAATTTATATGCAACTTCCCAACGAGGACTATTTGCACGAGCCCCCATTTTTTCCTGCAAATCAACATTATTTACCTTCAACACTAATCCGTCTATATCAAACGGTATATCTGATCGCATCATCATAACATCATTGTATACTTTCTGAATGTCCGCCATATTATGTGCATGATGCGCCCAACGTCCAGTTGTCTTAAAACCCCAAGATTCTAACTTTTCGAAATATTCTGACTGAGTTTCCCAATTTCGCGCTGATAATTCCCCATAAGTATACGCAAACGCGGACAAACGTCTTGACGCAGTTACTTCTGGGTTTAATTGCCTTAAAGATCCAGCTGCAGCATTACGAGGATTTGCAAAAATTTTATCTCCAGATTGCTCTGCCGCTGCGTTCAGAGCCAAAAAATCCAAGCGAGACATATATACCTCTCCTCGCACTTCTATTACATCTGGGAAATCGCCACGTAACTGCTTTGGTATATCCGGTATGGTACGCAAATTTTCCGTAATATCTTCACCCTCAACGCCACTACCCCGAGTTAGCCCACGTACCAATTTACCATGTTCATAACGAGCCGCATAAGAAACCCCATCTACTTTCAGTTCTATAAAAACATCTTTATTTGCAAGTTTATTAAACCAATCGGCAACCTCCGCCTCATTAAAAACGTCTGATATTGAAAGCATAGGTACGCTATGATGATAAGATTTAAACTTTTCGGATACAGCCGCACCAACATGTGCAGATGCACCATTTTTTGAAAGTTCAGGGTATTCTGCCTCTATCTCCATTGCACGTCGGCGCGCAGCATCATAGGTAGCGTCATCCACTATTGGTGCGTCGTTTTTATGATAAGCAACGTCCCATTCCGCCAATTTTTTCAACAAATCGGCATGCTCTGCTAATATAAATAAATCAGGTGTTTTACTCATGCACCAATTATAAAAAATTCGAGCATGGAATACAATGGAAATATCTTCAATTAAAATTATGCGCGCCCATGATCTTGGGGGAAATAACTTGCAAATTCTGCCCAACTTGTGTTTGTTGCATTCATAATTTTTGCTAAACTTCCAACCGACATCCAATGAGGTTTCCCATCAGCCCCCATTCTTTTGCTTTTATTTAACGCGGTTATATCCATCCCGCTAATCTGTGCCAATCTAGAACAAGAAATGTTATGCGCCGCCGCAAGATTATCTATTGCTCGCCAGAACATTGTATTGGTCAGCATAGTGTCCTCCCTTTAATCTCCTCTATTTAATAAGATTATATTCTAATTATGATTGTATTCTTATTAAAAATCAATTATTTTTTATAAGAAAATATTCGTAATAAAAAACCGCCACAAAAGGCGGTTTTTTTAACGCTGTGAAATTTTAGTTCTGCTCATCTAAGCCTTTTAATAGAACCTCTTTCAATTCGTTTGGTATCATACCAGTTGTTGAATATCCACAGTCAACATGATGAACTTCGCCCGTAACGGCGCTAGACAAATCACTTAACAAGTAAACTGCGGCACCAGAAACGTCATCCAGCGTCATGTTGCGGCGCAATGGTGTTTGTTCTGCGTTCAAACGCAACATAGACTTCATTCCTCCAACGCCAGAAGACGCTAATGTCATGATAGGTCCTGCGCTAATTGCGTTAATACGAATTTTATCGCGTCCCAAATCAGAAGCCAGATAACGAACGCTGCTATCCAGAGCAGATTTTGCGACACCCATAACGTTGTAATTTGGCACGGACTTTTCGCCGCCATAATAAGTCAGCGTTACGATACTTCCGCCATCTGTCATAAGTTTAGAAGCACGTCTGGTTAAATCCACCAAAGAATATACGGAAACGTCCATTGTATTCTTAAAGTTTGCGCGCGTTGTATCTGCATAGCGCCCTGTCAATTCATTTTTATCAGAGAAAGCGATGGCGTGTAACATACCGTCTAATTTTCCCCATTCTTTTTCGATATTATCAAACAAAGAATCCATCTGTTCATCGTTTTGCACGTTACATTCCTGGACGAATTTAGCGCCGATGGATTCTGCCAGCGGGCGCACGCGCTTTTCCAGGTTAGGCATAGCGTATGGCATTGCGATTTCCGCACCTTCCTCATGAGCCCGTTTAGCGATAGCCCAAGCCATAGACCAGTCGTTAGCAACGCCTGTAATTAGAATTTTTTTTCCTTTCAGTAGCATTTGATTACCTCTGTATTAATAAGTATTGGACGGTAAGGAATATAGCACCATAAAAGAGAAATGGCAACGAATAAAAAAAGACTTGAAAAGGGCAAAAAAGTAGTATAAGATAGACGAACGTTATTCGGGCATAGTTCAGTCGGTAGAACAACGGACTGTTAATCCGTATGTCACTGGTTCGAGTCCAGTTGCCCGAGCCACAGATTTCCGCAGATTTCTGCGGATTTTTTATTGTCTGTTTTCTACCCCGTTTTTATGCAAAATTGGATAAAATGGCTCTAAATTGCCCTAGTTATAAAACAAAAACATATATTTGACACACAGTAATATATACCATTACTGCTGAAATCATCTCTGAAATCACACAGATTTCATACTTGAAATCATAGATGAAACCGTGATGAAATCATACCTGATTTCAGTATGATTTCAGGTCTGATTTCAGTATTGATTTCATACCTGAAAAGAGCCCTTTTTTGCCTGCGAACTATGGAACGCTAGTCCGTCTGTCACAAAAGTAAAAACCGCAGCATACCAACCTTTTTCTGCAAAAAATCACACATCTGGTGTACATCTGTGTATTTTTATTTTTGTCATTATGAACAAATGACTGGACAATCTTGGAAAGATAAGCACAAATACGACAACTTTTTTAAGGGGACGCACATGAAGTATAAGCACTTTGACGAGATACAACCTAACCATAATACAAATTTTACTATGCTCTACTTTGCCGCCTGTCGTTCGTTATGCAAACTAGAAGCGGCAATACGCAGAACAAATGGCGGCAAACTTACCTTTCGCCAGGCTTGGCTACTGCGCTGCCTCCAGCGCAAATTATCCCAAATGGCTGCATCGTGGAAAAAGACTGTTTTAGCACAGTGAAAATTTTTATAAAAAAATTCTTGACTTTTTGTATCCATTTGGATACAATAATAACGAACAAAAACAACAAGGGAGAGTATATGAAGGACGTAGGGACTGGACGAAATCAGTTATGGAGCTTTGAAAATGGTAATAGTAGAAACAAACGAGTATTTAAGGTGGTATAACAAATTAAAAGATAGTAAAGCGAAGGCAAGGATAGACGTCCGGCTCAGACGAATTGCTACCCAAGAACATTTTGGCGATTGCAAATCTGTGGGGGATAGCATCTTCGAGTTGCGCATAGATTATGGTCCAGGCTATAGGGTTTATTACACCCAACGAGGCGAGGAAATAATCTTGTTACTGATTGGCGGCGATAAATCAACCCAACAGTCAGATATAGAAAAAGCCAAGAAAATTTTGGCAAACCAGTAGTATGAAACTACTTTACTCAAAGGAGTAAAAAATGAAAAAGGAGCGTAACAAGGTGACAGAATGGAACATTCTTGATCATCTTAAAACAGAAGAAGATATCGCTAACTATCTTGAAGCTGCGTGGGAAGAAAATGATATTGAATTTTTCTTAATAGCTCTTGGTGATGTTGCCAAAGCACGTAGCATAAATAAAATATCAAAAGAGATAGGTGTAGGTCGCGAATCTTTATATAAAAGTTTCTCTGGGGCACGTCGTCCTAATGTAGAAACAGTATTTAAAACAATAGATGCATTAGGTTTAAAAGTCAGTTTTACTCCAAAAGCATCTAACGACAATAAAAAAGCGAACATAGCAACAGCTATGTAAGCAATATGTTTGAAAAAAGCACCGCCACAAAAGGCGGTGTTTTTATTATTTTTATATTTTTGCCAACAAGCCTGGTTACTCAGCCGGATCCAGCGCAAATTATTTCAAATGTCAGCGATGTGAAAAAAACATAGAAACATAAAAATTATTTTATTCAACAAATTGTTTTTTCATAAGTTTTTCTAAACAAGCTTAAAAACCATTTGCTTTTTTGCACAAAAAATGCTTATCATTCAACAACGATATTTAACTGTATTAAGGATTGTTGAGAAACATTTAAGGAAACGCGGATGAATTACATAGGGTCGAAGTACTCTTTATTAGATTTTTTACACGAAACCGTCAAGAAAGTTACTAATTACGAAGATGGCACCCCTTATTCCTTTGCAGACTTATTTGCCGGTACAGGTGTTGTTGGGGCATATTACAGAGGCCTTGGCTGCAAAGTTCTATCAAATGACCTGCAATATTACAGTTTTGTTGTAAATAAACACCTGATAGAAAACACTGATTCCGTACGAACAGACTTGTTGGATCATCTAAATTCATTACCAGGAATTGACGGCTTTATTTATAATAATTATTGTGCTGGATCTGGTTCCGGCAGGAATTATTTTACAGATTCCAATGGCAGAAAATGCGATGCCATACGAACAGAGCTAGAAAAATTGCTTAAAGCAAATGAAATTGATAAAGACACTTATTTCTATTATTTAGCTTCTCTTATAAATTCTATTGATAAATATGCAAATACAGCTTCTGTGTACGGTGCTTTTCTGAAAAACATCAAAAAGTCCGCAGCAAAGGATTTTATATTGGAACCATTGCCGATTGTAAACGGTCCAAAAGGCAAAGCTTATAACAAAGATATTAACGAACTGGTAAATGAGATCGAGGGCGATGTATTATACCTGGACCCACCATATAATGAACGCCAGTACTGTGCAAATTATCATGTGCTTGAAACTATCGCAAAATATGATAACCCAACCGTTAAGGGGGTCACGGGTCTTAGAAATTATTCCGATCAAAAAAGCGCATTTTGTTCTGCAAAAACCGTATGCGACGTTTTTGAAGATTTGATTAAGAAAGCAAAGTTTAAATACATCTTCTTGAGCTATAATAACGAGGGGCTTATGTCCCTTGACCAAATCAAAGATATAATGTCAAAGTATGGCGAATATTCTTTTTATACAAAAACGTATCGCAGGTTCAAGGCTGACAAAGATGAAAACCGCAATATATCCGCTAACGAAACCATTGAATATCTACATTGCCTTGTAAAAAAGGACAGTTAAAATGTCTCGCTACAACGATATTGATATACAACGATGGAGAGAATACGGGGATATATATACAGATTCACTATGGATTATAGAAAAACGCGACAACTCTGGTGCGCATAGTGGACATTACCATGGAAATTTTATTCCACAAATTCCGCATCAATTATTAACAAGGTACACCAAATCTGGCGATTGGGTATTAGACCCCTTTATGGGCAGCGGCACAACATTGATCGAAGCTCAAAGGATGAACCGCAATTCGATTGGCATAGAGTTGCAGCGTGATGTTGCAGTCGAGGCATATCGCAGAATAATCACGGAAAAGAAAGAAAATATTACCAGTAAAATTATTGTGGGAGATAGTCGTTCTGTTGACTTAGAAAAAGAACTACAAGGTTTAGGTATAAAAAAAGTTCAGTTTGTAATTTTGCATCCCCCCTATTGGGATATTGTGAAGTTTTCTGAAGATGCGAACGATTTATCTAATTCAAAAAACTTGAATGATTTCTTGGATTCTTTTAGCGCAATTATCGATAATACAACAAAGCATTTGGAGAAAGGAAGATATTGCGCTGTCGTTATCGGCGATAAATATTCCAACAGTCAGATTACCCCCCTTGGCTTTTATTGTATGAATTTATTTATGCGTAAAAATTTCATACTTAAAGCTATTTTGATAAAAAATTTTGAAGAAACAAAGGGCAAATCCAATAAGCACGCAATTTGGCGTTACAGAGCATTAAATAGTGACTTTTATGTCTTCAAACACGAATATATTATTGTGTTCAAGAAACAATAAATTAAACCAACTTGGTAAATTTTATATCTTCATCAATAGTATATCCAATATAACAAACCGGTTCAACGGTTGTGTTGCCCGTTGTGTAACTTTTTATCTTTTGACATTTTTGAACAAAACACCCTGTCTGCTCTTTCAGGCCAAATAACTTGGCGATTATTATTGGACGAATATGGACATGTTTTTCTTGATATAATGGAGAAATATAATCCAAAATCCAATTCTCATATTTCGGCAATTGTTTATCTAGAATATCATCATAAGGTTCCACGCATTTTAATTCTATAACGTTTATGTAAATATCTTTTTTTCCACATTGCTGAGTCATTATATCTATGCTCTGCATTCCTACACCACAAGATACTTCATTTCCAATCCACACTGGTACATTTGTGTCTATATTTAATAGATCTTTTAATGGCTTTTTATCTATGTGTTGCAAAACATATGCCTGTAAATGTGCTTCATATTTATTTTGACGTTCTGCTTTTACCAACATTCTATCTTTAACATCAAGATCACACTTTGTGCCCCTGTAAGGATTACGTTGTTCATTGCTTGTAATTTGATTTAACTCATTGTCATACGTAAAACATTTTGATTTTAATTCCCTACCATTATTAGCTTTTTTGATTAGATTGACTAATCTATAGGCTTCATAATCTGTGATCATTGTACAACCACGTTTACCTTTTAATTTTCTATATATCATACTCCAACACATTTGACTTGGGTGTGTAATTCCACGTAAACTATCTAACGCTTCTCTCTCACTAACTCCTCGTGCATAAACTTTATCTGGTGACAATATAACCCTAAAATTCAGATTTACTCCGAGCTGAGGCGACAAATAATTACCATCATTTGAATCAAAAAACGCTAGTCCTTTTACAACAAATATTCCAAAAAACATACCCTCATGTTCTGTTGTTTGTGTAAGATAAAATATAACTTTATCGCCAGGTCTTATTCTTGAAACATCTGCTATCATTCCACAGATTGATAACTCTTGCTTTGGTGTTACACCATCATTTTTATTTGAAGGATTGCGATACTCACTATCTTCTAAAAAATCTGGATTTTGAAGTGCGCAAGTACCTGCAAACAAATATTCCAAGTGATATTTGAACGTAACATCGTTAACTACAAACACGTGATACATGCGCCCCCCCTGTTTTAGTCTTCTTTTTTCTTTAAATGTTTTTTAAATTCTTTGGGATCATACCAATAACACCCAACACAAGCGTCTTCTTCAAAATTGTGGTGTGCACCACCTTTATAGTATGACATTGGGTACCCCAACTTTTTTGCATCATATCTTGTACGAGTTCTCATACATTCCTTGCAAAATTGTCGTTTTGCATCATTGGCGGCTTTACTTAACGGTTGAAAATCCGACAAACGCTGTTCTTCATTTCTCATGACTCTAGCTTCATTTTTCATACCATTTTTATGATCCACTTCTGGATTAGAGGTTCCTAAGACAACACACCTTTGGGCTTTTATAACCTTTTTTATTTCTGGACTTATGTGTTGCGAAAAATCCCCGTTATTCAAACCATTTAGTCTGATGGCATCAATTCCATTTCCGCTGGTTATAGTTTTATCAAATTCTACAATATATTTTTTTGCCAAGGACGATTCTTTTCTAGCCCAAGATGCACCGTTTCCAAAAGCCAGATCAGCATATTTCCCCACAAATTCTGTAACACGTACCCAACGACTAACGCCTTGTGCGTTCGGTTTAGCCAATTCTAAAAACAGTTCATTCTTTGTCATGAATTCTATCCTTTCCTTAAAACACTTTTTATCCTAACAAAAGCGAAAAATATTTTCAAGAATCCTGTTATACTGCTGATAAAAACTTATTGAAATAACGTAAAATTACGAATATTATCAAACCTATGATAACGACAGACATTATTTCTTGTACAGCATCAGTTGCCACAGCGGTTATTGCTGGGATGGCTTTGTATGCATGGAAACGAGAATTTATCGGCAAAAAGAAAATCGAACTTGCCGCAGAAATTATGCGTGCCGTTTACGCTATTCAAGACCTCTACATTGGTGTTAGAATGCCAATGATAGCACAAGTAGAACATGACGAAGCACTTGAATGGATAAAAGCAGAAACAGCGGCACATCCTGGCAATGCCGATGTGTATCCGGAACGAGTAAACCACCTGGTTCCACACCAGAGACTAATAAAACAACATGACGTTATTGAAAAATTACGTTCATTACAAAATCAGGCTTATATGTACTGGGGCAAAGAAATCATCGTCGCTATACTTAAACTGACTGATTATAATTTCAAAATTATGCAAGCTTCTAAAGATTTGTATTATGGCAAAGACACACCAGAATACAGACCGTTATATGATTTGATATTTTGCAAAATAAAAGATGGCAAAATTATACCTGATGATAAAGTTAATAAAGAAATTAACGATATTGTTGAAGAATTCAAACGTAATCTGGAGCCATTATACATGGACAAGCGATCAAAATGGGTGGCATAAAGCCACCCATTTTACATTATTTGTGTTTTCGCACTTCCGGCAAATCACACGACAACGATGTTTTTGCCGAAGGGGTACACTTGTTGTACACTGGGTCAAAATGTTTGAACAAAAACAATTCCACCTCATCACGTTCAGATTGAAACGGCAGTTCTGCACAACTGAATTTCATTGCATATCCTTTTGCAATATGATTTTTCAGTTCGGTATTTTGTTCATTTTTTGACCAATGCTGCTGTGCACGTTCTTTTAAATTTGACGCCTGTCCTACGTATTTTACTTCGTATTGACCATCAACTTCTTGTTTTGTGGATATAATGTATACACCCGCTTTTTCTGAAACATTTTTGAATTCTGTTTCAGGCTTACATTCTTTCCATTCTAATTTTAAATCAGACATTTTTTGTCCTTTATTTTTTATTTTTTTATGTTATAATTGTCATAGGTTTTTAGGAAAGGACTGGACGGTATTTTATCCAGTCCGTTTCTTTTAGCGCTTACCACAATGCTTACAACCAGCCCGTTGCGACATCGCGGTGCCTGCAAGTTTCTTCGTAGTAACAGATGTAGATTTACTACGTAGTGCATGCGAAGCAATACCGGCTATTTTGGCCGATGTTTTGCGACATGTTGTCATTTGCGCCTCCTTTCCTTTTGTATCACACACAGCCGATCTTATGCGTAAGTTCTGTTAATTTATTCGGGAGGCAGAATCACGATGGTAACCGGCTTCAAACCACCCAAACACTGGAAATACAATAACAAAAACATCACACAATTTCAACAAAAAAATTAAATACGCGATAGAATTGTTAAATGTTTTTGTTTAATAAAAAATATTTGCTTTTTATCAGATTTATTTTATGGTATAGTATACGGTGAAGAGGAATCGTCAACATGAAAAAAGACCAAATTTTAGCTGTCTTACGAGCGGGACATGAATTGTCTTTGTCTGAAATATATGAAAAAATATGCTTGGACAGTTTTGATGAACAGACATTAAGCAAACCTTTGATATTGCACCACTTAACCAATATGGTACGTGATGGACTCTTAATAAAAAACGATAAAAAATATAAAATTACGAATATTGACTTTGGGCAAGGCGATTCGTTAAATATCGATTCATTAGATACAATTGTGTTACCTAGAATAATCGCACGTGCTGGCGCGGCAGAAAAAGTTATCCCTGACACTATTGATACAAGCACCGTAAAATTAAACAAAAATCGATATAAACCAGAAGACCTTATTCTAGTTGAAGTTGCAGGCAATTCTATGACACCAACTTTTCAAGACGGCGAATTATTATTATTCAAAAAATTTCAACTAGGAGAAACACCTTCAAACAATCAGATTATATTAGCCAGAATTGACAACGGGGCAAAAATAAAACGATTTGTAAACGTAAACAATTTTGGTTTATTGTTATCTGATAACGTTTCCGATCCAGATAATTCTCCAATTCCTGTAGATGACGACAATTTTGCCCCAATAGCAAAGTACGTATCAAAAATACTCTAAAAAACTATATTTTATTTAGCCGATGCTGGTGTCAAACCTTCCGTGGCAACTGGTTTTGAATTCAAAATATGATCGCCATGTTGTTCAAGGATAAAACAAACGTTTAGTATAGAATTCAAAACAGTTTGTAAAACCGCCATCCTAGCATATTTACTTTCATCTTCTTGAAAAGATTGACTTGTTGCAAAAAATCTTCTTACCAAATATGGAGAAAAGTGTTTATAGCCACAAAACAGTTGATAATTTTCGTAGTTTATATCTTTGTTTTCATAATATGCAACCAACTCTGGTGTGTCTTGAATTGACTCTAAAACAAGCTTGAAATAATCTTCTGATATGTTTTGTATCGTATCACCGTACCACTTTTTGTTGTAACTGTTACGATCGAGTATATTTGGATTCTTAAGGTTTTTACGTAGGAATCTGTCACAATTATTTTGTTTTAGTAGTTCTAAAACCCTATCTTTACGATCTGGGTGTACACGCAACATTTCTATTTGTTCAACATATCCAAAATCTATAAAATCTTTGCCCCTGGTATTAAAATGCTTGTTTAACCATAGCAGTTGTATTTCAGCTTCTAAAATTTGGCACGTAATGGAACTGGCCACAAAAACTCTGTTATTTTGCAGAGCATCATAAACCTCTGCCGACAGAGAAATAATAGCCCCCACCAAACTATGTAGCCCCATAAGAGCCTTGTCTTTTGTAGCCTGAGGATTAAATGATTCCATGGTGCGAACCATCATCCTTAATTTTTTCATCAAAGTTTCAACGTCATCATTCTTTAACGGATGTGGCAATGGATATTCTTTTTGTAATTCAACCTTTTGTTTTATCGATACCTCGGATACCTTTTTATCAGCTGGTAATTGTGGATGAGCAATCAATTCCGATACTGGCACCCAGTGCATATCGTCATGGACGCGCAGTTGGATTTCACCGGTATACCCCAAAATCTCGTATGCGTACAATTCGATAACCTTGCCAGAATCTGTTGTATGTTTTGCGATTGTAATCAGGTCGCCAATTTCTGCGTCTATTCCCAATTCTTCGTAGAGTTCCCTGTGCAGGCATGTTGGTCCGTCTTCGCCATCTTCAAACTTGCCACCAGGATATTCCCATTCGCCCGCCAAAGGTTGGTCAGCCGCCCGTCGCATCAGCAGAACATTATCGCCATTTCTAAAAATCGCAGCAGTTACTTTCACGCCGGTTCCTTTACACAAAAGGCTACTAAATTATTCATATAAAAGCAAGTTAAGCATACTGACATTTCGGATACAATCCATGTTTTATCCATTTTTGGACAAAAATAATACATTGCGTTTTTGAAATAAGAATTTCTATGTAAATTCATTGTGTTATACAACTGGTTCAGCTATGGAAATCTGATAGATATCATCGTTGATTTCACAGGTAGGGGTACCTAGGCTATAAGCCTTGCTGTGCTTGGCTTTCAGAAAATTAAATCACACAAGACATCAGTTCTATCCCGAAAAGCACACGCTGTCATCACAATGTGATTTTTACACAAAAATAACCCGCTACAACCTGCAGAAATCCGCCACTTTTTCTGCGCAGTTTATTTGCCATTTAACCTGTTAATCCGTATGTCACTGGTTCGAGTCCAGTTGCCCGAGCCACAGATTTCCGCAGATTTCTGCGGATTTTTTATTGTCTGTCTTCTATCCCGTTTTTATGCAAAGTTGGATAAAAATGGCTCTAAATTGCTCTAGTTGTAAAACAAAAACACATATTTGACACACAATAATAATTAATTTTAGCCTAAATTTGAGATTTTACTTTTACTGCTCAATATGGTATACTTATTGGTAAATAAACATAGTTTAAAGAGATAAATATGAAACAAATACTCCTATCAGTATGCTGCTTTATTTCATTCCCGGCATTTGCAATATCTCCAGAGTTAGATGAAGCAATTGAAAATGCTCGTCTGGCATGCGGTAATATTTCAAGTGAATTAGAAACATTAAAAACTATGGCCGGCATAAATACTGCTGTTACTGGTGTGGGCGCAACTATCGGTATCGGCGCAACTGCCGTTGGAATCGCTAAATCTGCTCAGGACAAAAAAGCTGAAGATGAGAATTCACCTGTTATTGCCTCAGATAAATTAACGAAAATAGAAATTAATGAAACCGCTTTTAAAGATCTAATGCTGCGGTATGTAGAAAACTTTAAACTTGAACTTGCTTCGGTTTCGAAGGAAGAAAAAAAATCTATCAAAATGGGCAATGTTCGCACCGGGCTGATGGCCACAAATACTGCAACAAATATTGCCGGAGCGGTAATTGCAGGTTCTAATCGGATTGACTATGACCTGAACGCTAAAATTAAACGGTGCATTACAGCTGTAGATGAACTTTCAAAGGCACGCATGGTCGCGCACGTTAGCGGTACGGCAACAGACAATCAAGAAAAACAATCACAGAATATTATTACAAATTGTGGAGAATGGCGAACAGTTAATTTAAACAATATAAATAAACGCTCCACCAACGCAACAGTTAGCTCTGGTGTAGGAGCTGGCGTTGGTTTAATAGGAACAATAATATCTGCCAAAGCAAATACCCAAAACACTCGGCAAGGGGATGATAACAAAGAAAAAAATCTGAATACAGCTGCAAACATAATGGCAGGGGGTGCAACAGTTGCCAGTGGCGTTGCAACAATATTTAACGCTTCGCAAATCAGCGCAATAAAGCACGCTGTAGAAATAGCTGATAAGTGTGAAGGAGTATTATAATGAAAAAAATAATTGTGAGCTTACTTGGATTTACATTATTATATAACAGCGCGGTTGCAAATGAAATGCCGTCAATCGTATTAAACGATTTAAACACTAAAATATATTGGTATCCTCAGAGCGTTGAAAGCATTTTTTTATCTATCAGTCAGCAAACCACATATGCTTTTCAGCAGTGTTTAGGTGTCCAACCTTGGTCTGTAGCAGATATTCTACAATGTTGTATAAAAAACTATAACGAGATAGATAATTCAACCCAATGTGTTTCTTTAGTTGAATATGCGATTAAATCTAATAATGATAGTATTACAAAAATATATTCCATTCCTTCAGATAATGACAACGTTACTGTAAAAAATGAAGAAACATCAAATGATACATCTATTGCCAGTACGAAAGCGACATCTTCAGATAATGACAACGTTACTGTGAAAGATGAAGAAACATCAAATGATACATCTATTGCCAGTACGAAAGCGACACCTTCAAATAATGACAACGTTACTGTGAAAGATGAAGCAGCGTCGAATGATACAAATGTTGCTAGTACGAAAGCTACATCTTCAAATAATAATAATGTTACTATAACAAGCAATTTATCATCTAATACCGTAGTATTTAACTTTCAATGCTTAGATAATGCAGCATATACAGTATATGGTTCTAACCGGTCTCGATTGATGCTAGAGCTTTATGATATGTTTGAAGCGCTTGCATCCCACAATATAATAAAAAATGGGAGTAATGAATTCTCTTCTGTATATCGTTTCGGCATGCAAGAATTAGAGGCCTTTTGTTCTGTTGCAATATCTTATCTTAACAACAATGGGTATTATGATTATTCAGAGGAAAAATGCCAAAAGTTTACATCACAGGCCGCAAAATCTTGTACTGCCCTACAAAATTCTGTACATTAATGTATTTGTAACAATAAAGGTTTATAAACAGACAAATTATTACAGAATAGAGATAAAAAAATCACTTGACCATTATAGTTTTATAAATAATAACTATATATGTGAATGTTTTATAAAAACTTAATATCATAACACTTTATACAACGAGGTGCAAAATGACTATAAAAGAAGAATTGGATTCATTAATTCAAGATTATGGTTATATTAATAAATTTCCAGATCCGAAAAAATTAGTTGGTCGTGCAAGTGAACAGATTGAATATATGGCTATACAACCTAAACCAGGCAAAAAGGAAGAATTACGTGCCGCAGCAGCACGTATCGGCGTAATGTTGAATGACGATAACCTAAAAATGCCAGATGGGATAACGAAAGAAGCAGTTTTAATCTTTCCGACAAGATTTCAGTCAGAATTTCGAGAAATGGTACGTGAAGTTGTAAAAAGCCGCGGCAGTAAATAATTACAAAACCAAGCCCCATAAAATGGGGCTTGATTTTATATAAATATATATTTTACTAAATTAAAATATATGCCTTACCCCCCATTTTATACTTGACCTGGACAAGCCTTTTCTCCTATTCTTGCTTAGAAAAGCATATAAAAAAGGGTTTTATATATGGCCTGTAAAAAGAAAGAACCTATCGTCAAATATAAATTAAGACTTACCTGCAATATAGAAATTATCCAAGAACATATTATTTGCGCCATTTGTGGACAACCTATATATAAAAATCAAAAGCTTACCATAGACCATATAATACCTAGACATCATGGCGGAACAGATGATACAGAAAACTTACAAATAAGCCATCAAATATGCAATGTCATTAAATCTGATTTATTCCCAGAAGAATTTGAACCAAGAAAAAAAGAACTTTTTGAAAACGCTTTAAAAAATTGGAAATTACGACGCACAGATAAAGAAATTATAACAGAAGCTTTGAAACGCATGAAATCTCGGTAAAATATTATTTCTGTGCTTCTGCGTTACACTTAAACTGCATGTCATAAAGCGTTTTGTATGCACCACATTCATGCTGCATTAGCTCTTCGTGCGTTCCAGCTTCTACTATTTCACCTTGATTAACAACGACTATTTTCGATGCGTTTCTAATAGTAGATAATCTATGCGCAATTACGAAAACCGTTTTATCGCGCATCAAATTTTCTATTGCCTGTTGAACTACGGCTTCAGACTTATTATCCAACGCCGACGTCGCCTCGTCTAATATCAAAATAGGAGCGTTTTTTAGAAAAGCACGCGCAATGGCAACTCGCTGCTTCTGACCACCAGATAATAAAATACCTCGTTCCCCTATCTGAGTATCTAGACCATTTTTTAAACTTCTTATAAAATCATCCAAACAAGCCATTCTAACCGCGGTATTCAACTGGTCTTCATTGGCACTTTCGTTACCCAGCATGATGTTTTCACGAATTGTACCGGCAAATAAAAAGTTATCCTGGAAAACAACGCCTATGTTTTGACGTAAGGATTTAAGCGAAAAATCCCGAATGTCCATGCCATCAACTAAAATCGCACCTTGCGTCGGATCATAAAATCTTGGCAACAGGCTTACCAGCGTCGTCTTACCACCACCGGAATTACCAACCAATGCTATGATTTGTCCCTGCTCTACCGTTAGATTTATGTTCTTTAATATCGGTGTGCCTTTATTATATTCAAAGTATAAGTTTTTAAATTCTATTGTTTTATGTACAGGAGGCATATCTTTAACGTTAGGTTTATCAGTAATTGCTGGAACACTATCCATAATATCAAACACACGTTCAATAGCCATAAAAGACATTAAAACAGAATTATAATTAGAACCTAAACTTTTCATGGGGTTGTATAACATTATCAAAGCTGTTAAGAAAGACACAAAACCACCACTGGTTATTATACCATTTAACACAAGAAAAGAACCGAACCATATTGCCGCACCGATACCAATTGATAAAATTATATGCATTACAGGCGTTAACCACCTTGTCCGCTTTACCATTTTCATCTGCAAATTAAAAACACCGTCTAAAATAGATTTAAACTTATTTTGCTGATAATCAGCTAAATTATAAGCAGTGATAGTTTTGTTACCTGCATAAGTCTCATTATAAGCGGTCATCAAAGACGACTCGGCAACCAAAGAACTATCAAAAACAGACTGTATTTTCTTTTTAAGCGTCGTCATAGGTAAAAATGCAACAATTAAAATTGTAACGCAAACAAGCGCCAGTTGCCACGAATTATAAAACAATACAAAAATAAGCGATAATGCCGTAAATATTTTCTGCACAAAATTTTTCAGATTTGTCAGCAAACCTGAACAAGCGGAGTCTGCGTTTTTATTGAACATTTGTAAAATGTCACCGGAATTTCTGCGATTAAAGAAATTCGTTTCAAAACCCAGCATCTTTTTATACAAATCTAATTTTAATAAATTTGTAATTTTAGCACCAACCCATGTATTCAAATAATTGGCCGCATAGGTCAAAGCCCCCTGCAAAGAGGTAAAGATAACTATTACCAATGGGATGTACCATGCCGCCTGCATGGATTTATCTATCATGACTAAATCCATATAGGGTTTTAACGACATAGCAATAACCCCCTCTAACGCACCTATAGGCATGGCCAACAATATCGACAACAAACCTTGGCGCCAGTAAGGTTTTACATATGGCCACATACGTCTATAATTATTTACGATCGCATTACGAGCCAGTTTACTAATATTAATTTTTTGAGACATGACGTGTAAACCTTGCGCTATAACCAAGCATCGTCTTTTGATATATTTGTATCAAAATTTTGCTTTATACCGCCTCCCATCAGATTTTCTTTTACCCATTTACCTATTTTACGCTTAGTCTGAGCCCCGAAAACCCGATCTATCTTAATCTCTCTTACGGCCATGCTAAGCTTTCTTGTGTCTGGTGGCGGACTATACGGTTTTCTGGGAACGAAACGTATAGTCAATGTATTATCTTTTATTAAATCTGTCGGTATATCAACATTAAACGGTCCATTATGAGCCGCCTGCCATACAGCAATTTTGACGTCGTTTGCAAATACAGTAACTTCTTGATACTTTTCAGTTTTATATGGGTATACCCCGAAACCATCCAGGGTCAAACGTAAATTACCACCCTGGCTGTCCGGAATATACAAACGTATAACTGTTTGCGCCCCAACAGCACAACGATGCTTTGGTTCTTGTCCTCCCCAGCCATCAGATATTTTAACAAAATCTGAACTGTTTCCGCCCTTAGCAAACGATATATTCGTTCCTAAAATATACGGACGAAAAATTTTAGTATCAATTGTCGTTGTCTTAATATCATTTTGTAAACCTTTATTATATACAATACGATATATCCCCCACGCAGCCGCTAGCGCAACTACAAATGAAACTAAAATTATACTATAACGATAATTTTTTTTCATTGTTTCCTTCCCATTTATAAGCTTGTCAGAAATTGTAAATCAGGAGAGCATATTACCCCTAGAACCTTATCACTAGCATACAACCGTTCTACAAAGGCAATACCTTTTTTAGTCAACTTTTCTTTCAAAAGTTTCCATATGTCCTGTTCACCAATTCTGTTCATATCGTCTAACATTATGATAAACGACGGTGCAAGATTGTCAACAATATCTAAAATTTCTGGTCTGGAATAACGCTCACATCCAAGAGGTCCGTCAATCAACACCATATCAAACTTTTTATCCTTTATGGAGTCTTTAAAACCTGCATAAGTTCTAGATTTATACGGAGGAACTAACTCTACCATTTCTAAATCTAGTAATTTAATATATTTGTCTGCACCTAAAAAATTGTTTTCAAAAAACTTTATCCAATCTGGATTATTTTCAAAAATGGTCAAATTCGCGTTATGTGCATTTGCGTATTGTACCGTCAACTTTGAAGATTGGCCTAAACCGCATTCTAAAATATTCATAGGTTTCATCTCGTTCAAAGTACGATAAAGTACATATAACACTATATACGATACCGCCCAACGACCTGGTGAAACGGCTTTATCCTTCAACCACGTACTATTAAGTATTGTATCATGATAAACATTTGCCCAATACGGTTCATAGTGTAATCTTGCTATATATTGTTGCTTTTTTTCAATTTCGACCGGCATTGCTTTAAATTCTGCATCAATACTGTTTTTTAAATCTTGAACTATTTCTTCTGTCTGATCAGCCACGGATTTGATATTAACATTTTGTGACCGGATATCATCACGCATATTATTAACAACATCCATAATATTTAATGCAGATTCCTCGTTATTTTTTAATAAAGACTGAGTCAAATTTGTAACCGATTTTATATCTGATTTGATATTTGATAACAATTGTTGCTTATTTTTATTGATATTTTCCTTTATATCAGCAATCAACGATGAAACTAAGTTTATAGATTCTTCCAATTTTTTAGCTTCTTCTTTTAATTGTTTATGCTGAATAGACAAAGTATCACTCGTAAATTGCTGTAATTCTCCATAATATTCTTTTATTTCATCCATCTGACGATTTATAGTATACATATGTATTTTTAACATATGAATTAGGTTATCATTTAAATCCATTACGTTGTCTTTTAATACGGCGGTTATACCGTTATACAATTCTTGTGCGATGGTCATTAAACTATTGTTTAACTTATCCTGAGCCCCCATAACTTCTGCAGATACAATTCTTGTCTGTTTATCTAGCCTTTCTTCTATCTGCTTTACAGAATTGTTTATTGCATGTTCCGTCCTATCCAACTTAATGTTCTGTGCTTTAATTACGCCGTTAATATCTAAACGCATGTTATTTAAGGCATCCAATATTTCTGCATGTTTATCGTGTACACGAAACTTTATACCGCATATTTTAATTATTTTAGTGAATTTGTCTTCAATATGAACTTTAGATTTTTTAGTTATAAAGCTTCTTAAAAGTTTTAGTAATTTATTTGCATTCTTTTGAACATAAGTCGACAGAGGCATTACTTTACATATAATGTCTTTTAAATCCTCTTTCAGGTATTTATGGTGCCGTTGGTTTATAATGATATTTATAACCTGACCATTTTTAACTGGCATTTCATACCTAAATGGTAAATCGTGCCACGTTATAACAGGCTTGCTTAATAATTCGCGCCCGTCTATTTTTATAGATGTATAATCTATATATAAAGGAAAGCGTTTATCTTTATAGCGTTTATCAGGTGCCCTAAAAGCAAATCGTAAAATACCGTTACCAATAGCAGTAATTTTTATTTGTTGTTCTTCATTACTACTTTCAATTACGCTTCCATGACCTTTTTCATTCGCATACCATAAAGGCTGAATCACGCGCGTTCCACTGGCGTTAACATCAATATTATTATCAACGTCACCATAATTTTTAACGTCGATTCTCATTGTCTTTAAGTGTTTAGAAATAATTCTAGACATTAAACGTTTATATTGCTTTTTCTTTCTGCCTAAAGCAACCAGATAATACGGGAATAATAAATATGAAGCAGTCTTACTTTTTCTAGGTAATTTATAATACTCACCAGTATCAATATTATACACCAAAGAAGGTAATTTTAACATATTTCCCAATACCATATTATACCTGTCTGGTTTAATTGTGGATAAACCAGAACCTGACGTAAACGTCATTTCTCTAAATATTACTGTATCTTCATATTCAATAAAATCTATACGAACGTATGGGATATCTGTCAGTAACTTTTTTGACAATTCTATGGCTTTATTAAAAGCTTTTTTTGAAAAACCGCCGTCCAGCCTTTTATAGTGCTGCGGAGTTATTTCAAACTTAGCACGACTGCCGTCTTCATAAAATACGCCTCTTTCGCCATCTTCTATATCTTTTATG
Source organism: uncultured Alphaproteobacteria bacterium (assembly GCA_944389535.1). GTDB lineage: Bacteria > Pseudomonadota > Alphaproteobacteria > Rs-D84 > Rs-D84 > Enterousia. Next base: position 117,312 of record CALXMS010000002.1, on the reverse strand, counting down.
GTTTCAACTGAAATGAACTCTATTTTACCGTTAAAGGTCCAAACCTGAATTTCATGATTTGAAATGTTTGGATCTATATACTTTTCAATTATTATTTTCGGTTTAATATCACGATAATGCAACTCGAACCCTGCTTGAAAAGCGAAATTTTCAGCCAACCATTTATCTAGTTTGTTCTTTACCTCATCTAAATCTAACGCAGATTTATCTGTAACGATTATATTATAACCGCAACCATGATTACACTTTATTACGAATTTTTCTGGCAGCTTTGAGAAATCAATATCTTCAAATCTATCGTATACCCCATATAAAGGAATTAAATACTCTTCACCTATTCTGTCTTTTATCCAATCACGAACTAATAATTTATCTGCTAATTGCGTTTTAATCGGGGTAGAATCATAAAGCTTTAACCATTGCATCTTCTCGTTATATGTTTTCGGGTTATCAAGATTCAAAAATACTCCTCTTACCCTTCTGTACCAATTAGAAAGTTGTTCTTTATAAAAAGTATTGTTTTTAACTTTATCCAAAAATGTAAGAATTTGTTTATCTAAACTAACTTTATTAGATATCGCTTTTATACATTGATATAAATCTCGCGTATATTGATTACGATCCGCTGGATCAAATGACTGATATATACTTATTGCGGAAAGGCAATATTTATTCATCATTACCTTATACATATCAGTATTTTCTAAATGCAATTCATTATATAACTCGTCTATTTTAGTTACGATTTCTATATAATCTTTGAATAATTTATTCCAATTAGCCGTTGTTTGTTCAGGATGTTTTCTTCTGAAATAAAACTTTTTCGCCAAAACACCATAGTTATTAACCAAGTTTAAGGCTTTAAGCATAAAATAGTTGTCTTCAAAGAAAAGCCCTTCTGGAAACTTTATATCATTATTCCTTATAAAATCAGCATTATAAAACATAAGGCAGGCAGAAACAGTTACCTTATCTATGAATGAAAGAACCTCTTCTTTGGAATAGACCTTATTATAATTACTTACGTAGTTTATCTTTAATCCTGGCACCTCATAGAAATTATCTTTTACAACATCATAATTAATACCTTCGAAATTAATCATATCCAAATTTAATTTCTTGGCGTATTCATATAATTCTTTACATGTATTTTTATCAAGCCAGTCATCAGAATCTAAAAAGCATATATACTCACCCCGAGCGATTTTTAATGCGCTATTCCTAGCAGCCCCCTGTCCAGCATTTTTCTGATCTATAATTTTTATTCTTTTATCTTTTGCTGCATATTGATTAAGTATTTCCAAAGACCCGTCTGTTGAGCCATCATTAACGCAAATTACTTCTATATCCTGTAAAGTCTGGTTTAATACGCTATCCAAACATTGTGCCAAATATTTTTCTGTATTATATACTGGGATAATAACAGAAACTTTTTTGTTAAACAGATAGTCAAAATATTTAAGATAGTTTTCAGATAGCAAATTCTTATACACACTAATATCAGATTTAGAAAACATTTCTGTATTTGCAATGCCTGCCTTAACATCTTTCAATAACTCTTCTCTCATCTGATTTAAAAAATTCTCTTTTAAATCAGGGGTCAATACATGCAAATACCAGAAGCAACCTTTAAACTTCCGATAAAAATATAGAGGGATAAATTGAAGTTTTTTATTTTTTAATAAAAATTCTTTAACGGTTTCATACTCATAAAATAGAAAATCTCCAAGTTTAGTGTTGCGAACCGATTGATTAGGATTATCTCGTCTATACTTATAGAAATCTTTATCTAAAACACACATCTTTTTTGCACAACAATGCGTTTTAAACCAAAATGAAGTATCTTGATAAGCCGCTCCTGGAGTTTCATTATATCTAATTTTATTGCCTAATAATAAATTTCTATTATAGATAGCTGCACATGTATTAAACGATGTCATGTACTGTTGCAGGTTGTAAGGCGTATCTATTTTATCGTAAAAAGCACTATCGGATAAATATTTACTTTCTTGAAACTCTCTTTTTTCGTTCCCCTTGAAAATGGCTAAATTAGACTTTACTATATCTAATTTATTTCCCTTTGCCTTCATATATAAACTTTCATACATATCTAAAGCGATATAATCATCGGGCTCTACTATGCCAATATACTCTCCACAGGCCATATCTATGCCACAGTTCATTGTCTGACCATATCCAGCATTAGGTTTATCTATATATTTTATGCGACTATCTTTATCGGCATACTCTTTAATTATATCCAAAGAGTTATCTGTAGAACCATCATTAACGCAAATTATTTCTATATTTTTTAAAGTCTGATTTAGTACGCTATCAAGACATTCTCGCAAATAAGGAGCTGCATTATAAATAGGCATAACAACAGAAACTTTCGCGCCCAATGAAGCATTTTTATAACGAGCTTTTGAATTTTTTATGCATAAATCCATTATTTCTTTTTTTACTTCTTGTAATCTATCAGAATTCTGACTTAATAGATCTTTTTTATAATCTTTTTTTATTCTATCTAATGTACGAGAATATAAGTCAGTTAACTTATGTTCGGCAGCAAACTGTAAATCATCACGTAAACCACACAACAAATGATAAAGTTTTTCTTCTGTCCATTCTACACTCTTATGTAAATAACGATACACATAAGTATGCTTATTCAATGCATAAAATTTTCCTGCCGTCCAAAAAGCTTTTATCATAAAAACAGGATCCTGAAATCTTCTATAATTTGGAAAATAAATTTTATTTTTCTTTATCATAGAAGTATCATATATGTATCTTTGGAAACCATAATCATATTGAAAATCTTTATAGTCAATCATCCCGTCTTCTTCGAAAGTTTCCCATCCTTTTGGATACCTTTTTTCAATTCCCTTATTTTCATCGTATATGACCAAAGAACCGCCACAAATTTTAACGTTTTGTTTCTTTGCCGCTTCATACATAGCTGATAAAACAGAATTGTCTGGATAATAGTCATCTGGATCCATAAACGATAAAAACTCTCCTTTAGCCAAATTTATAGCCTCATTTCTTGAGGCTCCTACCCCTATATTCTCTCTAGAAACAACAGAAATACGACTATCTTTTTCCGCATAATTTCTCAATATTTCTAACGAACTATCTGTAGAACCATCATTAACGCAAATTACTTCTATTTCTTTTAACGTTTGATTTAAGATGCTATCAAGGCATGCCGACAAATATTCGGCTACATTATATACTGGCACTATAATACTTATTTTAGGCGTATAAGAAATTTTATTAGCTATTAAAAGATTTTTTGTACTATTTAATTTATTATTAACAATCTTCTTTATTTTTTTATTTTTTTTCATAACTAACACCTATTTTTTTATAGAATCAAATAGCTCTAATGCACCAGCAATCGTACGGTTCATGTCATAATACCTATAAGCACCAAGTCTACCAAGAAAATATACATTTGGTAATTTCTTGGCCTCTTCTAAATATCTATCATAAATTGCCTGATTCTCTTTATTTAATATAGGATATATTCTATCATTTTTTCCTTCTTCAAAATCCTGTGGATATTCAAAAGATAAAACCGTTTTTTCAGATTTTTCATTAAGAAAATACTTATATTCTGTAATTCTTGTAAAATCGTAATTTTCTGGATAATTTACTACAGCAGCATTTTGAAACCTGTTCGTATCATACGTTCTAAATTGTAGATCCAAACTTCTGTAAGGTAACTTACCGAATTTATAATTGAAAAATTCTTCTATTGCACCAGTATAAAAAAGTCTTTCATAATTTATAGTATCTTTAGCCTTACTATAATCCGTGTTTAATAGAACCTTTATCTTTGGATGATCCAACATCTTTTCAAACATTTTTGTGTAACCTTCACTTGGAATACCTTGGTATTTTTCTTGGAAGTATCTATCATCTTTGCTTATATATACAGGCACAGAACCTGTTACAGAAGGGTCAAGCTGTTCAGGTGTAAAGCCCCATTGTTTTAGTGTATAACCTAAAAAAACTTTGTTATAAATATACTCGGCTAAGAAATTCAAATCTCTATCTTCTGTTTTACGTAATTCTAGAATTGGGATTTTTTTATTGAAACCAAACTCTTTTATAAGCTTAATTTCTAATTCTTTCGCCTTTTGCGGAGGGAAAACCTTATATAACGAATTTAAATTAAATGGTATCGGAACTTCTATTCCATCAATTATGCCCAAGACTCTGTGCATGAAAGGATACCAATCTGTATATTTAGAAAGCAAATGCCAAATTCTTTCCGAATTGGTTCTAAAAATATGAGGCCCATATTTATGAACAGTTATACCGTTTACATCTTTATAATCAAAACACGTCCCCCCTATGTGATCTTTGCTATCTATTATAAGAACCTCTTGATCAAGTTCATTAGCAATTCTGTTCGCCATGACTATACCAGACAAACCACATCCAACAATAAGGTTTTTAACGACGTACATAACCATCTCCTTTATTCCTACTGCAGTTCTTTTATTTCTGCTTTTAATCGGTCATATTCTTCTCTTACGCGAACGGGATACGCAAATATTCCTTTTAATTTATTAACAAAAGAGTTTTCATCATTTACATACGACGTATTCGTTTCACCCGTAACCCCCCTTATACAACGTCCCTCTTTATAACCATGATTTATATAATGTTCCAATGGACACATCCGTGCTGCAGCTATGTCTGGATAGTCTCTAAGATATCCGTCATTATTGAAACTGGGTGATGGATTACGACCTTCCCGCCAACCGTGATTTAAATAGTGCTTAACCGCATCCATTTTCGCAGCAGCAACATCTGGATAACGCTCTAAATACCATTTTTGATCGAATAAACCTGACGTTAATATCTTCCTACGTAAAACTAAATCACGGTACGTAGAACGATTTATTAACCCCAAAAAACGTTGTATTTTTAACCATAACATGTATTTTCCTCTTTTCCATGGTCTTTGTATGTGTATTTTATGCTTCTTTAATATATAACTTTTTGCCGTCGCTACATCTTCAGTATTTGAAATTCGACTCTTATCTTCCGTATCATTATATACCAAAACGCATTTGTCTATAAATATTGGTTGGTAATGCCTAGTATAATTAAGTATTAAATCCCAATCAACCAACCTTTTCAGTTTTTCGTCAAAACCACCATATTCTAAATATAATTTTTTAGCGTGTACAAAAACCCCTAAATCTATATAATTCCCAAATTTTAGCGCAATAAAGTCAAATTCTGGAACACCGAAAATATTTCCCGTGCTTTTCTTTTTCAATTTAGCGTAAAAACATTTAGATTTTGGGTTTTGCTTGATGGCAACAGTAAAATCATTTAAATAATTCTTATCCCACTTATTATCCGTATCACAATATGCAATCCAGTCGTTTTTAGCCCTTTGCAATCCCTTATTCCTTGCGACACATACGCCACCATGTTTACCCAAGCGTAAATATTCTATTTTTTTGTTTTTTATCTCTTTTGCATAATTATTAAAGATAAGCGTATCTGTACCGTCATCAGAACCATCATCAATGATAATTAATTCAAAATTTTTGCTGGTTTGAGCTAAAATACTATCAATCGCCTCACAAATACAATGACGGCGATTATAAGTCGGCATAATTATTGAAAAATTAATATTTCTACCCAAAACTATTTCCTTGATGAAATTTTAAATACAGGAACAAAATCCATCAGATATATCTTATAACAAGTAAGAGACTTATCATCATGACATTGCCTATAAATGGTTACTAATGGAAAACCCCAAAAAGTTAAACGATACGACTTTTCATACTTAGGTTTAGCATTATGCATGGCGGCAACATTTATACCAGTACGAACCGCATCACGGTATATTTGATCCACAAACAATTCTGTTGTGTATGGGTACAAATATTGCATTCCAAGCATATTTTCTAAAGAACGCTTCTTTACAAATGGCAAGCCCTTTTTTAGCATTTCTAAAGGTTCATCATATACACGATGCTTTGGAATGCCGACTTCACCACTAATGAAAGTAGACATTTTATAACCATGCAATAATATAATTTCAGATAAACCTACCTCGTATTTCAATACTACTAGTTGCTTATCTGTTTGAGATTTAATTTTATCCATAAAATCTTTAAGAAATGGTTCGTTAATCAGGCGTTGACTTAAACCCACGAACCATGACTGAACCTGTCTAGGCGTATACTGATTTGTAAAATCGATCATACCAGTTAAATCAACCTCTCTAGATTCTAAGTCTTCTAATATTCTTTTTATATCAAATAAAGGCCCGTATACACTATCATTTACAAGGTAAACCCAGTCATATTTTTTCAATAGTTTATGTTCATACGCCCATTTATATGCCCTTTTATATGAACCAAAATCATATTCTCCGTGCCTTTGCATAGATTTATATAAAATATTTTTTATATTTTTTAGTTTATTTATTTCTGTATCAGTTGCTTCATTATCCATTACAAAAATGATATCGCCATATTTTGATAAAGCCCCTAAATAATGCAATAAACAATCCCCTATTACCCCATGCGGATCATAACCTGCAAATAAAAACAATCTTTTCATAATAAATCCATTATTTGTTTGTTTATTACCTTAGATTCAAACCTGTACAAAGATTCTGTAGCACAATCTATCATATTATCTTTGTCTACTTTATTTTTGTATATATCTGTAAATATTTTCGACAATTGCTTAACATTACCCACATCAAACAACAAGCCCGCAGAACCGTTTAATAGAATTTCACGGGGCCCATATTTACAGTTCGACGCAACGCATAATACTCCTAAAGCCATAGACTCTACTAATACCGTTGGCAGCCCCTCTATCTTTGAAGACAGTACATTTGCCATAGCATGTTTCATATAACCAAAAGGGTTTTCTAATTTTCCCGTAAAAACTATATTTTTTCTGCAAGATAAAGAATTGGCTATTTTCTTTATCTCTTTTTCTTTGGGGCCGCTGCCGATTATCACTAACTTTATATCTGGTTTTTCATTATTCAAATAAAAATTTTCAAAAGCTAATAATAAAGTATTTATATCTTTTTGTGTATTATCTAATCTTGACACATGACAAAAGTATTTACCTTCAATATAAGAGCCTGTTTTGGACATCTTAATAATAGCATTTTTATCTATTGGATTATAAATACGAGCCACTTTCTTGGCTAAATTCGGGAAAACTGTATTAAACTCTGTGACAAAATCATCTGTTAATCCTATAATTTTATCATAATCGTCTATATACTTATCTACGCCAATATTGCTAAGATAAGCAACATTACCATGAATCCAAGCAATTTTACGCTTATTTATGCTTCTAAGTTCTTTCCAGAATGAACAGTTCTTATAATCAATAAATACATCAACATCCTGAATTTTTCGTTTTATTCCTAAACGCTTAAACTTTTTATACAAACTGAAAGAAATTTTTCTTATCTGCCTTAATGGAAAAAATTCAGTAATTTTTATAAGTCCTTCAAAATAATTTTCCAATGGATACAAAACAATAATTTTTATTTTAGGATGTTTATTAAACCAATTTTTATATAACGGTTCTGTAATTTTTGCATGTGTAATAACACAAATTTCAATATTTTTATATTTTTTATCGTTAGCAATACGTTCCAATATACCATCCAATGTTCTAATAAAAACACTTTCAACACCGCCGACAATCATATTGGGTATACAAAATGCTACTTTCATACATGCTCCTTATCGATAAAACATCTTAATTTATTGCCGTATTTGTTACCAATTTAACAGTCAATAAATAGAATGCAATCCGATGGTCCATAGTTTGCAATAAAAAATCTCTTGATTCCAGTAATATTTACATTAATATTATGTCTAGCATAAGTTAAACAATTTAGCCACCGTTAAATTGTCTGTTTTTTGCAAATTTGCGGAAAAAAAACGATAAATAGTGGCTGTAGATACGCCCATTTTTTTCGCGATTTTGGCCTTTGTGTATCCATATTCTTTCATTTTAATAACTATTTCATGCTTTCCATCCAGTTTATGATGCTTATTCTTTGAACCAAAGTCTCTCCCTAGTTTATGACCCTGCGCTTTACGCAAAGCCAAAGCCTCTTTCGTTCGTTGGCTGATTAAATCTCTTTCTATTTCGGCAGACAAACCAAACGCGAATGCCATTACTTTACTTTGTATATTATCACCAAGTTCATACCCGTCTTTTACGGTATACACACGCGCACCCACATCCATACAATATTCCAATATACGCATTATCATAAAAAGTTTTCGACCAAGCCTTGAAAGTTCGGAACATATTATTACGTCCCCGTCTTTTAATCGCCGCAAACATCCACCTAATGCGCGTTTATCAGGTTCTTTTGTACCAGATACCCCAGAATCTTCTATATATTTTTCTATAAACAGGCCTAATTCTCGTGCTTTCGCTTCTATGCCAAACTTTTGATTTTCGCAATCTTGCCTATCGGTACTAACACGAATATAACCGTATACCATGGAATCCTCCTATATTTATTGATCAAACATAGGAATTATGAAAAAATCTTTTCGCACATAAAATTAAAAAACCCCGTACCAATACCCAAAAAGCAACAAACTTTAATAAGATAAAAGTCGGGGCTGATGACATGAAAATATTCAATTAAATAATTTATATTTATTCTTTATTTTCTGGTCGATCAATTATCATCCAAATCAGCCATACCAACGCAGCAATACCTATAATGCTATAAACAATGCTGCTAGCAATTGTAGCTGGTCCGAATATAAAAGCAACCAAGTCAAAACCAAATATACCTATCAACCCCCAGTTCAGAGCCCCGATAATGGTCAATGGAATCAACACAAAAGTTGTTAGTCCTCTCATCTCTTTTTTCTCCTTTTAAAGATTGTTATGTCTTATTTAAGACATAATCATTATATAGGCTTTAATATATTGTTTCAATCGCAATACTGCATTTAGGAAAACGTTCTTATGCTTGAAAAATCAAGCGTTTTTTAATTAATACTAATACAAATTGCCGCATATGTATTAGCGATTAGTTATATATTTTATTGCTTGATTTGCCATAATCAATCCAAAAGCACCCGTAACAGTTATCAAAGAACCGAACGTACGATCTGTAAGCACATTTTTATCTGGCAATTCTGTAGAATAAACCACGTCGAAATCTGGTATACCTTCTTCACGCACAATTTTACGAATTTTTGACGCCAATGGACAAACGCTAGTTTTAGAAATTTTCGCCACTTTAATATATGAAGGATCCTTCTTCCGTGCAGCCCCCATACTTGAAACGAACGGTATTCCACGCGTGACGCACCATTTATACAATGCTATTTTTGACGGCACAGAGTCAATTGCATCTATAACAAAATCAGGTTTTACATCTAACTGTGTATTTTCATCAAAAAATATTTTTTCTGTTGTGACTTTTATATCTGAATTTATATCTGCTATTCTCGCCCTTGCGGCGTCTACTTTTGGTTCGGAAATGGTAGAATTCAACGCAAAAAGCTGCCTATTTATATTAGATTCTTCTACAATATCAAAATCAACTAATATTAAATGCCCAACTCCAACACGAGCCAACGCTTCAATTGCGAAAGACCCCACGGCACCACAACCAACAACCATTACCGTAGAAAGGGCAAGCCTATCCATCGCAACATCACCAAACAATAAGCGCGTCCTATGTAACCTATCCATTATTCAAAAACCTTAAAGTATTATTATAAATTGTATCAGCCATTTTATCTGAGGCAATGGATTTTATTTCAGATATTTTATTAGCTACATCTACAATCACATTCGGGCTTTTTTCATCGCTTTCAACAAGTATCTTATCTATTGGTGCCTGTCTAATGGCATCAATCAAGCGGCGTCTTCGATCATCAAGAACAGACGAAGAAAAAGAAAAATATACATCCGACAGGCTTAATAATAGCCGTTTTAATATTTCCGCAGACCCCGAAAAACCATGTAATACAGTTTTAACAGGATAATCTTTTAGTATTTTAACTAAACGTTCCCAAGCGCCCACACAATGTATATGAACCACTTTATGCATTTCGTACGCTAATTGCATTTGAGAAATAAAAACATCTTCCTGAGCTAAAATATCAGGACCTTTTTTATCCAACCCGATTTCTCCAATCATCAAACTCTGATTATTTTGTAATAATTTACGCAAATTATTTAACCAATCAACAGGCAAATTATTAACGTACCAAGGGTGTACCCCTATACAGCCAAAGACATTGTTATTTGTTTGCGTCAGCTTCAAAACATCATTCCAATCATCTGGTGACGTTGCGTTACAAACAAAGCCGCAAACACCAACAGTTGAGGCAGATTTAAAAACCTGTTTTAAATCAGATAAATTTTGTAAATGACAATGAGCATCAATATATCGTAACATTATATGAAACCATAAATCCTTTTTATGTATTTGCCAAGGAAATATTATATTGAAAAATCTTTAAAATTGTTGTATCTAAGCCTACACATATTAAATAAGGATGAAAAACGATGAAAATTGCGGTAATTGGTTCCGGTTATGTGGGCTTGCCAACTGCCTGCGGTTTAGCAAGCTTTGGTAACAACGTTGTATGCATAGATAACGATCCACAAAAACTCACTACATTACAATCAGGTATAATACCGCTTTATGAAGAGGGTTTACAAGAGTTATACGAAACGGTTAAAGATAAATTAACGTTTACAGGCGACATTTCATCTGTTAAAGATGCAGAATTAATAATTTTGGCGGTTGGAACCCCTATGTCGGATGATGGTTCTGCAAATTTGGAGTATATTTTTCAGGCAACGAAAGATATAAAACCATATTTACAAAAAGACGCGATTGTAGCGACAAAATCTACAGTTCCAATTGGTACCAATGACGAAATAGAAAATATAATAAATAGGCCAGATATAGCGGTCATATCTATGCCGGAATTTTTACGAGAAGGCTATGCATTATACGATTTTTTCAACCCCGACAGAATAATAATTGGTACAGATAATATATCAGTTTATAATAAAATACGTGATTTATACTCATCACATATCCCGGCAGAAAAAATAATTCGTACCAACAGACACTCTGCAGAATTAATTAAGTACGCATCTAACGCATTTCTTGCAACGAAGATACAATTTATAAATGAAATATCAGATTTATGCGAACAAGTTGATGCAGACGTTTCAGATGTTGCTGCCGGAATGGGTATGGACACAAGGATAGGTAGAAAATTTTTAAACGCCGGTATTGGTTATGGTGGCAGCTGTTTTCCTAAAGACACAAACGCATTAAAATATATGGCCGACAAACATGGGGTAAATTTAGGTTTAGTATCCAGTACCATAAAAGGCAACCACGACCGTCGATTTAATATTGCGAACAGGGTAAATAAATATATCTCTGACATAGAAGGGAAAGCGCGTGTTGCTGTATTAGGTCTTGCATTCAAGAACGGTACAGATGATATAAGATATAGCCCTGCTATAGATATAATAAAAAATATTAATCACAATCCTATTTATGCGTATGATCCACGAGCAATGGATAATGCCCGCAAAGAACTTGGTCCAAACGTCATATTTACAGAAACATTAAAAGATTGTATATCCGACGCAGATATAATAGCTATTCTTACTGAATGGTCTGATTTTAAGGCATTAGAAAAAGAAAGCTTTGCCAAGAAAACGTTAATTTTAGATTATAGGAATATTCTTGACGAACCGACGATGCGGTCGAAACCGAACGTGATATACAAAAGAATAGGTCAAAAAATATAACAGGACAAAGATGTACGAAAAAATATAAAAAACGTGCATTTTTTCTTGATTTTTTGTTTTTTATGTGTCAAAATTTAGCCCGAACTTTAAAAAAAGAATTGAAAAGTTCTTTCTTTCAGTTCAGTTTTGGGGACATAGCTCAGTTGGTAGAGCAAATGACTTTTAATCATTGGGTCCAGGGTTCGAGTCCCTGTGTCCCCACCAGAATAAAACCGCGATTTCTCGCGGTTTTTTGTTTACATATAATTGTTACTTTTATAACCTATCTAAAACATGCTTTTGGTATATCGCCTTAGCATTATTTAGAAACTTCTTTTGTTCTAACTCTTTATTACCAATAAATGACTTAACAGTGCCAGAATTACAAACATTCCAAAATAGTTCCAACTCTTCTATCTGTTTTGCTTTTTCCAGGTTTTCTTTCTTTAGCTTTTCTATTTCTTTTGTCGTACTTTCTATCAAGTCATTATATATATTCATGTCAGACGTTGCGTCTTTAAATTCCTGAAGTTTGGCTTTCTTAGCGTCTAAATCCGCAACTTGAATGTTATACTTTGATTGAATACTTCGTGCTTTTTTCACAAAATCTAAGGCTTTTTCCCTAATATCTTTGTCTACTATAGATTCAATGTTCTTTTCAACCTCCGCATTAAATGTTGCTTTAATGCCATATGTCTCTATATTATTTATAAGACCATTTATTATATCTATTGTGCTTTCATCAGAAATACCAGATTCTTCATAACCGCTTATAAATTTATAGAAATTACTATATAAGACCTTAAATTCGTTTTCAGCAGCAACTACTTTACTATCTGCCGTTTTTACATTTTTGGTCAAAGCATCTTCTGTTCCAAGCCCTTTTAACTTCTCTTTTGTCGTCGCCAATTCCGTTTTATATTTATCAAGCGCCGCTTCAGACCGCTCTACCTTACCGAATAACTCTGACTCTTTCGCATTAATCGCATCCTGCATTCTTTTATCCTGCTTGCCCCTGAACTTTGTCCCCCTACGTTTTATTAAATTTCCAGCAGCAGTCAAAGCATATCCAAATAACTGAAATGTTTTTTTTATCCCTTTATCTAAAGCACTAGTTACGAACTGTATACCTGTATTTTTATTAAAAGAGAAGTTTTTATCAGAAAATATAGTTAAATCCGTTTTATTAAACGCGTCCATTATCTTGCTGGTAGTCAATGTATACCGTAACGCAGCCAAAACTTCCAAAGTAGTCTTAGCCTTTTCTACTTCGTTTTCATTTACAGCCTTTAAAATAATCTCCTTAACAATCGCATTAAGAGAATTACCATTCTGTAACGCTTTCTCAAACGCCTTACCCTTGCCCATGGTATTTTTTAATTCTGTAAGCGTTTTTATAAGCCAATCAAAATGATCAGGTGCCTTTTTAAACTTCTTCTTTAAAGCACCAGAAATTTTGTCTGTATTTTCAAGGACCTTCGCCAACCCGTCTGTAGGCTTTACCCCTGCTTTATCAATTTCGTTAAATATGGCCTTTGCATATGGTGAAAAGAACATTCTATCACCGGATAACTTCACATATTTTTCCAAATAATTTGAATATGTATCATCCCACCATTGTGATATATGCTGTGGTAACGTCAATTCATCTGGTCGCTTTGGCGATATATAATCCTTACTTTCCGCATTATTATAATCTAGATATTCTTTTGCATCATTTAGACTTTTAGATATTTTTGTCGGATCATATGCAGAAAAATACTTAAAGGCTGCCTTATTAGTATAAAGTTCGTTTAATAAATCCCTATGCACTAATTTAAACTGGGTCATTTTTGAAGATTTTATATTTATTGTCTCAAAGCCTTTGGCAATATCCCCAAAATTTAACTCTCTCCCAACCATTTTTTTAATCGGAGATGGGTCACGATATTTGGTATCGTATTCTAAAGCCCCTGATATATCGATTATTTTTTGCCGGAATTTTGGGTCTGTATTATATTTTTTTGAATCAATCCCGTCCATCAGGTCTTTCCAAGAAAAATCGTCATTAAAGAACTCCTTTAGCGCATGCCGCATATCTACATCATGTTCTTTAAGAAGTTTCTTTAATTCTTCAATTTTCTTTTCTGCCGCGTCATCTGCTGTCGCATAAGAAAAAAGCTGACCATCATTTCCGAAATATTTATTTAAAAACTTATTTGGTTTATCTTCATATTTAAAGCTTTTTTTGTTAGCGTCCATTGCTTGGAACGCGTTATTAAAGGCTATAAATAGCTTTACCCACTCTTCATCACTTAGTTTCCAATCTTTATCCGTTTCTGGATCGGGTATATTTTTACGCTTATACAATCCTGCCGCATCTTTTACAAATTTAGTCTTGTCATCAGGGTCAAGTTCTAATAAATTTTCTTTCCAAGATTTCATATGTCCTGCCATATCATCAGCATCCAGATATTCACAGAAATGAACGAATTGCTCAATCGGCATCTCACGAAAAACCAGCCGCTTATAATATTCCAATAAAAAATCGTTCATTTTAGCCGACATATCAACACCTATATTTCTCATCAGATTATAATACTTTTTTCACGAAATTTCAATATTTTGTCATGTCTACCGATACCTGTAAAACTCACAAAGGCACACGTTCCTATGTATTTTTATGGCGCGTTTAATATAACATATTTGTATGGCGATAAATTTACGTAATTTTTTCTTAAAAATGATACCGTACATTTTATCCATCATTGGTGGCGCGGTACTATTTAAACTGACCAAAAATAACGTCCATGACCCAGACTTAGCCGGACTAGTAACAAACATTGCCGCTTCGCTGTTAGCTATACCTTTAGTATTCATACTTTATGATTATTCTAATTATTTAGTATCCAGAAGACTAAATAAAACAATGGCAAATCATATGACAGATAAATTAAATGTCATCCTGTTAAACATGATTATTATTATTAGGCAAATATTAGGCATAAGACAAAACCTTACCTTCGTATCTCTTAATAAAATGGGAGATATAAGTGTGTCTCGCATTATAAAAAAATTTAAAATAACGCCGGCTCAAATTAAAGATTTACGAATTTATTATAATGAGCTGGATTCTTTAATATATAACAGCACACAAACAGATGCTTTAACTGACGCTCAAATTCAATTATTAACTGGGCTTATGCGAGAATTATCTTTGTTAATAAACGAATATAAATTTCGACGTAATAGACGAATTGCAGCGAAATACTTAATAAATCTTATAGGAAAAATCATAGAATGGCTGGATTCTGATGCTTTTGCCGCAATGCATTTTCAACAATTACTTGGGGCAGCAGAAATTGACTCTGCTAATCAGAAAAAAGCCCAACCTCAATAATTAATCGTTACTTTTACTGTTGAAACGCTTAGAATCCTGTGATATGCTGTGCCCCATAAACAAAGGGGATAATATGTATATACTTGCTTTAAACTGTGGTTCTTCGTCACTTAAATATCAAGTCTTTGACGCAGATTCTAAAAAAGCCGTTGTTGGCGGTAACGTTGAAAAAATCGGTTTACCGGATTCTTTCATTACACAAAAATACCCGGACGGGACAAAGCAACGTAAAGATACAGAAATGAAAAATCATAACGAAGCTTTGAACGTAGTTTTATTTATGTTACGCGAAGCCTCAATAGACATGAACGAAATAAAAGGCGTGGGCCATCGTGTTGTAATGGGCGGCGACAAATTTGCATCTTCTGTAGAAATAACAGACGACGTAATAAAAACTATCGAAGAATTGTCATCCATTGCCCCTTTACACAATCCTGCCGCACTACTTGGCATCGTTACGGCAAAACAGTTATTACCAAACGCAACGCAGGTTGCCGTGTTTGATACGGCGTTTCATCAGACTATGCCAGATTATGCGTATCGCTATGCAGTGCCAAGTGCTTGGTACACAGAACTGGGCGTTCGCAGATACGGATTCCATGGAACGTCACATTTATATGTATCTAAGCGCGCAGCAAAGTTATTAGGGAAACCAGCAGACAAATGCAACTTAATAACTTTACATATCGGCTCTGGTGCGTCGGCAACTGCAATCAGAAACGGGGTATCCGTTGACACATCTTTAGGTATGACCCCTTTATCAGGTTTAACCATGGGTACGCGACCTGGTGACGTAGACCCAGGGGTAATCTTATACGTTATGGAACGTTTAAACTTGACACCGGAACAAATGCAGAAACACTTAAACAAAGATTCCGGACTGATTGGATTGACGGAATGCTTTGTCGACCGTCGCGATGTTGAATCTAACCGCGAAACAAACGATAAATGTCGTTTGGCCATAGACACAGAAGCCCATAACGTAAAGAAGTATATAGGCGCTTATATGGCGGAGCTGGGCCACACAGATGCAATAGTATTCACAGCAGGGGTCGGTGAAAACGATGATTATCTGCGTGAAAAGTTCTGTGACGGTTTAGAAGAACTAGGCATAAAATTAGATAAAGAAAAGAATGCTGCTGCATTGGCACGCAAAGGCGTCGATGAAGCAGAAATTTCCACACCAGACAGTCGCGTTAAAATCTTTATGATTGCAACGAACGAAGAACTGGTAATAGTTGAAGATACAATCGCAATAATGAATGGTACTTATAATCCAAACCATTTAGAAATGGATTATTCTTTTACAAAATAAAGAACCGCCTGTATGGCGGTTTTTTATTTTAATAGTTCTCCGGCTTTGATATATTCCGGCGTACCAGACTTTAAAGATTTCTGAGCGCGTTTAGCATAATCTTTCGCCATGGCATCTTTACCAATTAAATGATAATATTCTGCACGAGCCCAATCAGCACGCCCGTCCTCATATGCACGCGCTAACACCCAATAAGTAAGCGGTGCCGGCTGCGATAATAACGAGCGCTTACATAATTCTATAGCCCGTTCTTTATCACCTGTCTTATCCCGTTCAGTTAATACCAATGCCAGCGCAGTTTCTATTTGGGGTGCCGCACCTTTTATAACCTTTAAACTTTGTTCATAAGCATCTATACTGTCATCATAATGTCCCAATTGATATTCTATATCCCCTAACAATTCATAAAAATAGGGATTATCGGGATCACGCGATATAAGAGTCATTACTCCGACACGCGCATCATCAAGATTACCATTTTGCATACGTGCAATTGCCCGCGCATATAACGCACCGTCAGATTTATCTGTATTAGGATATGTTGTGGCAACGTTATCAGCACTATCTAAGTACCCTATTAATTTTGCGCGAACCAACTCGTATTCTGCGCGTTGCGCATCAGTTGGGGCATTAATAGGTTTATAACCAGACTTTATTTCCTCGATTTTAGCACGCACATTATTTAAACGTTCTGCCGTCAAAGGATGGTTTATTCTATTGGGGTTTATACGCGTTTCTAATGCCCCTGTCATATGTTCCATTTGTTCAAGAACTTCTATAAAACCATTTGGTTCCAATTGCGCTTTCATCATTAATTTGACGCCCATGTCGTCTGCTATACGTTCTTCATCACGCGTAAAAGCCAACATGGACTGTTGCGCAATTCCACTGGAACCGGCCAATACACCTGCCCCCATCGAAGGATCACCACCAAGCGCCATAAGACCTATACCTAATGCCTGTATTAACATTGTACGCTTAAATTCCGCATTCATACGATCCGCCATCTGCGCCATATGTCCGCCAATAGTATGTCCTAGTTCATGCGCTATTACTGCCTGTAACGCATCCGGAGATTTTATCTGCTTTAACAATCCCGTATAAACGTATACGTCTTCCCCACCCATAACAAATGCATTAAAATCATTATCATTTATTATATGTACGCGCAGCCGACCATCTGGAATGTCAGCGGCCTTTCCTAAAGGTGTGATTAGTTCTGTAATAACTCGCTCAGTTTCTGTGTCGTTAATAAGTGACGCCGCCTGTGAAGAAAGCGCAAAAAAGAAACACGATAAAAATACAATTACTTTACGCACTGATTACCACCCCACGATCAAATAAGAACATAAGATCACGCGTCCAACCATCTATTTCCACATTATCACGTGCAGCATTGGCAGCCAATTTGAATAAATCCCGATGATGTGCGTAATCAACGAAATGGTAATTTATCCAACCGCTTTGACGAGTACCAAGCAGTTCGCCTGTGCCGCGCATAATTAAATCTTGTTCTGCGATAACGAAACCGTCGTCTGTCTGCGTTAAAACATCTAAACGTTTCAAACCATCTTCGCTGATATTATTACCATATAATAATATACAGTAAGACTGCAAACTTCCGCGCCCTACACGACCACGCAGCTGATGCAACGCCGCCAAACCAAAGCGCTCTGCATTTTCAATTACTATTATCGTTGCACGGGGGACGTCGATACCAACCTCTATAACAGTTGTGGCAACCAATATTTTCATATCAGAATTATCATCCGCAAATTCTGCCATAACCTTATCCCGCTGCTTTTTATCCATCTGACCGTGAACAAGACCTACGTGCGGGAAAAAACTTTTTAAATATTCATAACGTGACTGAACAGCCGTTAAATCTGACGTTTCGGAATCTTCAACTAATGGGCAGACCCAAAAAATTTTTGCACCGTTTTCTATCTGTACTTTTAACCTAGAAATTAATTCATTTACACGTAAAACAGGCAATTTTGTCGTTTTTATCGGTAAACGCCCTGCTGGTTTTTCATTTATAATAGATACATCCATATCACCGTATATGGTCATAGATAAAGTTCGTGGAATCGGTGTTGCAGATAAAGCCAATAAATCCGGGTTATTACCTTTTGCCCTTAACGCTTCACGCTGAGACACCCCAAAGCGATGTTGTTCATCAACAATTACCAAACCTAAATCTTTATATTCAACATCTTCGGAAAATAACGCATGAGTACCGACAACTATTTTAGTTCGCCCAGAACGTAAAGATATTAACTTTTCTTTACGCGCCGCACCTTTATCTCGCCCGGTTATAATATCGCAAAAAATCCCGATTTTATCGCATATAGGTTTCAGCTTAGCATAATGTTGCTGCGCCAAAGTGTCTGTCGGTGCCAAAAGCGCCGTCTGAGCACCAGATTCAGCCATCTTAACCGCAGCCGCCAAAGCAACTATGGTCTTACCGCTGCCGACGTCACCTTGAACAAGACGCATCATTGGAACTTCTTTTGACAAATCTGCAAATATTTCATTTATGGTTCGCGTTTGCGCCCCTGTCATAGAAAAAGGTAATACGGCATAAAACTTTTCTAACAAATCGTACTTTTTTGGACGCACAACGCGACGATTACGAACATCCTTACGATTACGCCGACTGATTACAATTGCGGACTGATGCGCTAATAATTCCCAATATGCAAGCTTTACCATATATGTTGAGTTTGCAGATAAATCATCTGCGGACTCGGGATAATGAACATGCCTTAAAGCGTCAAAAAATTCGCACGCATTTAAATCTGTTTCATCTGAAATCTTTTCTGGTAAAATATTAAAAATCTGGTCTCTTACATTTGCGAAAACTTTTTGCGTCAAACCTTCACCAGCAGGATAAATCGCCTGAATAGACGGAATTTTGTCTGCGTTCCGCATTTCTTCAATAAAATCAGGATGATTTATTGTAGGGCGAGAACCGCGTTCCAATTTACCGCTGACCATACGCCACTGACCAACCGGTAGTTTTTTTAACCAATAATCCAAGAAATTAACATTAAAGAACTGAATTACAACACTATTACCCATTTTATCACTGCACATGATTTGAGTCGGGCGTCTACGTCCACGAAACGTTCCACCTGGTTTATGAGACTTTACTAACAAAGGAATAGTTATTATATCCCCCTGCTCAACCGTTGCTACATTTTCAGTTATGCCGCGTGCCCTAATGTATGCTGGTATATGCAACATAAAGTCCAACACGCGCCGCCCACCAAGCACATCTTCAAAGCGCGAAGCAAGAACTGGACCGACACCTTTAATGAATTGTAAATCTGTATTTAAAAAATCGAATAATTCTTTCTTCATATACTATAAAAGTAGTCAAAACATTACAATTTATCAATAATAAAAATGTCGCCATTATAGCGACATTTATAATTAGTCTAAAACCTGTTTTTGTAAATCAATTAACTTTTTACATCCTTCTGATGCCATTTCCATTAATTCATTAAGCTGTTCCTTATCAAACGGGTGCTGTTCCCCCGTAGCCTGTATTTCTATGAACTTACCCTCTCCAGCAACCACAAAGTTAGAATCCAATTCGGCAACACAATCTTCTTCATAATCTAAATCAAGAATTAATTCCCCGTTCCAAAGCCCAGCTGAAACTGCGGCAACATAATCCTGTATTGGATTTTCTTTAATACGCCCATGCTCTATCAACCAGCGTATTGCCAATACCAATGCAACATATCCACCTGTAATAGATGCACACCTGGTACCACCGTCACCCTGAATGACGTCACAGTCTATTGTTATAGTATGACGGCCCAACTTTTCCATATCAACAACACTACGAAACGCCCTGCCTATCAACCTTGATATTTCTGCGCTGCGATGATCTTTCATTAGTGTATCGCGACCTTTACGAGCGCTATTGGCGCGCGGTAACATAGAATATTCGGCGGTTACCCAGCCACCTGTTTTATTTTGTAACCTTTTCCATAATGGTTGATTCAAATCAACTGATGCAGTACATAAAACCTGTGTACCACCCATTTTTATTAAACAAGATCCTTCGGCCCATTTATTTACACCTGTTTCCATTGAAACAGGTCTCATTTGCTCGCTTTTACGCAATGACGGTCGCATCATATTAATTTACCCTTTTATACGTTTATGCATTACTATATAATAACGGTTTAGGATTGCAATGCTTTTTACATTTGATTTTTTACATATATAATTGTACCCTGCAAAGTTGCAAAAGGATTTTTATGTCAGCAAAGACAAAACGTCTGTTTAAAAAATTAATAAGTTATTCAGGCATATTTTTCTTCATTCTGGCGGCGTTCATGCTGTGGTGGCAATTACGCGATTATAGCATATATGATATTATTCAGGCACTGCTGGCAATACCTTGGATAAACTTAATCATGGCATGTATAGCTTGTGCCGCTGGATATTTAACCTTATCACTTTATGACTTTCTGGCGTTAAGGTACGTTGGCGGCAGTGTTTCTTGGTGGAAATGGATGCTGGCAGGTATACTGGGGTTTGCAATAAGCAATAATGCCGGTCATGCCGTAGTCAGCGGTGGCGCCATACGATATAGACTTTATACCCGTTGGCGTATCAGTGGTGGCGATATAGTCAAAATGCTTACTTTTTCCGGTTTCACGTTTTTCTTAGGCTGTTCGGCAATTTTAATTCTTGGGTATTTTCTGGTTCCTTCTTCTTTACTGGACAAATCTGTGGGGGCCAGCCTTGGTATCAATACTTTATTCGTAATATGTACCGCTGCGGTATTGGCTTATTTTGCAACCACTTTATTCTTTCAAAAAAGAAGTATAAAAATTGGTAATTTAAAATTCCAAGTTCCAACAACTAAAACAGCTTTGTTACAAATGTTGCTGGGGGCCGCAGACAGTGTTCTAGCTGGTTTAGTCTTGTATTGTTGCTTATTACCTTTCGTCCAAATTCCGTTTGGAACATACATAGGTTTGTTCGTCATTGCGCAAACTACAGGTATATTTAGTCAAGTTCCAGGCGGTATAGGAGTATTTGAAACTATCTTTTTATTAGCTTTGCCAGATGGCGTAGACAAAGCAGATATATTCGGTGCTTTGTTAGCGTATAGAATTATATATTATCTTCTGCCACTTATTGGTGCTGGGGGATTATTTTTCATTTATGAAAACTGGTTACGGACACGTATGAAACGTTGGTTGGCCGAAGCAAAAGAAAAAATACCGCAAATTCCAGCGAAAATAAAAAGTATAAAACGCCGGCAAAAATAAATACCTTGCTTGCCGCCTCATGACATGTTATGCTGATGTTTAACGTATGAAATGGGGTTGATATAAGTGTTTGTTTTATCACTACTCTTTTTAATTCGATACGCGCTGTTTGTCATCGTTGCGCACTCTCTTGGCATGGGCTTGGACGCCCCACAGGGACGGATTATTTCCATTCCATACGCATACAACATAAAAGGATTACTAAATGTCAAAGAAGATTTATGTGGACGCAGTCCACCCGGAAGAAACCCGTGTGGTTGTGGTAGATTCTGCCACCAACCGAGTTTCTGATTTTGACGTTGAAACAACCACAAAACCCCAGATAAAAGGGAACATTTATCTGGCAAAAGTTATTCGCGTCGAACCTTCCTTGCAGGCGGCATTCGTTGATTATGGTTCCGGTAAAAACGGTTTCCTGCCTTTTTCAGAAATTCATCCTGACTATTATCAGGTAACCCCCGAACAGAAGAAAAAATTGCTAGAATTGGCGCACGCCAACATCGTTGATGACGATGACGACCCAGATGATGAAAACGATGAAGTCGCAGAATACGACGACCACAGTGCCGGTGAGGATAATAAAGAACTTATCAAGCGCTCGCACGAGTTCAAAATTCAAGACGTTATTAAACCAAAACAAATCTTATTGGTTCAAGGCGTAAAAGAAGAACGCGGTCAGAAAGGCGCGTCAATGACCACCTATCTGTCTCTTGCGGGTCGGTTCGCGGTCTTGATGCCGAATTCTCGCAAACGCAATAGTTACGGGATTTCGAAAAAAATTTCTGATAAAGCAGAACGCGCACGTTTACGTGAAATTCTTCATAATCTAAAGATTCCAAAAGGAATGACGGTTGTCCTGCGTACTGCCGCGTTTGGAGCGGATGCTTCATCCATAGCAAACGACTATGATTACTTAGTAAACCTGTGGAACGAAATTCGCAAAACAACTTTGGAATCTGTCGCACCAGTTACGATTCATACTGAAGACTCGCTGTTACGTCGCGTTGTACGTGACTTCTTATCAGATAAAGAAGATGTATTAGTCGTTCAAGGTGAAGAAGCCTATGATGCCGCCAAACAGTATTTTCAACAAATGTATGGTAAAGCACCGCGTAAACAATTGGTACTATATAAAGACCCTGCAGTACCGTTAATGGTAAAAGCCGGCGTTGAAAAGCAACTTGAAGGGTTACATGGTCCATACGTACAATTACCGTCTGGTGGTTCTTTGGTAATCAATCAGACAGAAGCAATGGTAACTATTGACGTAAACTCTTCGCGTGCAATTAAAGAAAAAGATATTGAACTGACAGCATTAAATACTAATTTAGAAGCGGCAGAAGAAATTGCTTTACAATTACGCTTACGTGACTTAGCGGGTATTATTGCTATTGACTTCATTGACATGGAAGAAGAAAAAAACAACCGCAAATTAGAAGCCAAAATGCGCGAAGTTATGAAGCGCGACCGCGCACGCACACAAGTTGCAAAAATTAATAACTTTGGCGTTTTGATGCTGTCTCGTCAGCGCCTGCGTAGCAGTTTCATGGAATCTTCATATGTACAATGTCCGCATTGTATGGGGGCTGGCGTTGTGCCAAGCATCCAGACTGCGGCAATAATCTTGTTCCGTCATCTGCAAGAAAAACTGTTGGCAAAGACCGCTCAAAAGATAATCATGACGGTTCCGACGGACGTTGCGATTTATTTGTTAAATCATAAACGTGCGGAATTGGCGGCAATGGAAAATGAATTTGAAACAGAAATCGTAATTGTTGGTGACGACAGCTTGATGAATATCGATCAATATTCAATCCAACGTGTGGCACCGGAACAAAATAAGACGGAAGAATTATTGTCAGCGTATGAGCCTTCTACTGATGCGAAAAAGAAAAACGCACAGCACATCGAGGCAAAGAAAACAACGATGAACGCACCGCATCGTCGTCGCAAGAAAGTACCAGCAAAGAAATCTAGCCTATGGCATAAATTAGTTGGTTAAAAAAAACGCCCTTTTGGGCGTTTTTTTATTCTGGGGCTTCTGCTTGGATTACTTCGTCACCTTGTAAAATCTGCTTACGCAGACCGGCATACTTCCGTCTGCCTTTTTACTGCGGTTCGAACGGCTTCTTCGCCAGTTCTCATCCTATCCTTTCGCAGAATAAAAAAATCGCCTTACGGCGACTTTTTATTCTGGGGCGGATGACCGGAACACCTGCGCCCAGCAATTTTATTGCAGGGCTTCGTATTGTTCGCTTGTCGCACCTAACGGTGCTGCTCACCACTCGTTCACGTTCGTCTTCCCTTCGGTCGTCTCACTGACTCGTATGCGAACCTCCGGTTCGAACCCGACCCGTCCAGAGTTATAAAAAATGCCCGCCAAAGCGAGCATTTTTTATAACTGGGGCGGATGACCGGATTCGAACCGGCGACATTTGGTACCACAAACCAACGCTCTAACCAGCTGAGCTACATCCGCCATACTCAATTCTTCTTGGTGGAGCTGATCGGACTCGAACCGACGACCCCTTGCATGCCATGCAAGTGCTCTACCAACTGAGCTACAACCCCATGCGAAGCAATATTCTATATTTCTTCTTGCCAAAAGTCAAATCAATTTGCTACCCTCTTTCAGTACAAGGAGATTTATTATGGACTATCAATCACTGAAAGCCGAAGTCGAACAAAAAACATCACAAACATTAGAAGTTTTAAAGGGAGAATTTGCAGGATTACGTACAGGTCGCGCATCTGTTCATTTATTAGATGGCATACGGGTCCCAGTATATGGTTCTGATATGCCAATCAACCAAGTCGCAACGGTTGCAACACCGGATAATCAAACACTTACGGTTACTGTGTGGGATATCAATAATGCTGGTGCCGTTGAAAAAGCAATAAGAGATTCAGGATTAGGTCTAAACCCGATGACGGCCGGTGGCGTAATTCGTCTTAACATGCCCCCATTAACAGAAGAACGTAGAAAAGAATTGACCAAGGTCGCCGGTAAATATGCCGAAGAAGCAAAAATTTCTATGCGAAACATACGACAAGATGCAATGGGAAAAATAAAACGAGCCGTTACAGATAAAGAAATTTCTGAAGACGATCAACGTAAATTTGAAGATGATTTACAGAAAGTTTTTGATAAACGCGCAGATGAAGTTGATGCATTAGCAAAACAGAAAGAAGCAGATATTATGTCTGTATAAAATAGAAAAAGTAATTATTAACCTAATCGGATACAAAATGTTTAAATTGTTTAAAGCGAAAAAAAATCAAACCGTAGAAAAACCGAAAATTCCTCAACACATCGCTTTCATATGTGACGGTAATCGTCGCTGGGCCGAAGCACGTGGTTTGCCGCCTTTGGCTGGTCACAAAGCGGGTATCGCAAACTTTGAAAAATTGGTTGATTGGTTTTTTGAACGTGGCGTAACAACCGTTACTTTCTTTCTTTTTTCAACAGAAAACTGGAATCGTTCAAAAGAAGAAGTAGATTTCTTAATGGACTTGTTTTATACAGAACTAGATAAAAACATGAAACATGCTTTGGAAAAGAACTTACGTTACCGCGTAATAGGTTCACGCGATAAACTGCCAAAGAAATTAGCAAAAAAATGTGATCAATTAGAAGATGCTTCTGCTGAAAACACAGGCGGTACAGTGGTATTTGCCCTTAATTACGGCGGTCAGGATGAAATTGTAACCGCTGTAAATAACGCCATTAAAGAGGGTAAACCTGTTGATAAGGAAAGTTTTGAAACCTTCTTAGACACAGGTGAACTTTTACCAATTGATTTAATGGTTCGTACAAGTAACGAATTTAGAATTTCTAATTTCTTACTTTGGAAATTAGCATACGCAGAACTTTTATTCGTACCAGAACATTGGCCAGATTTAGTACGTAGCGAAAAAATGTGGCAATATACTTTGGATGAATACGCAAAAAGAAACAGACGTTTTGGCGGTGGGAAAAAAGCCAACTATTCTGGTCGTAAAAAATAAAAGGCTTATAAAATGTCAAATACAATGAAAAGAATTATCGTTGCTTTAATAATGGTGTTAATCGTTGTTTTAGCGGCTGTAGGTGAATATTTCGGAATACCAGCGGTTAAATACTTAAGTATGCTGGTTGTGTTGGGCATGATTGTTGAAATGATAAATTGCATGTTGCACACGCCACGTGAAAAAATAAAAAAACACTGGTGGCAATTTGGAGCATTCATAATTTGGCTTATACTAATGTTTATCGCCGCAAGTTACGTCGGTACAAGACCTTGGATAATGTTACTTTTACTTTTAACAATATCATGTGCTGATATCGGAGCATGGTTTTTTGGTAAACTTATCGGTGGCGATAAAATGTGGGAAAATTTATCTGCTAATAAAACATGGTCTGGACAAATAGCCGGTATAATATGTGGAACATTCGCTTCTATATTATATGGTTTACTGGGTGCAGACGTGTTTTTACCACAATTAATGTGGATTGGAATAAGTATATCTTTATTGTCGCAATACGGAGATTTAACAGCAAGTTGGTTCAAAAGGAAAATGGGGTTAAAAGACTTCGGACGTATTTTGCCGGGTCATGGCGGTCTATTAGACAGATTTGACGGGTGGATTTATGCTCTGCCTTTGATATGGTTTGTCATGTTATAAGGATTTTGTATAGAAAGGAAAGGAAACTATGCAAATATTATTGGCTATTATTGCATTGCTAATTGTTTTAGGAATCGTGGTTTTCGTTCACGAACTGGGACATTTTCTTGCAGCACGTTGGGCCGGTGTTCGCGTTAACACGTTTTCTATCGGTTTTGGCCCAGCAATTATTAAATGGCACGACAAACACGGTACTGTTTGGAAAATAGCTTGTTTACCGCTTGGTGGGTACGTATCCATATACGGGCAAGAAGATATGTTTGACCGTAAAAAATACGCCGAATTACCAACAGAAAAGAAAAAAGGACATTATCTGTCTGCACCTGCATGGAAACAGTTCATAATTGTTGCAGCAGGCGTTACGATGAATTTCCTTTTAGCGTGGCTGATATATTCTGGAATTTTTATGTTTCAGCCCAAACAAGTGCAACTTCCTGTCGTGGGACAAGTAATTCAGGAAAGCGTTGCTTTCAACGCCGGTATAAAACCGGGGGATATAGTCATAAGAATTGATGACGCAAAAATTACTAATTGGGGTGAATTAATTATTGCAAAAGAATTAGCGTCAAATCATGATGCGGACGTTTTATTATTACGTAAAGATAAACTCGTCCGCGTGCAGCTGGCACCAGAAGAACGTTGGGGGCTTATTGCAGATGGAAGTAAGACAGAATTACGTAAAAAAGGATTTTTTGACGGTCTATATTCTGGTGCCCGCGAAACATATTATCAGTCAAAAAATCTATTGGTCGTATTAAAACAAATTATAACAGGTGAACGTTCCACAAAACAACTGGGATCGTTTATAACTATCGCAGAAGTTTCAGGACAAGCAATGGCTATGGGATTTATCGCGCTATTATTAATAATTGCGTTGCTATCTGTAAATTTAGCTGTTATAAATTTACTACCGTTGCCTGTACTAGATGGTGGGTATTTGCTTATATTAATAATAGAAGGCATTACTAGAAAAAAACTTGGCGGACGCGGTATGGAAATCGCAATCATTGCTGGGTGGTTGTTTATAATAGGTCTTTTCGCACTGACCATGTGGAACGATTTAGCACGAGTATTTGGGTTAATCTAAGATGAATAAAAACACGTTATTATTTACTGCTACTGTAATGGTTACGTCTGCTGCAAATGCAACAATGGTATCTCGTATAGACGTAAGCGGTAATCAACGTATGGACGCCGAATCCATACGAATATTATCCGACGTTAAAATCGGAGATAACATTAATTCAGATGACACCAATCAGATTGCAAAAAAATTACAGGAAAGCGGATATTTTTCTAACGTTAGCGTTCGTATGGCTGGAGATGTCTTGAAAATAGATATCACAGAAGCACCAACTGTAAATATGGTCACGATTGAAGGAAACGACGAGATATCCACAGATGATTTAAAGAAAGAATTGCGTATGAAAGCACGTGACCCATACGATGAATCAGTTATCGGGGCAGACGTGCAACGCATGCTTACGATATACCAGCGTAAAGGTTTCTTCGGTACAAAAATAGAACCACAAAAAATTAAACTAAGTGATAACCGCGTCAATGTCGTTTATGAAATAGATGAAGGTCATCCAACATACATTACCAGCATTGATTTTGAAGGTAATAAAGTTTTTAGTGACGCCACACTACGCGATCAAATTCTTTCACGAGAACATGCATGGTGGCGTTTTATGACGCAATTTGACGTCTTTGACGAAGATAGAATAATGTATGACCAACAAATGCTGCGACAGTTTTATATGCGCAATGGTTACGTGGATATTCAAATAACAGACGCAAATGGTGTATTTACCCCGGACAGACAATATTATTCTGTCACATTCACTGTTGATGAAGGGAAAAAATATAAATTTGGTAAACTTACTATTAAAAACCCTTTTCCAGACGTTCCTGATGACGAGCTATACGACGTAATAAAAATGTATGACGGTGACGTATATAACATAGACTTAGTAGACGAAACAATTTCTGCAATTCGCGGTGCAGTCGCCGATCATGGGTACGCTTTCATAACCGTCAACCCTGTACCAACCAAAAATGACGATACCCAGACGATAGATATGGAATTTCAGATTGAAAAAACAAATCGTATCTACCTGAACAATATAAATATTCTGGGTAACGTGCGCACATTTGATTCTGTTATTGAACAACTTATCCCGATGCGTTCCGGTGATCCTTTTTCATTACAAACAATTGAAGAGGGACGTCAAAACCTTATGCGTACCCGCTATTTTAAAAACGTGCAGATGGTACCAAATCGTATCGCTGACGCAAACATGATGAACCTTGATATAGAGGTTGAAGAGCAACCTACCGGTGAATTATCTGGCGGCTTTGGTTGGTCTAACATAAACGGTTTCATGGTTGATGCCGGTATAACAGAAACTAATTTTATGGGACGTGGTCAGGTCGTGCAACTGCGCGGCTCAATTGCGCAATATCAGCGACAGGCATTATTTAGCTTTACCGAACCTTACTTATTCGGGCGCCAACTTTCAGGTGGTTTTGATGTTTCTTATACCATGTATGACTATTCTTCTTTGGGCGGTTTCGGTTACGATAGAGATTCTATAACAGTTGCCGGACGTATGGGATGGAAACTTACAGATCACTGGTCACAAACATTGCGATTATCTGCATCATTTGACCAAAATTATGATTTACAATCTGGTTCTGGTTGGCGCGATGCAAATTTATACACCTTAGGAACTTATTTACGTTATTACAATTTGAACACAAACTTTGAACAAAACACTCATACAGGTGTGGTTGGGAACTTAGGCGTTGCATACACAGGTTTCGGCGGCACAGAAACTTATATGAGATATAGCGCGGACGTTACAGGTATGGTAAAATTCTTTGACGATCGCTGGCAATTACGTTCGTCTTTGGATTTCGGACTTTTACAACCAATTGATGACGCATATATTTCCCGTGTTTACCGCTATTTCTTAGGTGGTGAAAGTCTGCGCGGTTTTGACATTGCAGGTGTTGGATCGCGAAACTGGTGGTACACCACATATTCATTGGGTGGTTTATGGAAAGTTAATGGATCTACTCAATTAAACTTCCCTATATTTATACCGGATGAGTATCAGGTAAAAGGGTTCGTATTCTTTGATTACGGTATTTTGGGTAAACCACCAAAAGAAGAATACACATATTGCCTGCCAGGAACAACATATTGTAAAAACAACGATATAGACAGCGATTTACGTACGTCTGTCGGTGTCGGTATTTACTGGAATACACCGATGGGGCCAATGAACTTTTCTTGGGGTTGGCCTTTAAAGATGAATGAATATGATAAAGAGCAACGTTTCTTACTTTCATTTGAAACGCAGTTCTGACTAAATCGGTTGATGTTTTTCATCAACCGATTGTTTTATATCTTGACCAAGATAATGAATTTTTCTTATAATTTAATACATTAAGGGGGAAAGATATGAAGAAAGTTTTATTAGGTTTCTTTGTCGCGTTAGTATTAGCTGGTTGCGGGCAGATTTATGACCGAGAACCCGTCGGCGTAGGTTATGACAATAACGAACTGAAACTAAGCCCTTGCGCATGCATTATGGTATACCAAGCATAATGATTTAAAACGGGGGGTGAATTGGATTATCCAAGCAACTTTAACACGCCGGCGTTTCCCGCTGGGTCGCGCATAGCCATATCTAGATTTATGGTGATTGCTTCGTGCGTATTGTTTGTATTGATAATCTTTATGTGTGCCATGTTGCTGTGGGCAACAAGATCACAAAGAATTGATCCTTTTATTGTATCCGTTGATGATTTGACGGGGCAATGGACTGTTGTTGGGCACTCTCATAAAAACGGCCCTATTGAATATCCTGTTCTGTGGTCAGTGCAACAATCTGTTGTTGGAAACTTCGTCGCAAACTGGTTTACCATTTCTGCGGACCAGTCTGAAAACGAAGCAATGTGGCAAACTTGCGAAAGAAAAAAGGATTGCGGTTTAGAATCTGTTCGTTCTTACGATGATAACACGTGTGCATTATTCTGTGTTGCAGGGCAAGAACTATTTTCTAGTTTCATATACGACGTAATTCCAGATTATCAATTGCGTGCAAGTAACGGAGAAACTTGGTCTATAAACAAAGCAGACATAAACATAGAACCTGCTGGTAAAATCAAAGATGTGGGTGGTACTTGGCGTATATCCGGCAAGATATATTCCAATGTGTCTGAAGATATGAAATTCATTGCCTTTGTAAAGGTGGCTAGAAACGTATCTTCTTACCCGAAAACTTTGGGATATTACGTTGCGGATTTTAATGCGTATAAAGTAGACAGATGAAAAAAATAATTATGTTTTTAGCAGGTTTATTATTACTGGTAATGACCGGGGGGGCCATATATTTATCTGGTGGTATATTTGACGCAGGATCAAATCAAACAATATTCCCATTTTTCTTTCAGCCAAATAATCAATCTAATCAGCGTCCTGGCGTACCACAAACCCCTGAATACATAGGACAAACAGAATTCATGGATTTATTAGTACGAAAATATATAACTGAATACTTCTACGCTGCACCAGATATGGAAAATATTGCCCAAAGAACTTCTTCTTCTGGACCGATTGCTTTAATGTCTGCACAATCTGTTTTTAATGAATGGTCTGAAAATGAAGGTCAGCAAATTCAAGAACTGGCTAGTAATAAATCTATGCGCGTAGCGCGTGTTATAGATAAAATCTTTCAACCGAATGGCAGTAAATATTGGGTTGTAAATTATGAATTACTGACTTGGGAAAAACCAAATGATTTTAGCGTTTTACCGACAGTCACTCGTGGTACTATGTATATGGATATAACTTATCAACTTGGAATGCGCCCAAACGTCAGTTTAGATGTATTACATGAATATCTTGAAAAAGGTGGCGATCCCGCAGCAGTATTCAATTTTACAGTTAATAGAATCATTCAAGGGTAATAAGTATGCGACTAAACATTAAAATTTTTGCTGTACTATGTTTATTAACGCCTACGATGATGACGTCGGTGACATGCGCAGCAACCGATGAATTTGATTATACTAACTTCATCATAACAGAAAGCGGAGATGAAGACTTAACCACTAAAGAAGTTTCTCTTAATCAAGGCGCGGAACCAGCCACTGTTAGCAATTTTGATATTGCAGGTATAATGTTAGGAATGCCATTTGAAGACGTTGAAACGTTATTCTTTAAAACCAAAGGTTTATACACCCCAAGGGCAAAAGATAGTATAGTTTATTCAATCCAGAAAGAATGGAAATATAACTTAGATTACGAATGTAGAGAGCAAGGAATTGTTGCGCCAGCGGAATTGGAACAATGTATAAACTCTTTGGCACGAAATCGCGGTCTGTTATATGCATCTGAATTACATCTGATACGGGAAAACACAGGAGAGACTATCGTCGTTTACTTTACCAGTAACGCAGATGATAACGTTGTTTGGCGCGTGGTATATAACAATGATGTAAATGAAATTGAAGGGGCTCACGAGAAATTTACAGATCAACAAGAAAAGAAAATTCTTGCTTTTTGGCAAGGTGTTTTGGATAAATATGGCGTACCCAACTCTGGTACCGACAAATGGATTTCTACTAATAATTCATACGATCCAATGATGACCGCGTATTATGGATCGCTGGACTTGGTTGACATGGGACGTTATACGTCAGATCTTGCAAAAGGTATTCAATCCGCAAGAGAAAACTTCCCCGCCAAACCATACGCGTTTTAAATATGTATGTGTGGCTTAAATTATGAACACATATAAAGTCGGATTATTATCAGAATTCATTTCATGCCTATACTTACGGGCACATGGTTTTCGAATACTACACAGAAGATATGTGACGGGTAAAAATACCGGACGCGCTGAAATTGACATAATTGCAAAGCGAGGGAATCTTATCACCTTTATAGAAGTAAAACGTCGTAAAGATATAACTACGGGTTTAGACGCCGTAACCCCACATCAATCTTTACGTTTAAGACGTGCCGCCGAAACGTATATTTCACAAAACAAATGGAACGGTGATGCACGCTTTGACATAATAGTTATCCTACCGCATAAAATTAAATGGTTACGTGGTGCAATATAGATTTCTTGCAACAGAAAATTTATTGTCCTATAATAAGCTTACAGATAACCCAAAAAGGAGACATACATGAAAAAAATTATGTTGGCATTGTTTGCAGTCATGACTTTAGCTGCATGCACCGGTTCTTATAAACAAGGTAACTGTGAATACGATTTCTTGTTACACAAAGATATTTCTATTTCTAAATTAATCGGCAATGCAACTGGTGGTTGCTAAAAAAATCCCGCTATAGCGGGATTTTTTTATTAATCTATTGCGATAATAAAAATCTTTTTTTCGTTCGCGCGCTTTATCACCGCATCTTTATCAACGACAAAGCATGTCTTTGTGTTTACCACTATTCCGCGCAATTTCGCCGCAGCAACGGCATTTACAGTATCTACGCCAATGGCTGGTATATCTATCCTTAGATCTTGCCCGGGTTTAGTCATCTTTGCAAATACCCCGCTATTTCGTTTATGTTGTTTTCGCATACCTACCACGCGATCCAACATTTTTGCGGTTCCTTCTGCAGCTTCAACTGCGATGACCTGCTTATCAACAACAACAGATGCGCCAATATCTGCAGCACCAATAGTATGAGAAACGTCAACAGCACGTTCAATATCCTTTTTATCACGAGAGGTAGGTTTCACTTTTGTCTGAACGCCCGCTTTTTGAAAAGTTAACTCTGGTGCAACATCCTGCGCTGCAACGATTTCAAACCCACGCTTTTCCAAAGCCTTATTTAATGCGACTGCCATTGAATCATACCCCCGTTGATGCTTTAAAATACTAATCAATAAACCCACAGACCATAAATCTGGACGAACATCTGATAAATTAGGATGCCCTAAGGCCCCAACAAACGTTAACTTTTTTATACCTCTACGACGAGCCTCTCTAACGGCAGGCCATGCCCCCCCAAGTCGCATTACTATATCAGGATTAAGTTTTGGATCATAAAAGTTTTTTAGACCTATAACGCAAACATCCCACCCTGCTCTACGTAACGCGTCGCGAGTAAAAAATGGTAAATCCAAGGCACCTGCAATCAGTGCAATTTTTTTATCAGATTTTTTTATTTTTTTATTCATATTTGAAATGTTACGAATAAATCGCGCTGGAATCAAGTTTCAATTTATGCTAAACTGATAGTGATAATATAAAATACTGGGTGAAGTAAATATGAAAAGATTATCATACTTGGCCGCTTTATTCGTATTAATTACAACGCCGGCTATGGCGGAATATAGCGATAAACTGTTCCGCGCAGAAATCAAAGAAGGGCTAGACTTAGTCGGTGCTCGTATTAATGTTGATCTGCCAGATCCTGCTCCTGGTGAGTTGGGTTTAGATGTATATCAAACTGCCGACGCAGGAAGTACTTCTGGCCTTAAAGTTTATATTCCAACATCAATGTATATGCGTGCCGGTGCCGGTCTAAACCTGCCTTTTGCAACAAATAAAGCAAAAGTTGGGGACGAAGAATTTGCCAGCGCAGGCAGCTGGGCAACACAGATAGGTCTTGGATGGAATTTATCATCTTATGTACGTACAGAAATCGACTTTCAAGAATCCACATTCAAATTCTCTGATATAGATAATGCCCAAGCTTCGTATCAAACAATTGGTGGTATGCTATACTTTGATTTTGCGCGACGTTATATTCAAACAGGTGATATCACTTATCGCCGAAGATTTGTACCATTTATGGGTATCGGTGCCGGAATCGGAGCATATAAATTTGACGGCGCCGGTGGTGCCGACGGTTTCATAGTATCTGCACCACGGGCTGCGCTTGGGTTTAACGTAATGCTGACAGAATTAATCGGTATTGATATTATGTATCAATATAATATGATTATAGGTAACCGTTTTGGTTGGAACGTACAGGATAAAGATATTACAAATGTAAGTAATCTTATGGCATCGTTCCGCGTTAATTTCTGATAAAAAAGATAGGGAATAAAAATGAAATCAAAAATTTTATTCAGCATATTGACCATGTTACCGCTGACAGCAAATGCGGCAATTCCTTATCGGGCAGAACAAACACAAATGCCAACAGAAACACCTTCTGGCGCAGATTCACGGGCACTGGCGCGCGTTCATAGGTTTTACGTCGGTGGTGCTTATGATTTCTCAATGTGGAATGACGGAGCCGATGACACAATCAGCATAACAGGCAAAAACACTTCTTCTTTTGAGGCTATGGCGGGTGTCAGGGCATTTGATATTTTTAGAATAGAAGCAAATTATATGCGTACATCCGCAAAATGGGACGCCTTTTCATTGACGAGTGATACTGCAATGATAAATGCTATATTTGACGCACGTATAGATAATCTATATCGCCTGTTCTATAAACAACGCTTGGTTCCATATGTGGGGCTTGGCGCCGGAATTTCATGGAATTCTGTTCAAGATATATCAATAGAACAAAAAATTAGTCCGGTTGCGGCGGCAATGGCTGGTTTATCTGTTGAACTGGGGGAATATTTTGCCTTGGATTTCGGGTATAGATATTTATATATGTTCTCGCCTAAGTTCAATATAATATCAGACTTCTCGCCGACAGCACATCAATTCCGCATCGGTGCACGAGTACATTTCTAAAAAGCCAATGAAAACATGTCCTTTTTTTGGTGTATGCGGTGGCTGTATATATGATTTTACAGTACCTGATTATCGTGAAAAGAAAATACAAGAATTAAAAAATCTGCCACTGACAGACAAACCGATCTGGATATCCCCTGGGACTCGCAGAAGAGCAGATTTTGCGTTTACAGACGATGTATTCGGTTTTTTTCAGCACAAATCAAAAAAAATCGTGCCCATAACCAACTGCCCTTTACTGCTGCCTGAAATAAATAAAATATTACCTAAATTAGCAAAACTTCCATGGAAAGCTTCTGGGGCATGTTTAGTCACGTTATGTGATAATGGCATTGATATATCTATAACATCTGCTGTGCCATATTTTCCGAAAGAATTTAAATCGGCCGTAGACAAAATAGAAAACGTAATAAAAGTTACTTGGAATAATCAAACCGTTATACAAAAAGAAATCCCAACAATAACTTTTGATAAAAAGACTATAAGCTTTCCAGCTGGCGCATTTTTACAACCCACAATAACCAGCGAGAAACTATTACGCGATTTAGTAATTAACGCCGCGACCAAATCACAACATATTGCAGATTTATTTTGCGGTTTGGGAACTTTTACATTTTCATTAAACACAGAAGGTTTTGACATTAATGGAATCGGTAAAAAGCGAGATTTATTTAAAAACCCACTTACAAATAAAAATCTAGAAAAATACGATTGCGTTATAATGGATCCGCCACGCGCCGGTGCACTTGAACAATGTAAAGAACTGGCAAAAAGCACTGTTTCTCGTATAATTTATATATCTTGCAATCCTTTAACATGGCAACGAGACGCGAAAGTTCTGGAAAAAGCAAATTACAAATTAATCAATCTGACCCCAATAGACCAATTCGTCGGCAGTATACATTGGGAACTGTTTTCCATATTTGATCTTTAATTTAAACAACAACTAAAAAAAAACGCCGACGGTCGCCCGTCGGTGTTTCCGAATGCCCTGAAAGGAAGGAAAGGAGAAAAAGAAATGGGCATTCTAAACTAAAAAGTCGGGGTCCAGAGTCCAGAGGAGAGAGAATGTAGGAGGGAGTCTGAATCCCTGGGCCCCATAGAGGTTTTCACCCCGTCGCCGGGGTTTCCCCCTTTGACGAATCGAAATGTAATACATTTTTTGATATTTGTCAAGTATTATTGTCAAAAATATTTTTTAGTGCAACTTTTAGGATATAAAGCAAAATTTTAGGAAATCGTCCTTGTTGCCTGTGGGCTTGGGCTGGAATAAAATCAATATCAGACATATGTTCCCATATGTCCAGGTATTCGGATGATCCGAACAGCAACCAGAGGAGAGAGAAAAATGACCCATGAAGATGTCTGGCGGGCGATAGAACGCTTTGCAACCGAACACGGAATGTCTTGTTCGGGTTTAGCAAAATGCAGTGGTTTAGATCCAACAACTTTTAACAAAAGTAAGCGTTGGTCTAAGGAGGGACAACCTCGTTGGCCGTCAACAAACAGTATTTCCAAAATCTTGTCGTCTACCGGCGCCAGCATTCAGGATTTTACGAAGTTTATTGACCCCCAAAGCAAAGAACGTTCGTAAAATGCACGTTTTTGGATACAAAAAGACCACGGTCGCTGCTTCGTGGTCTTTTTTATTGGACAATTCATCATGCTTTTATTATTCTAAACACAATATGTTAGATGGATTAAGAATATATTCTGCAGACCCATTTTGGCGCGATATTTTATCCGAGCTTGGCGCAACTGTGTCTGATACGCCAGACGCAACATTTTTAGATTTTGACTCTCTTGATATTAAAACACCTATGACGCCCATAGCGTTAAAAACCGCCATTCAGAACGCCATTGACGGAAACCTACAAATACTATACGACATATTCGGGCGCAACGTTCAATTACCTTACATTCAGGCCCAAATAGTCATTATGCTGTATAAATCCGGTGGAATATCTGCCGCTGATTTACGCAATGCGCTGGGGTATTCTCCAAACGCAACAACGCATGCAGTTGATACCGCAATATATCAACTTCGTAAAACATTCGGACGGGATTTCATAATAAACGTAAACGGAGTGTACAAAATTGGCCGGGTATAAATTAATTTCTTTTGATAAAATCCCAAGCACACAAACGTATGCGTTGAACATGGTCGCAACAGGTGATGCGCGAGATCATACTGTGATTATGGCAGAGGCTCAGTCTGCTGGTCGCGGAAGATATAAGCGTACGTGGGTTTCACATCACGGCAATCTGTATGTAAGTTTTATATACGATTCTGAAGAACGAGACCCAAGATTATCGTACATGATCGCCGTAGCAATTGCAGAAACATTAATATCTTTTGGTATCAAACCCAGAATTAAATGGCCAAATGACATATTAATTGACGGCAAGAAAGTTTCTGGAACACTTACAGAATATGCTGGACGATTTGTAATAATAGGTATTGGAATAAATATTAAGTCTAATCCCACCGTAGAAAATTATGAAACAACAAAATTAGACAATTATGTAAAAGTTGATAAATCTGACCTATTGAATAAGTTAATGAAAAATTTGGACAAATGGCGGCGTACAGATTTTCCTCTTGTACGTGCTCGTTGGATGGATTTGGCAACGGGGCTGAACAAAACAGTAAAGTATCGCGGTGAAACCGCAGAACTAATAGGTATAAACGAAAATGGTGCGCTATTATTACGTAACGGATCGCGTTATATGTTAACATATGGTGATGAAATCAGTATGCAATGATCATCAAAAAAATATTATCTTGACTTTAACATCAAAATATGTTATTATATTTACATAAATCAGAAAAATTGTGTCCGCAAATATTTGCGGTTTTTTTATTTTCAGGTCGCATTAATATGCGACCTTTTTCTTTAAAAAGGACTTATCCGACATGCAACTGACCGTAATACATCAAACAGATGAAAACAAAAAAATTATTTATAAAATTGCTCGCGTAGTGTACGCAGAAACAAAAGCAAAATCTTTACGCGCAGTTGAAGCGTTAACATCTATGATACAAAATCTTGCGACAACATCTGGCTTTTCTTTTGAACAGATAATATCTGATAACAAATTATTTGAATCGTTAAACAAAACTTCTACAAACAATAGTTTTATGAACGTAAAACCAACAAACAAAGGCTTTCAAATGTGTTTACGCGTTGCAACGCGCATGATACAAGGATCTTTACCAGATTGCTGTTACGGTGCAACAAAATTTCATCGCGATGAAATATTACCAGATTGGGCCACATCAATTGGATACATCGCAGATATAGATGGGCTTTTATTTTACCTGTAATACAAAGAGAAAAAAATGAAGAAAATTATTAGCGGTGGTTTTTTATCCGGTCATAGAACATACATTATTTCGGGCATCGGCATACTATCTGCCGTCGGTGCATATTTAGTCGGTGACGTCGACATATTTACAATGTTGCAATCAATTTTCACACTGGGCGGAATTTATTTCCTGCGTAAATCCAGCGAAACAAAAGGAAAGAAAAATGGTAAACATTCCAGAAAAATTTCTTAACACAGACGGAACACTGAATACAGACGCATTATTAAAATCGTATTCTGAAATAGAAAAAAAAATTGGAACAATGATTTCTGTTCCAAACAAAGATTCGGATTCTGATACAAAAGCTAAATTCAATCGCGCAATTGGTGTACCAGAAAGCGCAGATGATTACCCTACTAATGCGATGTTTGATGACGATTCATTACGTGAAAAATTTTTAGAAATAGGTCTGACAAAATCGCAAGTAGAAAAAATTTATCAAATCGCAGAAGAATTTTTAACACCGATATTATCAGATTTATTTAATGCACAAACAGAAACTAATGCTATTGCAGAATTAAAAAACTTTTTCGGAGACGACGATAAAATGCGTGAAGCTTTAAGAGCGATAAACACATTCGGTGAAAAATATTTACCGAAAGAAGCATTTAATGAGTTATGCTCTACCCCCCAAGGAATCCGCAGCATATACGCGATGATGCAATCAATGGAACCAAGTATTCAAACAGATGAAACACAATCTAAAAATTTAACCGATAGTGAACTACGTCGCATGATGCGCGATCCGAAATATTGGCGAGACCAAGATCCAGAATATGTTCGACAAATAGAAAACGGTTTTAAAAAACTATATTCATAATAAAAAAACACACTTTCTTCTTTACTATTTTTTTTGTTTCATATAAAATATAAGTAAGAACAAAAAAATTTGTTCTATCCAAAAAATAAAAAGGAGAGAAGAATGGCATTCACATTCTTAAAACCAGCTGCGAAAAAACCTGCTGCGAAAAAACCAGCAGCAAAACCAGCTGCAAAAAAACCAGCTGCAAAAAAACCTGTTGCTAAAAAAGTAGCAGCAAAAAAACCAGCTGTAAAAAAAGTAGCAGCAAAAAAGCCTGTTGCTAAAAAAGCACCTGCTAAAAAAGTAGCAGCAAAAAAACCAGCTGTAAAAAAAGTAGCAGCAAAAAAACCTGTTGCTAAAAAAGCACCTGCTAAAAAAGTAGCGGCAAAAAAACCTGTTGCTAAAAAAGCATGTGCAAAGAAAAAATAATATAAAAATCCCCGATGTTTTCGGGGATTTTTTATTTATCTAACATTCGCTTGTTATAAAATATTCAGTCAGAAATTGTGCACGTCTGACTGAATATTTTTATTTGGATAATCCTGCATAGGACCCGTTTAAACTTTTTGCGTATGGCGCAGTTATTGCATAACCAGAACTGCAAAATTATCTATACGTAATTTTCATTACGTTTTTATTTTTACAAAAAAAGGATATTAATAATGTCTGTATCTATTGACCAGGTATTCATAAAACAATTTGAAGCCGACGTTCATTTAGCATATCAGCAAATGGGCACAAAACTGCGTTCAACAGTACGTAGTAAGACGGGCGTTGTCGGCGCTTCAACAACCTTTCAAAAAGTTGGACGAGGCACAGCTAGTACAAAATCCCGTCACGGAATCGTTCCGGTTATGAATTTAAATCATGAACCAGTTGAATGCATATTACAAGATTATTATGCTGGCGATTGGGTTGATGCATTGGACGAGCTGAAAACAAACGTAGACGAACGTCGCGTTGTGGCATCTGCTGGTGCATATGCATTAGGGCGTAAAACAGATGAATTGATTGTTTCTGCTATGAAACAAGCGACCACATCTGTTGGGACATATTCAACAGGTCTTACAAAAAACTTAATTTTATCTGCACTAGAAGAATTGAATCAAAACGACGTTCCAGATGACGGACGCAGATTCGCTGTCGTCGGTGTACATCAATGGAATGAATTATTATCCATGGACGAATTCGTTTCTGCAGACTATGTAGGTAATGACCTGCCCTTGATATCAGGCGGAGCTTCTAAAAAGTGGCTAGGCATAACATGGGTATTGTATAACGACTTACCGCTTACTTCGACTTCCAATCGTGATTGCTTTATCTACCACGCAACAAGTATAGGTCATGCATGTGGTCAGGAAGTAAAAACTGATATTTCTTGGCACGGTGAACGCGCCGCACATTTCATCAGTAACAGTATGTCACAGGGCGCAGTTCTGATTGATAATGCCGGTATAGTACGTATCAAATGTAAAGATGTGGATGAATAAATCCTAGTTTTATATAACAAATAAAAATCAAAGGACAAATCTATGGCGTTTCAAAATAAAAACTTATCTGTTATTGCATATGCAAACGGATTTACCTTGTGGCACTATGCTGCCAATGAAACCATCAGTACAATTACTGCATCTGCTTACTTTGACAGTGTTAAAACATTGATGAATACCGGTGATGTTATCATAATCAACGCTTCTGATAATACATCAATAAAGAAAATCATAGTTGATGCTAATGTAACTGTTGCTGCATTGGCATAATAAGAGTATACCGGGGTACTTTTTTTACCCCGGTCTTTTTAATAAAAATATATAAAGGTAGTTTCAATGCATACTAAAATAGACTTATGCACAATGGCGTTATTAAAACTTGGAGAGAAACCGATACAATCTCTTATAGAAGATACGCCTGCGGCGCAAATAGCCCGTACACTATTTGATTCTGTAATAGATATGCTGCTTGCGATGCATCCATGGCGATTTGCATGTAAAAAATTTGAATTAGCAAAAAATGATGACGGTGATTTTCTTATACCATCAGAATGTTTGCGCGTGTTAAAGTGCAGCGGTGAAATAATAGGTAATAAAGTTATTGCCCCAACGCAAAACATATCTATCACGGCGATAGTAAGAGTTGAACCAGAAAACTTCCCAAGCTATTTCGTATCACTGGCTGCAACAAAGTTAGCAATGGAATTTTGTATTCCTCTTATCGGTGATCAAACCGTATTTCGTATGTTGGCTGCGCTTTATGAAACAGAATTACAGTCCGCAAAATTTATAGATAGTACAACAGCAACAAGTCTTGACGGCATTAAAAATTTTTCTCTTATTAACGCGCGCTTTTAAATTGTGGGGGTAGCAATGTCTGATTTTATAAAAACACAGAACTCCTTCGCCGACGGCGAGGTAGCACCAGAATTTTTCGCACACGATAATTTAAACGGTCTTGCAAAATTAGAAAACATGGATGTACTTGCCGGCGGCGGTTTAAAACGTAGATATGGATTAGCATCTATAACTACCTTAGACTCTTCTGCTAGGCTGATATCTTTTTCTGTTTCTGATAGTGAAAATTATTTATTAGTCCTGACCGACGGTCATCTAATGATGTACAGTAACGGGACTCGCATACGAGATATACTTTCTCCGTGGAATTTAAATGACTTACAAAAAATCCAATACGCACAAAGATTTGATACAATGATTTTTGTGCATCCAGACTATCAACCATACATCCTAAAAAAAGATGCCGAACGCTTTGTATTATCAGAATTTGAATTCGAAAGAAACGATTCTGATATGACAGTAAATATGCCTTTCATGAAATTTGAAGACGCAACAGGTATTAAAATAATAGTCACCGCTAATGAAGCAGGTAACAATTATGCCACATTTACAACCAACAAAGATTTCTGGACACCAGATAACGTAAACGGAAGACTTCTGCTGTTAAATAATCAATGGAGAATAACAGAATACGTAAGTCCAAGAATAGTATATGCATATACTAATAACCAATATACTATTCCAGGAAGTGCGGTTACAGATTGGTATGAGGCGGCATTCAGCCCACGTAGAGGATGGCCATGTAGTATCACATTTCATCAAGACCGATTAGTCTTTGGGGGTTCTCGTTCATGGCCAAGTGGCGTCTGGATGTCACAAGTAGGTAGACACAATAATTTTAACGTAGGGACTGGTCTGGATGACGAAGCGATATTCATAACA
This sequence comes from uncultured Alphaproteobacteria bacterium, assembly GCA_944389535.1. Taxonomy (GTDB): domain Bacteria; phylum Pseudomonadota; class Alphaproteobacteria; order Rs-D84; family Rs-D84; genus Enterousia. The sequence continues at coordinate 74,686 of CALXMS010000002.1, read as the reverse complement.
TTACTATCCGAACAACGACAACAAATATGTACTGTCGTCAGCAGCGATAACTTACAAATTTTAACTAATGCAGGTGAATGGGCAATTTCAAACAAACCTTTAACCCCAAGTTCTGTAGATATAAAACAACATACTTCTGTCGGCAGCATATCAACACGCTATCTAGAACCACAGAAAATAGAGGGGTCAACCATATTCATATCTTGCACCCAAAAAGATATTCGCGAATTATCTTTGGACGCACTGGGAGAGAACTATAATGCACGAGATTTATGCACCCAAGCCAAGCATTTAATGCAAAACCCTGTTGATTTATCTTATAACGAATCCACAAAACAATTATTCGTTGTAATGTCTAACGGGAATATGGCAGTACTTAATCAAAACGCCGCGCTAGGCATCTCTGCTTGGGCAAGATATACAACAGAAGGAAAATTTAAATCTGTGGCAACCGTTGACGGTGTAACACATGTAGTCGTTGAACGAGCAAATAACTTCTATTTAGAAAAATTTTCTGAAACAGCGCTTACTGATGCAGGTAAATACAACTTTTCTTATACCGCAGCATCACTACCAATTCGGGCATCCGGTCATAACGCAAAGATGTTACGCATAAGGAAAGTATCTGCACGCGTATTAAACACAAAAACTATGTTTATTAATGGCACACGCGTAACCTTACCAAATGAAATATATGAAGATACATCAACTGGTTATAACGGTGACGTATCCATAAACCTGTTAGGTTGCCAACGAAATTGTATAAATTCGCCGTGGACTATTTCCAGCAGCGAACAATTACCAACCACTGTATTATCCGTCAGCATTTACGGATATTATATCGTTTAAAAAAAGGATAAAAAATGGGACAACTTGTATCTGACGTAACCTCTGTATTAAACTATCGCGATTCCAAGAAAGAAGCTGAAAACGAACGTCAAAAAATATTAGCAGATATGGCTGAAGACGAGAAAGAAAAAACGAATCTTGTAAAAAAAACTCTTGCTTCTCAGCGTGCTAAATATGGGGCATCTGGTGTAACAAGCAAAAGCATGTCAACCGGTGCCGTATTAAAACGATTAAAAACAGAAACAGAAGAACCATATAAAGAAAAACGCGCATCGAACATAGACAAATTAAAAAAAATCGGTGCCAATAAACCTAATCTATTACAATCTTTACTAGATAAATTTGAAGATCTACTTGGCTAAAAAATGAAAGAGAAATTTCATGAATTCTTAGATGAATGGAATGATATACTGGGGTTTTCCACACCGACACACCATACACAAATAATGGACTTTCTTGTTTCCGTATGGGAAGCCCCCCCACATCGAGGACTGTTAATGGCTTTCAGACATTCTGGCAAATCAACAGTGGTTGGGATATTTGCAGCTTGCTTGCTATGCCTGTATCCAGAAACCAGAATCCTTATTCTATCCGCTGAAACAAGTCTTTCTTCTCGTATGGTATCACATATTAGACACATTCTTGAAAACCACCCGATGTGCACACATATAGTACCAACAAAAAAAACAGAGTGGGCCCAAGGTAGAATAACGGTAAATAGACCAATCGGTATAAGAGAACCATCAGTAATATGTCAAGGAATTCATGGTAACATAACAGGTCTGCGCGCAGATTTGATAATATGTGATGACGTAGAAGTCCCTAACACAAGCAATACAATACAAAAGCGAGAAATGCTGCGAGAGCGCTTACGTGAACTAGATTTCATCTTATCACCCACGGGTACAATGGTTTATATCGGTACACCACATACATTGGATACAATCTATAAAACAAAGGAGAGTTAAAAATTCAACCCATCGTTTTCGCTGTCATCAACCGGTTTCATCGTGGTAATGAAAGAACGTAATTTTTCTAAAAGTTGTGTACCGGCATCACCAAACATCGGAAGATACGTTTCATATTCTGGCATATCCACCTGTAATTGTGCACGGGCTCTTTCTGACAACGGCTGATTAAGCATATCACTTGCAACCTTCCATAAATAATACGCACGATAGGTTTTATTAACCACAGACCACTTATCCAATAAGTCGGGTCTCTGAGTCAGAGCAGCACGAATAGCAACCAACCATTGATCACCAAATTTTTTTACAACGCGCAACTGTTGAATTTTATCTAAACCCTCTTGATCCGTTGTAAAATCTTTGATTCCAGATTCTAGTTCTTCCCATTCTGCGGCTGTTAACGGTACTGTGGCAATGGTTTCTTCCATCATTCCACCATACGGTAACAATTCACGTTCTATAGAATCCATGGGGGTTTTGCCGCTGCGCAGATTTTCAATATGCTTTACCAACGTTTTACCAGTGGGTAAATCGCGTAACGCGCGTAAAACTTCTGCGTCAGATTCTTCAACGAATACTTTATTAACCGCCGCCCAACCACCGAAAATTACGTGTTCTTGACGATATAAATTTAATAACTTCTGCGCTACAACACTAGCTTTTGCTTTCATTTCCCTCTCCTATGAGAAAAATTATTCCATGACTATCATAACGACCTTGTGCATAGTTTTACCGATAATCTTTTCTTCGGGGGATGAAATCTGACCGTATACCTTTCCCCTAGAATCTTGTCTAACGCTTACTACCTGAGCCGTTGCAACATCATCAGCATCCATAGCAGAAAAATCGGAATCTATACATACCGCCAAATCCCCAACTGCGGCCGGCGTTTCAGAATCTGCAAAAACATAAGATTTTTCGGGAATAAAACCACCAAGACGCTTAGAATTAGGTATTACTGCATATATGCTTTTATTACCCTCCAGCGTCATAGGAGCAACTATCATCGTCGTATCAGACTTTTTAAAGTTTATCGCCTTACCCGACGGAACACCAAATACAGGAACTAATTTTTTACGCGCACTGTCATACAATTTTGCACCGTATAAACTACTGTGCATGTCGATACCAGACATTGGATTACCAGGTACCAGAACAGATTTTACCCTTTCCTTAACCTTATTTATTTGCTTATTTAATTCACCAGATTTATATAACGCGGCAATTTTGTCTAATAAGGTTTCTGCAGTATATGCAAAGGATTCCGCTAAAGGTTCAATTTCATTCTGATATATTTCACGTTGCCCGACTTCTATCTTATGATAAACGGACAAAGTCATACCAGCATCTTTCGCAGCCTGAGCAATTGTTTTACCGGCATTTTGACGAATTTTACGCAAACCGCTGCCAAAAATTTTTAACCCGCTGTCTTCGTTATCGTTTAAACGACGCTTTATTTCGTTCTGCCACTGCCCTGCAACTTCATCAGATTCTTTGATGAAAATGTCTGATAATTTGCAGCCCAATATATTACATATATTTAATAACTGTTTCTGATTTAGACGACGAACACCCTTTTCAATTTTAGAAACCGCTGACAGAGATAAATTTGCCTGACGAGCCAGTTCTGTCATTTTCATCCCTTTGGTCAGACGGATGTTTCTGATATTATTAGGGAAAATTATTTCTTCTTGCGCCATAGCAAATCTCCTTAAGATTTTCTTGACAAAATTTTAGTCAATTTTTAATGGTTTAGCAAGCACAAAATATCTATAAAGGCATATCATCCGGTATCGCATCTGCATCAATCGGTGCGGGTTCTAATACGGCATCATCTGATAACGGCATAGGCGCTGAAGCGTTATCAAAATCGTTTTGACCACGTGCGGCAATCTCATCCAGGTTATCAAACAAACTGTACTCTCCGAAAAATGCCATACGTACGGTTTCTGGACGACCATGACGATTCTTACCTATTATAACGTCAGCCTTACCGCGCGCACGTTCTAAACGTTTCTGATAATTTTCAATGATCTTCTCGCTTGCGTTACCTGAAATACGCTGTGACGGATCACGATTATCTAAATAATACTCTTCTCGATAAGTGAACATAACTATATCAGCGTCTTGTTCAATGGAACCAGACTCACGTAAATCAGACAACTGCGGTCGCTTATCATCACGCGATTCAACACTACGAGATAACTGTGACAAAGCAATTACAGGAACATCTAACTCTTTAGCCAACATCTTTAAACCGCGCGTAATTTCTGATATTTCTTGTACACGATTATCTTTATTACGCCCCCCAGGTGACGTCATCAGTTGCAGATAATCAATTACTATCAGTGCAATGCCGCCATGCTGACGCGCCAATCTCCTTGCCCTGGTTCTGATCATAGGAACAGACATACCGGGCGTATCATCAATGTATAAAGGTACCTGACTTATTGCGTCGGAATATTGCGACATTTTTAAAAAGTCTTCATCAGTCAAAGACCCTTCTCGCATAGCAGATGCCGGTATCTTTGATTGAGACGATAAAACGCGTGCCGCTAACTGGGACTTTGACATTTCAAGACTAAAAAATGCGACAATACCTTTGTAACGCTCATTTGCACGACCATAAAGAATCGCGTTTGCAGCGTTAAAAGCAATATTCATAGCCAAAGTCGTCTTACCCATCGCAGGACGTCCTGCAATTATAATCAAATCAGAATGATGTAAACCACTGATAGACTTATCCAATGCGTTCAAACCAGTTGTCAAACCAGATAATTTACCGTCTGCTTTATAAGCGACCTCTGCTTCTTTCAAAGCCTCTTGTAAAGCGGTACCTATGGAAGCAACTTCTCGTTCTGATACACCAGATGAAGCCATATCAAATAATTTCTGTTCGGCAGTTTCAATCTGCGCAGATACTGGATTATCCATATCCTCAACAAACGCGGCATCTGTTATTGACTGACCTAAATTTATCAGGTCTCGACGTAAGGCGTTTTCATAAACGATACGTCCGTATTGTTCAACGTTAACAACGGTCGCCCCCGCAGATGCCAACTGTGTTAAATAATCTACGCCGCCAACAGATTCTAGCACACCCTGTTGGTCCAGATAGTTTTTAACGGTAATTATATCAAAAGGAATACCTGCGGCAAATTGCCGTTCCGCTAACTTATAAATTTCCTGATGCGCGGGATGAGAAAAATGTTCAGCTTTCAGGAACTCAGAGACCCTTTCCAACGCGCGGTTATTCATCAATACCGCCGCCAGAACCGCCTGTTCGGCTTCCAGGTTCGTTGGTAAAGTTTTAGGGGTAAAGTCCATGTCAAATATAGTATATGAAAATTTTACTTTTTCAACGCCTTTTTTACGCGGTTATCGCGAATTAAAAATACCCATAATTTCTGCTGATGGGACACCAGCATGGCCGGAAATGTTCCCACAACAACGAATTGATGAACTACGTGACGCTGTAGGTACAAGATATTTTTCTGCTCAAATGATGTTAGAATTCATCGCCCCAGATCGCGCCAGACTAGATCCAGACGCTTTAAAATTATATGACGATGATTTTGATCCACGAAACGCCAGGGTTGGTAAACATCCTATCACTGGTGCGTCAATATATTGGGACCCTTCAACAGGAAGAAAAAAAGCCGACGGAAGCGTCTGCGTATTAATATATCGTGACGACAAAAATAGGAACGTTTTCATACATGACGTTTTATATCTGATAGTTTCAGATGAAGAACTGCACCCGTTAGCCAGACAATGTGAAATAGTCTTAGATTTTATCTTACGCCACGGTTTGCGGCGCATATATATTGAAACGAACGGCATAGGAAACGCTTTACCTGAAATAATGCGCACCGTCGCCGCTGAAAGAAACGTTACAATAAATATTCAAAAGGTCATAAACCACAAAAATAAAGAAACAAGAATTTTGGATGCGATTGAACCGATATTGTCGTCTGGTCGCTTATATGCGCACAGACGCATTCAGTCAACTCCGCTAATTGCGGAAATGTTGGGATGGACCCCCATGGGTAACGTCGGACATGACGACGGTTTAGACGCAACAGCCGGTGCAATTTGCACCGCAGCCATCCCAATAAGACCTATTGGACAAGGGTCAAAAATATTTTCCGCGAATACGGATTTCAAAATATAAATAAGGAGCTCTATATGAAATATGATTTGCAACAAATGTACCGTCGCGCAGTCGACATGCGCACCCCATGGTTAAACCGCTGGGAAAGCGCGTTACGATATACTTGTCCGACAGCTGATGACGATGCCGCAACTTTATTTGATGCAACCGCCGCAGATGCCGTAGATAATCTTGCGGCATCAATCTATTCGTTATTAACGCCACCAGAATCTTTATGGGTTTCGTTAGTGCCAGAAAGTCCGGAATCTCCGAACGCAGATATAGCCACGCTTGCGCTGCGTGCAAACTTAAACGATTCAAATTTTTACACGACTATACATCAGTGCTATATGGATCTAATAATACTCGGAACAGCGTGTTTATTTATGGCTGAAAATCCGATAGGTTCTGCTTCTGCATTTTCCTTTACCGCCATACCAATGAAAGATATAGCTATTCTTAACGGTGCCGTATTTCATACGGCTAATATGCCTGCGCGTGAAGTAATGGAAAAATATCCTTCATGGACGCCTCCGTCTAATATACAGGATCAAATACAAAAAGACCCTGAGACGCCGCTTAAACTTGTACAAAGTTTGGTCGGTACAGATTTTACGGCTTGGTTAGACGTTGGCGGTAACATAGAAAACAACATCGTAGCTACGGGGCATTTTGAAACAAACCCTTATATAATATTTCGTTGGTCAGTAGCCAGCGGAGAACTATACGGTCGCGGTCCAGTATTACGAGCCTTGCCGGATATAAAAACCGTAAATAAAGTCGTGGAACTGGTATTAAAAAACGCAACCATTGCCGTATCAGGTATATGGCAAGCAGATGATGACGGTGTTATAAACTTATCCAACATAAATTTAACACCAGGTGCAATAATACCAAAAGCAGTTGGTTCTTCTGGGTTAACACCGTTAGCATCCGGGGCAAACTTTGACGTTTCACAAATCATATTAAAAGACTTACGCGAACGTATCCGACACGCCTTACTTGCGGATAGACTTGGATTACTAAGTGAAAAAGAAATGACTGCCACAGAAATCATGGCTCGTAACGCCGACATGATGCGCATACTGGGCGCGACCTATGGACGACTGTTACACGAGTTCATCAGACCGCTGGTAGAGCGCGGTTTACAAATTTTATCGCGCCGCGGAATAATCGATAAAATCTCTTTACATAGTGATGCCGAATTAAAATATATCGCTCCGATTGCGAAAATGGCTATGGAAGAAACATTAGTTTAATCGAAGGATGATTTCATGAAAGATATTGAACAAAATTATGCTCGTACCTTCGCCACAAGTGCCGGCGCGGCCGTACTACATCACTTAAGAAAAATAACGATTGAACGAGTGTTAGGTCCAGACGCAACAGATGCGCAGCTTCGCAGCTTGGAAGCACAACGTGCCCTGGTTCATCAAATAGAAATGCTTATAGAACGAGGAAAATAAAATGCCGACAGAATCCAAAAGTGTCATCGGATTAGTAGACTTTCTGCGAAATAGTTGGTTTCTAATTGCATTCATTGCGGGCGTAATATATTGGGCCGCCCGCCAAGATTCTTCACTAGAAGACTTAGCTCGTGCAGACAGTCGCATAACGGCGCTTGAAAATCGCACAACCATACTAGAAACCGGTATAGGCAAACTGCAAATCAAGCTTGATACTATACGTGATGACGTTGCTCTTATAAAAAGTGCTGTTATAAAAACGCAATAAAAAAAAAAACAACCGGTTTTTTACCGGTTGTTTTCACATTTTTTTTAGTTCTGGTATATACTTATCCATTATATCATCATATACATCGTTCGTGTCATATTTTTCAAATTTTTCCTGCGACCACTTTTTATACGCAACGTTTCCACCAACACTTCCCTTATTACATCTTTTTTTATATTCGTCATAAGATTTGGTCACATAATGATTACATCTTATTTTATTATAAGACGGCGGATTATGCTCTTGATTTATAACGCCTAACTTCTTTCCATTTTCATCGATTATAAAACCTGCAACCTCATTTATATGCGGATTACGTTGACGCACAACAAGTCTGGGATTAACGATAGATTTACAACCTGATGAACGGCTACGATTGGCACGATATTTAAAATTTTCAATTACTAAACCTTTGGGCTGTTTAACATGACCAGATGAACCATACATAACCCACGTTAAAACCAATGCCCCAAAGTTTATTGGCAAACTGTGTAAAAATTCGACTATCGTCTTATTTTTTACCGGTACTATGAATTCATCCAAATCGATTATCGCCATCCAGCGCGTTTCATTTCCAAAACGATTTATCGCATCAACATATGCCGGATTCTGCATTCTTTCCCCGGGGAAATAAGTGTATTCAACGATACCACTTTTGATATAAGGTTTTAAAATTTCTTTGGTATTATCAGTAGAACCATTATCATATAAATAAAATTTTTCTACTCCGACTAAAATATGAAAATCTAGCCACTCTTTCAAATAATCCCCTTCATCTTTCATGATTGCCGCAATTGACAATTCATAAGGAAATTTTTTCTTTTTATCTTCACGAACGGTACGAATATAATTACTCGGTCCCATCAACAAAATGCCTCTTATGGCTTTTCGATATTTTTTTACTGGAATCCAACACGTTAAGAATTTTGACCAAAAGTTACGTTTTTTTGTAATGTTAGGTAATGCCATTTATACCTCATTTTATATGCATATTGTAAAGGTTAAAATATGAAAAAAAACTTTGCAACAAAAAAGACCGACGCACAGTCGGTCATTAAAATATAAAGTAGATATTATTGCTTTACTATTTCATTAACTGTAACAGTGAAAACAACATCTTTACCAGCCAATTCAGGATAATAATTTTCTGGGAACGTTATGTTTATATTACGCGTTTCCCCCTGCTCTACTCCGATTAACTGTTCTTCAAAACCAGGGACAAACTGACCGCTGCCCAAAACTAATGGAAAGTTAGTTGCTGTACCACCTTCAAATTGAACGCCATCCATATAACCGGCAAAATCTATTACAACAGTATCGCCGTTCTGGGCACCGGCATTACTATCGCAAGCAGATAAAAATATTGCACCACAAACAGCAACAGCAGACATAAATTTCTTCATTTTACACCCCATTAGTTTTATTTAGTTATTATTATATACGCACCTGAACCCATATTCACGCATAGTAGAACCTTCGGCTTCTACCCTGTAGTCAAAGTAAGGTGTTGGGCGCATAACATCAAAAGATGGTCTGTCATATACAATGACGATACTATCCGCGTTACGCCCACATACGCGCTTCATTTCGTAATCTGCAACTTTTGATAATACCGTACGTGCGTCACCGTCTATATCCATACCATCAGCGTTCTGAATTAAGCGTAACCGCATTTCGCGTAAATCGGTATTACCAAGCAATATCTGTACCCGAACCATTGCACCGCGATATTCCTGCCAGCGCGTTTCCATCCGAGAAGTATTCCAACGATTGTTACTGGCCTCTTTTTCGGCGTCCGTTTTAGGTTTATAAGAATCTATATTTGAATATTGGTTTTCGGACTGCATAAAAGTACTTGTTCGCTCATTATATAACGGGGCATCCGCACCACCTTGAGCAAAATCCTCTGTATTATACGGTGTATCAGTACCCGTTGAACAGGCCGCCAATACAAAAGCCGAAAACAGCATAAATAGTAAAGGTCTTTTCATATTCATCTCTCTTTTTTCTAATTTTATCAAATAAAGCATTTTGATTCAAGTCAGGATTTGTGATAAAATTATGTTGATGTCAAATGTTGTTCTGGAATCTTTGCTGAAACCTTTAGAAGAATTCTATAAACCATCGTTTGTGGAAGAAATCGCGATAAACCATGCTGGTGAAGTATGGATGCGCTTACACGGCGCACGCGTTCCATGGGTATCATATAACGCCGAAGCGCTATCAAAACAATATTTAATCGATTTAATCCATACGGTCGCAAACATTTATGAACGACCTTTTGACCCGGTGCACGGAATGCCGGTAGTTTATGCGACTCTTCCAGGCAACCACAGATTTACCGCAATTGCTGGACCAAACGTACAATATGACGAACGTGATATTACAGGTGGCGTTGCCCTTAACATTCGCGGCACAAGCGCACCAGAAACATCTTTCGAGCAATATCATCTACGTAAGGGTGAAAAATTATTAAAAGTAAAACCCCGCGAATCTAAACGTCCAGACGACCCATATGACAGGTTAATGACGGCTATAAACGACGGCAGCCCAATTCTTATCAGCGGTGCAACCGCTACTGGAAAAACTACTTTTCTTAACCATATGCTGACTTTGATTGATAAAAACAGTCGCGTAATTACAGTCGAAGACGCCAGAGAAATAACGGTTCCGCAACCAAACCACGTACATTTCATATTATCGCGCACAGAACAAACAAATGATTTTAATTACGCACGACTTTTAGATTTAGTTGTTCGCATGACCCCCGATGTGATAATCGGCGGTGAAATATCGACAGATAATGCATCTGTATTATGGGAAATGCTGGGGACGGGTCACGATCACTTCTATACGACCATTCACGCAGAAAGCGCAGAAGCCGCCTATGCCGCTTTTGCAGACCGCATTTTACACACTCAGCCGGCATATGACAGAACAGATTTAATCGCAGAAATGAAAAAGAAAATACGCGTAGTACAATTATCTAGAGACGGCGCTTTACGTGCGGTAACAGAAGTCGTATGATAAAAAAGGCAAATAAAATGAAAAGAGAACCGATAACAATATCTGAGCCTAATTTTAGGTATTCTAACCAAACGCTTGATGAAAAACTAAAACGATATAGCGCAGAAAAGTTATTACTAGCAGAAAAAAAAGAACAACAATTGTTAGATAAAAAGGACTTTATAGATATATTAATTAAACTATTATGTAACACCCAAAAAAAACATAAATAAAAATGGTCCGATGCGGACCATTTTTATTTATTCGATAACAGCTTCGATTTTATTTTTTCATATTCTTCTTTTGTTATTGATTTATTTTTATATAATTTTGAAGCTTTTTCAAGTTTATCAAGATCTGTTTCTACCATACATTCGCCCTTCCATACCACGGACAAAATTAACGCCACGAACCACGTTATACCAAAAAATACACCTAGTATAGACAGCACTACAATTGCAGTATGTTCAGATCCACAAATACCACGAGCGTTAGCAATCAAAATTGGTATCGATAAAAGAGCAACAAAAATTACTGCCACACAAAACATTATCAAAAAAGCAAAAATGACTTCTAACATCTTTTTCTCCTTTTTTATGTTATACTATTATTATATTACATAAATGCTCCATATTCAATACGCACTGTTTACATAAAGTTCTGAGGATTTACGTCTATTTTTACCCTTACATTTGCAGGCACACGAACTTTAGCAATCCAATGTTTTACCAACGGTTGCAGCATTGCCTTCGCGTCACCTGCTACCAAAAAGCGCATTCTGTACCAATTTCGTACCTGATAAATCTGCGCTGCAATAGGTCCCATTATCTTAACGCCAGACGCGACTGGTGCAGCGGCAGATAATTCTGCACAGAATTTTTTTAACGTAGATTCTTTATTTGCCTCTACAACAATGGCAACTAATTGACCATACGGCGGCATTTTTGCACTGCGACGAGCCGCCATGTCTGACAACATAAAAGCGTCCCTATCTCCGTCGCATATTGCCCGTAACACAGGGTGGTCTGGTTGGTATGTCTGCATCAGAACGCGCCCAGGTATTTCACCGCGCCCAGCACGTCCTGCAACTTGGAACAACTGTTGGAAAGTATGTTCTGCCGCACGAAAATCTGTACCAAACAACCCCATATCTGCATCAACGACACCGACCAAAGTAAGATTAGGAAAATGATGCCCTTTGGCCAGAATCTGCGTACCAATTACAATATCTATTTCACCGGTTTCCATTCTTTTTACCAATCGCTCTAAAGCCTGACGCGATAACATGGTGTCACTGGAAACAAGTGCCGTTCTTGCATTAGGAAATCTTGCGTTTACTTCTTCTTGAATTTTTTCTAGCCCGGCCCCGCGATAAGATACAGATTCACCACATACAGGGCATTTTTCCGGCATAACAGACGTACGACCGCACATATGACATAATAATTTACCCATATGTTTATGATACGTCATACCAACGCTACAATCCGGACACTGAGAAATCCAACCACACTTCTTACATTGAACAATAGGAGCAAAACCACGTCTATTTATAAACAGCATAACCTGACAAGAGTCATGCAACGTTTCACCAATAGCATCACATAATACAGGTGACAAAAAACCAACATGTGGCGGTGTGTCTTCTTTATCGTCTGGTAAAGTATACTGTGCTGGTCGATTTTCCCGCATGTCTATCGTTTCTATTTTTGGTAACGACGCCCCACCAAATCTAGACGTAAGACGCAGTCTGACATACTTACCATCTGCAACGTTCTGTAATGTTTCGGCAGATGGCGTTGCACTGGCAAGAATTATCGGGAAACCAGAAATTTTTGCGCGTAATACTGCCATATCACGTGCATGATAGTTACCCATATCTTCTTGCTTATAAGAGCCATCATGTTCTTCATCTACGACAATCAAACCAAGATTCTGCCAAGGTAAAAATAACGCGCTGCGCGTACCGACAACCATTCTGATATCACCGCGCAATACCCCCTTCCAAATCTGCCTTCTTCTAGCCGCCGTCAAATTACTATGCCATACGACAGGAGGCGCTCCAAAACGCTGCGTATAACGGTTCATAAACTGTGCGGTAAGCGCAATTTCAGGCATCATCAATAATACAGACGCCCCTTGACTATACGCGCGCCAAGCGGCGTCAAAATATACCTGCGTTTTTCCGCTTCCTGTAATACCATCTAATAAATAAGCAGAAAAACCACCCGAAGTGATTGATTTTTTTATCTCTGCCGCCGCCACAGACTGTTCTTCATTTAACTGAACAGTCCCCATATCTTTATAAATCTGATGGCAAAAATTTTCTTCTTTCACACGTACATTACAGGGCACTAAAAAACCTTGTTGAATCATACCGTTAATTACTGACGTACTAACATGCGCAATATTTTTAATATCTGAAATTGACATGGAATCATTATCATTAGCAGAAAAAGCATCTGCAACTGACTGCCTTGCGCTTGTCATACGAAGTTTTGTATCCGGGTTATAATTGTACAACTGTTCAAAACGCGGTGGCAAAAAAGCATCAGGTACATTAATTATCAAGCGCAATACTGCCCCAGGCGTCATCAGCGTCCAATCAGACATTTTTTGAATCCATTGCAGGTCATTTACAGATAACTTGTACGGAAAAACTTCGATAGTATCTTTAATTTTTTCTGCTGGTAACCCGCTGTCACCGATGCCATAAACAACACCTATATAAGGTTTATTCATTACGTTAACGCGAACGAACGTACCCAGATCTGCAGGTGCAGTCAATCGATAATCATAACCTGCATTAACAACGTTAGGTATTAAAATTTTAACAACATCACCTGTTTTAAACATACTTACAAAGTACTTGTTTTTTTCTTTTTTTTCAATACCATTTATAATCGTTATATAAAGATATAAAATATGTGGAAATTATTTTTTGAAATTTGTTATTTCGGCTGTGGGTTAATACCTAATCGCAGAATTCGCAATAAATTAAGAACTAAGCAATTATTTGATTGGCATAATAAATACAACGCATTACGAAAAAAATTTCCAGAACTTGATTTTCACCGGACTCGCATGATAAAAGGTGGTTGGAACATAGGTTTTATTGTAGATAATAAATATGTTTTTAAAATAAGAAAACGTTTTGAATCGTCAACGCCCGCAGAAAAAATTACGCGCGAGAAAAGAATAACAGATGCTTTTCAAAGTATATCACCTTTACGAATACCAAAAATTGAAATTGTTAAAGCAGGTAAATATACATTTTATAAATACGACTTCATTCCCGGGAAAAACTTAAACACCTTCTCTCAGCGAACGATTGAAAAACACGCTTGGGCTTGGGGTGAACAACTGGCGGAGTTTATATATAAAGTTCATAACTCTCGCCCGGCAGAAATAGAAGACTTACGCACTAACGTTAAAGGTGACGGTTGGAACCATAATGATATGTGCAATAACATAATAGTTGATAAAAAAACTATGAAAATAGCCGGTCTTATAGACTGGGAATATGCCGGTTGGGGACTGCTAGAAACAGAATTCAATAATATTGTCGCCTATTCAAAAAAAGTCCGTGATTCCGGTCTACAAATTGCGGTAATGTCACACTATAAATCAATATCTGATTCAGAATCTAAAAAAAGTTAAGCTAAGCCATCTTATTTGTTGACAAAACTATTTTTTGGAACTATATTATTTCCGTCAAACTTTAAATAAAGAGCCAAAAAATGAATAAATTTTCTATTCCACAAACAGCGACGCAACGCACATTTTCTTACTATACAAAATATATATCAAACAAAATCATAAAAAAATACGGTCCAACGCTATCAAACTATGAAGACATAAAAAACGAGTGGCGTTATTCTGTGCCTTTTTCCAAAGAAATTGAAGAATATATTATTCTAAAAACACGGGTTTATATAATAACTTTAGATTCTCGCAACCCGAATTACACAAATCCAGACTTTCTAAAATCTTTGATACGTTCTATTTCAGACTATCTATCTGTGTACACAATGCGATCTGATGAAATGCAAAACAGAAAAAAAGCCAAAGAAATTTTAAAGTTAAAATTATATGACGAATTTCAATACATTAAAAACATGATTGAAAGACAAGCATATAAACGTGAAAAACAAAACAATGCTATCCGCAATCAATACAAACGTCCTTCGCATAAAAAACAACAAGTTCAAAATGCGCAAAAAAGCGTTAAACAAGCAATCTTAGTTGCAAGCACTAACAGCAAAATACGCTAACCCTTGACTATAAAGTTTTTATTTCTTCATCTGCAGCGAACTGGGTTCTAAACCAAGTTCGCTGTCTTTTTGCATATTGATTTGTCTTGTTAATCCAATCTTCTATGCACTGTTGTCTAGAAATCTTACCCCTAACGAAATTGCATAATTGTGCGGCACCAATAGCGCGCTTTTCATCCCAACCGCTTGCTATTATGGCATTTGCTTCATCCAACGCCCCCCCTGCTATCATTTTAGGTATGCGGGCAGCAATACGATCATGTAATTCCTTTATATCTGGATTAATTAAAATTTTATACGGCGTCGGCGTTATGGCCCCAGTTCGCGGTAACGACTGCCAATCTGTTAAGTGTCGCCCTGTTTCAAAAAAAACTTCCAGCGCACGTGCCACCCGCTGCGGATCAGTTGCTTTAAAATCTTTCGGCAACAATTTACGCGCCGCCATTATATCGTGGGCAACGGCACCTCTTGCTCTTAGACGACTTTCTTCTGACACCTCTGGTATCGGGGATATACCGTTAATTATAGCATTAATATAATACCCTGTCCCCCCGACAAAAATAGGCGTTAAACCAGCAGAAATAGCATTTTCGTATTCTTTTCGCGCCATAGTTAAATAATCTGCCACACTTATCTGCGCTGACAGCGGCAATATAGAAAACAACCTGTACGGTATGCCGTCTATGTCACCAGCTAACTCACGCCCTGCGAAAGGACTGGCTGAAATATTTTCGATGCCGCGATAAATTTGTACGCTGTCACAATTTATTATTACGCCGTTTATATCAAGTGCTAATTTATGCGCAAAGTCTGACTTACCAGACGCGGTTGGACCAGTAACTATATAAGAGGCAAATTTTTCTTTCATATGCAGATGATTATAAATTGGATGTTCGAATAATTCAAGCATAAGCCCCGTTAAAAAAATCAGATTGCACATTTTTCTTATGGTGCTAAAATAACCTGGTCCAATAAGAAATAAAGAAAGGAAAAAATTATGTCAAAAGTAAGAGTTGCTATAAACGGTTTCGGTCGTATCGGTCGTTTGGTATTACGTGCGGCATTGGTATCAGGTCGCGATGATATTGAATTCGTCGCCGTAAATGACTTAGCCCCAGCAGAACAAAACGCATATTTATTACAATATGATTCCGTGCACGGTAAATTACCTATGGAGGTAAAACTGGAAGGCGAATATATAATTGTAGGCAATCAAAAGATTAAATGCATAGCGGAAAAAGACCCGACAAAATTACCTTGGAAAGATTTAGACATTGATATTGTTATGGAATGTACGGGTATATTTACCGCCGCAGAAAAAGCAAAAGTACATCTAGAATGCGGTGCAAAGCGCGTGCTGGTTTCCGCACCAAGTGCCGGTGCCGATAAAACGATTGTATTCGGCGTAAACCAAGATACATTAACACCAGAAGATTTGATAGTATCTAACGCATCATGCACGACTAATTGTTTGGCTCCGGTTGCAAAAGTTCTTGATGATACGTTCGGTATAATTTCTGGTTGGATGACGACGGTACACGCGTACACCGGTGACCAGCAATTATTAGACAAGAATCATAAAGACTTCCGTCGCGCGCGCGCAGCAGGTTTATCAATGATTCCAACCAGCACAGGTGCGGCAAAAGCAATTGGGTTGGTATTACCGAAACTAGCTGGGAAACTAGACGGTATGGCAATTCGCGTACCGACGCCTGACGTATCAGTTGTTGAACTTGTTGTAAACTTAGAAAAATCTGCAACAGTTGAAGAAGTTAACGCAGCGATGAAGGCGGCAGAATCTAAGACATTTGGTTATAACGATAAACCGTTAGTATCTGTAGACTTTAAAGGAGATGCGCACAGTTCTATATTTGACGCGTCCCAAACGAAGGTACTGGAAGATAAATTAGTACACGTAACGGCTTGGTACGATAACGAATGGGGATTTTCTAACCGCATGGGTGATACCGCAGTTGCGATGGGAAAATTGATAAAATAAGAAAATAACCCCGTAGAAATACGGGGTTTAAAAATTCAAAAAAAAATCGCTTGCTTTTATTCCGACGACAGTATAACATAGACGTTGCTTTAAGGGGTTGTAGCTCAGCTGGTTTAGAGCGTCTGCCTGTCACGCAGAAGGTCGCGGGTTCGAGCCCCGTCAATCCCGCCAGTTAATTAAACGCGTACATTGGGACGCGTTTTTATTTTCCTATAAATTTGGAATAATATTCTGTTGCTATATCTTAGCGCATTTGTATACTTATAAGCGAACTCAAAAAACAAAAGGGGAAAACATGAACTTAAAATCTTTTTCGATTATTGCCGGTGTTTTGGCGTTGGCGGCATGTGGTGACAAGGTTCCAAATCCAGAAATGTTAAAAGGTGAAAGTTTTATTACGTCTGAAAACGGTACTGATATCACTCTATCCTTTGATGCGAACGAAATGCGAGTAAATGGTCAGGTAGTAAATCTTTATAACGGTTCATACGAAGCGGAAGGTGCCAGCATAAAGTTCAGTCCATTTGCATCAACGATGATGATGGGACCGATTGAAGCGATGGAAACCGAACAGGAATATTTTCAATTTATGACGACAGTTGAATCTTATGATTTGAAAGACGGTCAATTGACGTTAAAGAATGCAGAAGGGAAAGAAATGGTATTTCAGCAGGTAGACGCGGTAGAAGAACAAGCCGAAGTTGTTGAAACCGAGGTTGTTACGGAAGAAGCACCAGCGGTTGCGTCGGAACCGACTGCATCGAAATAAAAGGTTAAAGAACCAAACATAACCGGCATAAAAACCTTGACAAAGGTAAGAAAGCCGGTTATAATTTGGCGGCGTTTCGAGTAAGAATACGGCAGTTTTGGCCCCATCGTCTAGAGGCCCAGGACACCGCCCTTTCAAGGCGAGAACACCAGTTCGAATCTGGTTGGGGCTGCCAAACTTGATTCACCGTCCGTTTGGGCGGTGTTTTTATTTTTTGTCTGCGCCCCAGATTTGAACTGGTACAGTTCGACACGATAGTTGGTGAAAACAAGCAAAGCGAAGTTTGAACCTTACGTGTGGTGAGCCACAACGATAGTTGCGAAAAGCGAACAATCTGGTTGGGGCTGCCAAAATAAATAACGACCTTCGGGTCGTTTTTTATTTTGCTGTCTGCGCCCCAGATTTGAACTGGTACAGTTCGACACGATAGTTGGTGAAAACAAGCAAGCTGATAGTAACTAAACAATACAACCACTAAACTTGAAAATTCTTCGCTAAAAAACGTCTTTTTATGCTATAATGATCTTTGAAAAAATAACAGGGTCTGCAAAAATGCAAATAATACTTAAGCACATGAATGCTGAGGAAGCGTGGCAATACATACTGCAAGCATATAAACGTTACCAATTAAAACTTAAAAAGTTTAATTATAGCCCTAATGGTTTCATACCAAACGATATTAGAATGTATGAAATGTTTCAGTTTCCAGAACTGTCGGATGAACAAATTCGGCATTATCATGATGTATTTATTCATGAAATACATAACCCAATGCTTTTAACGAAACAGGATGAAAATATAAAAAATGCTATTCCTATATTTCAGCAAACAATAGAAAAACGCATAAAACCTTTGCTAGGCGCTTGGAACACAACAATGCCAGAAACACTTACAATCTTATGTACATATGGATTTGGCGCAGGATACGGCACAGGCAAAAATGCGAAAATAATATTGAGAGTAAGTAACGCCAAAAGAAATGACTTTGGTATATGCCGGACAATGTTACACGAATTTGTTCACATTTTAATAGAAGAACAAATTATTGCTAAATACAACGTTCCACAAGATTTAAAAGAACGTATTGTCGACATCATCGGGCTAGAGTTATTTAATAAACCTGTTCAATCAATGTTTGAAAAATCATTTGCAAATGCATATATAACACCGGAAGCGATAAAAACGAACTTGACTGGTGTTGTCGCAAAAATGATGACGGACTATAAAGAAATTCAATCCCAGTCTAAAAAAGAAAGGTAATTGCCATATAAACTTTTACCACCTAAGTACATATTTTGACTTTGTAACGTCTCTATGATATTGTATAAACATGGCCACAAAAACAATCTATATTTTCAGACATGGACAAACAGATTATAATGTGACCCGTCGTGTCATGGGGCAATTGGATATCCCATTAAATAAAACTGGTCAAGCACAAGCTGTCGAACTGGCTAACAAAATATCCAAAGAACAAATAAAAATCATATACTCTTCCCCCCTGTCACGTGCAAAACAAACTGCACAAATATTGGCGGATAAAATCGGCGCACCAATTATCCTCGACGAACGCTTGA
Organism: uncultured Alphaproteobacteria bacterium; assembly: GCA_944389535.1. Taxonomy (GTDB): domain Bacteria; phylum Pseudomonadota; class Alphaproteobacteria; order Rs-D84; family Rs-D84; genus Enterousia. The sequence goes on along the minus strand of CALXMS010000002.1, from coordinate 55,357 downwards.
TGGAACGAAACAACGGAAAACTACAGGGGCACATCGTACATGGCACAGACAATCCAGATGAATACCAAACAGATTATAATCAACTAGAATTGTTCTTACCGGCAGCACAATTAAATGACAACAACTGGAAACCAGACGGGGGAGAATCGCGCACAGAATGTTGGTCACGAGCCCAAAAGGCGATTACAGAAATCGTTAAAAGCGCACCTTATGACGCAATAGCAATTTCCACACACAGCGTAGTTATGCGTGGTATTTTAAATATGGTAGGTATGGGGGACGCAAAAATCAACAATTGTGACTATGTAAAATTAATTTGGGACGGGAAAAACTTTGCGCATTAGTTGATTTTGAGTTTAACGTTGTCATATAATGAAAGGTAAAATAAATATGTCTATAACTAGTCTCTTTTTGAATATTTCTAAAATGGAAGAAATTTTATTAAAAAATTCATCTGTTGACGATATTTCAGTATCAACATCGGTTAAACAAGAACCTACTAAAAAATTAACTGCCGAAGAAGTTAAACAGGATGTTTCTATTCTTGCACGGTTGCTTATTCGCGCTTATGTTGGTTGGCCGGTTCTTAACGTTTTTATAAAAAGGAAAGTTTTAAAGCAATTAATTGACATTTACAATAATGCGTGCGATACGACTTCCCTAGAATTTTTTGATTCAATAAAGTCTGTTATTGGCTGCATACCGGATAATCATATTAGTATGTCTTTCAATGGCGTTAAAGCGATAACAACCAAAAGAAAAAAGCACAAAAATGTTGGTGCAAACATATCGCAAAATGCTGATATATCATTTAAAATGCTCAAAAATAATATCGCGATCATCGGATTTAAGAGAATGGTAAGAACCGATGAATTTAATGACACTATCGAAGCTTTTATAAATGAGATATTACCAAAATCTAAAGCACTAATAATAGATTTACGCGGAAACAGTGGTGGTAACAGTACTTATTCCGACAAATTCGCAAATTATTTGTGTGGCACAAAAATAGATAGTTTTCGTAAATTATATGTCAGAGCCACACCAGAAGCGCAAAAAATACAACAACAATCTTCGCCAAATGCCTTTTGGGCTGGCTTACCAGAATCTGAAGATTTTATATTTTTTAGAGAAGGTAAAAATTATTCAATAGACAAAAATAAAGCATATATGAAACCTATTTATATTTTAACAGATAGGATTACAGGTTCCAGTGCAGAAATGTTTTTACTGCGTATGATTCATCACCCTTGCGTAAAAGTTGTCGGCGACAATTCGGCAGGCATGGAAACATTTGGAAATATGGGCAACACATTTCTAAAAAATAGTCAGATAAAAGTATTTATAGGGCTGAATTACAGAGTGCTGGTTAAAGATAATTTTGAGCTTAATGGATATGAACCTGACATAAAATGCGATGAAGGTAAAGACGCTTTAGAAGTTGCATTAGCAGATATAGATAAAAATCTCTTACTGCAACAAGCAATGATATATAGCGGTAGAAATAAATGAAAATAATATTTTTAGAGGTAAAATATGATAAATCCAATAAAGAAATTACCCAAAGTTATAAAAACAAAGCGTCTTGAAATGCGCCAACTGAACGCAACGTCAGAAAATGCAAAGTTAGTTTTTGATGCGGTAAAGAATGAAAATCCCACTGACTTTTATTTTAATCCAATAGCAAAAAACACCGTACCTAAAACGGTAAAAGAGATGTTAAAAAAAATGCAACAAGAAGACGAATATTCTAAATCAAACGGCGCAAATTATTACATATTTCACACTGACAAACTAATCGGATATCGCAGATTTCATTTCTTTGACGATGCCACCAAAACACTTCAGATGTCTATAGTATGGTTGACCCGTTCTGCGTGGGGTAATGGCTTTGCCAAAGAGACATCAGATAAAATAGAAGCAATTGCTTTTTATACTCTGGGGGCCAACAGAATAACCCGCCAATGCAGTACAGAAAATGTTCGCTCTGCAAAATCTATCAAATCGTCCGGTTTTCATCTTGATGGTATTTCTCGTCAGAGCGGTGTATATCCAGACAACAAAGTATATGACGTTATGTTCTGGTCAAAACTGAAATCAGAGTATAAAAAATAGTCCGAGAATTGCACAGTAGATTCTGCCAAAATAAATAACGACCTTTCCAGGTCGTTTTTTATGTTTAATTTTCAAAACATTAAATAAATTCAAAAATTCCGGTGGATAAAATGTTTTTATTTTCTTCCGCGACTTTTTACAATTTCGCGCACCATATTATACAATTCTGGTTGATACATCGGTCGGAATGTCAACACTTCTTCTTTTGCCGTACCACCTGGCATTTTCAACATATCCTCGTTCAATAATATATTCATACGTGCCGCAGCCGCGCGCAATTCTTCTTTTTTACCCGGTTTAGGTTGTATAACCATATATTCAACCATATCACTACTACGACCTGCTAATGCCCCATCTGGGAACTTTTTAATATAGCCATAGTCTTGAATAACTGAATCTAATTGCTCTTTTATAGTCATTTTAAAAAACCTTTATTATTGTAAAATCTTTTGTTATGCATTTAAACATATTCAACGTACATTTTCAAGTATAATCAAAACGTTTTTTCAATCTCATCCAATCCAATTTTTGCGCGCTCTTGTATTTCTATTACACTTTCAACAAATTTTGAACATGTTGGCTCCCCTGTTATTTCATTAAACACATCTTTGCATGCCAACTCTAAGTCATCAACAGTCATTATGTAATCTGAATTTATTGCACTTATACGTTCTATTAAATCAGGTAATTTTTCTGTACTACCGTACACAGCCCTAAGCGCACTAGCTATAGATACGCCATCCCATTTAATTGGTGTATCACGATCCAAAGATGCAACATTTTGTGTTATATTGTTGGATATATATTTATTATGTTGATCAATAGCAAATTCAATTAATTCTGTACACTTATCAACATTATCAGACTGATTATAATTTTCCATACAACATTTTATAATATCCGCCACCGACCACGGTTGCTCTCCCAAGCAACTCTGAAATATCTCATACGCCTCACCATCCTTATTACAAACATTGTAATAAAAACCTAAATTTACACCTGGTGTATACCAATACACCTTAGATTCTAAACTTATCATTTGTGGATTTGGTTCTTCCGCAAATGCACCATTGCACAACAACAAAGCACCTAATAAAACCCCAACTGTTTTTATCATTGTAATGCCCCCTCACATTTTTCTGCGACATCTATTGCACGTTTGGCAGCGCTAATTTGTGTTGCATTAAATATAGTTGCAACGCCACTAGCAACCGTTGCACCGCCAGCCATTACATTTGCCGCTGTATTCAGTTTTTTTTCTTTGCCGTCATCACCTTGGCGTGTTTTTTGTGAGTTTGCACTGGCAGATACAATTGTTCCAACCAAACCGACCCCAGCCCCAATACCAGAACTTAATGTTGCACCACCAGATTTATTATTGATAGAATCTACATTAACAGTTGACCATTCGTTGCAGGCCTGAACAATGTTTTCGGCATATTTTAATTCCGACTCACTTGCAGTTTGACTGAGGCGCGCCTGCATATACGCATTTGACAGAACCTTAACTGATGCCAAACAATTATTTATTTGAGATTTTAAATCTTTTTTTACTTTGTTTGTTCCAGCTATGACAGCACCAGCGATATTTGTAGCAGCATTAGTTGCCAACAATCCAGTGCGCCAATTACCCATTTGTATAGATCGCTTTTCTTGCGCGTTCATTGGTTCAGGTAATTCATTTTTTAAATTTTCTGCATACTCACGCACTTCAACCTTAAATTGATTTTGATCGCCAACATCTAATTTATGCAAATTTTTCTCAATGTTTTTATCCAAACTGGATTTTGCGATGCCAACCGCTGTCGCACCAACCCCAACCGCTGTACCAACACCCGTGACAGCAGTATTTACACCTGCTATTGTTTTTATGTGGTCAAAATCATTTGAAATATTACCACATGCTGCGCGTACATTCTGAATTGCTGCATCTAGTTCTGGTGATGCCGCAAACGCTGGTAACGTCAACACACAAACCAAAGAGATCAATATTCTTTTCATTTTTTTTCTCATTATATAATAAAGCACAAACCCCAAAAAAGGGTACTACACCTTCCTATTTTATTAAATTATATCATAAATTGCACTTTCAAACAATATATAAACTCCTCAAATATTCTGGTGAACCGCGTTTTTTAATATCTGCGCTCAAGAATAGCAAACTTTCCACCAGTCTGCGAATTGCGCAGTATGCTCTGCCAAACTTGATTCACCGTCCGTTTGGGCGGTGTTTTTATTTTAAATATTTAACCTTATTTTTGAATTTTAGTATCTTGTCTTATACTTTTGGGGAAATTATAAAAGAACGTAGGTTTGCCGAAAGCTTGCTCTAAAACTCGTCTTTGATTATCAAAATGCCCTGCCCCAATTGTCACTAAAACACATTTATATTTATTTACAGCATTAAAAATTCCTTTTAGCATTCTTATATCGCGCGAATAAATATTTATATAAGACCATGCTTTGTTAATTATATTTCCACTAATATTCGGTTCATTCCAATCAGGATTTTTCATTAAAATATCACTAAGATTTTTATCAAATACGCCAAAACCAAATTCTTGCTTAAAAAATCTTTGAAACTCCTGTTTATTCATAGGGTCAGGATAAGTTTTTTCCCAAAACTTATATACAACATTGTCAATTGCATTTTGTATTGAAAAATTCTTACCAAATGCTTGTTTATATTTATATGCGTCATTTAACATAAAAAATGCTTGCATCATTTTTATGTTTTCTTTATTAACTGCAACAACATCCTTAAACCAATCCTTTTCATCAGAATCTATAAAAGCATATTTTATTTTTCTTTGGCTACCCAACAGCGGCGCATATATAAGTTCATTCATATCAGGCGCACCAAAAGTATTTTTATAATTGATTAATTTATTAGAATGTGCACATTCCGTAACGATAAAATCAATATCAAAATTATCAAAGCAATAATTTATTGCATAAAAAGTTTTTGGACTTCTTGAACCTTTTAAATTATGTTTTGTTCCTAAATATAATAATTTTTTATCGTCAAACTCAAATACAGCCAACATAGGACTTTTAATATGATGTTTTACATCTGAATAATCGTTCAACAACTCTAAATTAAAATTATATTTCATTTTTATCATCTATATCAGAATACACACTTTTTAGCCGTTTTTCAAATAAAATATCTATTAATAATCCGAGAATTGCATAGTAGGCTCTGCCAAAATAAAAACGCCCATCTGAGCGGATTTTTTAGTGTATGTTTTCTTTATTCTTTGCTTTCATCATATATTCTTCATATTCTTTCATATATTCTGATGGCGAAAGCTGTCGTTCTAAAACAAATTTCTGCGACCTAGATTCAAAATTATTTATATCATCTTGTAAATGAAGGAAAAAGTAATTTCTATTTAAACCTATTTTATACCATTTACCCTCTAGCTCTACATTTGCGAAAACAATTCTTTTGTTTGAATTACCTTTTATACCTTTATACACAAATACTTTTATAGGAAGCTTCTTATTTTTTATCTCATTACAAAACTCATAGACCTGTTGAAACTCGTTTTCATATTTCGAAAAATTTTTATGCAAAAGAACAGTTTTTATAGTCCCACAAACTAGTTTCGTTTTCCCTTTACGTTCTGACGCAACATCTAAAAATTTACTAAAATCTGAAAGTTTAGTTTCATACTCTTCCCACGACAAAATCTTTGTAATTTTATAAGGTTGATTTCCCTCTTCTATTATGGCCGGTAAAATATGATGTATTATATTCCCTTCTTTTATTTCACCCGAAATAAAAGGCACACTCGGATTAGATTTTGTCATTGTTACTTGAGGATCTATTGCCTGATACTTTCCATCCGACATCTTTACACAAGGAAGAGTATGAGCATACATAGCATCTATCAAATGATCTGAACGAACGCTTATCATTATAGCTACATCCAAACGTTCATCTTTGGGCAGCTGTGAATTTATATAACAAAATGCTTTTGCTGCATGACCACAAGAACGTGACAACCCATTTTCCACAATATCTTTTCCAGATAATCTAAAAATTTGTTCATCAAACAATGAGTCTTTCATACCATATTTATCAGCCATTTCAGATATTTTATTTTTAATGGCTTGGTCATATTGTTTACCAGACACACCACTATCTCGTAATTTATTACCAAAAGAGCGACATCCCGTTTTGGGGTCATTCATTTTATTTAATATAAGTTTGATTGTTTCTATTATTTTCGCATCTGTCATAATACGACCTTTGAATTTAGGCTACAATAGAATCACAAAAAATTCAACAAAATTCTATATTCAATATGTTATCTCATCAGTCCGAGAATTGCACAGTAGATTCTGCCAAGATAAAACGACCTGAAAAGGTCGTTTTTATTTTATTCACAACACCATATATTTTATAATCCATAATATGAAAGCCTTAACCAGAAGCTGGCGCAATTTTATTAGAATGCAATTTGATCGGTTGCATCCCGATCACAGAAGATTTTAAGCGCCAACAATCAAAATCAGAACTTGATTTCGGTAATTGGGACATAGGTCGATATGCCTGGAAACTAGAAAACATTAAAACTATTAACCAACCAATTAAAACTAACGGCCGATTAGGACTTTGGAATTTTAATATATAATGTTTTATATAGGAATTTTTACTTCTGTACTTTTAATAGAAATAAATACATAATTCAACTATACCTAGAATACAATCCTAGAAAAAATGGAGAGAGTATTATGACACATAGTCATATATGGGCAGCAATTGATAAAATTGCCGCTGAAATGGGTTTAAGTTGCTCTGGTCTTGCCAAAGCTTGCGGCCTAGACCCTACTGCTTTTAACAAAAGTAAACGCGTATCAAAGTATGGTAAACCACACTGGCCATCTGGCAACACTCTTTCCAAAGTCGCAGAATTTGCTAAACTTTCACCAGAAGAATTCGGTCGATTTATACATTAAAGAACCACCCTTTCGGGTGGCTTTAATGCTTATATAAGCTTTGCTTCTCTTAATAATTCTTCTAAATACGTTCCTTTTACTTTTTTCAATCCTTGCTTTTCCAGCAGTTTTAAAACCCATGGAACATCTATTTCATGAAGCTTTTTTCTATCGTTTAAGTAATATATACTCTGCAACAGCATACGAACGTCAAAGCAAGAATCAAATACTTCTGGCACACCGCGGTCTATATTCAGTAAAGTATAAACCGCCTCCATTGCTGTACGAACAGAATATTCAGTGGTAAACACTGTGTCTCTTTCCGTTTCTGCATAATTACCTATAAAAGCCAAATTCACGGAACCTTTTGGTACGACTAACGGTCTGTCGCCAAGCGCACGTGGCATAAAGTATGTCGTTATGTATGGCATATGAGATGGTACTGTATTAGAACGATTATGTGCAATATCTTCTATCTGTGATTCTGGAACGCCAATATGGTATAACCATTCTGCACATAATTCAGCACCTGTACAATCGGCGATTTTCTTTTTAACATAATTACCCTCTGTATCGGACAGCAAACCGTAAGTCCAAACTATGATTTCATTAGGTTTCTGACTACGGAAATGTGGCTGACGAGAAATACTAAAACCATAAAACCAATTTGAATCTTTTATCGTTACAGGACCGCTGCTGACAATAGAGCCACTATGGGGATTCTTTTTACATATTTTTTCAATATACGGAACAACCGTATCATCGGTCAAAGTTATCGTTGCAGACATAACCCAATTCGCTGCTGGTATGTTTTCACAGAACTTTTCAGGCCGCCCGAATTCTTTGCACTGTTTTGCCATATTTTTCCACAACTGCCAACTGGCCCCCAATTCATGACGTGTATCTGCTGCGGTATCATTATCACCGTAAGTAGTGCTTTCAGTTATGGAACCATTAGTTACAAAAACTAAATCATCTGTCGTTAAACTAATTTCTTTTTTGCGCCCAGATTTTATCATCTCTATTTTCTTTGCGACTTTCTTAGCTGCTTTACAATCCACAATTACGTTAGTAATCGTTGTATCAAAATGAAATTTTACCCCTTTTCCTTCCAGCCAACGAACCAATGGTGTTATCAAAGACTCGTACTGGTTGTATTTTGTAAACTTTAGTGCCGACATATCCGCCAGTTTTCCAACGTGATGAATAAAGCGCAAAATATACCTTCGCATTTCCATAGCACTTGACCATTTTTCAAACGCAAACATAGTCGCCCAATATAACCAAAAATTTGATTCAAAAAATTCTTCTGTAAAAACTTGGTCAATTTGAACGTCTTGTAATTTGTCTTCTGGCGTTAAAGCCAAATCAATCAATTCTCGTATCGCTTTCGGTGTTAAGGTTAATTTTCCGTCATCTTTCATACGCTTACCGCGCTTTTCTATGGCGCGACAATGCGAAAAACTTGGGTCTTTTTTATTTAACCAATAAAATTCATCTAATACAGAAACTTCTGGATTTTCTAGCGATGGTATTGACCGAAACAAGTCCCACAAAGTTTCAAAATGGGCTTCCATTTCACGCCCACCGCGAATTATATATCCGCGCGCAGGATTTAATATACCGTCCATACTGCCCCCCGCTAAAGCTAATTCTTCAAATATATGAATTTTATTACCTTTCATCTTACCGTCACGAATCATAAACACTGCAGCTGCAAGCCCCGCCAAGCCACCACCAATTATATAAGCTGATTTTTTTGCTGCGTCCGCCGGTGGAATTGGATTCGCAAACGCTTCATAATTTCCATTGCTGTGATACATAACCTCTCCTTTTTTATGGTATACATAAATTGTAGAACGTACAGCGTATATAAATAAACAGGACTGAATTCCAGCCCCGAAAAATTTGACATATCATAAAAAGAGATATTATAATAAGCGTATGAAAAAAATTATTTTAAGTTTTTTGTTTATTTCCATTTTCTCTCTAACAGCATGTGGCGTAAAGTCTGAACTGCAAAGACCAGACTCTTCATTCCCACGCAGTTATCCAGTATACTAAAATCTAACTATAACAAATAATCAGGTTTTTCTTTTGAAACAGTAGCATAGACGCCCGTATATCCGCGAATATAACAAACCTCAAATAATGCATCTACGTCAAATTTCATCATCGCTTGAAATACGGCTTGTTCTGTTGACACCAAACCATGTTTTTTCATAATTTTCCGAACAGTTTCAAATTGAGTATAAAATTTATGCGCTAAATCTTTAGGAATTATGAACGAGCTGGCAGGAACGTCATAGTCTGCGTTTATCATCGCAATATCCGTTAAATTCTGACGAGTAACGGATTCCGTCGTCGCATCTTTAATTGGACCGCGATATTTACTATAAATGTCATAGATGAATTTTGGCACCCATCTAGGATGAGTTTTCCCCAAAGTCGGCGCAATAGTTATACGACACCTTTCTGGGTGCGCATCAATCGTACCAGTCCACCCGTACCAAAAACCCTCGTAAATTGAATTAAACGCCCCTGCGTCAAACCACATAAAATAATCCGATTTAAATTTATCGTGCTTTGCCGCCCAATCAACCACCGCCGGTTTTGCGGCAATTAAAATCATATAATCAACCCATTGTTCGGGGGTTTTATGGTGCAATAAAAAACCAGTGTTTTTACGCATTTTGTGCAACATTTTCAACCATTCTTCGCGCTCAACATAATGGGGCAGTTCTGTAAAATCCATTACGCGCATCATTATTTTTTTATCTAAACCAGCGCGCTTTAAATAATCTGCTGTTTCATGATCGCACCATAACGCTACACGTTCAAAAGTCTTAATAAGCTTTTCCAACGAAGGCAGATAAAAGTTTTCAAACTTTCTATCCATCCTTTTTAATTTATTCAGATTCTGCTGTTCAGGTAATTTAAACAACATTGTACAAAACGTTATATCTTTTCGCTTTTTATCGTATTTCTTTTCCATCAGCCCACCCCATACATATATAGGAATAATTGTAAAAAAGATACTCAGACAAATCAAGAATTTTGGTGCGGGTACAGAGATTTGAACTCTGATGGGTTACCCCACTGGAACCTAAATCCAGCGCGTCTACCAATTTCGCCATACCCGCAATATGAACAATACAGTTTCACGTTTCTAACACGTGAGTTTATATATTATGATAAAAATTACTTGATTTCCAGTAATTTTTAACATAAAATTTCACGCAGTAATAAATAAAAAGGTTTATAATATGGCATCTAAAAAAGGCAGCAAAGAAGTAGTAAAGCTGGAAAACAAAGAAACCGGCTATTACTATACGACTACTAAAAATACAAAATCAGAAAATACGGCAGGCAAAATGTCTTTCCGTAAATATGATCCAAAGTTGCGCAAACATGTCAAAATGACAGAAGGTAAAATGTCGCACTAGTTGTAAAATTAAATAAAAAAACAGCACGATTTTGTGCTGTTTTTTTATAAACAAATTTAAATTATTTAATAACGCCACCAAAAGCAACGCCCATATTTATACCGCTGGGATCGGCAAATTCTATCAAACCAGTTGTTTCTGTCGGTATTCCGGAAGTTGGATTAGGTCCATAATAACCCATATTTACATTAGCGGTTCCACTGGTAACGCCGCTTGGCAATTGAAATTCCGATGTCCCATTATAACCAGAGAACGTAATGCTTGCGTCTGTTTCGTTCAAAGCTTTCGTAACTGATATATTATACCAATCGGAAAAATTTGCCGTCAAAGTTGAAGCACCAGTATCCTTGCTAAACACCAAAGACGCCCTATTATCTACAATATTTAGTACTCCGTCATCTGCATTCGTTACTGTACCGACTGCCGCCCCAGCAAAAGTTATATCTGAATTTATCGCAGTTTGAACGTCGTTTTCCGCGATTTTTTGAGATGCATACCCACCAGCAAAAGGAATATTATTTCCTGCAACACCGTCCGAAGTCACCTGATATACCCCGAAATCAGAATAAGACAAATTCGAAATACCAGAATCTTCGTTCAAAACCCAAGAATTATAAGTTAAAGTGGCATCAGCATTTGAAAAGGTATTTGTATTTCCATTTCTTACGTAATCAACGCCACCCACAGTTACACCTATAATTTTACCGCTGGCATCAATAGAAAAATTTAAATTATCTGTTGCGCCCGCTGTCGTTGCAAAATCAACTTTTTCTATATCTAACAATTCTGCACGAGCACGCAATTCTTTTAATCGCAACGCCACCAAAGCCGCGTTTTCTACATTCCAACCAGAAACACAAGAAGAAATATCCGTTGAATTGCCACACGTTGCATATAATTCCGGACTTACAATATACATCGCAGGTTCTAATACGCCGTCAGAAATTCCAGACAAAGATGCCCCACCCGCAATGTCCAAAGCAGCTTCGGCAATTGCCAAATAATCTGTAGAACCGTCACCTATGTACCCATTTAACTTATGTTGCACATATGCTGTAACCTGGGCGTCATTTAACGCAAACATATTTGTAACGTTTTTATTACTATTTGTGGCAGGATCATTAAATCTGTTATAGTCTGGAACAAGCCCTTCAATACCACATGAACCATTCGGCCCCACACACGAAGGGGTTCCTAAATCATTACAGGCAGATGTAAACAAAAGCACAAAAACTAAGTAATACGGAAACATCCTCATTTTTAACCCCTTTATTTATATGAATTGTATAAACTATGCAACCATTATACAAGGGGATTTTTATGATATTACAAATGAAATTATTTTCCGAACTTACCGCTGCGTGGGAAACCTACTGGTATGGTTCTTCCCTGAGACGCCCGCTTACCAACCCAAGGCGTCCAATCGTCCATTTTCGTTGTTCCACGACCTGTTGTCCAACCAAAACCATCTGAAGCGTTAAAGAACATTACATCCAACACATACGTACGTTCTGCATTATATTTCTGTAATATTACCCCTTTACCGCGTGTCATTTCTGGTATCTCATTTGTAGAAAATATCAGTAATTTATCGTTTGATCCTGACATTGCAATGCTATCACCCGTAACAGGCACACACATAACCGCAGGATTCTTTTCGTCTGTATTCATAACCTGCTTTCCGGTACGAGTCTGAGCCAAACAGTTATCACCAGACACAACGAAGCCTGTACCATGACGAGCAACTAATAAATATTTTGCGCTTACGTCCAAAACAAACGCAGATACAATGGTTTCATCGGCACCGATATCGGCCATCATACGAACAGATTCACCGAACCCGCGGGCAGAAGGCAGTTCACTTGCGTTCAAAGAAAACATCTTACCGCCACTTACAAATAAATTTATCTTATCCGTGGACTGCGCATGTAAAGCGAACTGAAGTTCATCACCCTCTTTAAATTTTAAATCCAAATTATTTAAATCTAAATGACCTTTTGCCGCCCTAATCCATCCCATAGATGACAAAATTACAGTAATAGGTTCTTTTTCAATGAACTCTTCAGCGTTTACTACGATTTCTTCCGTTTGCGGTAACCACTGAGTCCGACGACGCCCCAACGAAGTTTTCTTATCATAACGCTTTTTAATGTCTGCAAACCATGCCTTTAATTGTTCGTTCTGCATATCCGGACTGGCCAATAAATTTTGTAACTGCTTTTGTTCCGCCAGCAACGCAGCATCTTCACGACGAATTTCCATTTCTTCTAGCTTACGCAATGAGCGAAGTCGAGTATTTAATATAGCCTCAACCTGAATTTCCGTAAGTTTAAATTCTTCCATCAAAACCGCTTTCGGTTCATCCTCGTTTCTTATGATTTCAATGACCCTGTCTAGGTTTAAATAGACAATAAGTAGCCCACCTAATATTTCTAACCGACGAGCGATATTACCCAAACGCCAATTTGTCCGACGTACCAATACATTTTTCTGATGAGCAATAAATTCACGCAAAACATCCCCAATCCCCATAACGCGAGGCACCCCACGTGAATCAATCACGTTAAAATTCATGTTAAACCGATATTCTAAATCGGTCATGGCAAATAAATGCGCCATCATTTTATCGGCAGGAACATTTCTAGTTTTTGGGGTAATAACTATTCTTACGTCTGTGGTAGACTCGTCCACGACGTCGTCAACCAGCGGTAATTTTTTCGCATCAATCAAATTAGCGATTTGTTCAACCAGTTTTGATTTTATTATGCCGTACGGTATTTCAGTAATTACAACCTGTTCTGCACCGCGTTCTAACTTTTCCACTTCCCATTTTGCCCGAACGCGGAACGCCCCACGTCCCTGTTCATAATTTTTTACTATCGTGTCAAAAGAGTCTATCAGAACACCGCCCGTTGGGAAGTCCGGTCCTATCATCTTTTTCATTATCTGAGCAGTTGTGGCGTCAGGTTTATCCACGACCAACGTTAACGCATCACAAACCTCTGCCACGTTATGGGTTGGGATATTAGTTGCCATACCAACAGCGATTCCCATACCGCCATTTGCCAAAAGATTGGGAAACGCCCCCGGCATAACAGCAGGTTCTACTGTAGTGCCGTCAAAATTAGGCACCATATCAACGCTATCTTCATCAATACCTTCCATTATAAGCATGGCGGCATCTGTCATCTTAGATTCCGTGTAACGATAGGCAGCCTGCGGGTCACCGTCAATATTACCGAAATTCCCCTGCCCATCTATCAACGGATATCGCACAGAAAAATCCTGTGCAAGACGCACCATTGCATCATAAACGGACGAGTCCCCATGCGGATGATAGTGCCCCAACACGTCTCCGACTACGGTCGCGCATTTACGAAACGCCGCAGAAGGCGACAATTTTTGACGCAACATAGAATACAATATACGACGATGAACCGGCTTTAAACCGTCACGAACGTCAGGTAAAGCACGTGATACGATTGTACTAACCGCATACGACAAATACCGCTCAGACAGCGCATCTGATAATTGTTGAGAATCAATTTTTTCCATTATTTCCTTACTCATAGCACCAAAGAATTTAAAACATTTGCAAAAAAATAACAACAGAAAAAAAGCAAGATTTACCGTATATGAAAGAAAAGTTACATTTTTTTATTTTTTGACTTGAAATTTATTTTTTTCGCTATATATATTGTATATACAAACTTTGGTTCCCTGTATGGGGCGGGCTGTCGGTAAAGATAAGTCGGGGCGGTACTACTAATTATAGTTTCGTCTGAATGTACGTTGCTAAATATGCTCTATAGCAACGAACCAATCAAAACAAAACAGTAAACAACATTACAACCGGTAATCCGGTATGTCACTTTGATTGCAAAGGGAGATAGAAAATGATTTTTAAACGCACAGTACCATACGTTATAACCAGCACAGCATTAATGCTATTGGGTGCACATTCTATGAGGTCTAACGATAAGACAACTTCGTCTTTATCAGAAAAAGCACCAACTAATAAAATTTGTTTGGTAACGAAAACAAACAACCATATACAACATAAATATGACATAGATAGTATGGTTTCTACTGATGCCGTTGCCATTAATGCATCTTCTCAAAAACACGATGTTGTATATACACGTAGCGATGGGAATAAGTTAATTCGTAGCGGTGGAACGCGCGCATGGAGAAATAACAATCCAGGATGCTTACGTTATTCTGATTTCACAAAACATCAGGGCGCAATAGGCGAAGCAGGTGGATTTGCAGTATTTCCAGACGAAGAAACTGGTATGCGTGCCATTTCGGCATTACTAAAATCAGATAAATACAAAAAATTAACAATATCACAGGCAATTAGTAAATACGCGCCACCACATGAAAATGATACGGAACATTATAACGCAAGTTTAAGGGAAATGACAGGGTTGCAAATCAATACCAAATTATCCGCTTTAAATAACGATCAAATAATGAAAGTAGTAAAAGCAATTCGTATCGTAGAGGGTTGGCGTATAGGTAAAGAAACATTCATCCAAACAACACCTGTTGATACCATGGATCTGTATGCAAATGCACAGAAACAAATTATACAAAGATCACTTGAAAAAACGCTTTAACGAAAAAACGCGCAAACGCGCGTTTTTTTAACTTAATTTATTTTTTATTTCACGAATTCTTGCCAATATTTCACGTAAATCCGCATCTGTAACAGACGGCGCCGGTTTATTATGAATTTCATCCGCTAATACAATACACAAAGTTGCCAACAAAGCATTTTCTGGCAATGGTCCGATTTTATCAAGAATTTCCCGGGCACGAACATCTACCATCTTCCCCAATTCTATCAAACGGGCTTCTTGACCGTCTTCACATCCCATTGGATAATTTTTATTAACTATAGGTATTGATACGACGCTCATTTTAGATTCTTTAATATAGATATTGTTTGGTTTATCATGTCGGTCGCACGGCTATTTTTTTCGCGTAACCCTTTGACCTGTTCCGTTAAAATTGCAACTTCTAAATCTGTCTGTTTACCGGCGTTTACCGCAACAGAACGTAATCTGGCCGCTGCTTCTTCCAGAGAATTCAGTTCCTGAAAAATTTGTTCTTTAATATCTGACATATTTGCAGTTTAAGATATTTTTTGCATGCGTTCAACAGCAAAATGTGATATAATGCTCGCATCTAGTGGGGGATTTTTTTCGATGAAAACAAAAATCATTTACATTTCAGGTAATGAAGCTTTTGATATGGCTGATATAAGAGCTGCTTTTGAAGAAGTACGTAATACTTTAGGTTTGGATGAAGATACAGTTATGTTCGGTGTACCAGTAGATAATGATGACTCTTTAAATGCTCTAAATAACATCAATGAAAAAAGCATCCAAAAAGCCGCAGAACCGAAACAGGTCATAGAAAACGACATTGAACCAAAAATCTGTACTAACGAAACCATAGAGGTACCAAGCCATAAAGAATTGAAAACTCCTGACTTAGCAGAAAAAAACATTAAAAAAAGTACCCCCAGAAAAACGCGCGTACGCGAAAAAGTCGAAAGTGAAGTGACAGATTCCATAACAGAACAAAGCGAATCGGTAAAAGAAGACAAAAAAATAATACCTATTTTATCTATTTTAGCTGCAAAGAAAGAAACTTATGATGACGCCGAAAAATCAGGCGTTAAAGAAGTTCAAGAAGAAACCGAAGAAAATATTGTATCCATTTCCGATATTGATATAACCACCGAAACAGAAACAAGTAATGTTTCCGAAGATGAAAAAATGGGTCATGAATTCATCGCCGATATGATTACTGACGATGCACCAGAGGCACCGACAGAAAAAACATTAGAACAATTATTAGAAAGCATGACGCCTTTACAAGAAGATGTAACAGAAGACTTTACAAAAGAAGCGGAAATTACAGATGAAAACCAATATACAGAAAGCTCTTCTGACAGCATTACCGCAGATGACGCAGACGCAACCCTAGAACAATTGGCAGCAGAATTTGCAGAAAATCAAGACAAAATACCAGTGCAACCAAAGAACGAAACTCATAGCAAAATCGGTAAGTTAAAAAATATTTTACCGTTTAAAAAAGCTAAAAAAGATGAAACCGGTTTAATGGGAGATTTGTTTGGTTGGGCAGGAATAGCTGCAAACGACGATGATTTCGCAATTCCTGGATTCTTTACAAATGCGGCTTCAAAAAAATAGGCGTAATATATGAGTCCTAATGAATACAGATACAATTCTTAGATTGTTACAAAATTCTGGATTCCATATTTTAGGGATGGAAGGGGATTTTTTATATCTTGAAGACCCTTCTTGCATATTGCGCAGTTTCGAAACTTTTATTGAATATGCATGGTTGGCAATAATATGTATAACTGGCGTATTTTTGTTTGGTTGGGCCATATCAATGATACGTGGTGCAAAGACTGATTACTTTACCAACCTTCGCAATCTTATCATTATACTTGGTACTGTTTCCGCAGTTATTCCGATTGTTAACTTGATATGGGGTGACGACTTGTTTGCTCGCGGTTGCAGAACAATAAAAGTATCCATGACAGAAATAAACGAAATACTTGATTCCAGAGATTTAAAACTTTCAGAATATGACGAATTTAAAATTTATGAAAACATAGATATTTACGATTCTGGCGCCGTTTATGAAGAACCTTATATAAACGCCCCCATTATGGCAACGGATGTTCCACCGGCATTAACAAGCGTTTCTGTAACAGCAGATGATAATACCATATTTTCAACCGACAACGACAAAACCGATACACGGCAAAATAACTTGCAACCTCAAACAAGTTCATCCCGCCCTGCTCGTGCCAGAGAATTTTCAAAAGATGTGATATACACAAATTCAGATGGTTCGCAGTACAGAAAAACCGGCGGAACCAGAGCATGGCGAAATAATAATCCAGGAAACATAAGATATTCTGAGTTTTCCCGTCGTGCCGGCGCAATAGGTGAAGCCGGCGGGTTCGCTGTCTTCCCCGACGAAGAAACCGGTATGCGGGCGATAAGCCAATTATTAAAAAGTGACAGCTATAACCGACTAACCGTAGCAGGTGCAATAAGCAGATATGCACCACCGCAAGAGAACGACACATCGGCATACCACAGACGTCTACAAGACCTTACAGGTTTATCCATAAACCGATTAATGAGCAGCTTAAATGACGCGGAGTTAAGCCGTGTTGCATCGGCCATTCGGCAAATAGAAGGATGGAAAGCCGGACAGGTTAGAAATAATTAACATAGGAACGAATAAATGAAACGCATAAACCAATCAGGAAACGTTACCTTGAATATTCTTCTGGTTATCATGTTATTGATAATCGCGATACTGATTTATATCTTAGCCGGTGGTGAAATACCAAAAATAAATCGTAGTACCGGAATACAATCTCCGGATATGCAAACACAACAAATGAATACAGACCAACAATCAACAGAAGAATTTTCAGACGGTCTTGTTAATCCAAGTTTTTCTGAAGAATATCCATTAGACGAATTCGGCACTGGGATATCGGAACGAGATATTTTTGATATAGATATTAATGCAGATGGTTTACGTGACAGAATTACGCGCACACGTAATGAAAACGGAACAAGTCATTTTTATTATCAATATAAAATTGAGATTAACAAAAATGGTGACTTCATAGATATAACTCCTGAAGGTTTCCGCACGACAGAAGGCACAGAATGTTCTTTACAAAAACTACAATTTAAATTTGCTCCGGAATTTAGCGTCATAAAAATATCGCGCAACTGGCAAGATTCTTGGGACACACCGACGATGGCTACGAAAACAATATACAAATTTAATAATGACGCTTTATCGGTTACAGACACGCAACAATTAAATACAATATGTGACGTTAAAGATTTATTTTAATAGAAACATATTTCGCGCTGAATATACTATACCACCAGATACGACATAGTGATCATACACTTCTATACCAACTGCAGATAATAAATCTCTTACCTGTTCTGTTAATCTGATATCTTCCGTTGAAAAAGAAGTGTTCGGTGTCGGATGATTATGTAACAAAACAATTGATTTTGCATTCAGTTCCAAAGCTCTTTTTAATATTTCCCTTGGATATGCCGCAGCCCAATCAACCGTACCCACACTATGTAAATCATCTGCCAACAAACGGTTATTGTTATCAAGATATAATACATGAATTTCTTCTTTTGTCTTACCACCCATCAGCAGCAAACAATAATTGGTAAGAACCTTTTCGTTATGAAATATTGTAACTTTATCTAAATTCGACTTATATCCAGCGATCATTATTTTATGAATTGCTTTTATAAAAATTGCTACATTGCGTCCGACCCCATTAAAACTCATCAAACTTTCAGCAGGAGCTGTAATAACTTGATATACACTACCAAACTTATCTATTAAAGCACGAGCCAAAGGTCTAACGTCACGACGAGGTATTACAAAACTTAACAATAATTCCAATAACTCATAGTCCGCCAGTTTATCATCTAAAAATTTTTGACGCAAACGTTCGCGGTGTCCGGTACGAAAAGATAAATCTTTTTCTTTTGTTTTCACAATGTACCCTATGTAATATTACTATACCATTTTTTCTGTAAAAATTATTGCTCCGTCTTCAGTGATACCCAACGTATGTTCCCATTGTGCAGACCAACCGCCGTCAACAGTTCTTGCCGTCCAACCGTCTGCATCTATCTTACATTCCGGACGCCCCATATTTATCATAGGTTCAATTGTAAAGACTAAACCCGGTACCATTTTTACTTTATCCCAATGCTTATCATAAAAGTGATAAATTTGCGGGTCGTCATGCATAACTTTTCCTATACCATGACCAACAAAATCACGAGAAATCGAAAAACCATGAGGTATAACTATTTCTTCTATGGTCTTACCTATTTCCGACAATGGCACGCCTGGGGCACAAACCGCTATGGCGGCATTTAAAGCATCCTGACACGTCTGCACCAATTCTCGTACGCGTGGTTCCACCTTACCAATCATGAACATACGAGATGCATCACCATGAAAACCTTTATACTCAGCCGTCAAATCCACGTTAACTATATCACCATCTTTAAGTATAACGTCATCACTGGGTATACCGTGAACTATAACATCATTTACAGACGTACATATGCTTTTAGGATACCCCTGATAACCTAAATCAGAAGAGCGTGCACCGTTTTCACGCAAAAACGTTGCCACCATTCTATCTATTTCACCCGTAGAAATACCTGCCTTTATATACGGCGTAATATAGTCGAAACACCTTGCCACTAAATCGCCAACAACTCTTAACCGTTTAAAGTCTTTCGGTGCATAAACAGACGCTAACATATTATTTCCTTCTTTTTACAGCCATTTTTGCCGTTCTTATTGCTAATTTTAAAGAAAAGTCTCGTAATAATATTTCAGCCGGCATACCAGTTGTTCTTATCTGTTGCTCTAATTCATTTAACCTTTGTAATACGGAAACAATCTCTTCTTCTGACCATATTTTTACGGCCTGATTAAATTTTTCTGCAACTTTCCAGAAAAGCCTTGGCAACTGCCCGTCAACCACCGCAGTTAATAAACGCTTAAAGTGTATATTTAACATGCGAATTAACATATTTGGATCAACGCCATCATACAGTAATCTATCTAACGCCGTCATCGTCTGCTGAATATGACCGGCTGTCAAAGAATATAAGAAATCATCCGTATTAGCCGCCGCTGTATCTGGTAAACATTTCTCGACGTCTTCCAACTCTACTACTTTTTTATCAGATACGTACAAAGCAATTTTATTCAAAAAACTGCGAGTAATTCCCCTATCGCCCCCAAGATGAGATGTCATATACGACATTGCATCTGGTGTAATCTGTTCAATTCCCGCCTCTGACGATAATTCTTTTCTTATTAATGTTGAAAGCGCCCTGGCATCATCCGTATAACACGGTAAAGCGGCTGCAATATCACTGTTTTCAAAAAAACTTCTTAATCCCCCCCCTGCTCTTAAATCCCCAGCCGTTATTATAACGGTTGCGCATAATCCAGAATGCGTTATTAAATCAGTTATTATTGATGCATCACTGTCGGCGGCATTAGATATAATGACCATCTTTCGCCCCCCAAACATAGAAGGACTGCAACTTTCCGCAAACAAAGCGTCTTGTTTTTCGCGCAACTCGTCAGAATCTAAAGCAAATAAATTATCTTTTTCTATTTCCAACTTTTCAGTGGCCCGATCGCATAGCTCATCTACCTGTCCCGCATCAGGGCCATAAATTAATACAGCTCGAATTTTATCAATTCCGCCATTAAAATCGGTTTCTTTCCACTTCATTATTTACTTGGCAGTATCTTTGGTTTTATTTTTCTGCTCATAACGATAAGTTTCTGCTATTACACGAGCACCTATTTTTTCCGATAAAACCTGTATGGTATTTTGAACGGCATTATTATAAGACGCATTCGCCGCAACTAAGTATCTAACAAATGTATATGATTCTGAGGCTTTTTCTGAACCTCTTGCTATCTGCTTTCCGTCCGCAGACAAAGTATAACTTGCGGAAATAGAAATTTCCTGCCACGTTGCATCACCAGTAGTTTCTAATGCCTTATACCGCGTCATGGGTTCATTTAACTTTACAACTAGACTATACTTTGCGTTTGAATCTCTGACCCCACCGAATTTGGCGTTTAAACTATTACGTAAATCAATTCCATTAATACCAGCTATTGGGGCAACATAAATGTCCGTATCTTGTTCGGTATACATTGGCTGGAAACCGCACGCGGTTAAGAATAATAGCAGTATATATTTTTTCATTTTAATAACCGATTTGTTTTTCCTATTGCTTTTTATCCTTATATTACCTAGACTTTTAATAAATCGCAAGAGGGAATGATGAATATTTTTATGATGATTTTAGTTGCGGTATTTATGCTTGGTTTTTACATGATCAGCAGTCCCAGTCAACGCGTAATTCAACAAGAAACAGAATATGCAATTACACAGTCCGATTTACGTTCTATAGCAGAATGTGCGTCAGCTAAACATAATTCTCAACTTAGGGGCTATGAATTTAAAGATATATGCACAGAACAAAATTCAATAACCAGTGAACTTATATGCTTAAACAGCGGCATGCGTATAACTAACTGTGAAAATGTAAGAAATCAAAAACCTGAACATACGTATATCGTTACTACGACAAAAGCATTAGACACAAAGTATTACAATAATATGCTAGAAATATTAGAACGATATTTTCCTGACGCTGGAACATTCGGGATATTTACTGACGGAAAAATCATGCTTGGCGGCCTATCCAGTGCCCGCATAGTACCAGATGCAATTATAGATAAAATGGGACTAGAAAATGGTCAATTAGTGTATTTAACTCAATACGAAATACCAGACGAAAATAACGTTTTTAACGTCTCTGCGCAAACAGATATTAATTGTCCAGTTGGTACTGTAAAAACTTATCGTTTTGGCAGATGGCAATGTATAGGATATAATACGAAAACGGATTGCGGTGGCGATATGATATGGGATTCAGAGTTACTAACGTGTATTGCCGACGAATCAAAAAAACCTCTTTGCGCCGAACAACAAACAGCTGTTTTGGTCGACAGCGTTTGGGAGTGTGTTAACCCATTCCCAGAAAAAGTTTGTCCAGAAGGTATGACCGCACGTCTTAATTATACAACGCTGGAATGGGAATGCGTTACTGACCCAGGCGCAATAAAAGATACAAAAAAATGTGAAAATCTTTCCCAGGGTGCGATTTTCGGTGCGGTTGGTACAACAGTTCGTGTGCCATCATCGTCTTGTACGGATTGTGAAACAATGGTCACAAATTACGATACATGCGAAACAGCTTGTATACCAGACCCATCAAAAATAAATGATCCGAAGTGCTATCCTGGTGATCCAGATGAATGTACCGGAAATCATCGCGGTTTTTATTTCGGCTTTCCAACATATTCTTATGCGAACAAAATCGATGATATTAAGGGGTATAGTATACCACTAGACGCAAAACATTCCCAAAATCGCAGATTTAATTGTATGGATTGTGGCGATAGCGAAATAGATAAAGAACGTTCAATATCTCCATATATAATTATTTGTAAATAAAAACGCGTCGTTATGACGCGTTTTTATTTTAACCTTAGCGCTGTAACAAAGCTATCTCTTTCATAATAACATCCATACGCCCCATAACTTCTTTATATTCTTCCTTATAATATTCCAAATCATTCATGGATTGTTCACATAATTCTTGCGAACGTTCGTTCGCATCAGCGTTTATTTCACACGAAAACATCAAATCATATAAATCGTCACTACGCAGATCTAAATTATGATACTCTTTACGTAACTTTTTTAACCTAGCATTTTTTTGTATACCGTCATAAAGTTTATAAAATTTTGCGGCACTTTTTAATTCTGACTTTGCCTTTCTTGCAACAGCAGTTACGTCACATAAACGTTCTATTTCTTTCTCGTTTTCTTCAATTAAAGCTTCTGTTTCAATTCTTTCTTCGCGATCATACCTATTATTTTCATTGTACGCCTCTAAATACTGTACATTTGCTTTCAAATCGTTAATTTTTAACAAAGCATCTGCACCCAGCTTTTGCTGGTTTTGTAAGGATGGAACTTTTCTATCAACCAAAGTTTTCAAAATATTAAATAATTCTGGTTTTGCTTGTTTTTTCATTTTTCACCTCTTACACACACTATATATAATACACATTTATAATTTGTCAATATGGTAATTAAAAAAATACGGGGACAACCCCCGTATTTATTGCGCTGCGACAGAGAACGCCCCCCGATCAAGCATTTCACGTACCGCAAAATGTTTGATTTTCCTAGCAGATGTTTGAGGTAATTCTTCTTCTGTTATAGCGAAATGGTTAACCCACTTATAAGGCGCTATTTTCAGGTTCGAAGCTTTTAATAACATGCTAACCTTTGTGATACTGGTACCTGGCTCAACCTGAAACACGGCAAAAGGAACAGTTTTTCCTTTTATAACGTATTCAAATACGGCCGCAGCCAGAATTTCTTTATTCTGCATATAAAGGTCTTCCAATTCGTCTGGATAAACGTTTTTACCGCTATCTAAAACTATAACTTGTTTTTTTCTCCCCTTTACGATCAATCGACCATACTTATCTAATTTACCGATATCACCTGTTTTAAACCAACCATTTTCAAAGGCCTCTGCATTAGCCTCATCATTATCGACGTACCCAGGCATAACTAAATTCCCACGAACCCAGATTTCACCGATACCATCTTTATCGGGGTTATGAATTTCTATTTCATTACCCGGTAATGGGCCGGCGTAATGCATAGAACCGTCTGGTTTACGAAACGCAAAATTAAAGTTAGCGGGGCCCGTTGTTTCTGTTAACCCATAACAATCACCTACAACGAAACCAAGGCTTTCAAAAAACTTTCTGATTGTAGGTTTTAACGTGGCACCGGCAGATACCAACACTTTTGTATTTCCGCCGAATAAATCATGTACGGGTTTAGTAACCTTATCCACTATTATTCCCAAGCCTATTGCGCGTAATACTTTACGCATAGAAATTACAATACGCATTATAGTATATACATGCTTTTCTTTTGCTGTGGCAACTATTTTCTTATAAAAGGTTTCCCATATTCTTGGTACCGCTGGTATAACTTCTGGTTTATAGTTTTTAAAGTCATTTAAAAATTCACGAGGGTTTAATACAGGCTGTAACAAAAGCTTTCCCCGCAAGACCAAAGGCGCAATTATATTTATTACAACACCATATATATGATAAAGCGGTAAAAAGCCGTAAAATGTGTAGCCCGGTAAAATTACAGACTTATAAAATAACGCCCCTTCACCCAAAGATATTATGTTATCATGCGTCAATCCGACAACTTTTGGATTACCAGTTGAACCCGAAGTAAAAGACAACATAGCAATTTCTTCACGTTTTACTTGGGCAGCTTTAAATTCGCGCGCATCCGTGGTATCAATAGATTCGATATCGTACATTTTGGACCCACCTTTTATAAACTTATCTTTTTGGGCTAAAACCAATTTACATTTTGTACGTTTCATCATGTTAAGATGTTCAGCAGTTGATAACCCCGTGTCTAACATCAACACGCGGGCACCTTGTGACGTAACAGCAAAGTAAGACCGAATGAAATCAGGCGTATTACCAGAAAGAATCGCAACTGTATCCCCCTGTTTTATGCCAAACTTTTTAGCCAACAATACCGCACGTTGCTTTACTTTTTTCAACAAATCCGAATATGTTTCATTCTGTCTGACAAAGAAAATACGATCTTTATTCTGCTGACATACCTGATACAACATATCGTAAATATTTTTTATCATTATAAATTACTCTTTTGTTTGAACACAGTCCCCATGACCGCGTCTTTATTAAGAACAGTATACACATTTTTTAACAGGAATAACAACCTATAATATGTAAAAAACAAAAAACATCGTAAAAACGCATAAAAAACGAACTCTTGTCAACATATAGTTATAATCTGTTAAAAAACAACTATATTTTGTGTTTTTTTTGAAAAAAACGAATCATTTCCTGTATAAAAAAACATACTTTTATTACACAAAACACTGTTTAGTGTAACATTCAAATGAATCGCCTGTGCCTGAACCCCTTAGAAAACCCCCTTTTTAAAAAGTAAAGCGAAAAATAAAAATTTTTTTCATTTTTCTGTATTGTCACGGAAAGCCGATTACTATATATTGTTATAAAACAACAAAAACAACTACTATATATTGTGTTTTTATAATTTCGGAGTGTAAATATGTCTACGCCAGAAACAGAAAATAAAATGCAGATAATTCCGACACTTACTACCAAGCTGAAAGTGGTTCAAAAGCGTTCCGGTGAATCTGTACCTTTTGACGCAAAAAAAATTTTTGACGCCATAAAAAAGGCAGTTGCAGTAACCCATGAAATATCAGACGAAAAAATCGCCGAAATAACGCAAAACGCGCTAAATAAACTAGAAAACTTGTTCACGGATAAAAACCCAAACGTCGAAGATGTACAAGAGGCGGTTATAGAATCTTTGATGGATGCAAAGGCTTATAAAACGGCTCAATCATATATAATATATCGCCAAAAACGTACAGAAATTCGCGATTCTTACGTTGACGCAGTTGAAGTAATTGAAGGTTACGTTGGTGGGTCTAACTGGCGCATTAAAGAAAACGCTAATATCGGTTATTCTATTGGTGGTTTGATTTTAAGAACTAGCGAACACGTTACAGCGGAATATTGGTTGAATTTATACCCAAAGGAAATATCAGAAGCGCACAAAAACGCATCTATTCATATTCATGATCTTGGGTGGTTAACTGGTTATTGTGCTGGTTGGTCTTTACGCGAGCTTTTATACGAAGGTTTCAACGGTGTTCCAGGTTATTTGCAATGCGAACCGGCAAAGCACATGGCAACGGCTATTTCACATATGGTAAATTTCTTAGGCACGTTACAAAACGAATTTGCCGGGGCACAGGCCTTCTCTTCTGTTGATACATACTTAGCACCATATGTACGCGTTGATAAATTATCATATGCGGACGTAAAAAACGCGATGCAAACGTTAGTATTTAATTGCGCGGTTCCATGTCGCTGGGGCACACAAACACCATTCATCAACTTTACTTTCGATTGGACTTGTCCAGAAGATTTGAAGAATCAACATCCATTTATTGGTAAAAAGCAAGTTGATTTTACCTATGGTGACTTACAAGAAGAAATGGATACCATCAATAAAGCATTCTTAGAGGTCATGACAGAGGGTGATGCGCAAGGGCGCCCATTTACCTTCCCTATACCAACATACAACATCACGAACGATTTTCCATGGGATCACCCAAACGTAAAACCGCTGTTTGATTTAGCCGCGAAATATGGAATTCCTAATTTCCAGAATTTCTTAAATTCTGACCTAAATCCGACTGACGTACGTTCTATGTGTTGTCGTTTACGTCTTGACGTGCGCGAATTATTAAAACGCGGTGGCGGTTTATTCGGGTCAGCAGAAAAGACGGGGTCAATCGGCGTTGTAACAATTAACTTAGCACGCTTAGGCTATACCCACAAAGGCGACCGCGAAGGTTTATTCCGGGAACTAAAGCGTTTATTAGATTTGGGGCGCGATTCGCTTGAAATTAAGCGCCGTATAATCTCAAAAAATATGGAACGCGGTTTATATCCGTTTACCCGCCGTTATTTAGGGAACTGGGATCATCACTTTTCTACGATTGGCGTGAACGGTGCTAATGAAATGGTTTTAAATTTCACAAATGGTAAAGAAAACATCGCAACGCCATTTGGGAAAAAATTAGTTTTGGAATTAATGGATTTTATTAGAGAGAACTTAGCGACATTCCAAGAACAAACAGGGAACCTATATAACCTTGAAGCAACACCCGCAGAAGGTTGTTCATATCGATTTGCAAAAACAGACGTAAAGAATTTCCCTGATATAATTACGGCCGGCACGAAAGATGCACCTTATTATACAAATTCCACGCAACTTCCTGTTAATTATACGGATGACCCATTTGTTGCGCTGGAACATCAGGAAGAACTACAACGTAAATATACCGGTGGTACGATGTTACATCTTTATATGGGCGAACCCGTATCTAGCGGTGAAGCCGCACAGAAAATCGTACGAACGATATTTGAAAACTATAAGATTCCATATATGACGCTAACGCCGACATTCTCTATATGTCCAAAGCACGGTTATCTGCCTGGGCGTTACGAATTCTGCCCGAAATGCGACGCAGAAATTGCGGCAAACCAGAACGCAGAAAATAAGGAATAAAACACAGTTTCAAAAAAACAAAACTATAAAGGGAGGAAAAATATTATGACAGTAACATCAACCGCACAAAGAACACCATGCGAAATCTTTTCACGTTCTATGGGATTCATCAGACCTGTATCAAATTTTAACATCGGTAAATATTCAGAATTCTGCGAAAGGAAAACGTTTACAGAAGCAAACAGCTTGACAACGGGTCAAAGACATTGTGAACTGATGAAAAAAGCTGCATAAATTATGAAAGAAATTCAGATTGGTGGATTGGTTTCTTTTACGACAATAGACTATCCTGGTAAACTGGCAGCAGTAGTGTTTCTGGTAGGATGCCCGTTACGTTGTGCATACTGTTCCAATCCCCATCTGTTAAGTGTACACGACGGTGAATATGACGCAGAAAAGGTTTTTGAATGGTTAAAAAACCGCGTTGGTAAATTAGAAGCCGTCGTTTTTTCTGGTGGCGAAGCCTTGATGCAAGGCGATGCAATAATTGATTATATGCGTCGTGTGAAAGAACTTGGTTTCTTAATCGGGCTACATACAAACGGTTTCTATCCAGAAACATTACAAAAAGCATCTAATATTGTTGATTGGATCGGATTAGATTATAAGGCTACACGTTCGAAATATCCAGAATTAGTCGGGCAAAACATTGCCCACGATCATATGATACGAAGTCTTGATACGTGGTTAGCAACGGGTAAAGATTTTGAGGTTCGTATAACGTGTGATCCGCGTTTCATTACGAAACTAGATTTAATGGAAATAGCGAAAGACCTTCACACACGTGGGGTAAAAAAATTTGCCGTACAAAAATATATTCCACATTTCGAAGATTCAACGCATAATACGACGCCGGAACAGCGCAATCAATTTTTCAATGACGAAAATCTACGTAATAACATAAATTCCTTATTTGAATTTGTTACATGGCGAGAATCTAATTAAAACATTCCGGCAAATGCCGACTTTTTTTATGTTTTTTATTGACTTAAAAAGTAATATGGGCTAGCTTTTATATTACTTTATAGGTTTTTAAACCTAAAACTTATTGTAAGGAGAAACAATGAAAAAAACATTTGCATTATTTATGGCCGCCGCAATGTTTGCCCCATCGGCATTTGCAGCAGAAATAACCCCATACGTTGGCTTAGGAATAGTTCTTGATAAGGCAGGGACAACAGCTAAACGCGTAAAATTTGATCAAAACGCTATAAACCCGATGGACCCTGAAACATTCGGTAACGCTTTTGTAGCGAACGCGGGAAGTAATATGGATTTTGACATGGCATTTGCCGGCGAAATTACAGCGGGTATTAAATATGGTAACGTACGTGGTGAATTAGAGGTTGCTATCCGCAGTGCATCCGAAGACGATTATGAAATTTTCAGTGGAACTATCGCAAGTTTTCTTCCTGCCGAAATAGAAACATCTACATCAGTTCGTCATAACTCATATATGGCAAACTTGTATTATGATTTCGCGATATCTGATTCAAAGTGGACGCCATACATAGGCGCAGGTGTAGGTTTTGGTACATATAAACAAAAGGCGACAGTTGACATTGATATTGATGAAGCCGCATTGGCCGGAATTCCGCCAGCAATCTCATCTATGATCCCACGTGGCGACATGACGGTTGCTGATGACACGCTAACAGAATTTGAATGGCAAGTTGGTTTGGGTGCAACATATAACTTTAATGAAGACTGGGCTTTAGATATCGGATACAGATTTAACTCTTCTACAGTTGAAGATGAATTTGTATACGCTCATGAGGTAAAAATTGGTGCTCGTTACTTGTTCTAAACAAAGACGGAACTAAAAACAAACGCCCCAGCTGGGGCGTTTTATTTTTCTGGCGGATGGGGAGGGATTCGAACCCCCGGTGGAGTTGCCCCCACAGCGGTTTTCAAGACCGTCGCATTCGACCGCTCTGCCACCCATCCTAAACTTTTCTTTTTATTACCCGCCGGTCTTTCAAACCTGCGGTTTTGTTCGCTTTTTGCACCTTTCGATGCTGCTCACCACTCGTTCGCGCTCGACTTCTCTACGTTCGTCTTGCTGACTCGTATGCAAGACCGTCGCATTCGACCGCTCTGCCACCCATCCTAAACTTTTTTTACCCTGCCTATTTTATATTATTTTTTCTTAATTGCAATACTAAATATCAACGCACCTGCCACAAACATTACAGCGGATAACAATTGTCCCATTGTCAAACCCCAACTGGTTAAAAAACCAATCTGTACGTCAGGCGCACGAAACTGCTCGCAGAATATTCTAAACAAAGCATAAAGCATCCCCAATATTCCACCCAAAGCACCAGGATATTTACGTAGCTTCGTAAATTTATATAAGCAATACATTATTATAAATAATAATATTCCTTCTGTAGCGGCCTCATACAAAGGACTGGGATGCCGCGGCAAATCCGGCTGACCTGCAAAGACCACTGCCCATGGAACATCTGTAACGCGCCCCATTACTTCCATATTTATAAAATTAGCTATACGCCCAAAAAATAAACCAATAGGCGCAACAACAGCCATTATATCTAATAAATTAAACGCTGTTTTATATATACCACCGCTTAGTCCACCACTTTTGTTCTGGTTCCACGCAAATAAAAACGTTGCAACTATTACACCGATTAAACCACCATGAAAACTCATCCCCCCATGCCAAACCGCAAATATTTCCAATGGATGCGATAAAAAGAACGACAAGTTATAAAACAAGACGTATCCCAAACGGCCACCTATAATAACGCCCAATATCAAAGCAGTAAACAAATCATCCAATTGTTTTTTATTTAATTTTATCTGACTATCGTTTTTACCCATAAAGTATCGCAATAAAAAATACCCTATAACAAACGCCGCAACATACGCCAGCGCATACCAACGTATATCTAAACCAAAAACAGAAAAAGCTACTGGTGAAATCGGGTTTATTACTATCGCCATAATATAACGTAACTCTTATTAACGATATTTCGATAGATTAGATACAATTTCTTCATATTTAAGTAATTTTGGGCTATCTGCTGGTTCAGATTTTTCTAACTCTTTTAATACTTTATACGCTTCTATATATTCATTATGTAACTTTTGTATTCTACCAGAATCTCTTTTATTAAAATCTGGTTTATATTTTTTTGATTTTGGGGCTTTTGCTACCATTTTTTTTCCTTTTGTTTCACTTGAATTACAAGTTTGATTATATTATATAATATGATAACTAACAAGGAGAAAAAAATGGCAGTAAGAAATATTGCTCTTAAAACCAAAGCCCCCGACGCACCGCAACGCGTTAAATCTGGTGGCGGAATAGAATTATATCTAAAACGCATTTTTGCATTGATGTTCGGTGCCGTTGGTATCACTGCATTGGCGTCTTTCATAACAATGGCAACACCTTTATGGTCAATATTGTTCACATCAACGGGCTTATCAGCTTTTTATTATATATTGCTTTTTGGTGGTCTGGGACTGGCTATATGGGCTCAGGTTCGCGCATTTAGCTTCAAACCATCAACGGGTATATTATTATTACTGCTATATGCCGTGTTAACTGGTATCGTAATGACGCCGCTGTTATTGGTTGCCGTAACAAACAATCCGTTTACAATTTTATCGGCCTTTGTAATTGCCGCTGTTATGTTCGCTTGCATGGCTTTATTCGGATATAAAACTGTAAAAGACTTATCTTTTATGGGCGTATTTTTGTTCATGGGTATGATAGGTTTAATATTAGTAGGTTTGGCATCTTTAATATGGCCTGCAATAATGGGCGGAACATTTGGTACAATAGTATGCTTCATCGGCGTACTGATTTTCGCTTTGTTTACAGCATATGATATGCAATCTTTAAAACGTGCATACGCAGTCCTTGGTGATGGTACGCAGAAAAATCAGTTAGCTGTATTAGGTGCCCTGCACTTGTACATATCTTTCATAGGTATGTTTGAATATTTATTAAGCTTATTAAACAGAAATTAAAAATAAGACGGAGTATAAAAATGGCATATAAAATAGATCCATCAAAATGTATAGGTTGTCATACATGCATGGGGGCATGCCCTGTTATGGCGATTTCCGCGGGCGCAGACGGTAAATGTGTGATTGACCCGGCAAAATGTATGTCTTGCGGTACATGTGCGGCTGTTTGCCCTGTTGCTGCCATTGCCCCAGACGCAAAATAAAATAACTTTATATCAAAAACGGGGGCAAAACCCCCGTTTTTATTTTTAATAACAGTTGCAAAAGTATAAATTCTGTATAACAATAAATCGGTAAAAATTAGAGGAAAACAAATGCCAGCAAAAACAGTTAATGATATCGTCGCATTATGTAAGCGTCGCGGTTTTATTTTCACAGGTTCAGAAATATACGGGGGTTTGGGTGGTGCATATGATTATGGCCCATATGGCGTAGAATTGATGAAAAACATCCGTAACGCATGGTGGAATGCGATGGTATATTCTCGCAATGACATAGAAGGGTTAGATGCAGCCCTTATCAGCAACAGGTTAATGTGGAAATATTCTGGGCATGAAGGCAGTTTTTCTGACCCGCTGGTAGAATGTAAAAAGTGTGGTGCCCGCATGCGTCAAGATAAGATGAAAGACCCGACTAAATGTGATAATTGCGGCAGCACCGACTTAACGGAACCGCGCGCATATCAACTTATGATGGGGTTATCTATCGGGGCGACTGCAGACGGTGAAATAAACGCTTATTTACGTCCTGAAACTGCAACAACCACATATGTAAACTTTAAAAATGTTATGGATGCCTGTCCGCATAAGTTACCTTTTGGTATAGTACAAATAGGTAAAGCTTTTCGTAACGAAATTTCACCGCGTGGGTTCGTATTCCGCATGCGTGAATTTGAACAGGCAGAAATGCAATATTTCGTAAAACCAGACGAAGATGAAAAATATTTTGAAATGTGGAAAAAGACCCGTATGGCTTGGTGGATTGATACGCTTGGTATTCCTGCGGAAAAATTACGTTTTACTCCGCATGAAAAATTAGCTCATTATGCCAAAGCTGCTGGTGATATTGAATACGAATTTCCAGACGGTTTTGATGAAGTAGAAGGCATTCATAACCGTCAAGACTTTGATTTAGGATCTCACACAAAGGGTCAAAAGGAGTTTAATATCCAGGCCAAGGTTTTAGACAACAAAGATAGTACGGTAAAATTGGCGTATAGCGATCCACAAACAGGTGAAAGCTTTATACCATTTGTCATTGAAACGGCTATGGGGGTAAATCGCGCAATGTTTGCTGTTATGCTAGACGCTTATACGGAAGAGGAGTTGCCAGACGGTAAATCTCGTATTGTATTAAAATTAAAACCGGACTTAGCCCCAGTAAAAGCAGCTGTTATACCATTAGCTAGGAACGTTCCGGAACTTGTGACTCTTGCAACAGATATTGAAAACGATTTACGTAAATTAAATATCGGGCGCATAGAACTTGAAAATTCTGGTAACATTGGTAAAAACTATCGCCGTCACGATGAAATAGGAACACCAGTTTGCATAACAGTTGACCACCAATCGCTGGAAGATAATACAGTTACCTTACGCTACCGCGATTCAATGGCTCAAGAACGCGTTGCTATTTCCGAAGTACCGAAAAAAGTAATGGAAATAATAACAAAAAACGAAAAATAAAAACGCCCGTTTGGGCGTTTTTATTCTGTCACTTGCGTCATCTGCGGTATGAAAACAGTATCATTATATTGACTTAAATACCTGTTACCCGTTGCGCAATATACCTTTGTTAAAGAATCCTCATATTCTCTTACTGCAGTAACCCAACGATTTTGAATATCCTGCTGAGCACCCTGATATCCAGAAAACGCCCCAAGCGCACCACCAATACCGGCACCTATCAAAGTACTTTTCAGACGCGCTTTATTACCAAAATCAATCAAACTTCCATCTTCTGCGTTTAACATCATCGGATAAAAGTTTTGAATATCTGCCTGCGTGGTATCGGGTAAATCATACGCGGTTCCGGTACCAGATCTGCCATATATAGTAACATTTTTATTATTACTTTTCCATTCACGCCAATCAGACTGTGTTCTGCCAAATGCTTTGTCACGCATTTCTATCATTGCCGGTATTTGTCTTTCAACTGTTGCCGCTTCTGATATTTTTGCGTATATCCCCATATTAGCATTAACATTGTCGTTTTCTTTTGCGTCATTTGCGGCAACCATTCTGGTTTTACCGTCTGCAACCGCCATATAATATTGCTTTGATGCATCTGAACGTATTGTTTCAAAGTTTTCTTCTGTAACCTCTTCTATATCTTTATTTGAATACTCTTCCAATTTAATAGATACCAAAGTAACATCATCGCAATTATTTAAATTATTATCACATACATACGTTGTATCCGTGTCTATATTATAAAATGCTGTCTGATTGGCAGATAGCGGTTCCGTTGTTGCTAAGGCACCCCACAGGCATGTTGTTTTTGTACCATCTGGTAGTGTACAATCCTCAATTCGTAAAACGGAATTTCCTGTTCCCGACATATTACCAATCAAACCCGCAGCAGCAGCGTTTACACCAGTAGACAGAATCACGTCCCCACCAACTTTTCCGGCGTATGCGCTACCCGCAGCAATAGCACCACCAATACCGGCACCTATAACAGTGTTCTGCATTTTTCCCTTATCTGTTCCCAGCAAACTATCGTTACCAGGATCATTAGCACCAGAAATATTACCGCCCAAACCACCAATAATAACACCAGCAGCAATTTTTAACCCAGCGTTTTTCTTTTGTTCTTGATTCATTTGTTTTACCACGTCATCCATCGTAGGTGCGGCGTCTGCTGGGAAAGTAAAACTTTCTACAGCCCCCACATTCATAGTAGCTTCTGGGAAAGATTCAATATTACACTGTATGGAATCACCTGCTGCCAAATTGGCGCGTGCCAAAACCAAATCAGAACCGTCTAAACCAGCCTGATACCCACGTAATTCAACAACGGCAACGCAAGTATTAGCACCGCCACTTCCACGCCCAATCGTAGGTCTGTCCCAGGCAAACTCACCATTAGGATAAATCATTGAACATTGTTCTAATTGATTATAAGCTTTGGAATCGCCACCTGCTTCGTTAACAACCTGTTGCAACAGTTCTTCGTCTGCAACGCGTACAGGTAAATTATTTTCTGTATCCGTTGAAGGTGTCGTTACAACCGGAACTTCGGTTGCGGCAACATTATTACGTAAAGCATTTACTTGCTGATAAGCTTCGGCATAACTACGCGAATGATTTCCAACACGTAACGCAGCATCAGCATTCATTGCTGAAAAACCAATTAATGCTGCAAATAAAGAATAGTGAATAATTGCACGATTTGCCTTCATTTATACGCCTCATTTTTACGCAATATCTGCGTAATCCATACTCTGAAATAAACTTATCAGAATTGTAATCTTAGTCTCGCGCCAATATCTATTGTGCTTAATCTGCCGCTTTCATACCAGTTAGTATAATGGTATACACTATCATAATCTGCTGGGAATTCTAGACCGCTGCCGTCACCCAACCATTCTGTTTGCGACAATATGATGCTGCCAGACGTTCTTACCTGCCCCAAATTCATATACCTTACAAAGAAATCAATCTTTATACCGCCGTCCATTTCCGTCGTCAAACCACCTTCAAACATAAACGCCAACTGTTCAGACGTTCCACCGTTGTGATAAGCATAAACGTCCGAAATACCTGTCAAATCACCAGGGTCTGCAACGCTTGGTTCCATTTCAGAATAAAACGTATTATCATAAACGACATAATCAGCGATAGTATTCAGCGAAATACCTACACCGGCACCAATGTACGGACGCAACATTCCACCGGCTAAATAACCAGTATAAGAATCTATGTTGTAATATAAATTCAACATAGTTGCATTTGCCGTGATTGCCCCCCCGTCAACGACCGCATCAACATAACCGCCGACACCGTCAGACGACTTAACCATACTTGGATAAGCAATACCTGTATAACGAAGGTACGAAAAATCTACACGAAAATCATTGTTAATTGATGCCCCGACAGACATTTGTAAAGGAATGACTGTATCTGTATCAAAATTAGCTTCTTGGAAAGCCCCAGGTACAAACTGCCCCTTATCTTCATTCATATAGTCAGACAGCATGGCGCCACTGACACTAACGGAATATCCAACAGATAAACCAACATACAAACCGCTATCCGCCAATCTATCAAAATCAGACGGTTGATAATATTGCCTTCCCGCCACAGTTGTACTTGACGCATTTGTTACATTAGAGCCAACCTGTGGTAAAGCCCCAGTAATACGTGTTGCACTGGCCGCATTAGGATTTGTCGTTGGAACGACTGTACCACTGGTAGTTGGCAACAGAACGACCTGACCGGCGACATTTGTACCCTGGTAACCGTTATACACAGGATATATAGCGGCGGCACCAGCCCCACCAGACGCACCGAACAGAAACCCCGCCAATGCCGCAAAAAAGCCGACTTTTTTCATTCTCTTTCCGTTTTCCTTTGGCTTTATTATATCATAAAAAGGCCCCAGATAAAAGTATTTAGTAAAATTCATATCACTAAAAAAATTACCCCACGTTATGTGGGGTAAAT
Source organism: uncultured Alphaproteobacteria bacterium (assembly GCA_944389535.1). GTDB lineage: Bacteria > Pseudomonadota > Alphaproteobacteria > Rs-D84 > Rs-D84 > Enterousia. The sequence goes on along the minus strand of CALXMS010000002.1, from coordinate 19,250 downwards.
GTCCAATATATGTTAATTTACTTTATGTGTTTAGAACTGCAAATTCAAACGAACGCCCAATTCTGCCTTTACGTCAGAACCGTTCTGAGAATTCGCATGTGCAGTATCAAACGTATATTCACCGTACAAAGCAACCTGAACCGTATCGGTCAACTGATTTGCAACAGCTAAAGATAAGATGTATTCATCAAAACCATCATTCATGTCAGACAACTGAGATATTAATGCACCTGCAAATTGCTGACCAGCAGGATTTGTAACACCTGTTGACAAGCTTTTTACACCGTTATCAGCATGATGATTATATTTGAAACCACCACCGAACGACCAGCGGTCATCCAACTGATAAAATGCATTCAAACCAAAATTGATTTCTGTTGTAGATTTCAAATCAACAGAAATTTCGTCTGGTATTCCCAATATTGAAACAGGAACTAAACCAACATCTGTAACAGGTGCATACAAGCCGGAAACGTCGATAACGTTATTGTTGTTTCCAAACGTTTTCAATACTTCAAAAAATGCGCTAGTCGTCAATTTGCTCCATGTTTTACCAAAGCGAACACCAACATCCGCACCCCAACGACCATTAGAATAATTGTCGTATTTAAAGCCCTTATCTAAAGTATAAGAACCACGCATTTTGTTTACGCCACCCAAGTGTGCATCTGCGTAGATATCCAATACGATATTATCTGTCGTTTCAATTGGACGCCAAATCAAGCCTAAACGACCATGATTTAAACCCTTACGGTCAATATCATCCGCCTGAGTGTATGCAAAGGAACCACGCAGCGCAATGCTGTCTGTGATACCGATACCTAATTCTTCACTTATACGCCAAATTGGGAACTCTGTTGCCCCAGCATGATCTTTCAATTTATTTGCATCTGTATCGTCTGTAACTTTGTACATAACGCCAGCACCCGTTTTAGAATAAAATTCACCAGCAGTTGGTAAATATAACGGATTTTCCAAATTAGCCGCCATTGCAGGTGTCGCCAATACTGACGCTGCAACTGCTAATTTCAAACTTTTTTTCATCATTTACTCCTTGTTTTTAGATGAAATACCGCGGCCCCCATTATTGGCAAGACCGGGGTTTATATCCGTACCACCCATTATTGGCAATAGCACGTTGTTCTGATATAAACGTTCTTAGGGTGCTATATTATATGAATAAAGTCAAAACAATTTTACCTTTTGACAAAAACTTGAAATGTGCGATTTCTTACCTATATCAATACAAGCAAAATATTTTTATAACCAGAAGGAGCGCAACATGAATGAAGCTTTTGAAAAAAACATGCGCATTATTGCCGGTGAAAACATGCACGACAATCAGTCAAAACAACTTTCCGAACAAGATAAAAACAAGTTATCAGAAAGTTATTTTAAATTATTCTTCAATTTGACATACAACAATTGGTTGCGCGGTAAAAAACTTGGTGAATCTTGGTACACAGCATTAAATCAATTAGAACAGTTTATAACATCAAAAAAATCTAATAACCCCGCATCATTATATCTACGTCAGATTTTTGCATCAAATAAGACGAAATGGGCTCAAGTCATGATGACCAGTAAACATCGTGACGATGTTTTACAACCTACACCAGAACAGAAACAAAACTGGAATCAAATTGCTTCTAAAAATATAAGTAACGCATTAACCATGCTAAATGAAACAATTAAAGCTTATACGCCAACTGAACAAATGACCTTCAAAAAAGCTACTCAACAAATACCTTTATGGTTTTTACAAAAACAACGTCAAAAAGGTATGGCATCATAAAAAATCCCCGATTGGGGATTTTTTATTTATGCTTATATGCCAAAACATACGGAACAAATTTATCCAAGCGATCATCATTAATCCATGCACGTGGAATTATCAAACTGTTATGTTGCCCCGCGGACATCTTAGGCACCTGCTCACCATTCTTGGCATTTATTATTTGCCGTAAAACTATGGATTTATCAGAATCACATCCCGGTAAAACGAATGTTATTTCATCGCCTGCTTTAATTTCGTTTCGTAATTCCAAAGTAATTTTTTCAGCATCAATTTTTGTTATGACGCCGGCCGCATGCCAATCAGACGACGAACGCGTAGTTTCATAATTATGCGCATCTGCCCCAAGATTACCGTCAAAAAAAGCCGTCGTGTAACCGCGCGTTTCCAAACGATTTAACTCGTCCATAAATGGTGCCGGATTAAAACTGTCCGGATCACGCGCATAAGCGTCCAGCGCACCACGATATGCATGAACAACACAGCCTACATAATATTCACTGCGATTACGTCCTTCTACTTTTAACGAATTCGGTTTTGATTCTATGACTTCGCGCAAACGTGGCATAAGACATAAATCTTTTGAATTCATGATATAGGCGCCATGTTCATCTTCCTCTATGGGCATTTCAATACCTGACTCGCATTCGCGCAAAATTACATCGTACTTCCACCGACACAGTTGCGCACAAGCACCGCGGTTGGCTGGACGACCTGTTATAAAGTTAGACAGCAAGCACCGCCCAGAATAACTCATACACATTGCGCCATGAACGAAAATTTCTAGTCCTATATCCGGGCACTTTTGACGAATTATCTTAAACTCTTGATGAGAAACTTCTCTGGCCAACACGCATAACCTTGCACCTGCCATTTGCCAAAATTTAACGGACTCTGCCGAACAGATATTTGCCTGCGTAGATACATGTATAGGTACATCTGGGTTATGTTCACGTACCCACATCATTACACCGGGATCAGATATGATAAGTGCATCTGGTTTCAAATAATCAATTGTTTCGCTAACGCGATTCATATTTAAGAAGTCCCGCTCATGAGCAAATAAGTTAAAAGCCAGATATACTTTCTTACCTGCTGCGTGCGCGATATCAATCCCCTGTTTAACTTCATCTGTTGTAATTTTTGCGCGTGCGCGCATAGAAAAACCAGGTAATCCGGCATAAATAGCATCTGCGCCATATAGAATGGCGGTTTTGAAAGCGTCCAGCGTTCCTGCTGGTGCCAAAAGTTCAGGTAATTTAATCATAGTGTATATATTTTTTACTGTTATTTAGATAATGCAAGCATTTTATGAATTTTTGGGCTTGAAATTTATAAATGGACAATGTATAGTAAATCACATTGCCAGTTTAGCTCAGCTGGTAGAGCATCTGATTTGTAATCAGAGGGTCGTTGGTTCAAGTCCGACAACTGGCACCAGAATTAAAAAAGACGGTTTAAAACCGTCTTTTTCATTTTAAATTATTTATCTTTTTTCTTATTTTTTCTTTGATTGGGTTTCTGTCTTTTTTTATATGAACTAACATCTTCGAAATCTTCGTCTTCCGCGTCGTCATATTCGTCATAATCTGCGTCTACCTTATTCATTTCGTTTAAAACGTTTCGCGCGTTTGTGCTTCGGTCTGAATATTTCTTTAGTCCGGCCATTAATGCGGCAGTGATAAGTTTCTCTAAATCTCCCGATGAAACGTTTTCAGAAACGCGGTCTTTTACATTTTCTACAATATTTTTCATCGCATGCGTCGCCTTATAAAATAAAGTACGCCGATGACGAACCCTGTATATTATTTCCATAATCCACATAACGATAAGAAATACTATCATAGGAACCGCAAAGCACATTATAAAATATTTAAAAACATCCGCGTCACAAAACGCTACGCCAAACATAGCGTCACAAACGCGCTGACTTTGCAATAAAATAACAACCAGAATTTCATACAATGAAACTATGGTTAAACCAATTTTTGCTTTTAAAAACATTCTTTTCTCCTTTTGTTTTTTAATCTTTCTGTCCCGGAATAAATCTTATACCAAGCAGAACAGACCAATCGTTTCTGTGCCAGTCGCCACCAACCCTTTTACCGACACGCGTCCATACACCCGTAGTTCTATTTAACATGGTTCCCAGCTCTCCTTCAACAAGATACTCCACACGACCGTCTTCATTATTTATCCATACCTGTGGGTCCAGCGCAGCCCACCAACCATTATTAGATAAGTACCCCATCAGCATCCGAACCTGAGTCTGATTAGTATCTTGATATTTTTCTTTATCCAGATTGTACATAGAAATAAACTGCTTACCCACAAGCGCGGTAAAGAAATTAGCGCTGAAAGCATAAACATAAGCTAAAGTTGGGTCAAAGGTATATTGCCGTGTTCCAAGCGTATCAGACGTTGCCGTTGGTAATACGAACTCCGTAGCTCCTATGAATACGTTTCTGCCGTATCTGTATTGCGCTCGCCCACGAACTCTTAAATCACCGATACCTGCATCTGAAATACCGTATCCAGAAAAATGGCTTAACGGTAATTCAAAGTTAATACCGAATATCTTATACAACTCTTTATCATATTTTAATCCAAGAGTTGTAACAGAAGGTTTCCCTTCTACGTCCATAACGTTTAAACTTGGTAATAATTCCATTTTCGTAACGTTATCGGCTGGGTTAACACCTTTAATAGCGCTATCTGCAAATGAAGAAAATGGAAACACTAAAAACGTTCCTAAAATAACATATGTTTTTTTCATTTTTTACTCCTGCATAAATATTGTTTATTAAACGAAATAAAAAATCAGTAGGAACAAAAACCCGCCAAAATATTGGCGGGCACAACAAAATAACAAAAAAGTAACTTAATCTGATGTAACCGGAGCATCTTCGCTGCCATATTCAGGTGAAGAAACCACAGTTTCTGTTTCAACGGTTACATCTTCTGTAACAACTGGTTCTTCAGCAGCAGCAGCTCTTTCTTCTTCTGCACGAGCGGCATTTTCAATTTGTAATAATTGCTTTTCCAACGCAGATCTTTCTGATGACTTATACCCTGTTTCACTTGTCTGACTTTCGTCTTCTTTATTATTATCAGAAGCCGCGTCTTTAGCATCAGATACAGCAGGATTTATTAAATTATCAAAAATTTCTTTAGAAGCTTGACTTCCGGTCATGTCTCGCGCCAAAAGCTTACTTTCTGGTCCTGGGAAGAACCATTCATCCAACTTTACGGCAGTAAGTTGCATTATTGGACGCGTACGAGCATTTTCAACCCATGGTGCTGGACGTGGTGCATCAGAATAATACCACAGCGCCGCCCAATATACCAACCCCATAACAACAATACCTCGAATTATACCGAATATTATGCCAAGTGTACGATCCGTCACTTTCATAACGCTATTCTGAATTCTTTCACGTAAGCGCTGATTAAAGAACCCGACCAACAACAATATTACAAAAAATACGATGAAATATGATGCAACCAAAGTCCCAACGGTCGAATCAGATAAATCAAACCAACCTTGTAATAATTTATCTAGCATGGGTGAAATAAAACGTGCCGCAAACGCTGCAACCACCCATGACAGCGTTGCCACGGTTTCAAATATTCCACCGCGAACGCTGGCCCAAACGGTGGACGCCACTATGACGCCCACATAAATATAATCCAAAGTAGTTAAATCAAACATCGTTCCGCCTCAATAACATAAATTAAAAAATATTATTTTTTCTTCTTATTATCTTTTCTTACTAAGACGAAGCCCAATGCAGCAACTAAAACAATCAACAATACATAGAAATAAACAGAAGAACCTTCACTACTTTTTTTTTCGGCCGCCATTTTTGCCGCTGCTGCTTCTACGGCAGGATTATATTCTGTAACGGCTTTCGGGCGATCTGCATGTTTTGCCTTGAAATCCTCTGGATTGGCTTCCAATGCTTTTTTATTTTCAGCGGCAGTCTTTTTATCTGCATCGGATAAATCAACCTCTACAGCGTCGCGCAATTCCTGTTCCATAAAATCAGCATAACCCTGAAAACATTTATCACCAACAACGATTACAGGTACCCCCCCGTTGTCGTATTTACATTTCTGCAAGGCCTCTTGAAACGCCGGCAGATTAGGTTCTTCCATAACGTTAACTTGTACAACCCGCAAGTTAGGATATTCATAAATCATTTTATTTACGAAAAACTCTTGCGCATGATGACAATGCGGACAATATGGTGAATAATATAGCGTAATATCTGCCGCAGATGCAGCACCAAAAAACAACAAACCTGCTAATGCTGAAATAATTGATAACTTTTTCATTTTTTCTCCTTTATCTTGATTTGAATTATAAAAGTCTGACCATAATGGTGCAAGCCATTTTTCATTTAAACGCCGGAAAAAAATTCTATTGTTTTTTTCATACTATTATGCACTATTTGTATACAAGTTTTTAAAAGGAGAATACATAATGTTTTCAATTACAGAATTTCCGCTGCCTTTTAATGAAAGTTCGTTAATGCCGTATATGTCAGATACAACGTTACAATTTCATCACGGTAAACATCTGGCCACTTATATAAAAAACCTTAATGATTTAATAGTCGGCACAGAATACGAAGCAATGCCTTTATATGAAATAATTACAAAGTCCGCCAAAGATCAAAACGCAAAAAAAATTTTTAATAACGCAGCCCAAGTTTTCAACCACAACTTCTTTTTTAAATGTTTAACTCAAAACGGTGGTTGTACGATACCGGAAATAATTACAAGCTCTTTTGGAAGTTCAGAAACTTTTATCAATGAATTTAAAACCGCAGCAACGGGTATATTCGGAAGCGGTTGGGCATGGTTAGTAAAAAATAATGATAAAATACAAATAATAACGACTTTAAACGCAGATACCCCCATTGCCCATGATATAAAACCGCTTATGACGCTTGACGTTTGGGAACACGCCTATTACCTTGATTATCAGAACCGCCGAGCAGATTTTATAGATGCATTTTTGAATAACTTAGTAAACTGGGATTTCGTATTAGAGCAAATAAAATAAAAATCGGGAATATTCCCGATTTTTATTTTATATACCTATCATAAATTACAGGCGTTTTATTTATAGTATAAATTCTTTCATCTATATCTCGATTATACCACACGTATAAAATGTTTGATACATCATTATATGACCACGGATCAGAATAGCCGATAACTTGCCGTTGCGTATTATACGGAAAAACAGTATGAAATGTATTATCAAATACTTTTGAATACCTATCTTGAAAAGATTGACTTGAAATTATATTCATAATCAATATACCGTTTTCTGCCACCCTAGATTTGACTCTTTGCATAAATTCTGCCGTAATGAAGCCTTCCGGTACCTGAAATGAATTAGAATATACATCCAATAAAATCAGATCATATTTCTCTTTACAATTTTTCAAATATTGACTTGCATCCTGAACAACGAATTTTTTATTTGGAGATATTTTTTGGTTAAGGAAAAAGTTCTCTGATATATCTTTTAGCGTATGCTCTATATCAACGAAAACATACTCATTATATTTATCTTCTAAACCTGCGGTAAATCCACCTGCGCCTAAGACAAGAATTTTATATTTTCTATCATTTGGGATATTATATATAAAATGTTGATTTATATAATTTATATATTCTGCCCCCTGTTTTGTAACAGGGTTATAAATAGACATTGGTAAACCGTTCATATATAAAACACGATCACCATTAGATTGTTCTGAAACAGAAATTGTTGAATTTGCGTTATTCACAAGTATACCAAAACCTTTTTGTTGTACATAGTCACTGTTTATCATACACGTAGGAACAATTACCGCTATGCACAACAAACCCACCCACAATTTTGGTCGGGTAACCATCGCAGCAAAAGAAGCCAGTAATACGATAAGCATAACTGTATAATTTACGCCGATAAAAGGCATCAAAATCAAAGTAGTCAATAAAGATCCCAGTACTGATCCAATGGTATCCCATGCCATTATATTACCGGTATAATTTGTATTATACTTATGCAACAACCTTGACAATAAGGTCGTATTAAAACCGAATAAGAAAGGTCCGACAGATAAAAATATAAACGAGAAAATAAATGTTTGAATCACGCTGGACGTAATTCCCCACATATAAAGTTGCATAAAATATTCAGCCACTAATGGGAAACTAGACGCAAAGAAAGCAAATAAAGCAATAACAATAAAACTCAATCCAAGTATGTTTTTTATTTTACCTATTTTAATTTTTTCTGAAGAACCGATGAAATATCCTATTGACATAAACCCCAGAAATATTCCCATTATTATACTGGTTATAACGGCACTGGAACCGACCCAAAAAGATAGTTGCCTTAAAACAACCAGCTCTAAAGACAAACTTATGTAACCATTTAGAAAGATTAAAAACGTCAACCAGATACGTAATTTATGAGACATATTCCTTTACCCCATTACGTCAAAAATGCTAGTAAAAAAAACTAATCCGTTCAAGTATGAAAATTTTGTTATCTGGTATGAAGGAAACGCACATCGTCAAATTCAGAATATCGACTGAACATAGCTTTTGCAAAAGGACACATTGTAATGACCTTACATTTTTTCTTACGCGCAAAATCTGCCGCGCAACGAACAAGATTCAAACCTATTTTAGCATGTCTATATTTTTCAGAAACGTCTGTATGATCTATAATAATTTTATCTCCACCGACGCGAACAAATGTTATTTCTCCGACATGACGTCCATCACAGTTCGCATAAAAACCTTGTTCGTTTGGGAAAAGATCATATGAAACATTTATGTCAGCCATATTAAAAGCTCCCGTATTTAAAACTATAACACGAGGGCCTTTCATTATAAATCGGATTGTTATCCGCAGCCTTATATAATGGCATCATAATTTTTACGTATAATTTTCCCGCTACGACGTAAAGCCGCGGATTCTGTACTTGAAAGTTTCGGTCGTAATGTGGCAACTATGCCACCATTACCCACAACACGCGGTAAAGACATTGCAATCATATCTAATCCTGTCCCGGACGTAGAACTAACCGTTAAAATTCTGTGTTCGTCATTTATTATGCAACGTAATAAGTCTGCCGCCGCTGCCCCTATACCATCCCACGTTGCACCGCGACCGCGAATAATTTCATATGCAGCATTACGAACCCGATGCGAAATCGTATTGCGTGTAGTTTCTGGCAATGATATTTTCATCTGCCTACAAAAATCATCCAGCGTTAAAGCACCAACTGTTGCGCTTGTCCAATCAACAACGCTGCTGTCACCATGTTCTCCTAAAACATATGCGTTTATTGACTGCGTAGATATATCCAGCTGACGAGATAATATTGTACGTAAACGAGCTGTATCTAACATCGTACCCGTTCCAATTACACGCGAAGAAGGTAGTTTTGATAATTTTGTCGCCAACATTACCATTACATCTAATGGATTTGTCAGAATAATTATTTTTACGTTTTTGGTATCAACGTTTGCCATTACTCGCGGAATAATATCTTTAATAACCGTTGCATTTTTATTTAATAAATCCATACGTGTTTCACCCGGTTTCTGATTCGCACCGGCTGCTATTATTATAATTTCACTGCCTTTAATCCCACGATAATTATTTACAGCAGTTATCTTGACGTCAAAACCGAAACTAGCGGCATGCCCCAAATCTTCTGCAGCCGCGCGTGCACGAATACCGTCCCTATCAAACAAAACTATTTCATGTACAAAACCAGTATTCTTTACGGCTGTTGCGACAGCAGAACCAACTGTACCTACACCGATTATTGCTATTTTCATAATTAATTTCCTCTTTTATCTTATAGTAACATTATATCATAAAAAATCGCCCATGCGGGCGATTTTTTAATACGACTTTGCTACGTATACATATTCAGGATCAGTATCATCTAAACACCGACGCGATATCTTATATTTTTCCATCAGGCTCTCAAATTCTTGATTCTGAGTCTGTTCATTTCTAATGCGGAAAAAACCAATCTTACCAGACGCCAATGCCGATTCCAATGCCGCCAAATCAACAACATCATGTATCATCGTCTTGTTACGTTTAACAACCGCTTCGTACATATCGTTTTGAATTTGTGCCAACATATCTTTTATGCTTGCAATAAACGCATCAACTGGTATTGTCTTTTTGGAAGCTTTACCTAAATCACGTCGCGTCACGCTTATATTATTTTCATCCATTTCACGTGCACCGATTTCGACACGCAATGGGACACCGCGCTTAATCCATTTCCACATCTTGTCGGGTGCGCGCATATCTGACGTATCAACAAAAACACGAATACCGATATTACGCAATTGATCGCCAAGTTTTTCAGAATATTGGTTTAAAATCTTAACGTTTTCGTCCCGCGTAATTGGAATTATGACAACCTGATAAGGGGCAACAGCTGGCGGTAAGACCAATCCATCATCATCAGAATGCGTCATAAATAAGCTGCCCATCATACGGGTCGACACACCCCAAGAAGTCGTCCAAGCATGTTTTAATTGTCCGTCTGTGCCCAAGTATTGAATACCGAACGATTTTGAAAAATGCTGACCTAAATCATGCGAAGTACCGGCCTGTAATGCTTTACCGTCCTGCATTATATGTTCCAACGTGTATGTATGGTCAGCACCTGCAAAACGTTCTTCGGGCGTTTTTTCACCCATTATAGAAGGAATGGCCAAAATGTCACGCATGTAGTCACCGTATACTTTGTGCATTTTACGCGCATCCTCATTTGCTTCTTCGTGCGTGGCAAATGCGTTATGGCCTTCCTGCCAATAGAATTCAGATGTACGCAAGAACAAGCGCGGCCGCATTTCCCAGCGCATAACATTTACCCATTGATTTAACTTCATAGGTAAATCACGATAAGACTGTACCCAACGTGACATAGCGTCACCTATAATCGTTTCGGACGTCGGACGAATTATATAAGGTTCTGTAAGTTTTGCGTCAGGATCCGGTTGCAATACACCGTCTATTGCTTTTAAACGATAGTGTGTTACAACTGCGGCTTCTTTAGCAAACCCAGCCACATGTTCTGCTTCTTTATTAAAAAAGTTAATTGGTATCAACAATGGGAACTGCGCGTTTTGTACCCCCATCGCTTTTATACGTTTATCCAGTTCGTCACGCATCAATTCCCATATCGCCCATCCATATGGTTTTATAGTCATACAACCGCGTACAGGGGCGTTTTCTGCCAAATCTGCCGCAGTAATTAAATTCTGATACCATTCACTAAAATTTTCCGCCCGCGTCGGAGTAATTGCTGTTTTCATCATAAAATCTCTTTATTTTTTATTGTGCTTTTTTATTTTTTAATTCCATATATTTATCGGAAACAATTTTCTGCAGCGTTTCCGCAATCTGCTTTCTATCCATACCCGCCAGGGGCGGTGGCGGCAGAACAGTCAACTCTACCATGAAACCACCTAACATCATAATGTGAAACACTTGTCCGAAAGCGCTACGTTCACGAGAGCATAACGGACCCTTTTCTTGTTTTTCATTTGCGAAATAACCGAAATGTTCTGCCAAATCTTCGTCACTAATCACGTCACCGTCACGATAACGATAATGCATAACCATAGGTTGAACTGTCACATCAGAATTTTCAACAAAGTTAAATAATGTACTTTTAAAAGGTTTTACATAAGACCCATTCGTGGTTGTACCTTCTGGAAATAAGAACACTGGATAAGACACATTTGCAAGAGTTTCTTGAACTTGTTTCAAAGCCTCAACCGCATGAGATGGTCTACGATCAATGAAAACAACCCCGAACTTTTTTGAAACCCATCCGACCAATGGCCACGTTTCCATTTCTTTTTTTGCAATGAAACTTCCCCCAAACGCCACAGGGAAAGTCGCAATCTCAAAAATAGAAATATGATTTGATATAACCAACAAAGGCCTATGCGAAGAAATCTTGCCATGCACGCGAATTTTAATACCTGATAAAACCAATAAAATTCGCATAAAGACACCCATGTACCAAACAGAAGCGCGCCCTTTTGGCAATAAAAGAATTATTGGCAACTGAACAACCACCATGATCCAGAACGCAGCAAATTTTATTACCGCACCCATGGTATTAAAAACATTCTGTCGTCTAACGCGTCCCATTATTCTCGTTCCTCATAAACTTCTTTTGAATCATCAATATATTCCGCATCAGCTGCGTCTTCACGCAATAGAAATTCAAAAAACGCACGAACCATTTTAAAAGATCCGGTTACAGGTAATAACATTATTTTACCCATCGTTTTTAACGCTCCGTCTTTTTCTTCAAGACCTTCCAAAGCGTTTTCACGACCTAAGAAATGTTTCTGATATGCCGCATCTATATTTTTCGTTTGCATCATTACAAATACATCATATGAATTAAACCTTTTATCTATAAAAACCCCTTTACCAAAAGTTGCCCCTAAACGAAGATACCCTTTTATTAACGGAGTCATCTGACGACGTGCCTCTGTTTCATCAACAAATTCCTTAGGTAAAATGTTCATCCTAGATAATTTCGGATTAACATCATCTGCAAACTTTTCTGTCGCAACAGTTGCACGCAATCTTAACGGTGAAAGATGGTTATAGTATAAATATGATATAGCCTGGGCAGACACAACAGATTTCGTCCCCACCCAAGAAGCAACGCCAAACAAAACAGCAATTTTACGTCTAACTATATACTCACCTAATCCTGCCCACAACATTCTCATGACCAGCGCATTTTCCCTATATGCTTTATCCACACATGCACGTGACATTTCTGCGATTTTGCCGTTATATTTTTTTATTTTTGATATATTAAATTCTGATTCGGTATAAAAACTGCCCATTTTTTCGGCAGCATTACGATCAATTATACGATAAGTACCAACAACTTTTCCATTATGGAATACCGCCATATAATCCGCAAATCTATCAAAAGAATCGTATTCTTCCCGCAGATTTTTTTGTTCTTCCGTTGCAGTTGCACCTTCTTCTTCCACAAACACGTCATAGCGCAATTGCCGTACCTGGCGCCTTTCTTCCTTATTTCTGGTAAGACGAACTTCATAATCACGAACTTTAATAGCCATAACATATATCCTTTATGCAGCTTATAATATATGTCAAGAATATCAAAGTATTCCGCCGTTTTCAATTGTTTTTATTGCTTTAATTCGTCTGCCAACAAAGCGACGGCAATGGCATACCAATTTGAACTATTCCATCTTTTTATTCTATAAAAATTCGGATAAGTTAAATAAGCGTATATAACGGGTTGTGGGGCAACATCAGTATCTATTGCATTTGGATCAACTGCACCGATCGTGCTTGCTGCGGCAGCAATAGCTTCGGCACGTTGCTGCTGAATCAGATTAACGTCTGCCACTAAACCTGCGGTCATATCAGCAATAGGTATGGTAGTACCATCTGGCTTAGTAACCCCCATGGCCGACCATTCGGCCAATGTTTTTTTTGTTCCGCCATCTAATAAAGATACATCAAAGTTCCCCGGAAGCATAACACGTCTAACTATTTTTTCATTTGGGTTCCACCCCATTTGATGTAAATAATTACCAGCACTGAACATGGCGTCACCGACACTATGAATTATATCTATACGCCCATCTCCGTTTCCGTCAGAACCATATTGCTGTAACGTCGTCGGTATAAACTGAAAATGTCCCATAGCACCTGCCCAACTACCTCTTATATCATCTATATCCAGATCGTTATCGTCGGCAATTTTCATCAAGGCTAATAATTGATTACCAAAAAATTTTTCTCGCCGTCCTTCGTAAATTAAAGTTAAAAAAGCGTCTGTAAGTTTATGCGCTGCACGATACTCACCATAATTCGATTCAAGCCCCCAAAAAGCTAGAATTACATGCGGTTGAACATCATATTTATTTTCCACACGTGACAATAATGTCGGATAAGTAAGGCGCATTTGTCTACCGTCTTCTACACGTTTAGAGTTTACCATCCTTGCTAAATATTCGTCTAAGGTAAGTTTAAACTCTGCCTGATTCCTATCACTTTTTACAATGGAAGGTATGAATGCAGGATACTTTAACGTTGCATCAATTGTTTCTTTGGATATGTTTTGAGCAGTTGCACGCGCACGAACGTCACCCAGAATCTGATACCAACGTTCTACATCGAAATTCCCAGATTCTGCACGTACACAAACAGGCAACATCAACACCATCGCCACGCCAATAAGGCGCGCGATAAAACCATGTCTTCTCATAACACGCACCCCTTAAAACGAGTATTTCAGACCGATATGCAACCCGAACGACTGCCAAGTTGCATGTTCTAGTTGATCACTAATATACACAGTCTGTGCCGGAACAGTTTCTAAAATAGGTAAACCATTATCATCCAAAATGTAATAACCGTTTTCGTCCACCAACCAACTTGTATATTCCGCAAGATACAATTCACCGCCAATGTTTCCAACATAGAATAAATCTGTATCAACCTTTATTGCTAATTGCATGCGATCAGATATTCTATAATTATATTCCATTTCCGCAGCATATGAATAAGAATCATTACTTCCTTCGTCAATAAAGCTGGGGTTCTGTTGCCAATCTGTACGATTTGGCCACGTACCTTCAGATGAATATTTCGGTTTACCCACTTGGAAATAAAAACGCAATTTATCGGCTAATGTCATCTGCTTTTCTATTTCCAAACCAATATAAAAACCAGACCACGTAGTATTATAAATGTGGGTTGTTCCTTCAACAATAACTGGACCATCACCACCAATAATTACACACTCACCGGAATCAACGCCCCAAGGTACATAACCCATATCTGGGTTATAATCACCCGTTACTAAACTGGTACCTAAACCAAAAATGCCACCGGAATTAGACGTTTGAACTAATTTTATATCTTCCGGAGACATACAAACCTGATACCAATCATCTGGTGCTTCCATATTAATCGGTACAGAATAATAATTCCCTTCAAGATCACCGTATACATAATCCCCATTGTTCGTCATAAGCGGTAAAAAGATACCGGGATTTGGATAATAGTGGTCCGACATTTCAAGATTATGATTGAATATCTCATACCCAAAAGATGGTGACAGCTTCCACCCCGCAATGTCCCATACGTGATGAGCCCCAATACCTACTTTGAAATGATTTGTTCGCCCAGTCTGATCACCAACTGAAATTGTAAATATTCCTTCATATTGCTTTGACGCATCGTATGGTTCCAAATCATAGTCCATGGACATACCACCGTGTGACATAAAGCCCATGCTATATTCCCCGTATGCAAACATATCGAAATTGCGTACGCTGAAATTATGTTGTAAACCGACACCAATTTCATTAAACACCATATCGTCCCATTCAAGAACAGAATTTACACCCGTTTTAAATTCAAAATCAGCAAAACGACGCGTATAAGTCGCATAAACGGTTGTTTTATCTTTGGTTGGAACAGAAATACCATTTACAGTCATGGCACCATTATTGGTAACCATAGTCTGACGTGGAACTTGATAAGAATAAGATTGACTACCAACTATTTGCTTACTACCAGACTGCCCGACGTACTTTGTATAGCCCTGGCTGGCATATTGACCATAAGCAGATTGATTAGCGTTTTGATACGTATTCGTTTGATAATACGAAGGCACCCCTTCATTCGACGCAAAAGCCGTAAAGGGAACCATTAGCCCACATAAAAAAGATAACCTTCCTATGTTCATACCTACATTGTTAGATATATTGTAACATAAATTTCATTTCTATGAAAAGCAATTTTTTAAATATATAATCAAATACTGGATTTATTACGTCTTTTATATACAATACGTATATGATTGTACCACATAATATCTATATTCACGTGCCTTTTTGTGCTTCGAAATGCAATTATTGCGCGTTTTTTTCCCATGCCTGTAAAAATCCTGACTGGAACGATTATGAAAAAAACATAATAAACGAAATAGAATTTTGGGCTGATACTTTGGGGTCTATTTCTGTGCCAACAATATTTTTTGGCGGCGGCACCCCTTCTTTTATGCCTAATAAAACGTTTAACAGCATTATTCAAACATTGACATCTAAATTTAAACTATCTTCTGATTGTGAAATAACCTTAGAAGCCAACCCAGGAACAATAGATGAATATAAACTTAATAGCTTTATACAAATTGGTGTCAATCGTCTTTCAATCGGCGTTCAATCACTGAACGATAATACATTGCAATTCTTAGGTCGACGTCATGACACAAAAACTGCCATTAAATTGATAGAAACCGTTCAAAAGAAACCTATTAAATTATCTGCTGATTTTATTTATGGACTGCCGGATGAAACAGTAAGTGATATTATAGAAACTTGTAAAAACATAAACTCTTTAGGGCTTACACATTGTTCTATGTACGAACTTACAATAGAACCGGGGACCCCATTTAGTAAAATGAATTTACAAATGCCTTCCAACGACGAAATGGCCGATATGTATTGTGCAATTTCAGAAACCTTGCATTTACCGCGCTATGAAGTTTCAAACTATGCGACGCCGGGGAACGAGTGCATACATAATCTAAACATATGGGACGGTCAAGCTTATATTGGAATCGGGCAAGGTGCCGCCGGTCGCATTCTTATTGACAATCAATGGTACGAACAAATGGGGGGCGGTAAAAAGTTTGAAAAACTATCTACCACAGCGCGCGCTGAAGAGCGCATAATAACCGGTATTCGACAAGTACGCGGTGTTTATCTTGACAGCCAGGTAAAAAAAATAATAAATATGCAATACGTAAAATCTAATCCAGATTTGTTCCAATTTACGTCTGATGACAGACTTGCTGCAACAGAAAAAGGAATGTTGATTTTGGACGATTTGACTCTAAATTTAGTGAGGTAATTTGAATGCAAAACAAATTTTTAAATGCCCTTGGAATAATTTCGGTTGTAATTGCCGTTATTGCGATATACTTTATTACTATACCAAAGGAGACAGTTATGACAACAGGTATTAAGGTTGAAAACATGGATACATCTGTTAATCCCGGTGATAATTTTTATGATTATGTAAATTTTGGTTGGCAGAAAAGTAACCCAATTCCGGACGATTACTCTCGTTACGGGGCGTTTGAAATTTTACGGGATACAAATTTGGAACGCGTAAAAGAAATTGCAGAAAGTGATAAAGGAAAAATAGGAACTTTATATTCAGTTGCAATGAACGAAGAAAAATTAAACGCCGAAAAAACAACACCTGTTAAAACATATTTAGATGAAATAGATGCAATAAAATCAAAATCTGAATTACCTGCATATTTGGGCAAGATGCACCATTTTTCATCTGCGTTTTGGTCTGACGGGGTGGCATTGGACGAAAAAAACAGCGAATATTATTTATATAATATAGGTCAAGGTGGTCTAGGTTTATCAAGAGATTACTATTTTGATAAAGACGAAAAATCAATTGAAATTCGAAAGAAGTATCACGAATTCATAGCAAAACAAACCAAAAATTTCGGTCTTTCTATTGACGTAGATAAGTTATATTCATTGGAAGAGCGTATGGCAAAATCTTTTTATCCTAAAGAAAAACTACGTGATCCGAATGCAAACTATCATAAAATGACTATAACCGAAGTAAAAGAAAAATTTCCAAACTTTGATTGGGACACATACCTACAAATGCGCGGTGCATCAGCTGCAAAAGAGATAAATATCAATCAACCTGAAGCAATTGCGGAATCAATAGCAATCATAAACGATACCGAACTAGATTTAATAAAAGACTATTTAAAATATCGTATAATAAGTTCTGCCGGCACTGTGTTAGATGATGATACGTATGAAATATCGTTTGATTTCTACAATCGAACGATGGCTGGGCAAAAAGAACAAAAACCACGTTGGAAACGCGCCGTTGCTTTGCTAAACTCTTCTTTAGGAGAAGAAATCGGTCATTTGTATGTAAAAAAATATTTCTCTGCAGATGCCAAAGAACGTATGCAAACATTGGTAAAGAACTTGCAACGCGCCTTAGGAATACGCATAGAAAATCTGACATGGATGTCCGATGAAACAAAAAAGCAAGCTTTAGAAAAATTAAACACATTTAAAGCCAAAATCGGTTATCCAGACAAGTGGCGGGATTATTCCGAATTAAATGTAAGCGCTGACAAATCGTTATGGGAAAACGTAATAAACGTTTCTAAATTTGAAGACGCTTTTTGGTTAAAGAAAATCGGTCAGAAAAAAGACCCGACTATTTGGTATATGAATGCGCACGAAGTAAACGCTTATTATGACCCATCTACGAACGAAGTATGTTTTCCTGCAGGGATATTACAATACCCGTTCTTTGATATGTCTGCAGATGATGCGTTTAACTACGGTGCCATCGGCAGCGTAATCGGTCATGAAATGACGCACGGGTTTGATGATTCTGGACGCCACTTTGATAATGACGGAAATTTACGTGATTGGTGGACTGCAGAAGATGCAGATGAATTCACAAAGCGCGCAAACGTTATGAAAGAATTCTTTAATCAAATTGAAATTACCCCTGAAGTACATGCAAACGGTGAATTTACGCTTGGCGAAAATTTAGCCGATTATGGCGGTGTAACTGTCGCGTACACTGCCTATAAAAACTTTGCAACGCCAAGCACAACAGTAAATGATCTAAGTCCGGAACAAAGATTCTTTATCGCTTATGCGGGCGTCTGGGCACAAAATATGCGAAAAGAAGAAGCTTTACGTCTGACAAAAATGGATGTACATTCATTGGGTAAATGGCGGGTAAACGGTATTTTACCACATATAAATTATTGGTACGAAGCCTTCAATATATCGCCAGAAAATAAAATGTATTTAGCACCAGAAAAACGCGTGAAAATATGGTAAAAAACCGGCAAATGCCGGTTTTTTATTTTAATGATGGGTCATTAAATGCAAAATTATACTGATAATGAATATAAGCGTTATCACCCCTATAATAATCTTTTGCGCCCGATGATTATGACTGCCATGACATTGTTCACAATCGCAATGACAATCACGAAAAACCAGTACCCACGATAAACATAACATTAAACCAGAAAAAACAAACAACCAGGGTTCAAACCAACGCGGAATAAATTCGGCATGAGCAACTTCTGGCACAAACAAACTTACAACGGACAACGCTATCGGTAATATACAACAAAATAAGTGTGGTAAAATACTTGCGATAATACCTATTTTTACTGCTTTATTTTTCATAATAAAAACCTTTACGGCTGACAAAATAAACCGGCGTACTTCCGTCCGCCTTTTTGCTACGGTTCGAACCTTCATCACAGGTTCGCTTCCTGTTGGTATCCCCAACAGGAAT
>CALXMS010000001.1 GCA_944389535.1 uncultured Alphaproteobacteria bacterium | reverse complement strand
GTCTAGGATATGCACTTTTGACTTAGTCAAAGTTTGGATATTTCCAAATTCAACTGTCTGCACATCCCTTCTTGAATAGATTCTTGACTTACATCAAAAATCTTTTGATGAGCTGCTTTTATTCACAATGTTTGCGTGATTAATGGAATCCCTATTCTTATGGTCGTTCCGTTAACCGCAGAATTTCAGGGGTTGAGAGTGTTTTTGAAATGTTCCCAACTTGAAAGCCCGCATAGTATGAGTCGAAAATCAGAAAAAGTCAAGCACTTTTTCAAAAATAATTTTATTCTTTTCATATAAAAAACAAAAAAAGCCGGTTTTCTAAGGTTTTTTTGACAAAAAAATATTTTTTATTTTTTATTTACGCATACGGCACACGATTCAATTTTATATATTTTTCGATTCGAAACATAATCATAACAATAAAAAACCACCGAATCGGCGGTTTTTTATCGGCCTATATTAAAAACGATACATAAATCCAATTTTTATCATCGGATAAAACTTTAATTTGTCTAGTTCTTCCTGAGCATCTGCTAACGCATCGCTTTTCGCCTGCTCAAATTCTTGTATACCGCTTAAATCCACTGTTTCCCAATTAGAACCATTCCACTTCTGTAAGTTCTTTGTCGGCAAATCTAAGCCCAATTGCGCGGTTTTATTTGTAAACACAACGCCGGCATCCATATAAATTTTAAACCCAGCAACTATCCCCAAATCAAAACCAGCACCCAAATAAGGACCGCGATAATCCCAGTCCGCGTTGGCCGTACCATGCACTTCGTTACCAACATATTTATAATCTACCCCATTTAAGCTGAACGCAAATTCTGCATCAGGCAAATCACTTACTTTACCAGTCAAATTAGCCGACAATTCTAGGTTACCAAAATAATAACCACCTGTAATTCTTATTCCGCCCAAAAACCAAGTATTACCGAAAGGATAAAAATCTACCAAGGCCGCAAAATGATAACCGTCTATAGCACCGTCTTTAATCGTAATTCCGTCACCGATATCTATACCTTCATCGCCCATAACAGAATCAATACCAGAATTTATCATCGATTTTAGCGGAGAAGTTGTTGCGAAATCTGCACGAAATCCCAAACGCTTTAACCAAAACGAATCGAAATTTTTATTTGCATATCCAACAAATCCGTTTAACCCACTTGTTGCAGAAACGCCAACCCCCAGTTGCAAACCATGTGGGAACTTTATGTCTGGATTTGTCGTTTCTGTTTCTATCACCGCTGTTGGCGCATTTGCCTCAACCGTTTCAGCAGGTAACAATTTTTTTTCTTGCATAGATGAAGTGTCCGCAAATACCGGTGTTACCAACGTTACCAAAACAGCAAAAATTGAAGTTCTTTTCATTTTTTCCCCCGTATAAATAAGGTTAAATCACTTTACAAAATTTACTATAGCAAAAGCGTTAAAAGTATCTCAATAAAAAAACACTTAAAAATGTATTCAAAACTGGCTTTTTTTGTGATATTATTCAAGATATGAAAAGCAGAATTTTTATTTTATCTACCCTATTATGTTTATGCGGGGTAAGTCCTGTCTTCTCGTCAGAATGTGACGGAGACGGTTGTTATTTCGTAACAGAAAATCTAGAAGTTACGACACCGAAACCTACACAATATTTCTACGTTGCACCTGAACCAATGGTTCAGGCCAAACTGTTATCTATCAAACCGGTGCCCACAGACACACGTGCACCTATATGGGACGGGACGCTTGGTACATATACCCCAAAAGGTTATGATAAAACAGTAGATTGGCGCGACGGTGTACCAATTTGGGATGATTCCGTATCAAGTTACAAATATAAAGATTATAGTGATTGGTTTTTAGAACCACTGCCAGAATTATACATTCGCGAATCGGATGATATAAATTTAGTTGATATGTATAACCAAAACATGGCAGATGCCGCTGCTACGCGTGCACGCGTTGAAGAACTGCTTAGTCCAAAAAAACCAAGTGAAAATTTATGGGTAACTAATTGTGCACCTATGCCGGCACCACGGCCAGAATACGTGGCACAAGACCTGACAGAATTAGTAAACGTAACATTTGGAACCGAAGATGGTTGTCCATTTGAAACGGAAACAGAATGCGAGATATGGCGCAGAAAACCCATAGTTCGCGAAACTGTATCACCGCGCAGCCCAAAAATTAGAGCTGACAAAATGAACGAATTCATCAGCGCAGCACGCTGCGATGAAAATATTACCGCAAACAATCCATTGGCGGCACCTTTGCTGGAAAGATATAAAATGTTAATGGGGTCTGCGAATGCTTGCTGTACTGATGGCATGGCTTATTCTTTAAAGCAAGCCGGTGCATCAGACGGATTGGTATATAAGTTCTTGGCAGATGACGCCAATTTCTATGGTTTTGGTGCGCGTTGCTTAATGATGACCGATGAAGAACTGGATACGAAGTACCCGAACACAGCAACAGCAGCTGTTGCTGCAGATGTACGTAATGGTTGTCTGTGTCGTGGTCGCCAATGGTTTTATGCGATGTTAGCGCCTTTCCAACAGGCGTATAAAGAATTCCCAGAATTCGCCAATTATAAATTCAACTATACATACACTGACGGATTACAACGCGAAATAACTGTATCGGTAAACAACGACGTCCAGAACGTGTTAAAGCAATTGGCTTTGTGCCCATAATACGGCACGGAGAGAGAACGTCTTCGGACGAAAAGGAAAGCCAAAGAAACGCTCCGACTCAACCCCGGGGCGTTTTTATTTATTATTCGAACAAAGACCTATAAATTTCGCATCAGAAGAGCCAAAAGACAAAAGCTGAAGAATTTATCGCAAAACAATAAAAATCGCACTGATAGTCAAAAAAAGCACCGCTAACACGGCGTTTTAATTACGAGATTGTTGATAGTTCTGTTGTTGAGTTCTTTGAGTCAAATTACTTGTGGCATTACGTATCTGAACATTCAACGCATCCAAACACTTCTGAAATTCTGTTCTGCCCTTTATATTAGAAAAATTTGTACAATCGATTTTAGCGCTTCCGTTAGTAACTGCCGTCAAAGAATTTGAATCTAATCCGGCACCAGACGCATTTTGACGCACAACTTCGCAATCGTTAGCCAACTGCTTTCTAAGTTCGGTTGATAAATTCGTTCCGCTACTAGACATATTATAAATCAAATTATAATTATTTCGTAGACACGTAAAAACGCCTGATATCGTACTTTCATTATTACAATTACTTGTTCCTGCCAAATAAATATTTCTATCGGTGTAACTAGCAGAAGTACTCCCAGAAGAAGACGTACCAGTTGATGCACCTGCCGCTTCCAGTTTAGACGTCAAAATTTCACGCTCTAATTGCGTTTTTAGGCGCTTTAATGTTGCATCTAAGTATTCATATTGCTTATACATCTGTTGCATCATAACAGTTGATTTTAACGCAACAACGTCACGTATAAGTTGTTTATTTGCCTCATCATCTGGATTTTCGGTTATTCCAATATTATAAGCATGTGTACTACATAAAGCCAACTCTGGCGTTATATAATTATTATCTTTTTCATCACAACCATTGTCTATTGCTGCATATGCCGGCATAATTACGCAAAACACCGCAAGCAATGTAATAGCCAAACTGCGTTCTGCTTTTTTGATATTTAATAAAAATTTATTTTTTATATTCATATGCACCTTATGTAGCTAGTCTCAAACAACTAAAAAAATCCTTTGCGCCGGAACATTTACACGTATTATTTTGTGAATCCCATGTACCACCAGTTTGTAAACACATATTAAACCTTTGTTGTGTAGCAGAATCTTCCAAACTGGTTGTAAATTGGGTCGTATACTTGTCTGTTATTTTCTTTAAAACTGCATCAGACCATCCATTAGAAGAAGATGTAGAAGACGACGTACTTGTGCTAACACTATTTATATTATTTGCGGAATCTGCACTTACACATTCCAAGGTTTCATAATCAAATGTTAACTTTTCCGTTCCCGTCTCAAAACAAACACATTTATTGTTTTGCCACATTTGGAAACCGCCTTTTTTGGCATTACATAAGCATTTTGCTAATTCTTCCCCATTGAAAGCTGAACATTGCTGATAAAATCTTGCAACTGATTCCCCATTCGTTTGTGCGATTAAAGTACCGTTATCTGCTATGCGTTTCATACCAGATTCCGTTACGCACACATTATCAGGTAACTCTTTTAACGAAGCGATTTTCTGTAAATCGCGATAGGTTTTATCGTTTAATTTACAATATGGTACACCATCTTTTTCTGGGGTAGTTTTTCCACCGAACAAGCCACTGCTGCCGTATACAGATGGTGCATCCTGCTCTATGATTCTTTGTAAAGTTTCTATATCTATTGATGCCTGACCACGGCGATTACGGAATAAAGTAGAATTATCCAAGATTTCAGACGCACAACCAACGCGAACCTGAACCCCGCCAACCCCTTCTTCTGGATACAACCAATTACGTTGAACTTCTGCATCGTCTTCCAAAACTTTTATCAATTGGCAACCGCCATCTGACATCGGCACAACCTGACCTATTTTACAATCTGCACCACCGTATACAACGCCACCGTTCGTTTCAACAGATACAGATTTACCATCCGGACAATTCTTATTGTTATAATGCATTACTTGACCTTCTGCGCACAGATATTGCCCCCATGCATTACATGTGCCGTTCAGCATCATATAAATATCTGTAATATCAACACCGACAGATTGCGCCAAAATCAAGGCATCATAAACTTCATCCAAAACATCGTTATATGGATCAAAGAATTCCATAGCCTTGTTTTTAAATGTGGAAACTCTTTTCGGCCCCGTACAATTACTGCCGGTTGAATTACATCCTGCATAAGCAAAAGCCGTATCCATCGCCGCCTTCGCCGATTTTAAAGCGACTTCCGCATTTTCAATTTTCGTTAAAATCTGACCTGAAATCTGCTCACGAGCCAACAAATCAGCCGAAACACCAGACGCCGCCGCCAACTGCTGCGCGGTCGTTAAACCAGAACCATCAGCAGACGTAGTTGATGATGACGTTGTAGTATCCGCACTTGCAGTATTTATACTTTCCGTTTGCGCAGACATGGCTGCCGTTGCCGCGCTTGAAGCTGCAGCAGCATCTGCAATAGCTTGACTTGTGGCCTGTTGCTGTTGGGTCAAGGCTGCCTGAATTTGTGCTGCCGTATCTTCACTTTGCTGCTGCATTTGCTGTTGCATCTGTGCCATTTGCTGCTGCAGCTGTGTCATTTGCTGAGCACTTTGTTGCGCCGCTGCATTAGCAGCGGCAACCTGTGCGTCCGCCGCAGCCTGCGTTGCATCCGCCTTAGAACTTGCCACCAACTGCGCAGAAATATATTCTATTAATTCTTCACCATATTGCTTACATGAAGAATTTGATTCAACACAACCAGATACTATAGGACGAGCAATTTCCAATGAAGTGCACCCACCATTTTCGCATTTTGGCTGAGCACAACGCATAATAACCGCATTACAATTACCAAAATCTGCCGCAGGGGCACTTGTCACGCTGTTTGCACGCGGATTTATATACGCATTCCACATAGCGTTATTAGTCGAACCAGATGAACTATTAAATGCGGTTAAATTACTTCCAACCGTGGTCGCGACAGGTGACGCAGCATATGCGTCTATTCCGCATAGCGATAATGCGACTAAAAAAAACCTGGATATGTTTTTCATATTCTCTCTTACCTGCAATTTTAACATAAAAATTATTAACAGAAAAGATAAAAATCAATCAACTTACACATTCATAACTAGATACGTATTATAAATTTGACAAAAAACTATTTTGGTATAACATACTTTATATGATAATTCAAAACGGAATGCTTTTATTCGTCTCTGAATCCGACCTAGATGCAAACGGTGTTTTGCGTATACCTTATGGTGTACAAAAAATACTTGAAGGTGTTGGAAATTCCTTATCTGGTATACGTGCAGTATATTTCCCAGATACAATGAAAAAAATTTCTGCATCTGTATTTAACTATAACCCGTCATTAAAAGAAATTTATTTCGGGAACAAAATAAAACGCATTAATTACGGTTGTTTCCAAGGTTGCCAAAACATAAAAATTATTCAAATTCCACGCGCACCTTGCAAAATACAATTAAATACCTTTGAAAATCTGGAAAAAATTATACAACGTGACGATGATGGGATATCAAAAACATACACCGTAAAAAAATATTCTGGAATTTATTATCATGAGATTCCCATAAAAAGCATCGGGAAAATAAAACTGTCTCAACTTTATAGAATAGACTTAACAAAAGATTTTTTACTTACAAAACCTAAAATTTGTATATCAATAAAAAATAAAGCTACTAATTTTTTCATCAGTGAAAACCTGAAAGAAGCACTATTAAAATGTCGCAAACATATGCTTATACAATCATTTAATTATCAAATGTGGAAATACAAAGCAACGCACAACACAGACGATGATTTTGAACGCTATGAACTTATTTTATGTCAAGCACTTTACAATTATTTACAATCACCTTATAAAAAAAAGAAAAAGGATTTCTTTGATTATGTAAAACAATATACAAACGACATTCCTACAAACGTACAATACCTGAAAAAGTTTTTTATAAAATATCCAGGTTTAGAAACAAATTTCGATGAACTTTTAGAAATACCTTGTGATAAACTAATAAAAAAAATAACACCTATACGTATTAATAATCCTATAAACAGGTCCTGCACGCGCTGGTTAAAGCGTCACCCTGTAACGCCACAACAAATGTACGCTATTATATGTGCGGGATATAAAAATCCTGGGGCCTTTCCTTATTCTTGGTTAACCAAAATACCAAAAGATCAGCGCGGGAACGCAACTATTAAATTACATAAATTATTTAAAAACGCAACGATGCAAATGTATAGTCCTGATAATAGACTTATGGAAAAATATTTACATATAAACATATTAAATCAACTATCAAGCAAAATATCAAAAATCATTCATCAAGAACTAAATATTAAATATCTTGATTCTGGGAACTTTTCAAAAACTTATACGCTACAAATACCAGGTGACAAAATATATGTATGGAAGATATATCATTGTGATAACACAGAAGCATGTATAAAAGCATATCAACATGATACAGAATTACAAAATTCTTTTTTGGTTAGTGGCAAAAAATATTACGGCAACATAAAATTTCGAAAAATATTAACAGCCGGACTTAGTAATCAACGTGGGGAAATATACCTTATATACCCTTATACAAATAATGGAACAGGAAAAGAAAACATACATCGTACTTTTGAATTTGTACGGAAATACTCTTTACTAGATAACAATGCAGAAAATATTATTGGTAATACCATAATAGACGTTGGTGCCTTACGAATAAATTATAAAAATTGGTATCAACCAAAATATGTATCAAAAATAACGAATACAATATTATACCAGTCTTGGAACGACTTAGGATATGTATTAAACAATTATACCAGCCGACAGATTCATGATGCTTTAAATTTCATAGACGGGAAAATATCCGTTCATAGTCTTGAATTCGGGAAAGTGCAATCAAAAATAGAGTTTTTAAGAAATAAAACTCGTATAAGATAAAAAGAAACCCGCCAATTTGCGGGTTTCTTTTTTTATTCCATACTTACACTGATTATATCACCATATTCACCGGCTTCGTCAGTACCGATATAGCATTTGATATGCTTACCAACGCTATCCATCCATTCTTCATAGGCAGCCTTTTCAGCAGCACTTAAATTAGATTTCTGGATATCACGCGTTGCCTTATTAACCAGGAAAGCACCCGCCGTACCAGTTAACGCAGCACCTAATGTTGGCCCCCACCACTGACCACGGGATTTCTCAGAAGCACCATCAGAATTTTCACATTCTGCCTTTAATAAACCCAAATCTGAAAGCGCTTGTTTTTTCTTTGATTCTAAGTTAGCCTGAGCAGACTCTGCTGCTTGTTTCTGTTCCGTCGTGGCATTCTTTGCGGCGCCGGCTGTTATTGCATCTTGTTCCGCAACCCATGCTGTCACAGAATTCTTTGCCATATCTATAACACTAGAATCAACTTTCAAACTTTTTGCCTCAGATTCCATACGAGCAACATATGTAGACACATTAGTTGTGGTATTGGCGTTTATAGATTTTTCTATTACCTCAATATATTTAACAGCATTATTGTTATCTGTATCCTCTTTTTTTAAGCCCGTCACCTTGCCAAGCACAGAACCATCTCTAATACCGGCACCTAAATATGCTCCACCAATTGCGCCACCTATTCCACCCAACAGCGTAGTCCAGAAGGCAGTTCTATTCTGACTACTACGTTGAGCCTCAGTCGCATCTGCAGCCGCAGCATTTGCCAGTTCTTCTAACGTATCAGACGGTATCCAGCTGCCGCAAGTAAATGTATCGCCAACCGCAAAATACGTAGTTGCCCAATCTTCACCGTTCATGGCATTTTGAATGTCCGCATCATCAGATTGCAATCTAACTTGAACACTGCAGAACGAACCGTACAAATCATTACTTGGGTTAAAGTCTCTACGTTCTAAGCCCATTATACTATAATCATCTGGTACTTTGTTACTTTTTAACTTTACCCACATAAACGTACCACCCGTATCAGAAGACGTCATGACACCGCCGTTATTGGACGCCAAGCACATATTCTGTTCTTCCGTTAACTTTTTGTTATATATAGCCTGCGCTTCTTTTTCTAGGTCATATACCAAATCACGGAACAACGTTGATGCCGCCTGAGTTTGTAAGTACGAAGAATAAGATGTATATACTGGCGTGTCGAATATTCTACCGGCTGAGTCTACTGTACTACATACACCTTGTGTACCATCGGATGCGGTGCATAACTGATTACCATTTGCATCTGTGGCTGGAACACCACCTTGACCTTCTACAGCCGTTGCTGCACCTGCATCAATCCAACCCTCACGTACATTTGTCGCCGCGCCCCATGATGTTGCGCTATTAGAAGACTCTGATATTTTCAACTTATTCTGTTCAATAGCCAAATGTTCTTGACACACAGATGCATTCTTAACTGTATCTAAACACAAACCTAAAACAATTGTATAATCTAATACGCCGCCGACTTTATTCATACTTTTATCATATAAAGAATTCCCGGAATCTGTTAAAGATGAATAGATATCAGTACGATTACGATAGCAACTTGTGTAATCTTCCCCACACATAGAACGAACACAACTTTTTGCAACGTTCTCGCACTGCGTAC
The DNA here is from genome assembly GCA_944389535.1 of uncultured Alphaproteobacteria bacterium. Classification (GTDB taxonomy): domain Bacteria; phylum Pseudomonadota; class Alphaproteobacteria; order Rs-D84; family Rs-D84; genus Enterousia. The sequence goes on along the minus strand of CALXMS010000001.1, from coordinate 295,608 downwards.
GCATTTGTGCGATTGCGGCATCGCTATAGCTTGTTGCCAAAGACGCATTCAAAGATGCAATCACGCCAATAGGATCGCCACTGTTAGTGCTATACTTTGGGAACAATGTATCAAAAGCGTCATTATTTATATACGTATAAATATAATTGCCTGTGCTATCTGGGTTTGCCGCTGCATATTTACAATAAGGATCTGTATTTACAATATCCGAACAGCCTGTTTTAATTTCTTCATAACTTACAGAGTTATTAATGGTCTTATCTGTTGCACCAAAAACCTGCGAATAACATGCAGCACCACTTCCGCCACCGCAAACGCGCATAGCGCAAGACTTTATGGTATTCATACAGTTAGATTTAGCCTCTGTATCAAAATCTTCTATTAAATCTTTAATACGCGCTTTCATTGCGGAATTCATACGGGACGAATAAGCTTCGGAAAAAACGTCTTCTTGGTTCATTTCGTCACTTAATTGAGACGCAGTAGGCATCGCACCATTACCCAAGAATGTCGCATAACAATATTTATTAGAACCTATCGTATCCAAACAAGAATTTTTAATATACGACTGAACCGCGGAACTGCTATTTGTATCTGTAGACAACATAGAAACAGACACTTCAAGTTCCGTCCCCGCATTAATTGCATCTACTAAATCAATCGTACTTACTGTAGAATCTTCGTTACATTTATAAGGATTTGTAGCACAAGCATTTAAAATGCATTGGTCAACAACCTTATAACACGTTGATACCGCGTTAACCGCCGCCAATGCCGCACCTTCGCTAATCATAATACCAACACGACTATCTGCGGCAGGATTTCCTGTAACTGTTGCAGAACCAAAAAGTTCTATTTTAGCGTCACTTTGACAACGCGCCAACGTGGAATCGCAATATACCATCTGCTTTCTGAATTCTGTATTTGTTGTACATAATTCAAAATCAGAACCACAAACGTTTTCACGCTGCAAACAAGTCGTATAACGACGGACACAATCACTTGTATTATACATATTAGATATTGCGGCACCCGAAATCATCTGTCCCAAAACACTTCCATCTGTTGGATAGGTATAATCTGTAACTTCTCCATAAGAATTTTTGGACGCAATAGTAGATAAAGCCGTTGTTGAAGACGTCCCGAATAGTGCATTTACACCAGATGCGGAACATTGAGCCAATGTACTTAAACACTGTGGCATTTTACCATGAAACAAAACCTTAGTCGTGCATTCTTCAAAGTTAGGTCCGCAAAGATCTGCCCCCTTTAAACAAGATGTATACGCATCAATACATTCTGCGTTATCCAACAAATTTGATGTCGAAGTTGATGTAACATAGCCATTAAGATACGCCGTCATTGTCGGCAACCTTGAAGAAGCGTTTCCCATAACACTTGGGCGCGCAGTCAGCGCAAACGCTGATGGCACAAAACCACAAACAACCAGAAATCCTATAGTTTTTTTCAGAATGTTCATTGACTCACTCCATACTTATTACATTAAGTATAGCATAAAAACAAAATCAGACAAAGGAAAAATACAACTTTTTACAAAAAAACATTAACGCAAAAAAAGATTTAACCGATTTCATCTAGTATATATTTTAATTCTATCATATCATCTGGCATACGTGCCTTGAAATGCATTTGTTGACCAGTAACAGGATGTATAAAATCTAAGACTTCGGCATGTAACATTTGACCGGTATGTTTTTTTAAAAAACATAGTAAATCCATATTCTTAACACTTGCTAAACGGTTTGCACCCCGTCCGTAAATAGGATCGCACAAAACAGGGAAACCGTGCGATGATAAATGCACACGAATTTGATGGGTTCTTCCAGTTAATAACGTACATCTAAATTGAGACACGCCAGCCCTAGGCCACACATCTGAAACAGATACTTGTGTATGTGCTACTTTGCCGCCGGTTTTTACCATTGTCATTTTTTTACGATTTCTAGATGATCGGGCTATATTACCGGTAATATCAGCCCCATCCCAGTTAGGCACCCCCCACACAAAAGCAATATATTTTCTCGTTAAATCATGCTCTGAAAACGTTTTTATCAACCCACGAAATGCCGCATCAGATTTTGCAAAAACCATTACCCCACTTGTATCTTTATCCAATCTGTGAACTACGCCCGGACGAATTTCCCCACCAAGCGAAGACAAATGAGTATGAAATAAAACATTCTGAACCAGTGTCCCTGTTTTATTTCCAGCAGACGGATACATCACTACTCCACGTGGTTTATTAATTACGATTATATCGTCGTCCTCATATAAAATATCCAAATCAAAATCGTTGGCTATATTTTCGGCCGAAACACTGCTTTGTTTTTCTGGTATTTCCACAGAAATTTCATCACCGACACGCAAACGATACGATAACTTTGCCGTACCGCCGTTTAATTTTATATTAAATTTTTGAATTTCACTGCGTGAAAAATTTGGCAACTGTGTCACCAAAAATTTATCTAACCGTACCCCTACGTCGGAATCGGACACGACAAAATTACGAATGTCCTGCATTTATAACCTATTTATATTCTTCCCATTCTGGGCCTTTTTCACAATTTCCTAAATCTATAGTTAATTCACGTCCGGAACTTTTAACAGGACAAATTAATATTCCTGTGCTTTCTGCTTGATCCGCATCACGAGTGGCATTACGCCAAGTAAATTTTATTTCTTCAGGAGCATATAAACACGCAAGCCACAATTCACCTTCATGTTTATCGTTTGGTCCCAACCAAACTCGCACCCCCTCACCCAGACCATAACAAGGGAAACCATCTAAATAATATAAAACTAAACCTCGCCCTATAATTCCAGATGACGGGATGAATTTACCGCGATATTCTGAATAACGTAAGCCGGTTAAACCCTCCCAATCCGTACTAGTAGAAAAAATGCTAATCCTTGGTTGCTGATTTGGATTAGGCTTTCCTTGATCCCCGCCCTGCGTTTGAGAATTTTCTTCGGCAGCCATAGCACCAGTTATGAACGAAACAACCATTAAACAGCGAATTATAAATCTTTTCATTATCATTTTCCTTGTGTTTCTAGTTCAACCGCAATCTTTTCAACCTTATCAATTGGAACAGATAGTTTATGCTTAAATTTAACATCCGTCCCAGCATCTAATAACGTTGCAGACGGCATAAAACGTTGTCTTGATATTACATTACCTTTTGTATCATAAGAAACAATTACCAAACTAGGCACGCCATAAATTTGCTCTGACCGATTCATTACACGACCAGAAACAAGGAAATGCTGGACTCCATTTTCGTCTGTATCCGTTGTAATTGCAGATATTTCTGCTATTACAGGATTATCACGAATTTCTTTTACCTGATATTGATACAATACAGCAACAGCAAAAACAATTGCAGCTAACAAAGCACACATAGAAGCGATAAATACTAACATCGGATTACGACGCTGGGGACGATGAACAATCCATGTATTTCCACAAATTGCGCACTTAACTGGTCCATTAGGCACAACGTCTAATGAATACTCTGTTTTACAAAACTCACATACTGTCTTCATGTTATGATTTATACCACATTTTATTCTAAATTCAACTGACGATATTTTATTCTTACAGCGGTTTGAATTTCGTTAATTGCATTTATATAATCAGATGCCGTCGCATTTTTATTAGATACAACTGTACTGAATATACGCCAAGTATCGGTATTTCTATCTTTTTCTTCGTATATCAGCATTTGTGCCATTCGAGACAAATCTTGCAAAGACAAATCCATAAAATTTGCCGTTGAAGAAGCCACATCCCAATAATAATCTGGATTAGTAGAATCTTCTATCCTGTCATATACTTTTAAACGTGGGGTAATAGATCCCGCAAAACCTACCGTTACAAACATAGCATCTATGATACCACCCGTCATATCCAAAGATTTATTTATATTTAGTATAGAAGGACCATCATCAGAATTTATAGACAAGCCTTCCAAAGTCATATTTGAAACCCATAAATCTCCGGTAGTAAAACTTGTAAACTTTCCAACGTCCCCCATAGATAACGTTTTACCAATTTCTAATGTTCTGGAATCCGAAGATAACGTTCCAGAAACAGTTGCATTTTGTACCTCAAGTATTTTATCAAGCGTTGTTCTATTTTGAAAAATTACCTCCTTCGTTGCCGTGACCCCAAGCGTCATAGTTTCTGTAAACTCTACGGAAGAAGCATTGAAAAAAGTAGAATTAATGATGTCATGCCCACCTAAGTTTAATCCAGATAACATCATGGAATCATTTTCATCATCAGTTGGCACTCTATACAAATAAAGAGCATTATTACTATTTACCGCCGTCGTTTCTACCACCCCTTCTGAAACGTTTAAACCTAAATCAATGGCATCTGCATGCCATGCCCCAAAAGTTCCATATGCCCGGTTACCCTCTATAAACCCCATAGAGTCTCCCCCAAGTGCAACTATTTCCCGGGTGCGCATAGGTGTAATATCATCAGACGAAAAGACAATAACGCCTTGCAACGTTGCCCGCCCTTCTATATCACTAGATTTCAAAACCCTTAATTGGTATTGTCCATCATTTACTATATCAGACGACAGGCCGTATTTTTCTAAATCTGATAAATTCACACGTACAATATTACGCCCTACTGTATTCATTAACGTTTCGCGATTATCTACTATATAACGTTCCAACACAGACTGTATTTTTTCCATTCGTCCGGCAATTGCTATATTTTCTGAACGCTGAACAACGCTTTGTTGATATTTAAAAATGAAGGGCATTATTATTGCAGCCAAAGCAACAGTCATCAACAACTCAACCAACATTGAACCGGATTGGTTGTGATTTTGCGCAAAGAAAAAATTTTTTACCCTAGACATTATTTAACTTCCTTTGGCTGTACGTATTGCCAGTCAGAAGACATAATTAAATCAAACTCTTTTTCTGATGGCATAGACGGTACAGATGCTCGTGATAAAAATAGTTCAGAAAACTTTGGTGGCGTCAAAGACGGAAAAGTCCATCTTCCTATTTCCAACGGTGCCGTTGTAGACATCAATAATTCACCGGATATAGTCAAACCAAAATCTTCATAAAAAATCATCTCTTCTGCAGAAACATATGACGTATAAACAGTATGGGCAATTATCCCTGTAAAGCCGCTTATAGTACGTGTAGAGTCTGATTTTAAAGTTAACGTATCACCGACGTTTACAGAATTTACAACCGTCGCCCTATCTGCTATGACACGTCCGGACGTAGTATATGCATTGCCATTTAAGCTATCCGCATATATATTTCTAAAACCAGATATATCTCCTGTGACCCTAATAGAATTAAATATGGCGTTTTCTCCGTCTAAATTCGCCCCATTAGAAAAATATAAAGTATCAGCAACCAAATTACTGGTCTCTATAAACTGACTTGATACATTATTTATTTTTGCGGATTTTGCTTCTATTGTTCCGACATCATAAATAGTATTATTATTCATATTTAAATCGCGCAACATCATGTTTAAATGATCTTCAGATGTTTCTGTACGATGTAAATATTTAGTTTTGTCTTCTCCTTCTATATTTCTGGATATTCTATATATTAAATTACCCGGTTTAAAATCTGGTGCTGAAACTGCCCACGTATTTCCATAAGCAATACCGTCTTGCCCCACAATTGCAGCATCATCACCAATATGAGCAGCAATTTTTGCTGTACGTAAATCACTATCATCTAAATCAAAAACGAAATATGCATCTGTTATAGTTGCACCATTTACAATGTATTTATCAACGAAACCGGCTGTCGGTATTTCGGAAATTTGGTCAAGTTCTTCATCAGATAATTTTATTTGAGCTACATCCGGCCAATCACTTTGATTTAAACGAATAAAATTCAAAACATCATCACGCAAACCTATAATTTTATTAGCAACAGCCATATCGCGTAACGTGTTATTTGTATCGGCAATTTGACTATATAACAAAGGCGTCGCCAAGGCAACAATCGCCATTGCCAACAAAACCTCTAGGATAGTTGCACCACGCTCATGACCTGTAAAAATTTCTTTATTACCTGCAGTCACTTCCATCTTCCAACAAGCATTGTTTTATATTAATTCTTTTTTCCAAACGCTGCCAAAAGTAATACTGGCATATAATATATTGAGATAAAGACTTATCATTATAACGCCCTTCTAAATCAGATATGATATCGCGACAACTTTGGAATTTACTGTCTTCTGCGGCAGGGTTACTGATTATTGAAAAAGAATCATTACTAATATAATCTAATAAAACGTCTGGTAAGATTGACGTACCCGCCGGTCTAATATCTATTACGACGGCCCCCGTTTCCCCCTGATTTAATGCATCTGACGTTTGATCGCGCATTGTTATATTAGAAACTATTATTGTATTTGTTTCTAAACCGCTCCTAGATAAATACTCTAAATCATCCGGATCAATATACACATCCTGTCCACGCGAAGAATCTATGTAAGAATCTATATCTAATCTTTCCACACTAAAATTAATATTTTGACTAACCACATTACCGTTAACGGTCCAATTAAGTGGTCCATAAAAACTTGTCCGACCCGCCGTCATAGCAAATTCATAAACCGATGCGTTATTAGAAGTAAAATTACCCGTATCTCCAAACATTGATATTGTACGCGTAGAAACGTCACCCGCATATAAAGAACCACGCGTTAAAGATAAGGCAGATTCACCGACAGAGCTTTGAAACACAGCCTTATCTGCAATCATAACATCAATTGTATTTCTAACCTTACGACCGTCTTCCAGACCATATATTGATAAAGTGTTAAATTGTCCACTATCAAATGTTCCACGACGAGCAAAAGCCTCTCTTACATTATTAACAGAAAATCCCCCAATATCTAAATCTGCCAAAAATGCACTGCTGTCTAAATCCGTTTCGTTTCTAAGCACCAAATCAGAATATGTTGAATCTAAGGCAAGACCTACCATAATTACATCACCAGAAACAGACGCATAAAAACCAATACGACGCGCCAATTCTGACAATTGAACAGGAGTTAATTTTCCACCTGTTAATTGTAGATAAGCGGTAACGACAAGCGGTGTTTTATTTATAACTAATGAAATATCTTGCCCCAGTGCCGTTTTCGGAACAAAACCTAACGGCAAACCATATGATTCCAACAAATCAGAAAACGCGTTACCGGAAACGACGGTCGCATCATATGGTAAATCATTAGCTCTTTCACGAATAAATATTCTTGCGGCAGTTTGTGCAACTTCTACTTTCTGGGTAGATGCATACATTTGAGCGTCTAGATCTCGTTCAGAAAGACGCTGTGCAAAAAAGGGCATAAACGAAAAAATCAGCGCTAAAGCCAATAACGCTTGTAATAAAAAATTTCCGTTTTGTCTTTGCACCTTTAAACGTCCCTCCTACTTGATAAATGTTAGCAACTGAAAAAAAATATTGCAATTGCTTTTAAGATTGAGTATTATTCTTTTCGTTAAATAAGTGATAGCAAAAAAATGCTATTAAATGTTTTCCTACAACAAAAAAAACGAATATGCAAAACAAGAAAAACCAATCATCTGTCGGACTGATGATACAACGCTGTCATAAATGGCGTCAAAAAAGAAAACAATACATGGATTTAGCGCGTCAAACTGCAGATGAAGTTGAACGCGAACGTTTAATGCAAACGGCTGAACATTATGGCCGCATTGTAAACGCAGAGCAAGGTAAAATCGATTCAACGCGTGATCCAAAAGATAAAACATCTATTGTTGAAGAACAAACAGACGCAGTTGAAACTATTGATTCTTCTGAAGAAGAAGACATGACATTTCCAGATTTTATCACAAACGAAAAATAGTTTAATTATCGCGTTATAAATATACTTTACTGCTTGAAATTTTACTATGTTTTGCTATGCTTTTCCAAAAGGAAGTTTAAGCAATGGATAGTAATTACACCGTTTTAGCGCGCAAATATCGCAGTCAAGATTTTAAATCCCTTATCGGACAAGACGTATTAGTTAAAACATTAACGACTGCCATTAATACTGGCAGAATAGCTCATGCATACATATTTACTGGTATTCGAGGTACAGGTAAGACCAGTACGGCAAGAATTTTAGCCAAGGCATTAAACTGCCTTTCTTCTGACGGTCCGACGGCGTCACCATGCGGCACATGTGAAAACTGTCGTGCCATAGCCGCTGGGCAACATATAGACGTATTAGAAATTGACGCAGCGTCGCATACGGGCGTTGATAACATGCGCGATATTTTAGACGCAGCACAATATCGCCCAACAAATGGTAGATACAAGGTATATATAATCGACGAAGTTCATATGTTATCGACCAGCGCATTTAATGCTTTATTAAAGACGCTTGAAGAACCCCCTGCCCATGTAATTTTCATTCTGGCAACGACGGAAATACGTAAAGTACCTGTTACCATTTTATCTCGCTGTCAGCGTTTTGATTTGGTTCGTGTACCCGTAGAAACATTGAAACAACATTTCGCATGGATTGCAGAACAAGAAAAAATTGAATTAAGTGACGCGGCAAATGAATTACTTGCAAGAGCTGCCGACGGTTCCGTAAGAGATGGATTATCTTTATTAGATCAAGCAATTGCTCAGACCGGTGGCCATGTAGACGAACAATCTGTTCTTGATATGCTAAAAAGAGCTGACCGTGGTGTCGTTGTTAACTTTATGGAAACGTTATTATCTGGTGATACATCTGCGACCTTAAACAAAGCGGACGAAATCTATACAAATGGTGCTGATTTGGCCATGCTGTTAAGCGATATGATGGAATGGACGCATTGGGCGACACGAATGCATCCAGCAATTCACGCTGGGGAAATAACAAATTCTCCGTATACCGCAGATCAGCGCGAACAAATAAAAAGAATAAATTCGCACATATCTTTAAACACGCTTTCTAGAATATGGCAAGTAATGGTCGCAGCGGTTCCAGAAATGCAGGCATCTGGCAACCAAAAACAATGTTTTGACATGTTGATAGTTCGTTTAATGCATATTGCTGACATGCCTTCAGTACCTGAAATATTAAAAAAGCAAAAATCAGTACAAAGTCAAAACGACACCACGCCGCATATATCTGCATCTACAACAGATAAAATCAACAACCAATTAAATATAGAAACGGCCGGTGATTTAGCAAAAGCGCTGCAAGAATCTAAAGAAATTTTGTTATATTCATATTATACCAGTAATATTGAAGTTATCGAAATTATGAATCAGACAATAAAATATTTTGATAGACGCGGTGATGCAGATTTTGCTCACAAAATGGTAACATGGTTAAACGATAAAACCGGCAAAACATGGACCATGGAACGAATTGAAGAATCGCAAAACACCCATACTATTACCGAACAAAAGAAAGAAGAAATAGAAGCTGATCCAATGGTTGCAAGTGCGATGGATTTATTTTCAGATGCGGAAATAGTTGGAATAAAATAAAAGAGGAAAAAATGACACAAGAACGCGGCGCATCAATGATAGAAATTATAGGCGTATTGGCAGTTGCTGGTTTAATGAGTGCGGCCGCAATAGGCATGTATAATTCGATAAGAAGTAATCAAATGCGAAAAATTGCTTCTGTTGAACTGGAACAGATTGCAAAAAACACAAAGTTATTACTAGGGATGCGTGGTGATTATACGGGTTTATCCGTTGATTACCTTGTGTCAGCAGGGGCGTTAAAAAATACAAAAGCCCCCATTGGTGGCGACGATTGGTCTGTATCCGCAACGAATAATGGTGCTGGTTATTCCATCAATTTAACCCAATTAAGCGAAGGAGAATGCCAATACTTTACTGCTTCGAAACCTTCTTGGGCGACAAGCATGACTGTAAATGGTGTTGATAATTCAACTTCACCGAATTGCTTTTCTACGAAAACGAATAAAATATCATTCTTTGTGGAACCAACGGACTAAATGAATCATAAACTATACTTTTTATTATCTATAATTTTACTATTTACCGGCTGCGCTAAATATCATAGTCCGCAGCGATATACATGGCCACAATACTTACGTGGTGCAAGTTTTACCGACATGACGGAAACGGCGCGGATTGCTAAAACTCCTGTGTTTTTAGGTGCAGGTGGGACTCTTGTTACATCTGTTGATTCTCCTGTTGAAATGGATTATGGGGAAAAAGTAAAAAATGATACCGCAACAAGCATAGCTTATATGACCAAACTAGAATATGAGCTATATGATGCTTTACGAAAACCTGGAATCTCTGTACAAAGAGCAGGAACTGATGTAGTAATTATTTTAGTTAGGGATGCTATTATGGACTTAAACTTTCCAGACATTTCTTCAGAAGGTGCGGACACCCTTAAAACGATTACCAAGATATTAAAAAAATACAACGCTACCTTTATAGAAATTGCTGGGTATACGGATTCAATGGCGACGCAACAAGCACAGGCATTGTCATTAGACATGGCGCAAAGGGTAGGTGTATTTTTTGCTAAGAACGATATAAAGACAGCAAGAATGTTTATTGTTGGCAGGGGTGCGACTCGTCCGATTGCGGCCCAAGATGATATAGGGCGCTTAACTAACCGTCGTGTTGAGATACGCCTTGTTCCTGCAAGATAATTTTACTAAACTTTCAATTTGAAATTAATATTTTTATTGCTATACTTCCAACATAACATATAAAAAGGATGGAAATTATGGTAAACAAAAAAACAAATAACCCAGCTGTAAAAAAATACACAAAAATAGGCATCATATCTGCCGTTGTAATTGTTGTTGCGGCTTTAGGCGCATGGGGTATCAGTGCACTGCGCGGTGGCACCACTGTGGAAGAAGCGATGGAAGTTGTTACAACCGACGCAGCCAGTGCTGCTGATTTACGTATAGCGGTAATTCGCATGGATGCCATTCAGACAGATGCAGCTGTATTAAAAGATCTTAACAAACAGCGCGAAAATTATGAAAACAAATTACGTGATGAATTAGAAAAAAGACAGAAAGAACTTGAAAATGAAAAGGCAGAAATAGAAAAATCACAAGATGTATTATCTCGTGATGCGCTGCAACGTCGGGTTGTAGATTATCAAAATCGTGTTAATGAACTGCAACGTGATTTAACAGAACGCGCACAAAGCATCGAAATTTCTTTTCAGAAAGCCTTAAATGAAGTTCAAACAGAACATTTGAACCCAATAATTGAAGGTGTGATAGAAAAGAAAAATTTGTCTATGGTAATTGACGGTCGCTTTACACGCGTTAATCCAAACGTTGAAAATCTTGATATTACTGACGAAGTAATCTCGGCCTTGGATAAAAAAGTATCAAAAGTAAAAATGGATACACCACAAGGTTTCTAAAAAATCCCGCTTTGTGCGGGATTTTTTATGGCAATATTTTCTTTCATTTTTAATAAAAACGTATATAATCGCGATATGTTAGACAAAATAAAATCTTGGTTCATGCCGGCAGCCACAGAAACAACAGCCGGTCAGTTGGCCGAAAAATTCGGCCTGAAATTAAAGGGTGACCCAGAAACGATAATTCGTGGGGTGGCACCAATTGCTGATGCAAAACCTGGTCAACTTGCGTTCTATTCTACAGAACAGAACAGCAGTGCTTTTAAAATACTGCCTATTGAAGTATTGAAAAACACCAAAGCAAGCGTGATTTTAGTTCAGCCGGAACAGGTTTCTAATGCACCGAAAGGGGCCACTTTATTGATTACAGAAACCCCTCGCGGTAACATTGTAAAAATATTAGGGGAAATATATCGTGAACCTCCGCGTTTTGGGATAAGCAGATATGCAACAATTGAACGCGGTGTATTCTTTCGTAAACGCAGTACCGTATATGTTGGTCAATATGCAACAATTGAACGTGGCAGCGTCATAGAAGAAGATGTAAAAATATATCCTGGTGCGTACATTGGTCGTAACGTAACGATAGGTCGTGGAACAATAATTCAAACTGGTGTACATATTGAAAACGCAACCATTGGGGCTGACTGCGTAATAAACGCTGGTGCGGTTATTGGTAAAGATGGTTTTGGTTATACTCGTCAAAACGGTCATAACGTTTTTATTCCGCATGTTGGTCGAGTCATAATCGGAGATCGGGTTTCAATTGGTTCTAATACATGTATTGATAGGGGTGCAATGACAGATACACGGATCGGTGACGGGACGAAAATAGATAATTTATGTCAAATAGCGCATGGGGTTGTAATTGGTTCTGAATGTTTCTTGGCTGGACAAGTCGGTTTAGCAGGCGGCACAGTTGTCGGGGATCGTGCATTGTTGGCAGGTCAAGTTGGTATTGCAAACGGCGTTCACATTGGCAATGATGCAGAGATCGGTGCACATAGCGGTGTATTTAGAAATGTACCAGACGGTCAGCGCCACATGGGGTACCCAGCAGGGGCTGGAACAGAGTTTATGCGTCACTATGCGTGGTTACGTAAAAACGCAAAGAATTAAATAAGGAGAGTAATAAATGATAGACGCAAAAGGTATAGAAAAGGTTATACCGCATCGCGGTGATATGCGATTAGTTGATGAAATCCGTGAATATAATGAGACAAGCGGTGTGGGTATTAAATACGTACGAGATAACGAGTTTTGGTGTACAGGTCACTTTCCTGGCAATCCAATCATGCCTGGGGTATTAATTGTAGAGGCACTTGCGCAAACTGCTTGTTTTATAGCAATGTCGCAACTAGATATTAAAAACGGAAAAAATTTGGGTTATTTTACAACGATGGAAAAAATTAAATTTTCTCATATGGTAAAACCCGGTGACGTATTAGAATTACACGTTGAATTGGTAATGTCAAAAATGAGACTGTACAAATTCCACGGCATAGCATTAGTAAGCGGGAAAAAAGTATCTGAAGCAACGTTTACAGCGATAATCGATGCTGAGGCACAATAATATAAAACACGACGATAAAAAATCCCGCTTTGTGCGGGATTTTTTTTATCTGTTTAAATTTATTGTAATTCTGCAATTAAATTCTGAATTCTATTCATACTATCGTTATCCACCAGCGCCGCTGCGATTGTATAAGCAGACTCTAAATCCACACGCGCTGCTTCTGTATCGCCAAGCGCAAGATTTAATGCGGCAGACTTTTCGAAATAAGACATTGCATTACTGGACAAACTTTCACGTTCTGCGGCACTTGTAGCACCCTGAATTTGTTCTGATATAACGCGTATTGCTGACGTATAATCATTTATTGCATCGCTATAGCTACCTAATTGAGTATATGCTTCTGCTCTTTCTGCGTAAACAGAAGGATTAACAACGCCATCTGGACGCGCTAACGAATTCGTATAATCTGCAACGGCCCCTTCCCAATTTTTCAACCATAAATTCAATTGACCGCGTTTTGCATACAAATCACGTAGTTCCAAAACAGCCGTTGGATTCGCTGTTTGCGCAGCCAGCGCATTATTTATATCAGACAAAGCCGTTGAATAATCTTCCAACCGCATATTTAACAACGCCCGATCATAATAAGCAACGGCATTAACCTGATCAATTTCAAGAGCACTATTGAAATCAGCTAATGCACTTCTATAATCAGCGCTTTGCATATACGCTTCGCCGCGTAAGATATACATATCTGCAGTTGCATTACCAGAATCTATCGCCGTTGTTAAGTCAGCAATCGCATCTGAAAAGTTACCTTCAAGCAACTTGGCTTTTGCATTTTCATAATAATCTGTCGCCTGCAACAACGCTTCTTCTGTAATTTCTACGTTATTGGCCTGGCCATTAATATCTGTACAACTACTATGGCTGCGCCCTAAAATATAAAATGTGGCCGCAATGAAAAATAAAATTATGAACCAATAAACATAAATTGATAACGACCAAGGGTGAATTGCCGGCTTAGAACTTTTAACTTCTGCCTTAGTAACATTGGCTTTTTTCATCGTCTTTGATTTTGCAACTGTATGTTTTTTCATGCTGAAACTCCCTCTTCCTTTAAGTTAATTTTAGAGAGTTTTTAACAACGCGTCAATCGTTTTCTGTTCTATTTTTCGAATTTTACCGACAGATAAATTTCCCAACTTAATAGGACCAAAAGAAATACGATGCAATTTTATAACAGGACAACCACAAGTGCGTAAAACTATACGAACCTCATTTTTCTTTCCTTCGGTAACACGAACAAGTAAATTTTTTTCGTCTATAACCTTTGTTTCCATTGGTCTATATCTAATACCATCTACTGTGATTCCGCCACGTGCCCGTTTTAAACCCTTTTCATCTATCTTTGAAACAGTTGCAATATATTCGCGCGAAATGTTAGACGACGGCAAAGTCAAACGACGCGCCAACGCACCGTCATTTGTAAACAACAATAACCCTGTCGTCTTAAAATCTAATCGCCCTATATATTTTAAATTTTTATATTCTATCGGCAGGCAATCGTATACAGTTCTACGCCCCATCGGATCGCGTGCGGTTGTCATAGTATTTATCGGTTTATGAAAAGCATATAAACTTGTTTCTTTTCGACAAGAAATAAGTTTACCATCTACCTTAACTACGTCTGTATCACCAACAAAAAATATTGGGTTGTCTATTTTATTACCATTTACAGTTACACGACCATTTTCAATCAAGTTTTCTGCCTCACGTCGTGAAGCGAATCCACTGTCAGCAATAAATTTTGCTATTCGTACGTTCATAAGATAAACCGACTTATTGCAATCGCAGCGGCAAGTTCCGCACGAAGTATCGTTCTGCCAAGGCTTATACCTTTTGCCCCAGCCGCATCAAAAGCATCAAATTCTGCGTCTGAAAAACCACCTTCAGGTCCAACGAAAACATTTTTAGCGCCATGTATAAACGTTGGTAAATCTGAACCATATGCTGCACGTTCATCCGCAAACACAACATTTGATAAATCAATATCTTTAAATTTCTTTATAGGTAAAATTAAAGGAACGCTATTACGATTAGATTGTTCCGAAGCTTCTATGACTATCTTTCTCATACGATCCCAATTTATATGTTGCACAATCGTACGTTCTGTAATTACTGGCTGAAACGCGCAAACGCCCATCTGCGTTGCCATGTTTAATAAATCGTCTGTACGTTTAACTGGTGAAAACATAAGAGTAATATCGTTTGAAGGATCGATATGTTCTGTCTGCAAACCAATATCTATATATTTTCCATCTGCCGTTAAAGAAGCACTAAATTCGTGTCCTGCCCCAAACACCACAAAATCCGAGCACCGCATTACATGCTTTAAATAATGTACTACGTCCTTAGATGCAGAAATCTGTGTTCCTGTCTTTAAGTTATCTCCAAGATAAATACGAGGAATGTTTTTCATAAACTTTTTTTAATTCTGATTTATAATGTTGTAAAATTCTGGTATAATCATAACACAATGGTTGAAAAGTTCAAGATTTTATCCGCCGGTGGCAAGTCAAAGGGCTTAAATATATTCAAGTCCAGCGCATATAAAGAACACCAACGTACGCCTATGGCATCACTGTTCTGGTCTCTACGCTGGGCTATTGGTATTTGGCTAGTATGCGCATTGGCGTTTGGTTTATCTTTCTGGGTTGAACATATATGGAGATACGGTTGGTCACCTGCAACGGCTCATTGGACCGGTTTATATTTTCATAATATGATTTCAAGTGGTGGAATATCTATTTTAGCAGAAATACCTGCTTGGTTTATAAGAACCCTTTTACGCACAGACATTGCATGCATTGTTCCTTTGTTGCCGATAATAGCATATTTCTTTATGGCCGACGCTACACTTGTCAAAGAATTTAATCCATACGGAAGTGATAAATTTGACGAAAAATCATCTAACAAAGCATCAAAAGAAGACATAGAAAAAATGGGGCTTTTAAAAGGTTTCATGATGGTATTGGGGTACTTTAAGAAAAAACCATTAATGATGAACGAATGTCTATCTGCGCTTTGCGTTGCGCCTCCGGGGACTGGTAAAACCCAGGGGGTTGTTGTACCAACTATATTCGAGTGCAATACCGTTTCAATGATCATTAACGATCCAAAACCAGAATTGTACCAAAGTACATCCGCATACCGTGCAACAATTGGTCCTGTATTCATTATGAATTGGGCGGGACAAGATGATCCAGAACGCGGAATTTATTATCCGTCTTGGAATCCGCTGTCACCGGAACACGTTCCGTTTAATCAAGAACAACGGGATTTGTATGTTGATTCAATATGCAACGTTTTGGTTGCAGACAAAGCATCTTCAACCGCCGACCCACACTGGACTATTTCTGGCCGTGCGGGGTTATCTGGTCTTATACAATTTATGATATCAAAAGTTGAGCGCGCAAAAGCGGACGATTATTTTTATTCGCGTATAACATCTAGTACGTTTGACGAAGAAGACGCTGCGGTATTAGGGGATTATTATTTGTCTATGATGAGTGATCAGAACGCCTATGCCGCATACGCACTGTTACAAAGGGGTGAATTAAATGCGATGAACTATGTTCATATAGGTACATGGGAACATATACCAGATGCATGGCGCGGTCACGAGGCATCACTGTCTATGATTTTAGATTGGATAAACGCAAGTCAAATTAATATGGCTCAACAACTTGAAGAACGCCGCCGCCAAGGGGATCAGATGGTAATGATGGCAGACCCTATGCATGACTTATTTATGAATGCCGTTGAAGAGGCGCGTAGGTATGCATATGCTCATCGCGCCGTCTTAGAACTAACCCAACTCGCAAACACGCCAGATAAGGAGCGTGGTTCTATTATATCAACAATAATGGCAGGGTTATCAATTTTCCGTAATGCCGCCGTACGCAATCGTACAAGCCATTCAGATTTCCATTTTTCAGACCTGCGCGGTCTGCGTGACCCACGCGACGGAAAAATCAAACCAGTCACGGTATATCTGTCTATAAATATGGTTGATGCCGAAGCTCTTAACCCAATTACAGGTATCTTTATTGAATTAATGACCAACTTTTTATTGGCAAACAAACCTGAACAAGAACATAATGGCGAAAGATTAGGTCCATGCCCTGTATTGTTTATATTGGACGAAATGCCAAAAATGCAAAAATTACAGGCCGTTATTCAGGGACCAGATCTTGGGCGCGGTCAACAGGTATCATATTTAATTATCGGTCAAGACTTACATCAGATTCAGGAAAAGTACGGGGCAGACGCCGCTGCAACTATTATATCTACGACGGCGGCTAAAATTGTTTTACGTCAGAACGATCCGGATACAGCTAAACGTTTCTCTGACATGATGGGTTATAAGATGAAAATGAAAACTGTTAAAGGTCCTGACGGGAAAGATAAAGAAGAAAAAAGTGAAGAATTATTATATTCACCGATGGACATAATGAAATTAGACGACAAAAAACAACTTGTAATATTCCAAGGTTGGTATCACAGACCGATAGAAGCAGACAAACAAATGGCATTTGCAGATCCACGTCTTGCAGGTTTTATGGCAATGGGTGCATGCAGTCCGCTGCCAGAATTCTTAATTCCAGCGCACCATGCCGCCTTAGGTTATTCTGGCAACCCACGTATTTATATTCCTCAGACGAAAGAAACGAAGGAACTTGAACCCATAAAAAAATAACACCAGATTTTTCTGGTGTTATTTTTTTAGAACGTTAATCTCATACCAACTGCTAAGAATGGCGTTTCTGTAGTTACACCCAGCGACATCCAACCGTCTACGTTTTCGCTATACTTATACCTAAACGACGCAATCGCGGTATGATCCATATAATCTTTAACGTCCCTGTTCCAAACGCCCGTATCAGAGAAAATATATGTTAAAGATATGCTATAATTTAAAATATCGTAACTAACGCCTGTACCAACGGCCAATCCATCTGAAATGGGCCCAACGGGATTCTCGTCGTATATCAATCTTGCGGTAAGTCCCCACATCCAACTATTATATTGTAAATTCATTCCACCAGAAACTTGGGCGCGCCAATCAGCGTAAACATACGGCGTATAGGCATCAGTACGATAACCATCAGGACGTGACATAAAAGATGCCCCAACCGTATAAGCGGCCTTTACCTTACCTGTCGGTTGACGTATTTTTAATGCCGCATCAACAGCATAATCATAATCATCTGTTATTCCTGATACAGACAACCCATACTGCGTTGCGCCAATAGGCATGGTTGCTAAATTTAACCGCAAAGCGCTGCGTCCGGTTGTTAACGTAGTATCAGAAATGACGGGACCTGCCGGATGAATTTTTTTATAAAATAATGGTTTATCGTTTACGCGCAAACCGCCAACGTCTGGTAATCCCACACCTAATTTACGCGCAATGGAATCTGTAAAACCAAGCTCTGCCCGACCATATGTATTGTTTTGCCAGTACGTAAAAGCTTCACGCATAAATTTATCTTCATCCACGGCGGCAGCGTCTATGGCATATACCAATCCCAACTTATTACCGTCTGTTACCAGATAGTCCATTTCACCGCGAACGCGCCAATCTCCTATAAAATCAGGTGTTTCAAAATCTGGTTCTAAGATACCGGCAGTACCGTACCCCGTTAATTTTAATCCAAACCGCCCGTTATCATATTGTAAAGCATCTGCAGAAGTTGAAAAAACAAACGTACCGACAGTTAAAATTACTGGTATATATAATCTCATTTATTATGCGTCCTTAGCTTCTTTAAGTATGGCGTCACGTAATTTATTATACGCTCGTTCTTCTATCTGACGGACACGTTCACGTGATATACCATATTTCTGTGACAATGATTCCAAAGTTGCAACAGGTTCAGACAAACGTCGCGCCCGTAATATATCTCTATCCCTTTCTGGTAATTGTTCTAAATGTTTTCTTAGCAATTCATAACCGCGGCGACGAAATTCCATTTTTTCCAAATCGTCTTCCATGCTGCCTTTGTCATCTGGCATATTAGATAAAACGTCACGCGCATCATCATCTGAATGCGCCGGAGCATTTAAAGAAACATCACGCGCCGATAAACGAGTAGACATTCTTTTTACATCGTTTTCCGGCACGTTCAAATAGTCGGCAATTTGTTTCGTCTGGTCGTCCGACAAATTACCGTCCATAATACCCAAAGCGCGTTTTGCTCTATTCAGATTAAAGAAAACACGTTTTTGATTAGCTGATGTGCCGATTTTTACAATTGACCAATTATCTAAAATAGTTTCGTATATTTCAGCCTTTATCCAAAACATAGCATACGTAGAAAATCTGAAACCCTTTTCCGGATCAAATTTCTGTAAAGCCTGCATTAACCCCATATTACCACTGGCAATAAGTTCTGCAAAAGGCACGCCATAATTTCTAAAATCATATGCAACAGAAACAACCATACGCAAATGGCTGGCAACCAACTTTTCTGCGGCAGTTGCATCTTTATCACGCACCCATTTGGTTGCATATTCATATTCCTCTTCTGCCGATAGAATAGGGAATTTTTGAATATTTTGAATATATTGAGCCAGGCTGGTTTCGTCGTTTACACCACGAACCGCAACCAAGCTTTGATTTTGTGCTACCGGTAAAGCGTTCTTGATTTGCTTTTTCATAACTTTTATAGTATACCAATAAAATAAGAATTATCAAGCCACCATAATAGAGGAGATTTTTCAAATGGCATCCATTCTGGAAAGAAATAAAAAGTTAAAACCCACGAAGAAAACACGCGAAGAATACGCAGAAGACGCTTTATATCGCGAAGTGTGGGAAGAAGTAAATAATGATAAGACCTTGGCATTTATAAAAAAATATTACAAATATATAATATCTGCCGCCTTAATTATAATGATTATAGCAACAGCCGTAGTAATCGGCGTAAGAACTCACCGCGCCAACAAAATGGCAATAGCTGAAAATTATGAGCTAGCAATTCAAAAATTAGACACAAATATGTTAACATCTGTTGCGGAAAACGCTGGTGGCGCGACGGCAGATTTAGCCCTTCTTCAGTCATATCTTTTAGATAACGATATAGAAAAATTAGAAAAACTGGCCAACGATGGTAATTCACGTGATTTTCGTGATTTAGCCAGATTACATATAGTATCTTTACGCGGTGATGATATGACGGCGGCAGAAATGGAAGAATATTTAAAACCATTGAATACTAAAAAGTCACCTTATTATTATACAAGCCGTCTAAAAATTGCTGAAAAATACTTATCAAGTGGCGATCGTGAACACGCGCTTAAATGGTTAGACATTATAATAAACGACGAAGCGGCTCCTGCAGGCATATCTGCAGCTGCGCAATCTTTAAGATAATCGGAAAGATAAAAACATGCGAAAAATTGCAGGATTTTGTTGTTTACTTCTCTTATGCAGCTGTGCAGAGCATGACCCTATATTACCCGGCGAACGCACGCCTATTTTTGAAACACAAAACCTGACAATAATCAATCAAACCATTGACGGTCTGCCAGAAAGCATTGATATGTATAATTACGAAGAATGTCCTTATACCCAGGACTCTTCAAACGTTATACGTGACGGGGACAGAAAAATTTTCAGCGGTTTTCCGACTAGTAACGCGGTTGAAAGCACACAAAAACCGGTTTGTAAAGACGGATATGTGTATGCGGGGCTAACGACCGGTGAAGTTATAAAAATAGCACCAAAAAGCAAAAAAATCATGTGGATAGCTGACGTTTTCCGGACAAGTAATATGACTGGTGGTGCTTCAATTGTTGATATAGTGGCTCCATTAATTGTAGAAAATGGTAATGTTTATGCGGGTGGTTTGGGTGACGCATTTTGCCGAATAAATTCAACATCTGGGGCAAAAAAATGGTGCACAGCAATCAGTACCTCTCTACCATTTATAATTACAGATAATGCCATATTTATAGTCGGAACAGATAATTATTTATACGCGGTCAGAAAATCTGACGGTGCGGTATACTGGAAAACAGAAATAAAAGAACAAGATGCGCCACGTTACGAGAATAAAACAATAATTATAAAAAAAGAAAAAATAAACGCAGAAACCGGTGAAAAAATTGATAAATAAAAAGCCCGTAAATATACGGGCTTAATTTTATCACTTAAATTATTTCGAATTGTTCAAATTTTTTTATCTCTATATTCGGAAAATCTTTAGATTGCGGTACGTCACGTAAATATTGACGATATGAGATCATCTTTTGCCTTTCTTCTTCGCATATTGGAAAATCTGATATCATATATTTATCGGTGTTAGCCAATATCAAGTCTCTTTCCGCCCGCTTAATAGATACAGAAATGTCTAATTCTGATATTATAGTTTCTTCTAAACGATACATTCCGTCACCAACTGGCACGCTATATAAATTAC
Organism: uncultured Alphaproteobacteria bacterium; assembly: GCA_944389535.1. GTDB lineage: Bacteria > Pseudomonadota > Alphaproteobacteria > Rs-D84 > Rs-D84 > Enterousia. Next base: position 274,184 of record CALXMS010000001.1, on the reverse strand, counting down.
AAGGATTCATAGCCTTCCAATTAGCAAACATAATGTGTTGTTCTTTGTCTATTATTTGTCCTGCTTCAAACATATCTTTCCCCTATTTTTTAGATTTATAGCATACGACCCAACCACCGTTAATCTGCCCTGCATTTGATATAACAAATCCAGTTGTCGTTTTATTAGAATATGATAATCCTGAATATTGTGCGTTATTTGCAGACGACGTATCGTAACCAAGCACAGGTGTATAATTTGCATCCACAAGTTCTATGGGTAATGTTATGCTTTGATTGGTTAAATTCGTATATTTTCCACCTTGTTCTACCCAGCCAGATTTATATAACCTATACCACGTATAATTATTATCTGACGTTGGCAACTGGTATTCCGTCACAAAATCCGCTTCATTATAATCAGTTGCCTGGAAACTCAACTTTTGGTACATATCTATTATTTTTGAGTTTTCTATTTTTATATCAGCAATTTTAGCATAAAATCTTTGCGTTCCGTCGGGATATAAAAATATATTCTTCTCGGCATTATATGTATAGGTTTTTTTAGGCACACAAACAATGTAATTAGCATTTGCATAAACTTCCGTTCTATTATTATCTTGAACCAAAAACGTTATGACGTTATTTACAGATTCTACAATGCTTTTATTGGTACCATTGGTATTTCTACCATTTGGTTCCGACACTCTTAAATCGGGCAGAGCATAAACCAGATTCCCTATAAAACCAAAACCGTTAAAAACTTGGTCTATACTTGTTATTGTGCCACTAGAATCCATTGAAACAACGGCAATCGGTAAAGAAATATTATATGTGTTCCATGTCGTTCCAGCATTACTTGTATATTTTATTACATTATTTGCGGTATCATACCAAATATGCGTATTTCCGGATAAGTTTGTTGGTTCAGTTGGTCCGGCCCAAGTTCTTTCAAACGGGAAATAATCATCCTGTAAACCATATACCAAAACACCTTTGGATTGGCCAAAGTTTTGTAACTGAAAAACCCCGTCAGAAACCAATGTATTTTTATTATATACCCCGACCCCATTTGGAACATATACGGTACTTCCTGCTTTTAATTTCAAAACCCCGTTTTCTAAACTTAAGTCTATGTTCTGTGGTACATTTAATATACAATTAGTAATTTTATTACTTATTTTCTCTTCTTCTGCAACGCTTAAAGGTTGAGAATTTGTACCAGTTCCGTTCAGTGTATTGTCATGATTTACGTATATCAGACCATTGGCTTCGGACGACGGAAATAAATTACCATCTGCACCAACTTGCATTACCTTACCATAATTTGCAATACCCTGATTTTTATTCAACTTATTAGCAAGTTCTTCTGAAACGACGCTATTTACGGCATACTCAGACATATCATGAGTATGGTTTTTTAAAGCGAAATTACTTACGTCCGGAATTTCATCTTTTTTTGCTAATTCTCCGATATCACCAAGCGCTTCTATTTGTTCTGCTATAGTATCCAGAAACTCTAGTGCATTTTCGATATTTGCCACATCCCCGTCTAACTCATACAAATCTTTTAAATATTCTAATAAGAAATTAAAATCCGCGTTTAAGTTATCTGGCGTTATCGGTAAAGTCGGTTGATAATCAATTGTACGAGACAGATCTATTTTTCTCCATATACGAATTTCTGCACCGGATACAGGGGCAACGGTAAACACAACTCTACCACCAGTATACATTCCGTCATACTTTGGGGTATCTGAAGTAATTATAGAAAAACTTCCGTCTGTTAAAATTACAGAATTTACAGAAATTTTTATATCAGCAAATTTAAAAAACGGGAACTCAAACTCAAATTCAGTTGTTGCCCCGTCACCAGTATATTTTATCATATACATTGATTTCCCTTTTGGTTTATTTATAAAAATACCCCATACAAATTTGTATGAGGTAAAAAAAAGCCCGTCAATGACGGACTTAAAATCTTAACGTGATACTATTATATCACAAAAAGCGTCGTAAATCAAGCATGCAAATTATAATAGGCACGCTAAAGTTGCACTTGTGTTTTTCAACATAAACCATCCTATACGATAATCAGTCGCATAAATAGTTATCAGGAACAACGCTAATATAGCAATGACAATTATTACATTGCTGCGTTTTCCGCGCATACAATATAAAGCAATATTATAAAACAAGTATAAAACATATGCGTCAACAAGCAAGCTTATTATCCATATTGACGTACAGTTAAATGCTAGTGCGTTTAATACCAAAACCAACGGGTATACGAAAAATACAGAAGCCAATCCCTTAATTGCTATTTCCCAATCTCTTTCTCCACCTGTAATTTCAGAAACCAGCATCATTAAACCACCAAACACGAACAATAAAGCAACCGCTAAAACAGGCACAATTATTAAAGCCGTAAACACAGAACCTATAGTAATAGTTGCCCCACCCATCAGATGTAGTAACAACACCAAGCATCCGCCTATTAAACCATATATAAAGGCTTTTAACATTGCCTCTTCCATATTACCGTCAGCAACGATTTTGGTAAAATAACGTTTCGGATTTATCAACAAATTTTTTAAGCGATTTAAACCCTTTTTAATTTTTTTCATCATTTTTTACCCCCGATTTGATTATTTATATTTTTGCTTTATAATAAAAAAAAATCAATGGAAAAAGTAATGTTAAAACTTACAATTGCCGGTCGTCCTAACACAGGCAAATCAACTTTGTTTAATGCTCTTACGGGGACTCGTGATGCATTGGTACACGATAGACCCGGGGTAACACGTGACACCATCAGCGGAACCATTCGCGATCGTGCATGGGAAGTATATGATACTGCTGGTTTAGAAAACGCTAAATCCGGGATTGCGGCAGATTCAACCAATATGGCTTTTGACGCTATTAGTAATTCTGATGCAATTCTATTTGTTGTAGACGGTCGCGTTGGTTTAACTTCGGCAGATATCGATTGGGCAAGAAACATTCGCAAAAAGACACGTGCACCGGTATTATTAATAGCTAACAAAACAGAATCCGGTAAAAAACTTGCCGACATAAGCGAATTTTACAAACTGGGCTTCGGTGAACCGGTACTGATTTCAGCAGAACATAAATCTGGTTTTAATAGAATATATGAATTTTTAGATAAGATTTCTCCTGATGTACACCAAAAAACCGAAGAAGAACAATCAAAGCAAAGAATCAATATTGCAATAATGGGGCAGCCAAACGTTGGTAAGTCAACGTTAGTGAACAAGATATTAGGTCATAAACGTCAGATAGTTATTGATGCTCCTGGTATAACAAGGGATACAGTAAAAATACCGACTTCTTTTTATGGTCGTGATATCGTTCTAATGGACACGGCGGGTTTGCGCCGTAAATCGGGGGTAAAAGACGACGTAGAAACTTTATCCGCGCTAAAATCACTCGATGCAATAGAAAAAGCAGATATAGTAATATTAGTTGTGGACGCCACAAAAAACATAGAAAATCAGGCTCTTGGTATTGCTGCACGAATATATGAATCTGGTAAAATATTATGCGTTGCGCTAAACAAATGGGATTTAGTAGAACCGGCTATTCGCGATGAAAAATTATTAAAATTAAAACACCAATTCACAAATTCTTTTCATCAAATAATAAAACCAATGATATTGGCAATATCTGCTGAAACGGGTTCTGGTGTACAAAACATGTTTAAGCGCATATACGAACAATGGGACATATCGAATAGTGACGCACCGACCAGTTTACTAAATCGTATAGTTGAAAAGCTAATAGAGGCACGCCAACCACCAATGTCTAGGTTAAAACGTCCAATGAAAATCAAATTTGCACGCCAAACAGGAAGACACCCTATGAAGATAACCATCAACGTTGGGGGCGCTTCAGACATCCCAGAATCATATACACGTTATTTAAGGCGTGGTTTGGCAGAAGCTTTACATTGGGAACATTTACCAATAGTGATTGAATACAAAAAAGAAGATAATCCTTTTAATTAAAAAAACACCGGTAAATACCGGTGTTTTTTATGTAGAAGAACATTACAACTTTGCGCGAACTTCTTCAACTTCATAACATTCGACTCGATCACCTTCTTTTAAATCATTATATTTATCAAAAGACATACCGAATTCAACTCCTGCACCGGACACTTCCTTAACTTCGTTTTTCTCACGACGCAACTCTCCGATTTTACCGTCATAGATAACTACGTTATTGCGTAACAAGCGAACAAAAGCATCTTTCTTTATAACGCCCTCACTTACGCGACATCCTGCAACTTTAATTCCTTTGCCGACTGTAAACAAAGCTATGACGTCGGCATAACCGATAAAGTTTTCTTTCTTTTCCGGTGCAAGTTTACCGGATAAAATTTCTTTTATTTCATCAGTAATTCTATACACGACGCTATGATAACGAATATCAACACCAGAAGCACGAGCCATATCACGAACCGCAGAATCTGCGCGTACGTTAAAAGCAATTATTACAGCCCCAGATGCAGCCGCCAATCGAACATCGCCTTCTGTAATCTGTCCAACCCCAGAAGATAAAACATCAACAGCTACCTTATCTGAGTTTATTTCTTTAAGCATATCATTAATGGCTTCAACGCTGCCTTGTACATCGGCCCGCAAAACGATAGGTAAAGTTAACTTCTTATCGGCATCACGCTTTGCAAACAATTCTTGTAATGAAGAACGTTTAACCGCATTGGCTTTATCGCGCACCTTTTGTGCTCTATAAGACGCAACTTCACGAGCCTGAGCTTCTGTTTCCATTACATGTAATTCATCTCCTGCACTTGGAACTGTATCTAATCCTAAGACAACCACAGGTTGTCCCGGCTTTACAGATTTTACCCGTTCACCCGCAGAATTTATCAAACCGCGAACACGACCAAATGTTTCACCAACAACGAAAACATCACCTATTGCTAAAGTTCCTTGACGCATTAACACAGTTGCCGTTGCACCCAAACCACGTTCCATTTTTGCTTCAACAACATATGCAACCGCTGGCATGTCTGGATCCGCCTTTAAATCCATTATACCAGCCTGTAGCAAAATGGCTTCTTCCAATTTATCCAAACCAATATGTTTGGTAGCAGAAATTTCAACGCATTGAACATCACCGCCCAATTCTTCAACTTGTACTTCTTGTTGTAGTAAGTCTGTTTTAACACGTTGCGGATCTGCATCCGGCAAATCAATTTTATTTATTGCAACTATAAAAGGTACCTTAGCCGCACGAATATGATTTATCGCTTCTATTGTTTGCGGCATAATAGAATCGTTTGCGGCAACCACCAATACAACAATATCCGCCATCTGTGCACCACGAGCGCGCATAGCAGTAAACGTTTCGTGCCCAGGTGTATCCAAGAAAGTTATCATTTCTCCGGATTTTGTTTTAACTTCATAGGCAGAAACATGTTGTGTAATTCCTCCGGCTTCACGAGCAGCAACGTTCGCATGACGAAAAGCATCTAATAACGATGTTTTACCGTGATCAACATGACCAACAACCGTTACAACAGGCGACCGAGGCTGTAAGTGTTCAGGATCAGGTTGACGTTCTAATTGATCAGCATAAGGTTTTACATCTACTCTTTTAACCTTTGCCCCAAATTCCTCGGCGATCAACTCAGCAGTATCGGCATCAATTGATTGATTCTGTGATACCATCATGCCCATTTCCATCAATTTTTTAATTACATTGCCAACCTTTTCCGCCATAGCAGCAGCAAGATCTTTTACAATAATCGTATCACCAAGAGTTACAACATGTTCAACCTTCTGTGGCGCTGTAAATATGGCCCTGGCCTTTTCCCGGAAACGCTTTAATGAAGCTTCAGAGCGCCGACGATTGGCACCACGTAAACCTATTTCTTCATCATCGTCTTCACTACCGATTACGATATCATGCAGAGATATCTTACCGTTTTTTTTAAATTCTTTTTTATAATTAGTGAATTTAGAAGGCCTTCCAAGTCCTAAGTCGTCTTCATCCCGATTTTGCTTTGATCTTGATTGGGGTGCAGAATGTTTTCTTTGTTCGGCGACAACTGCTTCAACAGAAGCATCTGGCGTTTCATCTGCGACATTTTCACGTGCTGCTAATTGCTCTTTAACTTGCTCATATTCACGCGTTTCACGTGCAATCTCTGCTTCGCGCGCTGCGCGCTGAGCCGCCTCTTCTGCGGCACGTTTTTGACGTTCTTCTTCGCGCGCACGCGCTGCTTCTAATACGGCACGTAATTTTTCATCAGCAGCATTCTTAGGCGCAGTTGGTTGTACCGGTTCTTCGCGCAATTCCTTGCTACCCGGGGCTACAACGCGCCGACGGCGTTCAACAAAGACCGCATCACCTTTTTTACTTTGTACTGCGTCAATAGTTACAGATTTACCAAGTGTTAATGTCGCCATAAAATCTACTCCGTTAAGTATTATTCTTCACCCTGCGTGATGCCATATGCCAGTTCTCGCGCTTTCATTATAACGCGACCGGCTAAACGAGAACTCATCGTATCTTCACCTAAGATTTCAATTAACTCATCCGTAGATAAGTCTGCCAAATCTTCCAAAGACTTTATTCCCGCATTACCTAACTGCATTATAATCGGACGTTTAATAAAATCAAAGTTTAACAAATCATCCTTCATACCAAGCTTATGTCCATCTTCTTTATATTTCTCTTCCTGACGAGCCAGATAATTTTTTGCTCTATTCTGTAATTCAGTTGCCAATTCAACGTTAAAGCCTTCGATACCCTGTAATTCGGATACATCAACAAAAGCAATTTCTTCAATGGTTCTAAAGCCTTCTGTAATCAATAGATGCGCCAACATTTCATCAACATCTAAAGCACTTATGAACAATTCAGTCTTTTCTTTAACTTCTTTTGCACGACGTTCTTGTTCTTCTGCTTCGTTCATAACGTCTATGTTCCAACCCGTTAATTGAGAAGCCAAACGAACGTTCTGACCGCGACGTCCAATTGCCAAAGACTGCTGATCTTCGTTTACCACAACTGCCGCACTGCGCGTATCTTCATCTACGATAATTTTTGCAACTTTTGCCGGCTGCATAGCGTTTACAATGAACACAGCAGGGTCTTCAGAATATAAAATTACGTCAATCTTTTCCCCATGACATTCATTTATAACCGGCTGAATTCTGGTTCCCTTTATACCCACTGTCATACCAACTGCATCAATAGATGGATCTTGTGTTTCTACGGCTATTTTTGCATGACTTCCAGGGGCACGAGCAACAGATTTAATCTTAATTATCCCTTCATAAATTTCTGGAACTTCTTGCACGAAAAGTTTTTCCATAAACATCGGATGTGTACGAGTTAAAAATATTTGAGGTCCAGAATTAGAACGAGCAACATCCATTATCAACGCACGAACACGATCGCCAACCGCCAAGCGTTCACCTGGTATCAGTTCTGTACTTTTAATATACCCTTCTGCTTTACCGTTAATATCAACAAAAACATTACCGAATTCAATACGTTTAACAACGCCACTTACTATATCACCGATATTATCTTTAAATTCTTCGTATTGACGACCCTTTTCTGCGTCACGAACACGTGCAGTCATAATTTGTTTTGCCGTCTGAAATGCCATACGACCGAATTCTGGTTCTGGTAAAGGGTCTTCAACAACGTCACCAACCTTTGGATCCTTTGCGTATTTTTTTGCCTTTTCTACGGTCAACATTGTATTAGCGTCATATTCGTCACCCTTTGATTCCGGAGAATCAATTACTTCAAACAAGCGCTTTACATGAATAGAACCATTTTTACGGTCTATTTCTGCTGTTATATTAAATTCTTCACCATATTTATGTTTAGCAATTTTTGCAATCGCGGCTTCCAAAGAATCTATAACTATTTCACGGTCAATCTGCTTTTCCTGAGCCAATGAATCAATCGCCAGCAGCAAATCTTGACGAGGCATAGAAACAAAAGACATTTGCTTTCTCCTTCGATTTGTTTTTTTGTCTCTTTACTGAAAGAGCGGGGTTTTTCAACCCCGCTCTTAAAAACTTTTTAAGAACATTCTTATTATTAACGTCGAATCGAATAAATGCAAGAAAAATATACACTTAATGTAAGCATACTATAAATAAGATTTGACGCTATGGGTTTTGGGCTTTATACTTTAAAAATATGAAAATCCTTAATAAATATTTTACGCGTCAATTGGTCGTGATTTTTGTAATGCTGTTACTGGTGTTAACAGGTCTGGCATGGATGTTACAAATAATGTCCATGATGAAGTTTTTATTAAATTATGGCGTAAATTTATCAAATTTTTTAGGCATGACGATGCTTATGATACCATTTATCATGTCTATCATAATACCATTCGTAACATTTATTTCAGTTATTTTTATATATAATAAGCTTATATCAGATAACGAAATAACAGTAATGACGGCATCTGGTTTGTCGCCTAAGCAATTGGCTCGCCCCGCTTTAACGATGGCACTTGTTCTTACCGTTTTACACTTTGTTTTAAACGTTTGGATTGTACCGCAAACTCAAGCAATGTTCTATTCAACACAGTGGAATTTACGTTATGGGCTGGCTCATCTAAAGTTACAAGAATCTGCTTTTACAGAACTGGCAGATGGTCTGGTTGTATATGTTGATAAAGTATCTGGTCACGATTTAAGCCAAGTAATGTTATCTGATATGCGCGACAAAGCCTCTCCTATAACTATATTTGCCGAAAAAGGGAAGCTTGTTTCTACCCCTAGGGGTCTGTCTTTAGTTATGACAAACGGTTCTTTACAAACAAAAGGTGACACACTTACCACAGGTACTTTCGATAATTTTGATATGGATCTAAACGTCGCCGATAAAGAAGGCGAGAATTCGTTTAAGGTTCGCAGAGTACCAACAACGATATTGATCAAATCTGTATTAGATTCTCCATCAGAAAAACAACACAAAATGGTACTGGCAGAATTAAGTTCCAGATTTTTGGGTCCAATAATGAACTTAATACTAGCGGCATTATGCGCTGCAATATTACTACGGTCTTCTTTATTGCGAAGAAGAGCAAGTTTTGCCCCTGCAATTGCCGTTGCAGCCATGGCTGTTGTAATGTCGTTGTTTATGTCTACTTCAAATATGATTGATAGCGTAAGTCAATTTTTATTACTAACATTATTAATCTTGACAACCTTGGGTATAACACTATTCATACTATGTAAAAAATGAAAAAAATTAACCCCTTTTTTATGCTTTGTTTCGTACCGTATTTTGCTTACGGTGCGTCTGTTGATATAGAAACGCCGAAAACAATTGTATCAGATAAAATAGAATATGACACGAAAACAGACACAATAAAAACATCTGGTAGCACAGAAATAACGAATCAAACCGGTCAGCGCATGACGCTAACAGATTCATATTTATCACAAAACGGTAATAATTTATCTGGTAATGACATAAAGCTGTGGTTGGGTGATCATGTTTATATAGAATCAGACCACATAGTTCATGATGAAGATACAACTATTGCATACAAAGCCATGTTTACAGCATGTGATGACTGCGATGCATATGGAGACGCATGGGAAATAAGGGCATCAAAAATCATTCACAACATGAATGAACACATGTTATTGTTTTTTAACCCTGTGTTATGGACTTATGACATACCTGTTTTTTGGTTACCGTTTTATGAAATGCCTGATCCAAGCGTCAAATATAAAACGGGGCTTTTAATGCCTGACTTTGAGTCTACAAATAATATGGGGACTCAAATAAATATACCTATTTACATTAATTTTTCTGACACCCATGATTTAACAGTAACAACATCATATTTAACGCAAGAAAATCCATTATTTAAGTTAGAGCATCGTCTAAATATGGATCATTCAGAATATCGAACACATGGTGCATTTACCCATAATCAGGCAGGTGAAAACCGTTGGTACATATTTAACAATGATCTTATTGCATTAGGTGAGTATGCCCGTGCAACAGTATTTTTAGAAAGGGCTTCTGATAAAACCTTTATGCAGAAATATGGTTTTTACGATGATCAACCATATTTAGATTCTGGTGCAAAAGTAGAATTATTCGGGCAATCAAGTTATGTTGTTGCAGACGCACACATATTCCAAGAATTACGTCAATCAACTGGCATATATGCGTCACCATCAGGTAATATTTTACCGAATATACGAGGAACCTACCAGACCGCGCCACTATTCAAAGAAACATACCTTGTTTTTGATGCCGACGTTCTAGGCATATCAGGTGACGGTACATCATCGCAGCGTTTAATTGGTGATGCAAGAATTGTATCTCCTTGGACTTTGTGGGGTGGTAACAGATTAACCGCCAGCATATCTACTCGTTACGACGTATATAATTTTAATAACTCAGAAATGGTAGATACATCAGATTTTTCTGGATTAAAAGACAGATTCCTGCCAAGTGGTTATGTTGAATGGGGACTGCCTTTATTTAAACCTACGAACAATTGGACACAAATAATAGAACCTCGCGCAAGATTAACCGTCATGAGACAAACTGACGAAGATCAGTTCACTTTAAACAACGATTCGGCAGGAACTTTTTTGTCAGACACTACTTTATTTTCTGATAATCGTTTTGCTGGTTATGACTTATGGGAAAACGGTACATACGCAGACTATGGTGTACGATATTCTGCTTTTAACAACCAAGGAAAAACATTTGAATTATTTCTGGGGCAAACATACGATTTTGATGCTAAAATAGACATAAATCCAAACAGCGGATTTCATAATGGTGCATCAGATTATGTAGGTAGAATAGGATATAATAACTCAAAATGGTTAAATATAACTTCGCGCTTTAGATTTGATCAGGAAGACCTTTCTTTACGCCACATAGAGACATCTGCATATATATGGAAGTCAAAAAATTTCATTAATATTAGTCATATGTGGTCTCAGCAATTTATTGACGAATATACAATGGGGGAAAACATAAATGAAATTAACGGCGGCATAGGGGTACAAATAACAGACAGGTGGTCGGTACAATTTAATGCTGTATATAACGCAACATATGATAGATTTCAGCGACATTCTGGTGGTATCTTTTATACTCACCCATGTTATTACTTATCTTTGCAATATCGTAAAGATAACGCTATAAAATATGATTACGTGGGTAACACGACAATTCAATTTAAATTCGGAATGAGCATAAACGGTCAACAATACTAAAAAAGCAAAGGAAAGATTTACATGAAAAAACTGTTTACAGTACTTTTTTCAATAATGTTTACAATACCAACGTATGCCGTATCTGTAATTGCATCTGTAAACGGCACGCCGATAACAGATGCAGATATCACAGCCCGAACAACTTTAATGGCCAAACAAGGTAATGCATCTACAGACAATCGCAGAATAGCGCTACAAAACATAATTGATGACAATGTAAAACTTGCCTATGCCAAGAATTTCAATGTCGTGCCAGATGACAAGACCGTAGAAAAAGAATTAAAAAAAATGAACTTAGGCAGTTTATCTGAAACAGAACGAGAAATGGCTTTATCCGCCATGCGTGCAGAAATTGCGTGGCAGATAATTGTTGCCAGAACCATTTTACCGACAGTTGATATAACTGATGCCGACATAGCGGCAGAACGCGCAGAAATCGCACGAGAACAAGGTTTACCAATTGAAATGACGCTGATAAGACTAGTCGATATTCCAGCCGATGTGGCAACGAAACTTACGAAACCGTCCAGTTGCGATGACGCCATGCAAATGGCACGTAACTTAGGCGGTGCGCCGCAAAAATTTACTGCATTACAATATGAACTGGCAGAAGACATTCGTGAAAGAGTCGCAACCTTACCGAAATTAACGTGGTCTCCGGTTGTTGATAGGTCAGTTATACTTGTTTGTGACACGAAAAAAACGTCTGAATATGGAAAGCTTGATGATATGATAGAACAAAACGCTCAATTCAAGCAGGCAATGTTCGTTGCCGACCAGCAATTAAAGCAATTAAGGCGTAAAGCAGTTGTCGTAATAAACGATGATAGATATAAATTATGAAGCCCATATTATTTAATTTTACAGAAACAGAACTAAATGAATTCGTTGCTAAACTTGGGCAACCAAAGTTTCGTGCGAAACAAATCAAAGATTGGCTGAACCGCGGTGCACCAAATTTTCAATCTATGAAAAACCTGCCGGAACAATTACGTCAAGACTTGGATGCCTGTGCCCAAACTTTACCGGTACGAATAGTAAAAAAACTGGAATCTTCTGACGGTCAGACAACTAAATTTTTATTAGAGTTAAACGATACAGAACAAATAGAATGCGTACTAATGCGCACAAGTTATGGAAATAGTGTTTGCGTCAGCTCTCAGGCAGGTTGTGCAATGGGTTGTAAGTTCTGTGCAAGCACATTGCTGGGGTTAAAAAGAAATTTGACAGTAAATGAAATTTATTCCCAGATTTTAGTCGCACAATGGGAATTACGTAACGACAAATTATCGAACAAACCAATTCGCCCAAACGGTGATGCCAATAACGATGACGTATCTCATATTGTAATCATGGGAACCGGTGAACCATTACAAAACGTTGAAAATGTTATTGGCTTCGTTGAACGTGCAAATTCTGATATGGGCATAGGTTGGCGCAAAATAACGCTTTCTACGTGTGGTATAGTTCCTGGGATAAAGAAACTTACAGAATGGGGACGTCCTATAAACTTAGCAATATCTTTGCACGCACCGATAAATGAATTACGCAGCCAGATTATGCCGATAAACAATAAGTATAAACTGGAAGAAGTATTAAATGCAGCTTTTGAATTTTCTGACCTGCATAATCGTCAACTGATGATAGAATATATATTACTGGGTAAAAAGAATTCTTCTGGCGAAGTAGAATTATTCAACTGTACTTCAGAACTTGCAGAAAAATTATCTGAGTTACTAAAAAACAAAAACTGTATGGTAAATTTGATACCATGGAATGCCGTTGATGAACGTGATTTTGCATCACCATCTGGTAACGCAGTCCATAAATTTCAGGATATTTTAATTAAAAACGGAATTCATACACGAATTAGACGGGAACGCGGTCAGGACATAGGGAGTGCTTGCGGTCAATTGCGTTTAAATAATGCAAAAGGAGAATAAAATGAGACTACGTTACATAACCTGTTCAGATCCAAGAGAAACCGTTGCCGTAGAAGCAGTGTTACGATTATCTCAAACTGCACCGATTGTAGAAATAGCCGTACAGGCACACCCATCTAAAATGTCGGACGGTATGCCACGTAACCAATGGTTTAATAGACTTTTAAAAGAAAGTTTATATATGCCAAAGGCCCCAAATCTGGCAGTTCATGTAAACATGGAATGGTGTGATAATTTCTGCCAAGGAATCTTGGCACCAGAGATAAAAAATTGGTTATCATTAACTCGTACAGACGGTACCCCAGTAATACGTCGCTGGCAAATAAATGTTTATGGCAGTAAAACTAAAATTTTTAATCCAGAAGAAATCGCTAAATTATTAAAATCATTTTCTGATAACGAGTTTATTTTTCAATATGGACCATCAGAATGCTATAACATAAAGCGTTTAAATGAAACGGGATCAAAATTCTCGTTATTATATGATGTATCTTGCGGTACAGGAAAAACAAACAAAAATTGGGCCGCGCCTTTATATACAAATCACCCCCAAGGTTATGCAGGCGGTTTGTCACCAGAAAACGTTACGGAAAACCTTGATAAAATCAAGCTCGTTACCAAAGATAGAACAGATGTATGGATTGATGCAGAAAGTAAACTAAAAAATCCCGAAACAAAAAAATTTGATATAAATAGGGCTAAACAATACATAAGCGCCGCCTTAAAATGGCAAAATTCTAAATAATAAAAGGGTAATAAATGAACCTACGCTATATAACTTGTTCAGACATCAGAGAAAACATACTGGTCAACGATGTTATTAATTTGTTAAAAATATCACCAAAGGTAGAAATAGGCGTCCAGGCACATAGTTCTAATATGGCCAACGGAAAACCTAGAAATGCTTGGTTAAATAAAATTTTAGATACATCAAATTCTTTATATACCCCATTAAATATTGCATTACATGTAAATTATGATTGGTGTAATGCTTTCTGTACTGGCAGAATTCCGCCAGAACTACAAATGTTATTAAACCGTAAACATAAAATAACAGGAACTCCGTTAATTAAACGCTGGCAACTAAATATAGGAGATAATACCATAACCCCTAAAGCTAAACAAGTCGCTAAAATAATATCATCATACCCAGGTTATGAGTTCATTTTTCCTTATAATACTAATGCTCAGTTACAAAAATTCATTGATAAACTTAATAACACAGGGGTAAGATTTTCTTTATTATTTGATGCGTCATATGGCAACGGCATCACACCTGTTTCATGGCAAAGACCTGTTTACTTTGAACACTATCAAGGGTATGCCGGCGGATTATCACCTGAAAACGTAACAGAAAATCTTGATAAAATCGCAAAGGTTGCCGGCAACAGAAGAGACATATGGATTGACGCAGAAGGACGATTAATGAAACCTGGGACCCGTGTATTTGACTTATATCGTGCGGAAAAATATATAAAAGCTGCATTAATTTGGGAACAAAAACAAAAATAAAAACCCGCGTTTGCGGGTTTTTATTTTACTTATTCGGTATAATTTTTATTTCCACTCTACGGTTTTGCTGACGTCCTTCAGCCGTCGTATTCGACGCAATAGGATTTGAAGACCCAAGCCCCATTATTTCAAACCTTGACGATTTTACACCCTGCCCCTGTAAATATGCTGCCACAGCGTTCGCACGTTGCTGAGACAAAGTCTGATTATATTCTGCGCTGCCGGTACTATCCGTATACCCCAGAACCATTACAGTTGAATTATCGTATTTATTTAATACCTTCGCCACAGAATTTAAGGTTGCATAAAAACCTGCATTTATATCAGAAGAATCTGTTTTAAAAGTGATGTTACCCGGCATAATCAAACGAATGCTATCTCCGTCACGAACAACGCTTACACCCGTAGAAGCCAGTTCTTGACGCAATTCTGCCTCTTGTGCGTCCAGATAATAACCGACCCCGCCACCAAGTGCGGCCCCAGCCAAACCACCAACCAAGGCCCCTGCCCCGCTATTTTTTGCAACCAACGCACCTGTTGCGGCACCAGTTGCGGCACCAATAGCCGTTCCCCATACCGCTTTTGACGTTTGCGCTTCGCCAGTATATGGATTTACAGTCGCACACGCGCTTAATAAAGAAATCATAGCCATAACACTAAAAAAATTTTTCATACATTTCTCCTTATTTAATAACGTAAACTATTATAAACATAATAATTTAAATCTGCAATTAAAGACGCAAATATTTCTTTAGTTTTGAATGATTGACAACATTTTATCATTTGTACTAGCATTATATCACATTACAAATACTAAAGGCATAAAATGAAACTACGTTATATCACCTGTTCCGGAGTAAACGAAGAACTATCTTATGATAAGCTTATTGATTTGTCCAAACAATCGCCACTTGTAGAAATCGGGGTTACAGCAAATACAAGTACTACATATAAATGGCTTGAACAATTATTATCACTAAAAGATTCTGAAACCATGAATCTTGCGTTACATATAAACGGTAAACTTTGTTCAGATTTCTGTGCAGGAAAAATTGACCCGGATGCAAACAGATTAATGCATAAAAAAGATAAAAAAGGCGGATCACTAATACGCAGATGGCAACTTAATAT
Organism: uncultured Alphaproteobacteria bacterium; assembly: GCA_944389535.1. Lineage (GTDB taxonomy): Bacteria > Pseudomonadota > Alphaproteobacteria > Rs-D84 > Rs-D84 > Enterousia. The sequence continues at coordinate 258,338 of CALXMS010000001.1, read as the reverse complement.
TACCAGTAACATGTACTTAAATGATACAAATAACATACAAAATATAATAAAAAACAACCCAGACAAAGAATTCATATTTTCTTGTAATAGAAATCCGATAATACTATCGTTTATAAATAAATTATATAAGTCGGGTTTAAAAATTTCACTTCTTTATAACTCATCTTATGAATCAAGTATTTTACCTAAACGTTGGGAAATCCCATATTCATGTGGATATAAGCACGGGTATTCTGGTGGGTTAGATGCAGAAAACGTATACGATAACTTAACAGAAATATCTTTAATCGTACCGAGTTCTTATCAAATTTGGATTGATGCAGAACATAATTTAAAAACTCCCGGGACAACAAAATTTGATGCGGAATTAGCCAAAGCATATATAAAAAATGCCATAAAATGGCATGAAAAGAATGCTAGATAACTAAACGAAACCGCCCTTTACGGGCGGTTCATTATGACTTGGTGGATGTTGAGGGACTCAAACCCCCGACCCTCTCGGTGTAAACGAGATGCTCTAATCAACTGAGCTAAACATCCCAAACAGTGGCCAAATAATAAATCATTTTTTTGCGCTTGTCCAGTTTTTTATTCCGGCATCGGAATGCTTGCCGTTGCTTCTCCCATTACGTTATCTATTAATTCATCAGCCTTAGCCTTTGCATCGTTATAAGCTAACGCAACCATTTCCGCAACAGCCTTACCACCTTTTAAAGCCAGATCGTCACTTATGGTTATATTAGCAATATCGTATTTACCATTCATATCAATAATAACGGAACCATTACCTGATATGCCTTTAACATGCATTAAAGATAATTTTTCCTGTGCGGCCGTAACTTTATCTTGTAACTCACTGGCCTGCGCCATTAAGGCTTCCATATCCATTTTATTCTCCACCGTGTTGTAAAAGCGCCCCACGTTAATGGGGCTACTTTAAAAGTTATTTTTCGATTTCTTTACCGGTTTTCTGATCAATATCTACCATAGACATCCGCGTTTTACCACGTTTGTCTGCACCAAGATATTTTACGAATACTTTATCGCCTTCTTTGATTTTTGTGTCTTCAATTTTTGCGATTCTTTCACCGGTAATTTCAGAAATATGAACCATAGATTCAAAACCGTTCAATATTTTTACAAACAGCCCGAAATCTTTAATACCAGATACAACGCCTGGATAAATTACGCCCACTTCTGGTTCCGCAACAATATCCTTTATACGAGAAATTGCTGCATCCGCATCTTCTTTTGACGTAGCCATAATTTTTATAGATCCATCGTCTGACAAATCGATTTGAGTATTTGTTTCACGCGTAAGAGCTTGAATTACAGCACCGCCCTTACCTATCACATCACGAACTTTATCAGGGTTTATTTTCATGGTATACGCCTGTGGGGCAAATTCTGACAAATGCTTACGTGGTGCTTTGATGGCTTTTTCAATTTTACCCAATATATGCATACGCCCTTCTTTTGCCTGTGCCAACACATGTTCCATGATTTCAAACGTTATAGATGTGATTTTAATATCCATCTGCAACGCGGTAATACCACGGTCTGTACCAGTTACCTTAAAGTCCATATCACCTAAATGATCTTCATCCCCTAAGATATCCGTCAAAATCGCATAATCGTTACCTTCTTTTATCAAACCCATTGCGATACCGGCGACAGGACGTTTCAGCGGCACACCGCCGTCCATCATTGCCAATGTTGCACCGCAAGTTGTCGCCATAGAAGACGAACCATTTGATTCTAATATATCGGATACAACGCGAATTACATAATCAAATTCTGAACGCGTCGGTACCATTGGATGTAATGCACGCCATGCCAAATTACCGTGCCCTATTTCACGACGTCCAGGTGACTTTAAACCTTTGCATTCTCCAACGGAATAACCTGGGAAATTATAGTTTAAAATGAAGTCACGTTCTTCGTCCCCGTCCAAAGATTCAATAGGCAACGCATCTTTACCGCCACCAAGCGTTAAAGAAACCAAAGCCTGAGTTTCTCCACGTGTAAACAAAGCAGAACCGTGTGCGCGTGGCAGAACGCCCAATTCAATTTCAATCGGCCGAACGGTTTTATTATCACGACCGTCAATACGTGGTTTACCAGCCAAAATATTACCGCGCATTATACGTGCTGTCAGATTTTCTATTATTTCATCTGCCCAAGACTCCAAAGTAGAAGTTGCAGTTAGCGTTTCTGGGAACAATTCTGGAATACGTGCCTTTGCCTCAGCATGAATATTACCCAAAGTTTCCAAACGCACCAGTTTTTCTTTAATTTGCAACGCAGATTCTACTTCACCAGCAAAAGATTCAAAATCTTTTTCCATGGCAACGTATTCAACAGATTTTTCCGGAACCGCCCAACGTTCTTTACCGGCTTTTTCCGCAAATTCATTAATTGCTTTGATAACGTCCTGCTGTGCGTCAAAACCGAATTTTACCGCACCTAAAGTCGTTGCTTCGTCTAATTCACCGATTTCTGATTCGACCATCAGCACCCCGTCTTTCGTAGCCGCAACAACCAAATCCATTTCTGAATCTTCGGTCATTTTTTTCGAAGGATTTAAAATGTACTTTCCATCAACGTAACCAACACGTGCCGCACCAATCGGTCCTGCAAAAGGAACACCAGACAAAGCCAGCGCAGCAGAAGAAGCAATCATAGCCAAGATATCCGGTTGGTTTTTCTTATCATAAGAAAACACCTGTGCGATAATCTGAACTTTATTCTTAAATGTTTCTGGGAACAACGGACGAATAGGACGATCTATCAAACGAGCAATCAACGTTTCACCAGTTGACGCCTTACCTTCACGTCTATCGCGCGACCCAGGAATACGACCCGCTGAAGCAAACTTTTCTTGGTAATCAACCGTTAAAGGAAAAAAATCTTGCCCTTCAACAGCGGTCTTTTCTGCACACACAGTTGCCAATACCATTGTTCCGCCCATTGTTGCTAAAACAGAACCATTTGCTTGTTTTGCCATGCGTCCTGTTTCCAATCGCAAAGTTTCATCACCATATTGTATTTCAACAGCAACAGGATTATTCAAATGAGCCTTTTCTTCTTTATTAAATAAACCAAATAACATTTATTTCTCCATTTTTTAGTTTTACCAAAGCGAAGAAAAATTATTCGTTTTTGCATTCCATACAAATGCAAGAATGAACAATTTCCCCTTCGCACTTGGTTGATTATAAAAGATATTTATATCTTTGCAAATAAAAATAAAAAACCGGCAACAGCCGGTTTTATTTATTTACGCAGACCTAATTTTTTAATCAGATCTTCATATTCTGCAGGATTACGTTTTTTTATGTATCCCAACAACTTCTTACGGCGATTTACCATCAACAACAAACCACGTTTAGAATGTTCATCTTTGTGGTTGTTCTTCATGTGTTCTGTAAGATTACGAATGCGTTCAGTTAATACCGCAACCTGAGATGCGGCAGAACCACCGTTATCTTTTTCGGTTGTTTTATAGGCCTGAATCAGTTCATTCTTTTTTTCTTTTGTAATGGACATTATATTTCCTTTTTTTATTAAATTGTTCTTTTCGGGCGTAAAATACCGTCTGCTACATCCCCTATTCCGACGAACTCAGAATCAGTATAAACGCGACGCAGACCTGCATGCCCATTAATTTCGATAAAACCGCCATTTCTATACGAAATTGCTTGTTCATCGTTTAATTTCTGAACCGGAATGTCCCCCAGTCCGAAATCAATTGGTTTCAAGAACTGCTTGAAATCTGCACCATTATTAAACAGATTTTCTAAAAAATCAAGTTTTACAGCATCTTTTATTTTTAAACCAATGCTTTCTGTACGCATTATCATACTAACAGTTGCGACGGTCCCGCACATTTTTGCTATATCCCGTGCAAGAGATCGAACGTAAGTGCCACGACTGCAACTAACTTTAAACGTCCAAACGCTTTCATCTATACCGACCAACGTCAATTCATCTATATGTACACTACGACTTGGAATGTTTTCCGTCATCACCCTTCCCTGACGAGCTAAATCATATGCACGTTTCCCGTTTATGTGTACAGCGCTATACATAGGAGGAATTTGCTCTATATCACCAACTAAATTTGACAATACCGACAAAACAGTTTCTTTATTTGGTATAACGCCTGTTCGTAATATTTCCTTTCCCGTTATATCCAAAGTATCTGTCTCAAACCCGAATTGTACCGAAAACAAATATTCTTTTTGCAAAGAACACGCATTTTCAACAAAAGGTATCATTTTTGTTGCCGCACCAATCGCAATGGGCAAAACACCAGACGCCATCGGGTCAAGGGTTCCAATATGTCCGAACTTTTTAACTCCGAACATACGTGCAACGCGCGCACCTGCTGTACGACTAAACATGCCCGACGGTTTATCTAAAATCACCCAACCAGACATCAATTTTAATGAACCCTTGTTCTTCTTATTTTGCGTTTAATTTTTTCAACAGACGCAAGAAATTTTTTCATTTCTGATGTGGTATAATTTTTTGGCCAAACTTGGCGCATTTTATCAATATTAATTACAGCATCTGCCATGTTTTTATGGAATGGTATTTCCTTATATTCTCTATACACAATTTCTGAGTTTGTATTATTTATAACCTTATCAAAAGGAACGCTTACGAACATTTTACCGTTTTGGTCTTTTCTACAATAACGTCCACACAAAAAAGCACTAATCCATTTAACATCAGACCTAAAAACGTAACCTTCCAAAAAGCATTCATATTTAACGCCTAATTGAAACACGGGAAGTCCGGTTGATAAACGACTAACTTCATGCGGGTGCATAAAGTCAAAATTTTTCAAAAAATTCTTTAAAGAAATAAAACTTTTAAACTCGCAATACGATGGTTCATAAAAATGTGTCTTAAATACGAAGATGGGGCGTACGTACATTTGTTTTCCTTTTATCCAAATAAATTTAATTGCGTCTTTGCATTTTGCGATTGCGACACTTTTGTTTCTTTTTTGTTCCCCGTTGCTCCCTCGCTTTTATTTATAAATGGTTTAATCTCTTCACATAATCTTTCATCATTAGATTCCAAAGCTGCCAAAACATCTTCTGCACGCGACACGACAGACGCCGGCATACCAGCCATTTTAGCGACCTGTATCCCATAAGAACGATTTGCCACCCCTGCAACAATTTTATGCATAAAGATGATTTCATTATTATGTTCACGCACATCTATTGTCAGACAAGAAACGTTTTGTAATTGCCCTGCTTTACACCCGACCAGTGAAGTTAACTCATGATAATGGGTTGCAAAAAGCGTTCTTGGTTGTAATTCATTTAAATACTCTAAAACAGCCTGAGCAATGGCCATACCATCATAAGTCGATGTTCCACGTCCTATTTCATCAAATATTATAAAAGAAGATCTTGTGGCCCGACGTAATATATTTGCTGTTTCACTCATTTCCACCATAAATGTAGATTGCCCTGCGGCCAAATTATCCGACGCCCCAACACGACTGAACAGCTGATCACAAATACCGATTGTCGCACGTACAGCCGGCACAAAAGATCCCAAATGAGCCAATACTACCAACAATGCGTTTTGTCTTAAATATGTAGACTTACCCGCCATATTTGGACCAGTTAAAAGAGCAATGGATGTAACGTTTAAATTGCAGTCATTTTTAACGAAGTTATCCCCCCTACTCCGCAACACAAAATCAATTACGGGGTGCTTTCCCCCAACGACATCGAAAGACACATCATCTGTTATACTTGGGCGAACCCAAGAATATTTATCGGCCGTAACTGCTAAAGAATACCATACATCTAAATCAGCTAACAATTCTGCTGTTGCAAGTAAATCATCCGCAATACCACGAATTTTTTCAATAAGCTTTGATATAATTTCTGCCTCTATGGCATCAGATTTTTCTGCGGCACTACGCACATCGTTATCCAGTTCGATCAGTTTCGCAGTGGTAAAGCGCATATTCCCAGCCATAGTCTGACGATGTATGAAACCAGAATCAGGTTTCATCATAGCTTCTGCCCGCGCACTTGGAACTTCTATAAAATACCCCAAAATATTATTATATTTAATCTTTAAATTATGAACCCCAGTAGAAGATGCATATTCAGCCTGCATCCCTGCAATTGTCTCTTTTGCTCCGTGTGCAAGACCTCGCATATGATCCAAAGATATATCAAAACCTGAACGAATTACATTACCGTCACGGAAAAAAGTTGGTAATTCGTCGCTTAACGCGGAACTTAATTCAAGCGCCAACGCATCATGAGTGTTAATTTTTTCAAATTTATTCGATAAAAAAGCATCCAACCGCGTTCCCAACATTTTTGCATTAGGTAACTCTATCAAGAAGTCTGTAATATGACGCATATCACGCGGCGTCCCCCTTCCTGACAACAAACGAGATAGACTGCGTCCCACGTCTGGCACAGATGCCAAAGTCGATGAAACAAGCCCCATAACATCACTATTTAACATTAAGTGACCTATATGACCTTGACGACGTTTTATCTCCTCTATATCACCGGACAATGTACGCAAATACGCACGTAACTTACGTGCACCAGCAGCAGTTTTCGTATTGTCTAAAACATCCGTAAGACATATTCCGCCATCGTTTAAAGGTGCATCAATTTCCAAACTTTTCCATGTTGCAGAATCTATCAACAATTGACGCCCAGATTTATATACGTATGGCGCACGAAAAGTAATAGACGCCCCACGTTGGGTATTAAATAAATAACCAGCTAATAATTTTATGGCGCTATCATAATTATCATCAACCTTTTCAACATCCGCAGAAATTATGCCGCCAAAAACACTATAAACGATTTTATCTATATCCGTACGATGATATAGTTTCTCGTATACAGGCGTTGTCTTAAAAGTATTTCTTACCTTTATAATCGTTTCGTTTTCTGCCAATGATTCTGGATATATTACTTCTGCTGGGTTTATTCGAACTAAATCATCAATCATATCTGATGTTTTACCGACAAAAAATTCCCCTGTAGAAATATCACAGCCCGCTATATCAAACTGCCCATTTTTTAACATTACGACGGAAATTAAAAAATTTGAATTCTTCGGCGTTAAAAGGTTTTCGTCTGTTAATGTACCTGGGGTTAAAACACGAATAATTTTTCTATCTATAAATTTGTGTCCGCGTGCTTTTGCTTCTGCGGGTGTTTCCATTTGTTCCACCAGCGCAACACGAAAACCGGCCTTTACTAATCGTCCAAAATAATTATCCGCCGCATGCCACGGTATCCCGCACATAGGTATGTTATCACCATCGGCATCTGTACCGCGCTGAGTCAATACCAAACCTAAATTTTGACTGATTATTTTTGCATCATCAAAAAAAGCCTCGTAAAAATCGCCCAGACGAAACATCAACAGCGCATCAGGATTTTCTTCCTTCATATCAACATATTGTTGCATAACTGGTGTCAATTTACTTTTGTCAGCCACGATAAATCCATTATGCTTGCGTTGGTGTAACTTTTAAAGTCTCTATTTTTAATTCTGCTTCTTTTAACAATTGTTCGCAATATGCTTTCAGTTTAATACCTTGTTCATATGCAGCAACAGAATCCGACAAAGGTAACTCACCAGATTCCATTTTTTTTACTAAATCTGTTAATTGCTTATAAGCCTCTTCAAAGGATAGTTTTTTTTCGTCCATTTAAAACCTTTTTATTATAAAGAAACCATACAAAAAGAAATATAAAAAGGCAAAGATTTTTTACGTTATTTGATTAAAAAAACCGCCATACGGCGGCTTTTATTTTACTGGGGCAATTATTATGGACTTCGTTCTCTCGTCTGGTTTAGATTTTGATTCCAAAGTCCCCTTATCGCCTACTATTTCCATAATTTTAGCAAATAACTCAGGAATAGCATCTTTACCGCGCGCTAAAACCTTCTTAGAACCTCTTGTCATAACAGAAATTTTTACTTTATTGCCTTCACCTAAAAACTCAAAAACTTTTTTCATTTTAATGTTCAAATCGTTTTCTTCAATGAAAGGTTTTACCCAAACCTCTTTCATTTCTATAGTTTTTTGGTTTTTACGTGCTTCAGAAGCGCGTTTCTTTTGTTCATATTTGAACTTACCGAAATCCATAATTTTTGCTATTGTAACGTCCCCATTTGAACTTATTTCGACAAGATCTAAACCCTCATCCGTTGCCAATTGCAACGCCTGCGCCGTCGGCATTATCCCAAGATTTTGCCCGGTTGAACTAATTACCTGAACGGATTTAGCAAAAATCCGATTATTCGTGCGCGGGCCCGTATCCCGGCGATTATCACGGTTAAAAGATGTTTTAATTTTACGCTCCTTTTAAAGTCATGTGGAAATTATTATCTATTTACCAGCGTTTTTCAACAAATTTTGAACGATTTGCAACGCATCCCAAGCATCTTTTTTTGCTGCCGGTTTCAGTATTAAATAATTAGGATGATAAATCGGCATAACCGTTACACCAGACGCCAAAGTAACAGTTAAACCATGCCCTCTTGGTAAAGAAACGTTTGCAAATTCTGTGGCTGTCAACGTTCCCAACGTTAAAATCATGCAGGGTTTAAGCATACCTATAATACGGTTTACAAACGGGCGCGCTAAATCCAGTTCCTCTCGCGATGGCGTTCGACCACCGGGCGTTCGCCAAAACACTAGTGGAACAATAGATACATTTTCACGCGTCATACCAATTGCTGCCAGCATTTTATCCAGCAAATCACCAGCAGCACCCGAAAGAATATGTCCTGATGCATCGTCTTCCCCACCAGGCACATCAGTAATTATAAGCAACCCATTTGGTTTGATAGCAATATGAGGTAACACAACATTTGTCACCCCACCACGTAACGGATGATTAAATTCAGAAATCATTCTGCATAAAGATTCTATATCAACTGGTCTTGCCGCCATTGCCGCCGCAGTATCAACAGATATAGATTGTTTAGGATCTATTGGCGGTACTATAGAAGTATGAGTACGCCCCTCATTTTTTAAATTGCTAATAGAAGAATTCTTTATTTCTGCACTTTTTTTATCTGGCGTTTGGTGCATCAAAGCACCTTGAACACAGGCATCCAGATTCATAGGCATATCATTTATTTCCCATTTAACGCCCGACAAAACCAAATCTCTTAAATCATAATCGTTCATAACTTGTTTTCCCTTGATTTTCCAAACCTTTTATTCTAAAATAGAACACGAGCAACAGAAACTCAAGGGAGTATTTTCATGAAAATTAAAAACTTTGCTATGTTGGCTGGTGTTGCAGGTCTATTGGCCGCGTGCGGTGGCTCATCGATCGTTGAACCTGCCGATTTAAATGATCAGCGCGTATTCTTCGCGTTCAATTCTTCTGAAATTTCTGATGAAGCACGTGATAACTTGCTGGGTCAGTCTTTGTACATGAAGAATCATGGTGATGTAAAAATCCAAATTGCCGGTAACTGCGACGAACGTGGTTCCACAGAATACAATTTAGCATTAGGTGCACGTCGTGCAAACGCTGCTAAAGAAGTATTGGTAAAAGATGGTATAGATTCATCTCGTATTTCCACGATTTCTTATGGTAAAGAACGTCCATTAGTTCAAGGTACTGGCGAAGAAGTATGGAAATGGAATCGTAACGCCACAACAACAGTTAAATAATTATTTAATTGTAAAAAAAATACCGGTTTTTACCGGTATTTTTTTTATCTTGTTAATTTATCAACCAACTCTTGTAACTGAAGACGCGTAGAAAAAGATAAAATAATATTGCCTGCCCCACCGCGTTTTTCCTGTAACTTGACTTTAACGTTTAAAGCCTTTGATATTTTCGTTTCAATATTTTTTACAGCATCGCTATCTATCGTCTTTGCAACATATGCACGACTTGTTGTTTTTCTTGCAACGCCCTTAACCATTTTTTCTGTTTCGGCAACAGATAACTTCTTATTAAGAATTATTCTGGCCAATTCAGACGGGTTTTCCGCAACCACAATTACCCTGGCATGTGAAGCAGATAGTTCGCCGTTTTCCACCATTTGCTTAACATCGTTCGGCAAAGGTTCTAATCGCATAATATTTTTTATATAACTTTCAGATTTACCGATTAAACGAGCCACATCAGGTAATTCGTACCCGCAACGTTCCATTATATTTTTATATGCGTTACCCTCTTCTATCGGATTTAAATTTTCCCTTTGAACGTTTTCTATCAAAGCTATTTCCATTGCGTTTTCCGGTGTAATCTGCTTTACCAGCGCCGGTATTTCAGTTAGTCCAGCTAATTTACTGGCACGAAAACGCCGTTCACCTGCAACAATTTCATATATATAAGGCTGACCAGAAACAGTTCTTAATAAAATTGGCTGTAAAACACCTTTTTCTTTTATGGAAGCTGCTAAATCCGATAATTCAGCCTCTGTAAATTTTTTACGGGGTTGGTCGGGATTAGCACCAATCTGCGATAAAGGTATTTTTTTTACAACTACGCGTTCTGCACCGGTCAAAATGGAAATATCTGGAATCGTCCCCATTTCTTTATTTAAGTCCGCCAAACCGCGCCCTAAACCAAATTTAGACATTTTATTCTCCCTGTACTTTCTGTATAACTTCTGTTGCAACTCGTAAATAAGCCTGCGCACCACTAGAATTAAAATCATAGAACAATGCAGGTTTACCGTGACTTGGTGCCTCAGATACACGAATATTTCTCGGAATTACTGTCTGAAACACGGCATCACCGAAAGTTTTTCTAATATCTTCTTCTACGACGCGCGTAATACCGTAACGTTTATCATACATCGTTAATAACACACCTAAAATTTCTAATTCCGGGTTCCACTTATTTTTTATCTCGCCGATAGAACGAACCAGATGACTGATACCTTCCAAAGCATAAAATTCGCATTGCAAAGGTATAATCACATTATTTGCAGTTGTAAGTGCGTTTAAAGTTAAAAAACCCATAGCTGGCGGGCAATCTAATAAAATATAATCATAATATTCGTACAACGGCATCAATGCATTACGTAAACGATATTCCCTATTTTCCATATCTAACAAATCAACCTCTGCCCCAGCAAGTGCCATAGAAGAAGGCATTATATGCAGCCCCGGCACCGCTGTCGATAAAACATTATCCGCGGCCTTGGCCGTTCCCATAATAACACCATAAACGCTTTGCGGATGTGCTGCACGTACAAAACCAAGCCCTGTTCCTGCATTACCTTGAGGATCAAGATCAACCAATAAAACCCGTTTTTTTATCGTGGCCAAAGACGCAGCAATATTTATCGCCGTTGTCGTTTTCCCAACACCACCTTTTTGATTTGCAAAAGCAATTATTTGTACCATTATCAATCCTGCTTAATAATCTTATTTAACATTCCAAGAATAGAATAAAAAAACAAATCCAGTCAAGACAATTATAAAACAAAACATAAAAAAACAACTAAAAACAAAATATTACTTTTAGTTTCATATGAAATAAAAACCACGCTAGTTGACAAATCTTTTATTTTGATTATATGTATATATCATGAAGTTTAAAAAAATATATTATTTAGCGTCTTTTTGTGTGCTTTATTTTTGCGCAAACACTCAAATGCGTCATACTTTACCCAAAGAAAAAAAATTAGATAAAAAAATTATAGAATTATCTATTAAAACCGATACGGTTATAATAACAGACGAGATAGTTAAAGAAAACAGGCCGGTTGCATCAGGCGTGTATTTACCAAATTCTAATAAAATAATATTAAAATACTTTAAAACCAACAGCACAAACAACAAAACACAACAGTTTTGTGCAATCAATAACAATCAACTTAGGCTAACATTACGTCACGAAAAAGAACACGCTATTAAATCATATTTAACCAAAGATACATGGCGTCACCCACCTATGACGCGTGGCGCAATCGCGGCACAAAATGAAATAATCGCCCCTGCTGCAGAAATAATCGAAGCCTTGGACTATAAATATGAAAAAGGCGTCTCTATTCCAACGAATCGACTTTTTATAAAAAAAGCCGAAAAACAAATAACAGAAATAGCAACAAAACAAAATTTAACTTGGCCTTTGGATTTTAACAATCAACAAATTGCCGACATAATAATAGAGTGCGCAACAGAGCATTTTTTAAAAGAAATAAGCAGAGGAATATACAAAACAACAATATTAAACGCGGTACAAAACAAATCTACAAATAAATTCTTTTTCTATGACCTGCACAACAAACCAGATTATTGGACATTCATTCCAGAGCAGGGCAAATGGGCGCCATTATGGCAATTCACATCAAAAAACGGTAACGCAAACATATGGAATGCGGCAAGCCAAACACAAAAACAAAAATTATTAAACACTGTCGATTCCGTTGTATGCCAGTCCGTTCAACCAAATTTAGTATTTTTTACCAACCAAAAAACACACTAATATCAATATAATATTTGTTGTTTCATATGAAACTACCGGTCGTTTTTTATTATAGTTATAAAACCGTCTCCTGTTTTTGACGGAATCAAATCGTAATCAAACTTATATTTTGTTTGCGCAATTGATATTTCTGCCGGTATTTCCCGGCCTTTTAATAAAACCAACGGATAATGTGTACCCGATACATAATCTAATATTTTTACAAGCGGTGCGAAAGCCCGTGCCGTAAAAACAATTTTATCATCTTGGGGCAGGGCAGAAATAAAATTTTCGACTCTGCCATGATATACCGTCAAATTATTCAATTTTAGTTCTTTTTTTACTTCTTTTAAAAACGTAACTTTTTTACCTATAGATTCTATGCACACAACTTGCCAGCCAAGAATTGCCAAAACAACCCCAGGAAAACCGGCACCACTGCCTAAATCAATAACGTGTGCGTCTTTTGGTAAAACGTCTGCCAACTGTGCACTATCTGCAAAATGACGATTTTCTATATCGTTTAACGTGCTTGGGGCAACCAGATTCATACGAACAGACCAATTTCGTAATAGTTCTGCGTATCGATTAAATTTTTCTTTATTATTCATAAAGATTATTGTAGCATATTTTAACTATGAAAAAAGCAGAAACATTATTTATAGGCGTTTTACTTATGGCGGTTATTATCATAACTGCCGGTGGAATATGGTATCATAATGCGCATAATTTACCAAACAATCATATTTATCCGGATAGCAAATATGGTGCTTTTCTTGCGGCACAACATGCTATTTATGTTAATGACTTTAAAAACGCCTCTAAATTCTCTGAAATGCTGACCGATACGGATTATCCCGTGGTTCAATCTACAAAATTTTTATCCCAGTTTTTAAGCGGTGAAATGCCAGAGCAGGCGATTATTTTAGAAGAAGAAAAAAATGCTGCTTCTCGCTTAATTTATGACGCATATCTTGTTCAAAAAGATGACTGGGATGCGTTATATCAACGGCACAAAAAAGATGAGTCCGCCTTAGCGGCGCCATTGCGTGTATGGGCGTCTGTGGCAGTAGATAAGGAAAAGGATGCATTAAAATTTATTAAAAACTTGCCTACCAATGATTCTTGGAAAAATTTCATCAGCGGTCAAATCTATGCAGAGAAGGGCGATATAAAAAAAGCAACAGAATCCTTTTCGAACGTTCGCGTAGATTTTATGAATATAAATGATTATTTATATTTAATGTCTTTCTATAATCATAACAATCTTATGGATTCTGCCCATAAACTTCATGATGAATTCACAGCACGACCTGGCGGAATGTATATGTTAGATTATGACAACGTTCCAGATTGGTCTATGTTTTCTGGGTTAAAAAACGAACTGGCTTTCAGCTTGATTCAAACGGTATCACACACGCAGATAATGATGTATTCAGACTTATCTATTTTATTGCTACGTTTTGCGCAAATAACAAGTCCCGACATTGGTAAAAAAAGTGATGCGATAAATTACTATTTAGGTCAATTTTTCTATAATAACGTCGGCAATTATGCAGAATATTTCAATAATATTAAAACAGATAGCCCATTCTATCTTTTCGCGGTATTAAGACAGGCAGAAAAAAGCGGGGATATAAAACTATTAGAAAAAGCAACCAAAGAAAACCCATTATTCGTACCAGCTATAAACAGGCTTATCGCTTACAACATCCAGCAAGGGAATCGTCGTTCTGCCTTACGCGTTATAAACATAGCATTAGAAGACGAAAAATTAACGGATCTTGGAAAAGCGTTCTTTTTAAAGAGCAGGGCGCATATTTATTACATGTTTGGCGATATCAAAAAAGCCCAAGATGATTTACACGAAGCCGCTAAGACGTTACCCTTAGACGGTGAAATATTAGCATTACAGGCCAAGATATGGGCATCAGAAGGGCGAGAAATTGAAAATGCATATGACTATGCCATGACGCTTGTAAAACAAGATCCCACAGACATACTGGCATGGGATACCCTTGCACATGTTATAACCGTGCGAGAAGGTGTCGAACCTGCTATTGAGGTCTTAGCCCGCGTGGGCGAGATTTCTGTGTCTTGTTCGTCACTATTTGAACAACTTGGCGATTTATATGTCGCCATTGGGGACAAAAAATTGGCACGCGACGCATATTTGCGAGCCATTGAATTATCAGATGATGGTTTAGTTATTGTCCCAAAAATTCAGGAAAAATTAAGGGAAGTAAAATGAAAATCGGTGTAATAGGGGCTGGCGCATGGGGAACTGCGCTATCTATTATATCTGCACGCGGTGGTGCGGATGTTATTCTATGGTCTTATGACGGGGAATTTAAAAAATTTGATGGTATAGAAACGCCAAGTACGCTGCAAATAACAAAAGATATGAAAGATATTGCAAAATGTGACGCATGGTTAATTGTAACTCCGGCCGCGTACTTTCGTGAAACGTTAAAAAAAGCGAAACCAACATATGCAAATCAGCCTATAATAATATGTACAAAGGGTGCAGAAAGCTCAACTGGGTGTTTTATGTCAGAAATAATGGCCGCAGAGTTACCAGAGGCTAAAGATTACGGTGTTTTATCTGGTCCACAATTTGCGGCAGAAGTTGCACGTGGGGTTCCAACAGGAAGTACGCTTGCCGGTACCCCGAAGGCTCTTGAGGTAGGTAAGAAAATATTAAATTTATTATATATTCATACCAGCAATGACGTAATAGGTACAGAAATATGTGGTGTTGGGAAAAATGCTGTTGCGCTTATATGCGGTTATAATTCAATTTCCGCAAAAGGAGAAAACGAACGGGCATTGTTATTTACCCGCACATGGAATGAGGTTGTCGAAATAGGTTTAAAAAGTGGTGCAAATCTATCTACTTTCTTAGATTTATGCGGAATAGGGGATTTGTTTTTATCTGCAACTTCTGCCACAAGTCGTAATTTCGCAGGGGGTATGGCAATAGCAAAAGGAGAAGAATTAGTTGGCACCGTAGAAGGTATTTTTGCTTTATCTGGTTTAATAAGACGTGCCAAAAACCTTGGTGTAGAAACACCGATGCTAATCGAAATGCAAAATAAGATGAACTTGTCATAACAAAAACCCGCAAATGCGGGTTTTTATTATTCGTATCTTAAACTATCTATTGGGTTAAGTTTGGCCGCTTTCATCGCAGGCATAACGCCGGAAGCCAACCCAACAACTACGGCAACTGTAACTGATACCACAACAGGCCAAGCGCTAAAAGGTACATCATACCCCAACACAAAACGTCCGATTCCCTGTGATAGCCCCACACCAAGTATTAAACCAGCCATAGAACCGATGAAGGATATTAAAATCGCCTCTGATAAGAACTGGGTTATAATATGTCTTTCACGGGCGCCTATCGCTTTTCGAATACCTATTTCACGGGTACGTTCTGCCACGGATACTAACATCATGTTCATAATTCCAATAGAACCGACCAACAAAGAAACCGCAGCAATTGCGACTAATAACAATGTCATATAACCAGTCACAGTGTCCATAGCTTCCATAACCTGTTTCATATCCATAATCTGGAAATCATCTGCTGCGTCATCTGCTAAGTTATGGCGTTCTCGAAGTAACGCAGTTATCTGCTCTATCACCAGCGCATTATCTGCCCCTTCTACTAGTTTTAACGTGACCATGCTTACAGAATTTGGAAAGCGACTTCCCTGTAGACGCTTTTTAAGCGTGGTTATGGGAACTATTAGCATATCATCTTGGCTTCCCATAGCGGAATCCCCACGTTCTTTAGTAACCCCTATAACAGTCAAAGGTGTATTCTGAACGCGAATTATTTCACCGACTGGGTTTTCCGGCATATTAAGTTCTTCTGCAGTCTGTGGGCCAATTATAGCATATGTAGAAGCATTTCTGACTGCCGATTGATTAAAAAATGTACCATATTTCATTTCTAAGTTTTGAACTTGTTCATAACCGGGATAAGCGCCGACCATTGATGTTGCCCAGTTTTGATTTCCATAAATAACTTGGACAGCAGCATTTTGAACAGGACTGTATGAGGCAACATCCGGTAATTTACCTATGAATTCGGCATCCTGTATTGTCAAAGTTTGTCTATTTCCTGTTCTGACACCAGCGCTTTGTGCGGCGCCGGCACGTATCATTATGGTATTCGTTCCAAGAGAAGAAAATTGATCGCTAATCTGCTTTGAAACGGTTTCACCCACTGCAACCATTATAACAACGGCCATTACACCAATAACTATACCCAAGACCGTCAAAAACGAACGAATTTTATTTCCGCTTATAGACAGCCATGATTCTTTTAAAATGTCATTTAATGTCATTCTTTAATCCATTTGTATTATATATTTTATTTCTGTAACACTTTTTCATCTTTTGGAACTTTTCCGTCATATGTTATTCTTCCGTCGTATATATGAATTAGACGATTAGAATATTGAGCAATTTCAAATTCATGAGTAATCATTACGATTGTTATCCCCATTTCTTGGTTCAATTGCTTAAAAAATTGTAAAATATCGTTACCCATTTTACTATCCAACGCGCCCGTCGGTTCGTCTGCTAAAATTAACTTTGGGTTTCCCACCAAAGCACGTGCGATCGCAACACGCTGTTTCATTCCACCAGACAATTGTGTAGGTAAATAAGATTCAAACTTTTCCAATCCGACACGTTTTAACATTTCACGAGCCTTCCTGATTCTTTCGGACATAGGAAAGCCTCGATACATTAACGGCATCATTACATTATCTAATACGCTTCGTTTAGACAATAAATTAAACTGTTGAAAAACGAAACCGATATATTCGTTTCTTACGACCGCCAATTCGTCTGAAGAAAGATGTGTTATATCATTTCCGTACAATTTATACGTACCGCTTGTGGGGGTATCTAAGGCTCCGATTATATTCATACACGTTGATTTACCGCTGCCAGATGGTCCCATAATAGAAACGAATTCTCCCTGATTGACGTCAAACGTTATATCAAACAAAACCTGCTGTTCGCCACCCATTTCAACAGGAAAGCTCTTACAGATTTTATTCATGGAGATTATATTAATATCTGATTTTTTTTCTTTGTTTTTTTTCATATCATATTCTCTCTGTAACCATAATATTATATCATTTATGAAACAAAAATCATAAAAAAAGGGGGCGATTTACGCCCCCCCACTTTTTTACATTGGAGGTCCCATACGCATATTTGATGATCCAGACGACGTCATACCATATTTGCCGAATATAACCCTATCACCTTCTTGAATTTCATCAGAGATAATTTCTGTCTCTGTCGCAGTAACAAGTCCTTTTTTATAAGGAATTAAAACAACGGTTGGTTCCCCGTCTACCATACGTTGAATCGCCAGATGAGTACTTGGCGTTGCGTCACCTGCATCAGCAACTATACCATCAAAACTACGTAAGATAAGCGCAGAATTTTGAACTTTCCATATATCACTTTTTTCAGAAATTAAAATTGTAACGAATGCTGTCATACCTGGTTTTAAACGTAAATCACTATTATCAACGTCTATTACCACAGTGTATACAACAACGTTAGAGGTAATCGTTGGCGACAAACGAACCTGCCGTACTTTCCCTTCAAACGTTTGTGTAGGATATGCGTCAACAGTAAATGTAACAGATTGCCCCTCTGCAATCATACCAATATCAGCTTCTGATACAGCAGTTTCTATTTGCATCTGAGACAGATCTTCTGCTATTTCAAACAAATCTGGCGTTTGAAACGACGCGGCTACGGTCTGCCCGACGTCAACCTGACGGGAAATTACCGTACCGTCAACCGGTGATGTAATAGTTGCATAACCCAGATTTGTAACTGCTCGGTCATATTGAGACTGCATTTTATTTACATTCTGTTCCGCTTGTTCATATGTTGTCTGAGACTGTTCTAGTTCAGCACGTGATATAAAACCAGCGTCAAACAATGTCTTATTCCGCTCATATTCGCTTTTGGCGTAATTACGTTGAGATTCAGAACTTACCAGCGACGCATATGCTTCATCTACGGAGGCTTGTAAAACAGAAGGTTCTATCTCCAGCAATACGTCACCCTTTTTTACCTTAGAATTATAATCCACATAAATGGATTCAATCGTACCACTAACCTGAGACCCAACGTTGATCGTGTTTAAAGGCTGAATTTCACCAGTAGCCGTTACGACCTGGCTTATATCACCACGAGTAACCGTCGCGGTTGCAAAACCGGTTCCTTGGCTTTTACCGTTATCGCCCATAAAATATACAAATATTCCGGCAATTATTATAAATAATATAATCCACCATTTACGGCGCTTTACCCACGACCAAAAACCTTTCTTTTTCTTTTCGTCTTTATTCATCTAGTTCTCCCTCCATTAAACCTTCTTTTATGTCTCCTATTGCTAAAGCAAGTGCGGCACGTTTTGTAAACAAATCATATTTTGCCGCATTATTTTGTTTATGAGCATCCGCTAAATCCGCCAAAGACGTCTGCCAATCTAACATTGTTGCTTTCCCGACTTTATACATACCGGCAGTAACGTTTTCAGATTCTTGAGCCGACTTTAACAAAGTAGATGTTTGCTTTAATACCATTTGCGCAGTTTTATAATTTTGATACGCGGTAAAAACGTCTAGCATCGCGTTATCTGTTGTCAAACGTTCTTGTTCTTTTGCCCGCTCATAATTTGCCTGCGCTGAACGTACATTATACATATTTGCGAAACCAGCAAAAATTGGCATAGAAGCGCGTATTCCTATGCTGCCGCTCCATTCATCTTGACCAGCATTAAATACATCCGAAGGAATATTATTCCAAGACAAGCTGCCACTTGCAGAAATACTTGGTAAATTGGATAAAAAAGCACTATTTCTTTTATGCCAAGCAGCGTCTTTATTTGCAGATGCTCTTAACAAGTCAGGGCGTTTTTCACGAGCAGTTGCAATTAAGTCGTCAATGCTTTTGTTTTCTGATTCTGAACCGAAATCTGATGACATATCTGCAATTTTAATCTCTTGATCTGCCGGAAAAGATAATTTTGCCAATAAGTTTCCTTTGGCGATTTCACGGTTGTTTTTAGCTCTTTCTAGATCCAATATACTACTTGATAACGTAACGTCTGCTTTCAAAACGTCGGCCTTCGCCACAGCCCCCGCTTTAAATTTAGTATCCGCTGTATTTTTTGCGGTTTGAGAAACTTCCATTACAGCCTTTGCTGTAATAACGTCTGCATCCGCATTTAGTAACGCATAGTATGCACCTATAATTCCGTAAACATAATTTTGAACAGATTCACTATAATCAAAGCCGGTTGCCCGCCAAGTATCAATTAACTGATTAACATCGGACAACCTTTTGCCGAAATCAAATATTAAATAAGACGCTGAAATAGAAGCACCATAAGACCAATCTGACCATTCTTTATTACGATAAGGTAAACTTGCGGAACCAGATGCGCTAACGCTTGGCAAATACTGTGAATAACCAGCGTTTTTATTAAAGCGCGCCGATTCCAATGATAAATATGCAGACGCGGTTTCTGGGTTTCTGCATAAACCAAGTTCTATAACCTGCTGAAGAGTCAATTCTCCTTCTGGCACTGTTTCCATAGTGCGACAATTATCGGTTGCCGCAAAAACGCTTGTTGGCAATAAACATAAAACTAAAAAAAACTTTTTCATCAAACTCTCTTTTCTCCTAACAAATATATTACATAATACAATTTTTCTGTTGAATTACAATTTTTTTTTGCTTAGTATAACAACACAAATTAATGGCCTGGTGGCAGAGTGGTTATGCAGAGGACTGCAAATCCTTGTATGCCGGTTCGATTCCGACCCAGGCCTCCAAAATCATACGCCCAATGAATGGGCGTTTTGTTTTGAACGTTGTAATTCTTATACAAACGTTGTATTATCGGACTATGATAGAAAAAATCACTCTTTATAATTTTCGAAATCATGCGTCCTGTAGAGTCCGAACCTACGGACACCATAATATTATAATAACTGGGCCAAACGGTGCAGGTAAAACTGCAATACTAGAAGCTATATCAATGCTATCGGGTGATCGAGGTTTACGTAGTGCCCCCATGACAGACATTGCTAAATTCAATGGTGACGGCGGTTTTTCTGTTACGGCAGAATTAAATGACGACAGCGAAATAAACGTATATTTTATGCACAATGATAACAACCGTCGGGTTCGTATTGACGGTGATGCCGCAACGCTTAGCGATTTAAACGGAAAACTTCGTATGATATGGTTTACCCCCCGTGAAGATAGATTATTCGTAGACAGCGCCGTAGAACGTAGGGCTTTTTTTGATAGACTTATATCCAGTTTTGATCCGTTGCATGGGGGCCGGGTGGTAAAGCTTTCCAAGTTATTATCTGAAAGAGCCTTCGCAATTAAAAACGGCAACGATTCGAAATGGTTAAACGCCTTAGACGAACAAATTGCAGGAACAGCAGTTGCAATTGCCGCATCTAGAATCCAATACGCCGGCGAATTAAATTATTTTTTAAACGATTGTGCTGTAACAGTATCCGGTGAAATTGAAAAGCAGATAATAGACGGAACCACAATAAGTGAAACTGAAAGAAACTATCTATTATATTTGCAAAATAACCGAGAATTAATCGGCGATAAAATGATATTAGACGGGCCTCACAAATCAGATTTCGGTGTTTTTAATAAAATTTTAAATTTACCGGCGTCACTTACAAGCACGGGACAACAAAAAACAGTTTTACTAGATTTAATTCTTGCTCACGCAAAACTTATACACGCGAAAACCAACCGCAGACCAATAATATTACTGGACGAAGCCGCAGCACATCTGGACAAAGATTCCAGAAAGCGCTTGTTCAGCGAATTAGGAAAAACAGATGCGCAAGTCTGGGCAACGGGATTAGATGCGGACGTTTTCTTAGAAATACCAGATGCAATATTTGTCACTTGCAAGAATGGTGAAATAAGTAATATAGTTGTTGCAGGAAATAAAAATGAATAAAATTGATTATCAAACATTATTAGATAACGCCTTGAAATCCGTTGTAAAAGAGGCTCTTATACAGGCACAGGTTAATGGTTTGGGGGACGGTGCACATTTTTATATTACTTTCAAAACCCGCGCTGCTGGTGTTGTCCTGCCGGATTTTCTGCGCATCCGTTATCCAGACATAATGACAATTGTATTACAATACTCTTATAATAACCTTCATGTTTCAGATAAAGAATTTGGCGTTCAGCTGACTTTTGATGGCAGACCATTTTTTATTCGTGTCCCGTTTTCTGCGCTGGTTGAATTCAAAGACCCTTCTGTTGATTTTATGCTGTCCTTTCATCCAAAGGGCGCTGCCGCTGCAGATAATGACATGGAATTACCGTTGGATGAAAAACCAGGCAGTATACCAGATGCCGGACGCATTGTATCTTTGGACGAATTTAGAAAGAAAAAAAATCAATAAAAAACCGGTTTTTAAACCGGTTTTTTTAATACATTGTTTGTAATATATGTTTGTTTTTATCTAAACTAGATAGCATTTTTCCAGACCCACACGCAACACACGCCAATGGATTATCTACCAAGAAAGCCGGTAGCCCAGTAGAAGCACGAATAGCTGCATCTAAACCGCGTAACAAAGAACCGCCACCTGTCATTGCTATACCTAAATCAGCTATATCTGCTGATAATTCTGGTGGAGTTAATTCCAACGCCTGCCTAACAGTATTTATAATCTTTCCCACGGTCTGAGATAAAGCTGTGGCAACCTGGGATTCCGTTATAACAGTTTCACGCGGGGTACCGGACATCAAATCCCTTCCTTTAATTTTCATCGTCAATTCATTTGCCTTATCTTTAGGTGAAATGGCCGTACCAATGCGCTTTTTTATTTCTTCTGCTGTATTTTCACCTATAAGTAAATTTTTATTTTTTCGAACGAAATCTATTATGTCTAAATCCATCTGGTCTCCTGCCGTACGAACAGCATTAGAATATACAATGCCCCCCAGCGACATAACAGCAACTTCTGTTGTACCCCCGCCTATATCTAAAACCATAGAACCAACCGGTTTTTCAACAGGTAAACCTGCACCGATTGCAGCTGCAGTGGATTCTTCAACAATATAAACCTTTCTTGCCCCCGCTGCGTCAGCTGCTTCTTGAATAGCACGTCTTTCAACCTGTGTGGCACACGACGGTACGCAAATAATAATTAACGGGGCAGCCAATGGGTTTTTATGATGTACCTTACGAATGAAATATTTGATCATTTCTTCTGCTACTTCAAAGTCAGCAATAACACCATCGCGCAAAGGGCGTACTGCTGTAATGGTGCCTGGTGTACGACCAAACATTTGTTTTGCTTCTGTTCCGACGGCCAATATTTCTTTACGCCCCAGCAAGCGGTTTTCAGCCACAGCAACAACCGAGGGTTCGTTTAACACGATACCACGACCTTTAACATAAATTAAAGTATTAGCAGTACCAAGGTCTATAGCCATATCCGCAGAAAAGAATTTCATCAGCCAGTTGTACATATTTTCCCCCAATTTTATGATTTTTTTGCACTATAAAGCCTGATGAACAAAAAATCAAGTAACCTTACATATTTTTATGTTTTTTATTTGCTTATTAACATATTGTGATATTATATATCAAGTTATGAGGACGACAATTAAAAAACATCGTAATTTTATAATCGAAGAAAACGACTTAAACGCTCGTTGTTCTCTTTTTTTTGTACGGGCTTGTCCGATACGTTTTCAAAATGACCCACAATATGGTCTGGTTGTTACAAAAAAAGTATTTAAACTTGCCGTAGACAGAAATCGGGCAAAACGCCTGCTTCGTGACTGGATTGCTTTTAACGAGAAATACATGACAGAAGATCTAGATTATATATTCATTGCTCGTAAAGCAATTTTAAAAGCAACAAGAACAGAAGGTCGAACAGCCATACGTAAGGCTTTAAATTATATAAAGAAACTACATGATAACCCCAAAAAAGACTAACTTTTTTTCATCATTTTTAAAAATTGCCGCATTAAAATTGGTTAGATTGTACCAAACTTGCATATCACCATTCACAGGCGGACGGGCAGCGTGCAGATTTATACCTACCTGTAGCGAATATACAGCCCAAGCAATAGAGAAGCACGGAATACTTCGCGGTATGGGGCTTGGATTACGCAGAATAATGCGCTGTCGACCAGGTGGTGGCTTTGGTTATGACCCTGTCCCTTGACAACTGATGTGATTGTGGTAAAATTTTTGGGCACATTGAGGAAAAGTTAAAGAACTCATATAAGATTATATATAAAGGATTAAAAAATGTCTTTTAGAGCAACCGTTGAATCTATGTCAAAAATCATGGACGAAATGGGTATTACAGAATTAGATTTAGAACGTCAGTTTTTATTTGGCGTATATCGCAAACACATTCATTTATCTAAACAACAGGGTACAACTGCTGTTGCCATGCCGAATTTTCCTGTGGCGTCAGAATCAAAGAACACAAACAGCGAACCTGCAGATACAGAAACTGCGATAAACGGTTACGCGTTAAAGTCCCCGATGGTTGGTGTTGCATATCTTGCACCAGAGCCAGGGGCAAAACCATTTACTAGCGTTGGTGCGCAAATAAAAACCGGTGATACCGTCGCACTAATTGAAGCGATGAAAACATTTAATCCGATAAAATCTGACAAAGACGGAATAGTAAAAGAAATTTTAGTTTCTGACGGTCAAGCCGTTGAATTTGATCAACCAATAATTGTTATTGAATAATTGAAAAATGTCACAGATAAAAAAAGTTTTAATAGCAAACCGTGGTGAAATTGCACTGCGTATAATTCGTGCATGTCGTGATATGGGCATTCGTACTGTGGCCGTTTATTCAACAGTTGATAGAAACGCTATGCACGTGCAACTGGCGGATGAATCCGTTTGTATTGGTCCAGGTCCGTCTAAGGATTCATATTTAAATGAATCGGCCATTTTAACGGCTGCGCTGCTGACAAACGCGGATGCGATTCATCCTGGATATGGTTTTTTATCAGAACGAGCAGATTTTGCACAAAAAGTTGAACAACATGGGCTTATTTGGATTGGGCCGTCTGCCGCAATGATAGAAAAGATGGGGGACAAGGTAAACGCAAAACAAACCGCTATAAAGTGCGGATTACCCGTGGTTCCTGGTTCAGAAGGGGCGGTAAATTCTTTGGAAGAAGCGTTAGATTGGGCAGAAAAAATCGGTTATCCAGTTATGCTAAAAGCCGCAGCCGGTGGGGGTGGTCGTGGAATTCGTCCGGTTATGTCTCCGGACCAAATGCCTGAAGCGTTTCAAATGACAAAAAACGAAGCGAAATCCGGCTTTGGTGACGATACCCTTTATATGGAAAAATTGCTTATGCGCCCACGACACATAGAATTTCAAGTATTGGGTGACACACATGGTAACGTCGTTATTTTCGGGGAACGCGACTGTTCTTTACAACGTAAAAATCAAAAAGTTATGGAAGAATGTCCGGCAGCTATATTGACCCAGAAACAGCGCGATGACATGATAGAAATATGTAAAACTGCTGCGAAAAAAATGGGTTATGTAAATGCAGGAACCTTCGAATTTATGTTTGAAGACGGTAAGTTCTATTTCCTAGAAATGAATACCAGATTACAGGTAGAACACCCTGTAACGGAAATGGTATACGGTGTTGATTTGGTACGCGAACAGATTCGTATCGCTGCCGGCGAAAAGTTGGGTTATACTCAATCTAACGTTATACCACATGGGCATGCAATAGAATTTCGTATAAATGCAGAAGATCCAGAAACATTTATACCGAATCCTGGTAAAATAACTTTATACGCACCATCTGGTGGTATGGGCGTTCGCGTGGACAGCGCAGTATACACAGGTTATACAATTCCGCCTACGTACGATTCTATGATTGCAAAACTAATTGTGCACGCCCCAAACAGACCTGCGTGTCTTATGCGCGCTACCCGTGCATTAGATGAATTCGTTATTGAAGGTATAAAAACAACTATACCTTTACAACAACGTTTATTGAACAATCGTGACGTAAAAACCTTAAATTTTGACAATCATTGGTTGGAAACGTATTTAAAATCTGAACAAGAAAAAAAAGAACATAAAGAAGATACACCTAAAAAAACTGAAAAGAAGAAAAAAAACACAAAAAAATAAAACCGTACGCCATGTACGGTTTTATTTTAGGGGAAACAGACTAGTTTTCTTTTACTTTAATATTGCAATCATGAATATCTTTGATATAATCCGTAAAGTTTTGGGTGGTTAGCTCAGTTGGTTAGAGCGTTACGTTGACATCGTAAAGGTCGTTGGTTCGAGTCCAATACCACCCACCAGTTAAGAAAAAACGGAAATAAAAATTATGCGAATGTACAATTAATTTTAATAAAAAACTCTGACGGGATTCATTGGGCGCCCGTTGGGCGCCTATATTATTTAATTAAAAGGTTAACAAATGACAAACAACGACAAAAAACAAAAATATTTAATAACATCCGCATTGCCCTACGTAAACGGTGAATTACACCTAGGTCATTTAATCGGATGTTGGTTACCTTCTGACATTTACGCCCGTTTCTGCCGTGCATGCGGACGTGACGTTTTGTATGTTTGTGGTGCTGATGAGCATGGTACCCCTGTTGTCGTCGGCGCAATGAAGGAAAACATGAAACCTTTTGATTATTCAACTAAATATTATGAAAAGCATCTACGCGCTGTAAAAGACTTTAATATGTCATTTGACCTTTATGGACGTACGCATACAAAATTACAAGAAAAATTGGTTCAAGATTTATTCACCCGTCTTGATGAACAGGGTTTGATTGAAGAACGCGAAACATTACAGCCTTTTTCAGTTGATGACAATATGTTCTTAGCGGACCGTCAGTTGGTTGGAACATGTCCAAAGTGCGGTTATGAAAAAGCCCGTGGTGACCAATGTGATAAGTGCAGTGCAACTTATGAAGCAACAGAATTACTAAACCCACGCAGTACCATTTCTGGTAGTACTAATATTGAAATGAGACCGACAAAAAACTTGTTCTTTTTGGCATCAAAAGCTCAACAATTATGGGAAGACTGGTTGGCAAACAACTCGAAAGATTGGTCAAAGACGGCAATAAATATTGCGCAAGGGTGGGCAAAAGCATGTTTACAAGATTATTCCATTACCCGTGATTTGTCTTGGGGTATTCCTGTAAACAAACCAGGGTATGAAAATAAAGTTTTCTATGTTTGGTTTGATGCACCATGGGGTTACGTTTCTATTTCACAGGCGGCAAATAAAGATTGGGAATCTTGGTGGAAAAACCCAAAAACACATTATGCACAGTTTATGGGAAAAGATAACGTGAAATTCCATGCTGTGTTATTCCCTGAACAACAATTAGCACTGCAAGACAACTGGAAAACGGTTGATCAATTAAAGGCTATGAATTTCTTAAACTTTGAAGGTGGAAAGTTCTCTAAGTCTGAAAATCGTGGTGTGTTTTTAGACCAGGCTATTGAAATTGCACCTGCAGATGCATGGCGCTACGCTTTGATCGCATCTGCACCAGAAACAGACGATACCGACTTTACCTTCTCTCGCTTTGCCGATATCGTAAATAAAGACCTAAACGGTATGTTGGGGAACTTTGTTTCACGCGTTTGCAAACTGACAGAAAAAAACTTTGGTTTGCAGGTTCCAAAGGCAGGTTCTGCTGATGATAATTTAATCACACAGATTAACGAAAAGTTATCTGAACTGACAACTGCGTTGGATGCTTGTGAATTCCGTGCAGCCGTTGTTGCGTTGCGTTCTTTATACGCACTTGGTAATGAATTTATGACCATTAAAGAACCATGGGCATTGGTTAAAGGCGGTAAAACAGATGCGGCCGGTGCTGTATTAAATCAATGCTTTCAACTGATAGATTTATATGCACGTGCATCTGCTCCTTTTATTCCAGACACCGCAGAAAAAATCAGAAAAATCTTTAGCGCAGATTTAAACCTGTCATGGCCAGAAACTTATACGTCACGTATAGCGGACGGTACCGAATTTACTGTTCCAGAAAACTTGTTCACACGTATAGATGAAGAAACCATTGCAGCGCTGAAAGAAAAGTACGTGCCAAAGTTGGATGACGCACCAAAACCAATTGCTGCAAAAATCGTCGCAATAAAAAGTCATCCAACCCAAGAAAATCTGCATATTTTAACGGTTGATGACGGTACAAATCATGAATTACAAATTGTATGTGGCGCACCAAATGTTCGTATAGGTCTGATTGGGGTACTTGCTCCCATAGGTTGTGTATTACCCGGGGCGAAAAAACCTATAATGCAAAGAACAGTTGCAAGTATAGAATCTTATGGTATGATGTGCAGTGCTGCTGAATTGGGGCAGGGTGAAAATTCTAATGATATAGTGGAATTAGACCCAGATGTACAAATAGGTAAAGTTATATAAAAGGTAAAAAATGATATTTAATAAAAAAATAGACATAGTTATTTCAAATGATAACCAAACTGTATTTGTAGATAGAATGACGTGTGTGGAATGTCGTAATTTTATGAACTGCAATCAAATGGACAATTGCAAAGTATACGAATATATACAACAAAGATTACCGAATACTACTTTGAACGAATATGACGTTATACAAATAAATACAAAAGATTACAACAAAGCCATAACAGTAGTAAAACGCGCAATAAGATTGCGTAGTTATAAATTTACTAGATAATATGAAGTTAGTTCTTATGTCTTGTTGCGCGCCGTGCAGTGCAGGCGCAATAAAACAACTAGCAGAAGGTGCAATATCTGGCGTAGAAGATTTTATAGTGTTATTCTTTAACCCAAACATTTTCCCTGCTGCTGAATATGATAAAAGACTTTACGAACAAATTAAATATTGTGAAAAACTTGGCGTAAAGTATGCCATTGGTGAATATAATCACGACGAATGGCGCAACGCTATAAAAGGTTTGGAATCAGAACCAGAACGCGGTTCACGTTGCAGTAAATGTTTTCAGTTTAGATTTGAATATGCAAAAAAATGGGCCCAAGAACGCGGTTATGATGCGATTACATCTGTGTTTGGGGTATCTCGTCACAAGGACCAGTCTCAAGTTGATCGTGCGGGCACATCGGCACTTGGTACTCAATATATTCCAATAAACTGGGATGAGGCTTTACGTCAAAAAATAGGTCATGAATTTAACTTTTATCGCCAAAATTATTGTGGTTGTGAATTTTCTATTCGCAAAGAAACGAATGAAAAGGGCGAAACAATATCTAAAACAGTTCCCGTCAGATAATATTTGCGATTGTGGGTTTTCAATTCTATAATGAACTCAAGTTTAAAGGAGTTTATATGGCATCTATACTTGTTTTCCCCGGTCAAGGTTCGCAAACCGTTGGGATGGGAAAAGACTTATATGAAAACAATCCTGACGCACGCGCCGTATTTGATGAGGTTGATGATGCGTTGAATCAAAAACTATCTGATATTATATTTAACGGTCCGATGGAAGACCTTACTTTAACAACAAATGTTCAACCGGCAATTATGGCAGTATCGATAGCTATGTTACGCGCAAGTGGCGTACAATTAACAGAATACGTTGCCGGACACAGTTTGGGTGAATATACTGCATTATGCGCAGCTGGTGCTTTGTCTTTAGCGGATACCGCCAGATTGTTACGTTTACGCGGTGACGCCATGCAACGAGCTGTTCCCGTCGGCGAAGGATTAACAGCCGTTATATTAGGTCTAGATATTGAGAAAATACGTGAAATTTGCACACAGACAGACTGTGATGTTGCGAATGATAATTCACCCGGACAGGTAGTTATATCTGGTGCAAAAGATGTCGTAGAAAAAACTATGGCATTGGCAAAAGAATCTGGTGCAAAACGAGCTATGCCATTAGCGTTATCTGTACCAGTACATTGTCGCATTCAAGCACCAGCCGCAGACGAAATGCGCGCAGCGTTAGAAAGTATAGAAATCAAAACGCCAAAAGCAATTTTAATATCTAATAAAACTGCGGCTCCTATGTCTGATCCAGCAGAAATAAAAGAGGCTTTGGTATACCAAATTACACATGGCGTTCACTGGCGTGAATCTGTTCTAAAAATGCACGAACTTGGCATTACAGAAACAATTGAAGTTGGACCAGGCAACGTTTTAACTGGTTTAACTGGGCGCATTTGCTCAGATATGACATCTAAAAAATTGGAGATATAAAAATGTTTAATTTAACAGGTAAAGTAGCATTAATCACAGGTGCAACAGGTGGTATAGGTGGTGCAATCGCAAGAAAAATGAAAGAAGCGGGAGCAACTGTCGTTGTGTCTGGTCGCAGTATAGATAAACTAGACGCTCAATTTGACAACTCATATATTAAAATTCCGATTGATTTAGCGTCTGACAACGGTGCAATTGATTTGGTTCAATCAACAATTGATACGGCCGGTAAAATAGATATTGTCGTTAACAACGCTGGTATCACAAAAGATACTTTGTTAATGCGTATGACTGACGACCAATTTGAAGATGTTATAAACACTAACTTACGTTCATGCTTTAAAATGTGTCGCGCTGTCATTATGCCGATGATGAAAAACCGCTTTGGTCGTATAATTAACATGGCATCTATAATCGGTACAATCGGTGGACCAGGACAGGCAAATTATGCTGCCTCAAAAGGCGGTATGATTGCAATGACTAAGTCCATTGCTGCAGAAGTAGGTTCCCGTGGTATTACGGCTAACTGCATTGCTCCTGGTTTTATTAAAACACCTATGACAGATGTTTTGTCTGATGAATTAAAAAAATCATACTTAGCACAAATCCCGGCTGGACGCTTTGGTGAACCAGAAGACATTGCAAACGCATGTGTATTCTTGGCCTCAGATGAAGCTTCTTATATAAACGGTCAGGTATTACATATAAACGGTGGCATGGGGCGTTTCTAATATAACTAATATAAAATGACAGAATTCGATGTAATCGTTATTGGTGGTGGTCACGCCGGGGTAGAGGCTGCAACAGCGTCTTCTCGACGTGGTGCACGTACTTTGTTGCTTACCCAGTGCGAAATGGACTTAGGGGCAATGTCTTGTAACCCAAGTATTGGTGGTCCCGGCAAATCACAAATGGTTGCAGAAATTGACGCATTGGGCGGCGTCATGAGCATAGCTGCAGATGCATCTGGTATTCATTTCCGTACTTTGAATGCGTCCCACGGTGCCGCAACGCAAGCGTTACGCGCACAAATAGATCGTTCACTTTACCACAACGAAATAGTAAAAATTCTGAAAAATTATAAAAATCTAACTGTTCTTTTTGAAACTGTTGAAAATTTAGATATAGCAAATAAAGTTGTAAACAATAAATATTCTGCAAAAGCCCTCATTTTAACAACAGGAACTTTTTTACATGGTTTGGTAACAAGAGGTGACGAAAAAGTTCCTTCAGGACGTATAACTGATAGCGGCGAATACCAAGCACCAGATAGAAATATTTCTTGTATCTTATCAGATGCTGGGTTTAACATAATGCGCTTAAAAACGGGAACACCGGCACGTATAGATAAAACATCAATAGATTTTTCTGTATGCGAACTGCAACCAGGCGACAATCCACACGATTGGTTTTCTGCACCAAATCCAGATAATAATTATGACGCAGTATGCTATATAACTCATACGACCCGGCGCACGCACGATATAATTCGCGAAAACATTTCAAATGCACCGATGTATAACGGTGATATACGAGGAACTGGCCCACGTTATTGTCCATCACTAGAAGACAAAATTATGCGATTTCCAGAACACTTGTCCCATCATGTTTTCTTAGAACCAGAAGGTTTAAACAGTAATTTGATTTACCCGAACGGTATATCAACAAGTTTTGGCGCAGACATTCAAGACGTATGGATTCGTACAATACCTGGTTTAGCAAAGGCCAAAATTGTGCGCTATGGTTACGCAATTGAATATGACGCAATTGACGCACGTGCGTTAAAAGAAACTTTGGAATCAAAAGATATCTCAGGTTTGTTCTTTGCAGGTCAAATTAATGGAACATCTGGTTATGAAGAAGCCGCAGCGCAGGGTATTGTAGCTGGTGCTAATGCCGCTGCATTTGCATTAGGAAAGGATACATTAAATCTGGACAGAACAAATTCTATGATCGGCGTATTAATTGATGATATAACAACACTAGGCGTAGATGAACCATACCGCATGTTTACATCACGTGCGGAATACAGGTTATCATTACGCAGTGATAATGCGATTGTACGTCTGGGGAAAATTGCCGTAAAACTGGGGCTTATTACAGAAGAAGATTTTGATAGAAAATATGCAATTCGCGCAGAAAAGATAAAAGAAAACGATAAATTTTACGCTGGCTACATTCAAAGAAACGAACGCGAAATCGCATCATATAAACGCGACGCTGCGATGAAAATACCTGTAAATTTTGAATATAAAAATCTGCCGGGGTTAACTAATGAGTTAATAGAAAAACTAACTGCAACACGTCCTGAAAACATAGCGGACTTATCCAGAATACCAGGTATGACACCTGCAGGAATAATGGTAGTTTTGCGTAAAATTAAATGTGGAAACAACTAAATAAAAAAGGCGCTAGATACGCCCTTTTTTATTAAAACACATATCCAAAATTAGCTGTTAGCCCAAATCCAGAAGATGTTAAATCAATATCTACATTTTCAACTGATGTAGAAAAACTTATTCCTGCATATTCTAAGCCAAATTTCATATAAATATTTTCACTGAAACTATATTTCACTCCACCACCTATACCATATGCAAAACTAAGCTCGTTATCTATATTTAAATCATCCATACTCATTATACCCAACCCAGCAGATAAAGAAAAATACGGTTGAAAATTACCTTCCATAAAAGGTATATCTAACTTTAATAACAAATCAAATTCTGATGTTCCTTCTTGGTCTGTATACGATGGTGAAAAACCCAATTGAACACCATTAAAATCTCCACCAACAAATAATGCATTTCCTGCATTAAAAGTTAACGTATCAACATCTGAAACAACTGTATCATTAGCTTTGGTTTTTATGCCATTACTTGATAATATAGTGGCACCATATTCTACAAAAAATTTTGGTTTTATAATTTTATATTCTATTTCTGCAAACGCAGATATTGGTAATATTGCTAAAATTGTTGTTAAAAATATTTTTTTCATTTTTTTCCCTTTTTATAGTCAAATATGCATAAATATCTTAATGAATTTATTCATATTTAGCAATAAAATAAGATAAATAAAATATACTGGAAATTCATGGAAACATATATTAAGATAACACGCATATGCCGGTTTAGCTCAGCTGGTAGAGCATCTCATTCGTAATGAGGGGGTCGTAGGTTCAAGTCCTATAACCGGCACCACAGATTTAATATGAAAAAGGCAATGATAATTATTATAAAATAACTCAGCACTGCGCTTCTGCACGTGGCTGGGGCGCATAGGCGCCCGTTTTTTATAATGCTAAGGAGTACACAATATGGCATACCCAAAAACAGACCCAAAGGCTAATTTCCCAGAATTGGAACATCAGGTTCTAGAATTCTGGCGTAAAGACGATACTTTTCACAAATCTTTGAATAAAACCAAACTAGGTCATCCTTTTTCTTTCTATGATGGTCCGCCTTTTGGTAACGGTTTGCCACATTGGGGGCACTTGGGGGTTTCTGCCATTAAAGATATGGTTGGACGTTATCAGACTATGCGTGGTAAACATGTTGTGCGTGAACTTGGTTGGGATTGCCATGGACTGCCCGCTGAAAATTCGGTTGAAAAAAAGCAGGGTAAACAAGCAAAAGATATCGTGGCCG
Source organism: uncultured Alphaproteobacteria bacterium (assembly GCA_944389535.1). Lineage (GTDB taxonomy): Bacteria > Pseudomonadota > Alphaproteobacteria > Rs-D84 > Rs-D84 > Enterousia. Next base: position 224,883 of record CALXMS010000001.1, on the reverse strand, counting down.
AGCAGGGTATTGATGCATTCTGTGATATGTGCCGTACAGACGTTTTGACATATACGAAAGAATGGGAAAAATTCATTGAACGTATGGGGCGTTGGGTTGATGTTGGTGAAGGTTATGGCTACAAAACCATGGATAAAAATTACATGGAATCTATGTTGTGGACGCTGAAATCTTTATACGAAAAAGGCTTATTATATAAAGATTATAGTGTAAACCCTTTTGACTGGGTAAATGGTACTGTTGTTTCTAATTCAGAAGCCTCTCAAGATTACCGTGATGTTGTTGACGATGCCGTTACAGTTTGGTTTGAACTAGAAAATGGTGACCGTGTTCTGGCGTGGACAACAACGCCTTGGACGTTGCCTGCAAACAGTGCGTTGGCAGTTAATCCAAATATGAAATACTTGCGCATGAAAGATAGTGATGGGGCAGTTTATGTCATCGCTGAATCTAGATTAAAAGCTTATGAAAAACAATTTGCAAATGCTGAAAAAATCGGTGACGTAGTCGGTAAGGATTTAGTGGGTTTACACTACAAGCCTTTATTTAATTATTATGAAAATACATCTGATTTATTGTACCAAGTAATACCGGCAGAATATGTTTCTGACGAAGACGGTACTGGTATCGTTCATATTGCGCCCGCATATGGTGCTGATGACTTTTGGGCAGCAAAAGATATAGACCCAAAATTTCCGGTTATTTTAAACGTTGATAATTATGGTAATTTCACAGAAGAAGTAAAAGATTGGGCCGGTGAAAATATTTTTGAAGCAAACCCAAAAATTATTCAATATCTGCGTGATAACGGTCATTTGGTAAAAAAAGAACAATATAAGCATAGTTATCCATATAGTGACCGTAGTAAAGAAAAGTTAATCTATCGTGCAACGGATTCTTGGTATATTGACGTGCCAAAAATTCGCGACATGTTGATTGCCAATAATAAAAAAGTAAATTGGACATCTGCTGGCGAACGTTTCCGTACTTGGATAGAGGGTGCACGCCCATGGTCTATTTCCAGAAATCGTTTTTGGGGAACACCGTTACCAATATGGGAAAAAGACGGTGAATATAAAGTATTCGGTTCTATCAAAGAACTGGAAGATTTCTTTGGGGTAAAGGTTGAAGACCTGCATAGACCGACTTTGGATAAATTAACAAAAGACGGTTGGAAACGTATTACAGACGTTTTGGACTGCTGGGTCGAATCAGGTTCTATGCCTTGGGCTTCTTTACACTATCCGTTTGAAAATCAGGATAAATTTAAAGCGACTTTCCCTGCAGATTATATTATCGAAGGGCAAGACCAGACTCGCGGTTGGTTCTATTCACTGATGGTTTTAGCAACTGCTTTGTTTGATAAACCTGCCTTCAAGGCCGTGTCTGCAAATGGTATGGTAGTTGATGAAAATAAAAAGAAATTCTCTAAATCATTAAAGAACTTTGTTAATCCAGAAGAACAGATTGAACAATTCGGTGCGGATGCAATTCGCTTGTTCATCCAAGGTTCTAACTTTTTAAAGGCAGAACCTGTTCCTGTTGATAAAGAAGGTAAAGTTTTTGCCGAACCAACAAAGACGATTCTAACGCCTTTGTGGAACGCGTACCATTTCTTTACTTTGTATGCAAATGCAGGAAATATTACTGCACGTGATAATGCAGTTTCTGAAAGCGCATTAGACAAATACATCATTGCGGAATTAAGTGAATTGGTTTCTGTTGTTGGAAATGCATTGGACGAATACAAACCAGATGTTGCAATCAAAGAATTTATCAGATTCTTAGATGTATTAAACAACTGGTACATTCGTCGCAGTCGTGAACGGTTCTGGGATGAAGATCAAGATGCATTTGATACACTGTATTATGTTCTGACCACGGTATGTCGTGCATTGGCGCCATTTGCTCCGTTTATTAGCGACTATATCTACAGAAATCTAACAGGTTCAGAAAGTGTACACCTACAATCTTTCCCGGACAAAACAGAATACGACCATAAAATTGTAGAAGATATGCGCCGCGTTCAATCTGTTGTATCTGTTGGCAAACAGTTGCGTGAACAATATAAATTGCGCAATCGTTTACCTTTGGCAAAGCTTACTGTTGCCGGTGCAAATCTGGAAAATTATGCAAACATAATTCGTGACGAATTAAATGTAAAACACGTAGAATTCACAGATGATATTTCCGCAGTTGCCGATTCTTTTGTATATCTAATCACACCAAAAATCGGTGCAAGATTAGGTGGCGCATTAAAAGAAATCATACCTGCTGTTAAACAGGGAAAATATGAAATCTCTGATGGCAAATTAAACGTTGGTTCTTATTCTTTAAATAGCGATGAATTTGAAAAGCGTTTAACTGTAAAAGACGGTGTCACTGGTACTGCACTACCAGACAACACTGCTGTTGTTGTGTTGGATACGGAAATAAATTCCGAACTGGTTGCGGAAGGTTTGGCAAACGATGCTCTACGTTTCATCCAAGACACGCGTAAGACGATGGGGCTGGACGTTTCTGATCGCATAAATATGGAATACAGCGCAGATCCTGCGCTTGCAAATGCGATTGAGCAACACAAAGAACGTATTATGAGCGAAGCCTTAATAAAAAATATGTCGCAAAATACGTCTGGTGAGTATAATACAGAAATAGAAGGATATAATTTATCCATATCTATTACAAAAGCCTAAGAAAAAGGTAAGAAAAGGAGATAACTTATGCGTAAACTTTTAATCTTATGTGTCTGGGTTGTATGTGCTGCTGTTATATTCTTTGCGGGATTTTATATCGGCACATTAGATACAAACGACCATAAAATAAAAATCACTTCTCAATGTACGGGTATCGGCGTAGAAAAAAGTTTTTCTGCAAACTATGAACGTATTGGCGATGAAGTAATAAAAGACGAACAAACTAAGTCTGAAAAATATACAACCAGATGTTTGTGCTTTGCATCAAATGCAGAACATAAAAACCTATGGGTAGATACTGTTGAAATGTACGGTGATTCGGAAGAAGAAGTCAAAAACATTTGCAATTCAGACTGCCAGAAGTTATGCGAATCTCGTTTAGAAAACTTCAATTTTGCTGAATAAAAATGGCTTTAACACCAGAAATTTATTTTAAACACGTTCCAAGCGTAATCGACATGACGATACGCAGTGAGCTTTACCATACAAACGAGTTTACTTTTGCCGTGGCGGTAATTTTATCTGCCCAAGCAACAGACAAAAAAGTAAATGAGGTTACACCAGCATTATTTCGCGTGGCACCATCACCGGCAAAAATGTTGGCTCTTGGTGAAGATGGGTTAAAAAAATATATTCGGGTTTTATCTTTTTTTAATAACAAAGCAAAAAGTATTATCGGACTTTCTGCTGCATTAATGGATGATAAAAACGGTAAAGACGAACATTATAAATTTCCGAAAAAATACCACAATCGTGACGCATTGATGAAGTTACCAGGAATAGGGCAAAAAACAGCAAACGTTATTATGAACGTATTATGGAATGCGCCGAATATCGGTGTTGATACTCACGTATTTCGAAATTCCCATCGTTATGGTTGGGTCGGTACAGATGCAAATACACCAGAAAAAGTCGAAGAGCAATTATTAAAAATTATCCCGAAAAAATATCATCCGATTGTAAATCACGTTATGGTTCTTCACGGAAGATATATATGCAAGGCATTACACCCAAAATGCAAAGAGTGTCCTGTGGCAAAATGGTGTAATGCATCAGATAGAACTACATAAAAAAAAAGCCGGTATTTACCGGCTTTTTTTATCTATCGCGAATTTCTGCGTCACATTTCTTTTCAACATTTGCTATTACAGCACTTTGCAATTTTTGCAAATCATCATCTGACATATTTTCTGTTGGCGTTATTGTTATTGTGAAAGCAATAGATTTTTTGCCGTCACCCATGTCAAAAGCATCAAATACAACAACGTCTGTTATACGAGAATCCGTCGCAAAAGCAGTATTTACCAATTTTTCTGCGGCTGCATTTACATCAACAATAAATGCAAAATCGCGAGTAATCGGTTGAAAATCGCTTAAGTTTGGTTCCTTTACTTTTCTAGACGTTGGTAAATTTTCAACGTCATCTATGATTGCTATGTTTACGTTAGTTTTTATTTTTAACTTATACGCAATTGAAGGATGAAGTTCTGCAAACTCAGCAATTTTCTTTTTCCCTTGCATTATAGCACCATATCTAAACGGATGCGCCCAACGAGGCGGATTTTCCGTAGATATAGTAAACTTCTGCCCATGCATAAGAGAAATCAAATCTGCTTTTACATCATAAATATCCGTTGATCTGTTTCTATGTTGCCAATGTTTTGGTGACATATTGCCTGTTCTAACTATACAAATCTGAGTATGTTGTTGCCCAGGGTTATCGCCATCAAATACCGTCCCCAGTTCAAACATATTCAAATCAGGGAAACCACGTTTCTCGTTTTCTGCGATAAAGCCCAACATTGTTTCTAATAAACAGTTTCTGGCGGTATCCATATTATTTATAATAGGATTTGCAATCTTTATTATCTGCTTATCAGATATTAACTCTTCAATTTTTGAATCGCCGAAACCATAGGCTTTTGTTTCATTTAAACCACGCGCCGCCAATTCCTGTTTAACACTCATATAAAAATCACGATGCGGTGCAGAATCTGTAGGTTTATGTATTGCTGCCTTAGCAATATTATCATATCCATATATACGAATTAACTCAGATACAATATTTTCTGGAATTTCAATGTTAACTCGTGCAGGCGTAGGCGTTACAATCCATTTACCATTACGTTCAACGATTTTAAAACCTAGCTTCTTAAGAATTTCACGTTGAACATCCGCCGATATCTCTATTCCTGTTTTCTGTAAAAATAGATCCGGAGAATATTCTATTTTTCTTTCTTCCGTCGGTATTTTTCCACCGATTCCTGTTCCTACTATTTTACCACCGCACACATCCATTATCATTCTTGCTGCATTAGCCAATGCAGAACCAGTTATCGTTGGGTCAATTCCACGTTCATATCTATATGAAGAATCAGTCGATATACCCAAACGTTTAGACGTTTTGCGAACGGATACCGGATTAAAATACGCGCTTTCCAAAATAATATTTTTGGTATTTTCTGTCGTCATACCGCGCGCACCACCAACAACACCGGCTAAGGCCAATATACCGGCATCATCAGCAATTACCATATCTATTTCTTTTAATGTATGCTTGTTACCAAATAAATCTGTAAATTCTTCACCATCAGATGCCATTCTAACGGTTATATTACCTTTGATTTCATCTGCATCAAAACAATGCATTGGTTGCCCCATGTCATAACAAATATAATTTGTCGTATCAACAGGTGCGTTCTTTGGATTGATGCCGATTGCCGCTAAACGTGATTTCACTTTTTTAGAACTTTGCGTAACATTTATATCATGAATTTCACAAAATTGATATACAGGGCATTTGTCTGTTTTTATGTTTACTTGTCTAGAACCAGACACCGGTTTTAATTGGTTATCTTCGGGAACCCTGTACTCACCAAGACCGCATGCAGATAAATCACGTGCTATTCCGCGCACGGCCAAATAATCTGGACGATTTGGTGTAATACCAGCATCAAAAACCGTTTCTGTTTGTAAAACACCTGACCCTATTTTCGTATCAGCAGGCAATTCAATTATACCGCTATGATCGTCGTTTATACCAAGTTCACGACCACTGCACATCATTCCATCAGATAAAACACCGCGCAATTTACCACTTTTTATTTCGTGACCTTCTATTATGCAACCCGGTATAGCAAGTGCAGATATTAACCCAACGCGTACATTTGGCGCCCCACAAACAACCTGACGCAAAGTACCGCTGCCATCATCAACTTTTAAAACATGTAAATGATCACTATTTTCCATAGGTTGACATTCCACTATCTTTGCAGCAATTGGAGAAATAGGTATAATTAAATCTTCTACTTCTAATCCAGTACGTGTCAAAGTATCAGCTATTTGTTTTGCCGATTCTTCAGTTTTTAAATAATCTTTTAACCAATCATACGTCCATTTCATTTTAAACCCCTGTGATTAGAAACCCGTGTTTTTTAACCAACGAATGTCACCATCAAACATTTTACGTAAATCATTTAAACCGTATTTTAACATTGCTAGTCTGTCCCAACCAAAACCGAACGCAAACCCCTGATATTCATCTGGGTTTATACCGCAGTTACGCAAAACATTCGGATGAACCATACCTGCACCCATTAACTCCAACCACTTATTACCATGCCATTTCATATCAATTTCAATACTTGGTTCTGTAAACGGGAAATATGACGGACGGATGCGCAATTCTAATTCATCCATTTCAAAAAAGCGTTTTAAAAATTCTTTAACGTCACCTATCAAGTCTGTCATAGTAATATTTTTGTCTACATATAAACCTTCTATCTGATGGAACATAGGTCCATGCGTTGCATCCATTTCTTTACGATAAGTTGCACCGATACCAAACATTTTTATTGGAGCACCGTGTTTTTCCATGCTTCGAATCTGTATTGCAGATGTTTGAGTACGCATTACATTCCCGTTTTCTAAAAAGAATGTATCTTGCATATCTCTTGCCGGATGATATTCTGGTGTATTCAAAGCAGTAAAATTATGCCAATCATCTTCAACCTCTGGCCCAGTCCACATTTCATAACCAAACGATTCTAAAATAGAAGAAATATCCGTCAAAGCCTGAGTAACAGGATGCAACGTTCCTTTATTTTCTGGTTCTGGGTTCAAAGAAACGTCAAGTTTCTGTTTCTGTAAACCAGCCATCATAGCTGCATTTTCTAACTCTATCTGTCGAAGCTTAAACAATTCGCGCAATTCTGTATTTTCACGATTTAATTCGGCACGCGCATCGTTATCAAGATTTTTCATTTCTTTTAATCGCAGCGTCATTGAACCGTTTTTTCCGAACGTCGCAGTATATAGTGCCTGCAAATCTTCCAAAGTATTAACATTTTTAATTTGTTCTTGCATAACTTTTACCTTAAATTAAAACAAAAAGCCGTCATACGACGGCTTTATAATACAAAATAAATCACCTACCGCCAAGGCTTATTTAGCATCAGCAGAAGTAAATCGTTTTGCAGTTTCTACCAATTTAGCAAAATTTGCATCACCAGCATAGGCCATTTCCGCCAATACTTTTCTGTCTAATGCAACCCCGGCCTTTTTTAGACCGTTCATAAATTGGCTGTATGTCATACCATTATTACGCACCGCAGCGTTTATACGAACAATCCACAAACCACGAAATTCACGTTTTTTAACGCGACGATCACGATATGCATATTGTCCTGCTTTTTCCGTTTTTTCACGTGCTGCACGATATGTTGTGCTATGACGCCCTAAATACCCTTTGGCACGGGCCAGAATCTTATTATGCTTTTGTTTTACGGTTGTTCCGCGTTTAACTCTTGCCATAAATCTACCCCCTTACTTATTTCAATCCATATGGGGCCAAGATTTTTGCCTGACCTGCCATGTTATCGTTTAAATACTGCGGTTTTGACCCAGCGTTATTTGCACGCTTAGATTTATTACGCAATAACTTCTTGTGGGCATTTCTGGCAACACGGATTTTACCGGTCGCAGTCATAGATGCGCGCTTTTTCAAGTACGACTTCGTTTTTAATTTTGGCATTTTTCACCTCTTTCTATTCCCCTTATGGCAATGCCTTTGCCATTTCGGTTTACCTAATACGGGCTTTATTTTGGCATATTTAAATGAAAAATCAAGTTTTTATTGAATATCTGCTTTTTAGCGTTTACACTTATGCCCGATGAACCAGAATAAAATATCTTCTAGATTACGTACCATAATTAAATCCGCATTCGCAGCAGCGGTATTGCCTATATTATTTATATACATAATGATTGCCAAACCAGATTATGCCATCATGAATGGTTTGGCTCATATTGTCTTACCCGTAGCAAATTGGGTCGGTGACGTCATAACATGGCCGATACGAGTCGTAGGTTCAACAGTTGATAACATAAGAGAATTATCTAAATTACGCACAGAAAACGAAGAATTACGCGTAAGATTAGACGACGCCTTACGAAATAAAAATATATGCGAAGTTGCCATCGCGGAAAACCAAAAGTTATCTCGTGAATTAGATATAGTAGAAAACCAACCTAATAAAGCAATAATTGCCGACGTAACATACGATAATACCGCATTTCAACATAGTACGTTTTTTATAAACAAAGGTGTAAAACATGGTTTGGCAGAAGGTATGGCTGTCGTTTCTACGGACGGAATGCTTGTCGGAACCGTAACCGACGTTGCCCCATATTTTTCACGCGTACGATCGCTAACCGATTCAAGTTCAAACATAGCCGTTCGTATAGCAGGTTCAGAAGTATATGGTTTTCTTCAGGGAAATGGTTCTGATACACCAACCATGGGTTTTTTCAGCGATCCTGAATTTCAATCATCAGAAGGTATAAAGTTGGTAACAAGTAACATAAGCGGTGTATTACCAAACGGTGTACCTGTCGGCGAAATGTTAAACGAAACAGATGTAAAAGTTATACAACCCAAAAAACTATCACGCGTAATAGTGCTACAATTTGATACACAAAATGAATACAGATAATGGAAAATAAATTTATAACTTTTTTACGTAATGCGTTTCCTTTCATCGTCCTTATTGTGTTATGGCGGTTGTCTATTCCTTTTTGGAATCCTGCGGGAATATTAGCGATTATTCCTATTTTTTATTGTTCTTTCGTAAGACCTGTGCCTTGGTTTTCTCCTATTGCTGTTTTATTCTGTTTTCTAATAGATTACAGATTTGATACTTTATTTTATTGGACGATAATGTATTGCTTATTTTACGCGATAAACGGTTTTCAGTCTTTTTTTGATCTTACAAGAGTCGATCGAAACGCGTTAAACGAATTTATGATATTTTTTGGTTTATCAACGCTTATATTGTCTTTGTTTCATTTAAACCTAGCTAACCTTATGCGCGCCGTATGGTTGTTCGCATGGGTTTCAACTCTATATATACCGATCACAGCTCTTATAAAGAAGGTATATGATGATAGATAAAGAAGTTGCGCGCCTTTTTGACAGACGAAGTGCACTGTTTTTAACAGCTGGTGCGGTTTTAACTTCTGCGTTAATTTTACGTATGTTACAAATGCAGTTATTTAATTATCGTGAATATACCAAAAAAAGCGAAAATAATTCATTCAGAATTCAGATAAACATGCCAGAGCGTGGAAAGATATTATCTTCGTCTAGTACCCCAATATCTAGAGACACTCAAACTTATAGAATATATATAATTCCAGAAGAAACTAAAGATTTAGAAGCTACGATTTCTACAGTTGCCAAAGAATTAAAGTTAAAACAAAAACGTGTAGAAAGAATTTATAAACAAATAAAAAAGCAGGCTTATTTTCAACCTGTATTAATAAGTGAAAATTCTAATTGGGAAGAACTAGCAAAATTACAGGCTAAGAATATACCAGGGCTTCACGTCAGAAACGGTTTTACACGTGTATATGAAATGGGACCTGCTGGCGCACAAATTTTTGGATATGTCGGTGCCCCAAGTGAACCTGTTGCAAACGCACCGTTTATGACAACCGGCATAACAGGACTAGAAAAAAGATTTAACGAAGAATTAACCGGTACGCTTGGTCAAACCGTTATGATTGCAAATGCAGTGGGTAGAGTTACAGGTGAAGATAAATCACAGTTTCGCCAGGCTATTACAGGCAAAAACATTCAAACAACCATCCATTATGAAGCGCAAAAAGCAATGTATGATGCTTTGATGCAGCATCGTTCAGGTTGTGGCGTCGCTCTTGATATAGAAACGGGCGATATTCTTGCCATGGTATCAGCTCCTAGTTTTGACCCTAATATGTTTGGTGCTGATGATGGTGAAGAATATATAGATTCGCTACGTAACGATTATATGAAGCCTTTTATGAACAAAGCAATAGAAGGTTTATATCCACCCGGATCAACTTTTAAAATCGTTGTTGCTTTAGCTGCATTAGAATCTGGTGCTATAACAGCTAATGAAAAAATTTTCTGTCCTGGGTATTGGGACTATGGTGATAGACGATACCACTGCTGGGAAGCAGAAGGTCATGGATGGGTAACGTTGGCCGATGCTTTAAAACATTCTTGCGACATATATTTTTATCAATTAGCGTTACGGATAGGTATAGATTCTATAAAAGATATGGCAATAAAACTTGGTTTTACTCAGAAATATATGGATGGAATATTGTCGCGTGAAATGGCTGGTGTAATTCCAGACAGGTACTGGAAAGAAGAAGCGATCGGATATAGGTGGGTTCATGGTGATACGATTATTTCTGGAATCGGTCAAGGATTTACCCTGACTAATTGTTTACAGCTAGCCATAATGATGGCAAGAACCGTTTCTAACAAAGTCGTAATGCCAAGATTAATCTTAACAGACGAAAAACCACAATTTGCAAATCTTGGTTTACAACAAAAAAACATAAAATCTGTAATGAGCGGTCTAGAACAGGTAACAAAACCTGGTGGTACAGCTGCCGGCAGCGCAATAAATATAAAAGGTGCCAGAATGGCCGGGAAAACAGGAACTTCACAGGTTAGAAGTATTTCCCGCGAAGAACGAGAAAGCGGCGTTTTAACAAACGAACAATTAAAATGGAATATGCGTAACCATGGTTTATTTGTCGGCTATGCCCCAACAAATAAACCTAAATACGCAGTATGCGCTATAACGGAACATTCCGGTAGTAGCGGACCGGCAGCTCGTGCAGTTGCAGCAACAATGAAAGCATTATTAAAAGAAAAGAAATAAACATGGCGCGCCAAACACGAGTTTCTAATGCAAATATGATGAGTTTTCCAGAAAAACTTAGCCGTTTTTCATGGGCAATGTTTATACCAATGTGTTTAATTTTAGCAGTATCCATTGTTGTTTTATATTCAGCAGGTGGTGGATCTTGGCAACCGTTTGCTTTTTCGCAATTAATCAAAATATTTTTGGGTTTCGGGGTATTCTTTTTTGCAGCATTTACAAATATAAAAACATGGATAAAATCGGCATACATTATATATATCGTTGCACTTATCATGATAATACTGGTTACGTTTGTCGGTCATACTGGTATGGGTGCACAAAGATGGTTAAACCTTGGTTTTTTTCATGTACAACCATCTGAATTTATAAAAATAGCCTTGGTTTTAGCTTTGGCACGATACTTTGCATGGATGAATTCAGTAGAATTAACACAAATAAAAAATTACGTTGTCCCGGCGTCAATGCTTCTGATTCCTTTTTTACTTATCGTGGCACAACCGGATTTGGGAACTGCTTTATCATTAGGTATGATTACCGTCGGTATGTTTTACATAGTGGGGGCGCAGAAAAAATGGTTTATAATCGCAATAATTCTTGGTTTAATGGCCGCCCCATTAGTCTGGTATGGTGGGTTACACGATTATCAAAGAGACAGAATTATAACATTTATAAACCCTGAACACGATGCTCAAGGTGCTGGATATCAAATAAACCAAGCTAAAATAGCTTTTGGTTCTGGTGGAATGCTTGGTAAGGGTTATATGGCAGGAACACAATCGCAACAGTCTTTTCTTCCAGAAAAACAGACTGATTTCATATTTACTATGCTTGGCGAAGAGTTTGGTTTTTTTGGTGCGTTTTCATTATTAATGCTATACACAATAATTATTTTGGTTTTATTCTGGTGCGCAAAAACTTGCAGAAATAGATTTGGTCAACTTGTGTGTTTTGGTTTTATGTTGAACTTTTTCATTTATTATTTTATAAATATTTCTATGGTTCTTGGGTTAATGCCGACGGTAGGTGTGCCTTTGCCATTAATGTCATTTGGCGGCAGCAGTTTATTATCACTGATGTTTGGTTTCGGGTTATGCCAGAACGCACACATTCATAAAGATCAACAATTATCTGCGAAAGGAAGTTAAACATTATGAATTTATTAATAGTAGAATCACCTTCAAAAGCAAAAACTATTGAAAAATATCTAGGTAGTGGATGGCATGTAATCGCATCTGTTGGTCATGTACGTGATCTTGTCCCAGAAAACGGAAGTGTAGATCCAGAAAATAACTTCGCAATGCAATGGCAGATTATGCCAGGTAAAGAAAAACAAATAAAACAAATTATAACCGAATTAAAAAAAGCAGATGCTATATATCTTGCCTCCGACCCTGATAGAGAAGGGGAAGCAATTGCATGGCATATTCTTGATATATTAAAAGATAAAAAAGTTTTAGAAGGGAAAAAGGTCTATCGCGTCGCATTTCATGAAATTACAAAAAAAGCTGTAACTGAGGCGATACAACATCCCAGAGAAATAGATAAAAATTTAGTAGACGCATATCTTGTTCGTCGCGCATTAGACTATTTAATAGGATTTAGCATATCACCATTATTATGGAGGCGTAATTTAGGGCGCAGTGCAGGGCGCGTTCAATCCGTAGCTGTAAAATTAGTCGTTGATAGAGAACGCGAAATAGAGACTTTTACACCCGTAGAATACTGGTCTTTAAACGCATCTTGTAAGACAAAAAATGCAACGTTTAATGCAGCTTTATCCAACGCGTGCGGTAAAAAAATAGAAAAAATGACAATTGAAACCCGTGCGCAAATGAATGAAATTCTAGAAAAAATTGGTAAACCTGAAATTGATGCAAGTGTGATAGCTATAGATAAAAAAAAGACATCTCGTCGTGCGGCTGCACCATTTACAACAAGCACATTACAACAAGAAGCGGCAAGAAAATTATATTTTTCATCAAAACGTACAATGGCAACAGCACAAAAACTATATGAACAAGGTTTAATTACATATATGCGTACTGACGCGACTAATTTATCAGAAGATGCTGTAAACGAGATTCGTAATTATATTTCAAAAAATTATGGCGATGCTTTTACACCTAAAACACCTAATATATATGTAACAAAATCAAAAAATGCCCAAGAGGCACATGAAGCAATTCGTCCAACGCACTTTGATAATAATGATACAAAGTTAACAGGTGATGAAGCAAAATTATACGAATTAATATGGAAAAGGACTATTGCTTGTCAAATGACAAATGCAGAATTTGATAGTGTATCAGCTGATATAGAAACACAAAACAAAGAAGCAATTTTTCATGCAGTTGGCACAACGCGTACTTTTGATGGTTTTATGCGTGTTTATACAGAAGATAAAGACGATGCAGACGATAATAACGAAACAAAATTACCTGCTTTATCAATAGGTGACAACATAAAAATAGCAGAACTTTCACCTGAACAACATTTTACACAACCGCCTGCACGTTATACAGAAGCCTCTTTGGTAAAAAAACTTGAAGAACTTGGAATAGGGCGCCCATCAACATATGCAACTATTATGTCTACTATTGTCGATAGAAAATACGTAGAACAAGATAAACAAAGACGTTTTCATCCGACACCTGGTGGTTGGGTAATATCTGCATATTTATCAAAATATTTCAACGATCTTGTTGATGTTAATTTTACCGCTAAAACAGAAGATACATTAGATGATGTATCTAACGGTAAACAAAACAAAGTAAAAGCATTACAAAGTTTTTGGTTACCAACATCTTTGATGATTGATGATGCTAAAGAGATAAAGACCACAGAAATAATTAATGCAATAAATGATTATATGCACTCGCACTTATTTATTGATGGCGATGATAAGTGTCCTAAATGTGGCGGAAAACTTGGTATAAAACTATCAAAATATGGTGCTTTTATCGGATGTGAAAATTACCCAAAATGTGATTTCACAAAAAGATTAATAGATGTTGATATTGAACAAACTGCCGAAGAAAAATCAACAAAAAGTAAAAATGTAAATATTGATTTAGGTAACGGAATATCTTTCCGCGTCGGTAAATTTGGGCCATATGTTACAGACGGTAAAAAGAATGTACCAGCAAAACAATATAATGAAGAAACAATTACTTTAGAAAAAGCAAAAGATTTATTAGAAAACGGTGTAAAAAAATCCGAACCAATAAATTTGGGTATTAATCCTGTAACAAATAAACCTATTTTTTATTATGCAACAGGCAGATACGGAGCTTATATTTCTTCTAACAAAGTAAACGTTTCTGTAAAAGAACAACCTGATTTAGAAACAGCAATTGATTTAATAAATAATAAAAAGCCAAGTGTAAAATTTAAAAGGGCACAAAAGAAATAATGGCAAAATATGACAGAAATTTTACCGATGAATTACGTGAAAGACTTTCTATTGTTGATATAGTTGGTCGAAAAGTTCCTTTGGTAAAAAAGGGTCAAAATTATTGGGGTTGTTGCCCATTTCATAACGAAAAAACGCCAAGTTTTTCAGTAAACGAAGATAAAGGTTTTTACCACTGCTTTGGTTGCGGAGAACATGGAGATATAATATCTTTTGTCATGAAATCTGAAAACGTTGATTTCAGAACGGCCATCACAGAACTTTCTGCACAGGCAGGATTAAAAATGCCTGATTATAAACCAAAACCGGCAGAACAAGTTGAAAAAGAAAATACCTACTTTCAAATAATGGAATCTGCCTGTGATATATATCAAAAAAAATTATACGAACAAGATGGAAGTATTGCTTTAGAATATATAAAAAAACGCGGTTTTAGCGACGAAATGATAAAAAAATATCGTATCGGTTACGCACCAAAAAATAACATAATTACAAACAAGTTTGTAAATATTAAACAAGATAATTTATTAGCAACTGGAATGTGTAGACGTGGTGATTTTGGTCTGTACGACTTTTTCAAAGATAAATTAATGTTTCCTATATTTAACGCACATGATAAAGTTGTTGCTTTTTCTGGACGTTCTTTAGATGGAAGTGAACCCAAATATATAAACACAACCGACACGGAATTATTCCATAAAAGAAAAACTATATTCGGTTTTAATTTTGCGCGCGATGCAATTCATCGTGCAAATCGTAGCATAATTGTAGAAGGTCAGATAGATGCTATTCAAATGCAATGTCATGGTTTTCCTGAAACAGTTGCTCCACTTGGTACCGCTTTAACCGAAGATCATATTACTATATTATGTAAATCAAATCGTAATCTTGTTTTTTGTTTTGACGGTGATGCTGCCGGACAAAAAGCTGCTGCACGTGCCTGCGATATAGTAATGCCGTTTTTACGTGATACATCTGAAGTTAAATTTGCTTTTGTAACTGGTGGTAAAGACCCAGATGAAATTTTAAAAACATCTGGTGAATCCGCAATGCATAAAATAATAGATAGTGCAATACCTATCGTTGATTTCTTATGGAACCTTGCAAACGCTGGTTTTACAGTATCAACCCCAGGTGGCAGAACTCGGGCAGAAAAGTTTTTAAAACAAAAAATAGATAAAATAACTGATTTAGATTTACGTTCTGAATATGAACACGAATATGATTCTAGAAAATTTAACGCTTGGCATAAATGGAAAAAATCTTCACAAAAAGTACAAAAAATTGATTTACCACAAATAGATGATATAACAAAAAATACGATTGTTTTTATAGTAAATACTTATCCAGAAATAGCAGAACGCTATGGCGATTTTCTTGCTAATTTGAATATAGATTTTGAATCACCTGTTCCAGAAATGAATATGGATGAAAAATCAGCAGAAAAATATGTTGTTTCTTTAAAATTACAAAAATACATAGAATACCTACAGAAGGAAAAAAAAGATTTAACGTTAAAACTTTTATCCGGTGAAGAAAATACAAAATCTAAAATTATTGAAATAGAAGAAAAAATACTAGATGCACAACAAAAAATAGATACTCTTATATCAATTTAAAAAACCGGTAAATACCGGTTTTTTAATTATTAAACAAGAAGTGACATATATCACCTTCTTGCATAATATATTCTTTACCAACAAGACGCATTTTTCCGGCTTCTTTAACAGCAACTTCACCACCAAATTCTATAAAATCCACAGGTGAAATTATCTCGGCTCGAATAAAACCTTTTTCAAAATCTGTATGAATCTTACCCGCCGCTTGTGGTGCCGTCATACCTTTGCATATTGTCCAAGCATGCGCTTCCTTTGGCCCCACTGTATAAAACGTCTGCAAACCAAGAGTATCATAACCTGTTCTTATAACTTGGTCTAAACCTGATTCTTTTAAACCTAAATCGTCTAAAAACATTTTACGTTCTTTTGTATCAACTATCTGCGCTATTTCCATTTCTATCTTTGATGATATTACTAATACAGGTGCATAATTCCCAAACTTTTCGCGCACAGCATCAGAATATTTATTACCAGTTGCTGCTGAAGCTTCATCAACGTTACATATATATATAACAGGTTTCGCGGTTAATAAATTAAATACAGATGTATTAAAACCAGATGAACGGGCAGGAATACTACGCGCCAAACCTTCACGAATTTGTTTTGCTTCTTCTAATTGTTTAATTGCAATTTTATCTAAACCATGTGCCTTCTTTTCAAGATTTTTTATCTGTTTATCAAGACTTTCTATATCAGCCAACATTAATTCAGTTTCTATTGTATCTATATCAGATAACGGATCTATACGACCGTTAACGTGAACAATGTCTTCATTTTCAAAACATCTTACAACATGAATTATCGCGTCTGTTGATAATATATTTCCTAAAAATTTATTACCTAAACCTTCACCAGTTGAGGCACCTTTTACTAATCCTGCAATATCTACTATTTCTAGCTGTGTTGGTATTATTTTTTGTGATTTTGCAACCTCTGCTAATTTATGCAAAGTTGCATCAGGAACAACGACACGACCAGTATTTGGTTCTATGGTACAGAAAGGATAATTCTGTGCATCCGCTGCCGCACTTTGCGTCAACGCATTAAAAAGAGTAGATTTGCCAACGTTTGGTAACCCAACAATTCCGCAATTGAATCCCATTTTTATTTCCTTTATAATGATGATAATATGTCATACATGTGGGATGAATTCAATATAAAAACCTTTCCTGCGGAAACAGTTGTTTTCCGTGACGGTGTATTTTACCCAGATTTATCAACTTTACCAAATACAGATTTTCATAAAACTTATGAAAAACCGATACATATAATATATGTCGGTGAAATTGCCGGTAAAAACCAGTTAAATGTAAATATATTTACAGAAAACCAGAAAATATTTTTAAGCGCTAAAATAAAAAATAAAAAGCCGGCTTTTTTTAATATTTTTATCAAAAATGCCGGTAAAAATTCTGAATTTCGCGGGCAAATAATATTAGAAAATAAAAACGATTTAAACTTTGATTGTTGTGCAGAACATGAAAGTAGTAACACAACAATTTTAGTAAAAACAAAATTATTGGCACATAAAAACACTTTTTCAAAACTATCAGGAATTGCTAATATAAACCAAAACTGTAATAATACAGAATCTGATATAAGTTTTTCCGCGATTTCAGATAAATCAGCAAAAATAGAATTTCATCCATCACAAAGAATATCTTCAATACCACAGAAAGCAGAACATAGTGCATCTATTTATCAACCAACTGTACAACAGATAGAATACCTTAGAGAATCAGGTTTATCTGGTACGGAAGTAAAAGACGTTTTAAAAGAAGCGTTTATAAATGATTTTTCATGGTTTTAATAAAAAAAAGTCCGATATAACGGACATAAAAAAACAAAAACCAAATAAATATGGTATATTATTTTTTTCTAAAACCCTGTTTGGCCTTTAATTTAGGATTATTAGGGTCAATTAAGATAACCTGTTTACCACGACGAACTTGTTTAACGTTACCGCGTTTTTTCCAGGCTTTTAAAGAACTTAAAAATTTCATCTCTTAATCCTTTGTTCTGTGGCAATTATAAACACTTTTTATTAAAAATCAAATAATATATTAATTTTTGTTGTTTTTATAAGCTATGTGTATTTTGATGAAAAGTTTTTTAAACTTTTTATTAACAAGTTTTCAACAAAAAAATGCAGGCTTTTTAAGCTTTTTATAAATTTTGTTGAATATTTTGCCTTTAAAATAAACAGTTGATTTTTATATAAGTTTTTAACACTTTTAACAAATTTTAATAAATACTTTTTATGCTTGTTGAAAACAGTTGAAGTTGTTATAATTCTAGCAATAGGTGGGAGTAAAAATCCAAAATGAAACAACAAGTACTAAAAGCATTGGCAAATCCGGCACGTATATTTTATGTACCGTATTCGTTGGCGGTAATTAATTTTGCTGTGCAATTCATCATTTTTATAGTTGTTTTTGTAATTAGTTTGATTTTATATGGTGCTGATATTGGTAATTTACCGTTATATTTTTTATTATCTGTATGTTTAGTACATATGTTTTTGGCTTTTTATTCAAAAAAAGAACCACAATTAGGACAGATTATATCGGCAAAGATTCAGTTATTAAAACAAAAAATACCCAAAAGGTTGGCGGCATAAAATATGAACGTTTTTTTTGAACATTTTGCAGGAGGTACTTTCCCATTAACAGCCACTATTTTAGTTATGGTAGTGGTTTTTGTGTTCATTATATTAATGATGTATATTCCTGTTTTAACAAAAAAAATATTTCCAAAATTTGGGTATAATAAATATTCTCAGTATTTGCCTTTTAAAACGGTTTATACAGATGATTCTATAAGCTTAACAGACGGAAGTATAATAAAAGTTTATCAAGTATCTGGTGTTCAAACAAGCATGCAAGATGACGAACAAAGGGCAAAGTTCTTAGATTTACGTTCGCAGTTATTTAATCAAATTCGCGACCCTAATGTTGTGTTACGTTTTTATACAATTCGTGACGCTGTTGGTGAAAATACAAATTATGAATTTGATCAACCGGTTTTACAAAAAATATATAACAAATGGAAATCACAAGGTTTACGAATATTTACAAATAATTATTATATTGTTTTATCTGTTAGTGGGTCAAACGCAAGGGATAAATTAAATCAATACAGTAATTATATAGAATCTATATTAGCTGCTTATAAACCTAAAGTTTTACGTAATGATTCATCTGATAATATGGCTAAGTTTTTTGGTCGTATATTATCGCCTATTACGAAACCTTCTCCTGTTGTTTGTGATCAGAATAT
This sequence comes from uncultured Alphaproteobacteria bacterium, assembly GCA_944389535.1. Lineage (GTDB taxonomy): Bacteria > Pseudomonadota > Alphaproteobacteria > Rs-D84 > Rs-D84 > Enterousia. The sequence continues at coordinate 205,658 of CALXMS010000001.1, read as the reverse complement.
ATCTAATGTAGTAACAGTAGATGATGTGGAATTTCTTAATAATGGTATAATTAAATATATTGGCGACGGTCGTCAATCTTTTGCCGCCGCAATTTCTTTTAAAATGTCACCAGATTATCTGGACGAGGATTTCTTTAATTCTGTTTATACAATACAAACAGAAATGATTTGTATGAATAGTTTTAGAATTATGGGGGCAGCGGATATAGAATCTACGCTACGTCAAAGAAAAGCTACTGTTGATGAAAAAGAAACTTCTGCTACGGAACAAATTTCTGAAGCTGAATCCGCAATGGATGAAAATATTTCTGGAAACCAAAACCTTGTTAATTATTATCCGTTATTTTTAATATTTGGTTCTAGTGTTGAAGAATTAGAAAAATATATTGATGAATTTAATAAAATATCCGCATCTTTTGGTGTGTCACCTATAGTTGAATCTTTTGCGTCAAAAGTTTCTTGGTTTGCTCAAATTCCAGGTTTTGACGTTTTTCCAAGAAGTTTTAAGTTATTATCACGTACGGCAGCTGTAAGTATACCTATGTCTAGTACACCTCGTGGTGTTTCAAATTGTGATTGGGGTCCTGGACCGTTGGTTATATTTCCAACTGCTCAAGGTACTCCATATCAGTTCCAATTTCATGTATCAGATAAACCTGCTGCCGTTGCACATACTTTGACAATAGGACCAACTGGTGGTGGTAAAACAACTTTATTTAGTTTTTTAATAGCACAATCATTACGTCACAAAAAACTTAAAGCCTTTTTCTTCGATAGAAATAAAGGTGCAGAAATATTTACATTATCTGTTGGTGGTAAATATGTGACTATGGTTGGTAAAGATAAAAATAATAAAAATATAGATTCTTTTCAAACTCATTTAAACCCCTTAAAAATGCCGGATACCCCTTCTAATCGTGCGTTTTTGCGTAGATGGTTTACGATGATTACAGAACAAAACGATACTACGTCAACAGATGAAATCGCTCGTGCTGTTTCTGTTAATTTTGATTATTTAAAAGAGGAAGATAGATTATTAAAAAATTTGTGGGAAAGTTGTTTTTCTTCTTCGGGAAATATGCGAGCATCATTAAAAAAATGGGTTGATCCATTACAATACGGTGATTTATTTAATGAAGATTCTGATACATTAGATTTAAATTCTAGACTTACAACTTTTGATTTTACAGAAATATTACAAGATGAAACTTTGGCGCCTGCTGTAATATCATATATTTTACATAGAATAAATAATATAACTGTATCTGGTGGTAACCCATCTTTAATTATGATTGACGAAACAGCACCTATGTTAGAAAATAAAATGTTTCGTGATAATTTTATAACAGGACTTCAAGAAGGTAGAAAAAATAGACAAGCATATATGGTTGCTTTCCAGCGGGCTAATGTTTTAGATAAATTAGGTATAGGTGACGTTGTTCGTGGTCAGGCGCAAACTGTTTTGTTCTTCCGTAATCCTGCGGCAGACACATCTGATTATCAATATTGGAATTTAAATCCATTAGAAATGGCTTTTATTCAAGGTAAAGCATATCCAAATTTAAAAAGAGCTGTGTTATTATCAAGACCGGTTACAGGAGAATCAGTTATTTTAAACACAGAACTTGGTGGTTTAGGTAGTTTGTTAAGATTATTTGAATCAGGTCGTTCATCTGTTTTATTAGCAGAAGAATTATATGCACAATATGGTAGTAATTTTGTTGCAGAATATTTAAAAAAACAGGGTTCAGGTGATTTATAAAAAATGAAATTTAAACATTTTTATTGTTTTTTTTGTATTTTATTTTTTTCGCCAGCTTTTGCTTATGATGATTGTTTACCTTATAAATTTACACCAAAAGTTGTATTAAATGTACCTGTTTGGACAAAAGAAGTTGTACAACCTTTAAGACATATGGATTTGTTACACGGTAACGTCAGCGCAACAATGGTTGATAATTATGATATTGTTGCAGATATCACTAATATAGAAGATGGGTATTGTGTATCTTTAAAAGCTGTGTATGCCACAATAGGATATAGCAATTTCTTGGTTCAGATAGATATAAGAAACAAACCGGAAACATGTTCTTATAATGCTATATTATCTCATGAAGACGAACATATTAGAACATACCTATCGGTGATTGATGATTATAAAAAAGAGTTAAAAGATTCTGTATATAGCGCTGCGGATTCTATTACGCCTATATTTGTACGTAATCGTGAAGATATAGATGCCGCTATAACAGAACTAAATGCCGAATTACAGGCTCATCCTGATTTAATTTTAGTAAAGCAGAAAATAAAGGCCGCAGAAGAAATTAGAAATAAAAGAATAGATCAAAATAACACAGGTGAATCATTAAAAAAATGTTTTGAATTATAAATGTAATGTTATGAAAAAAAGAACGTTTGTATTTTTCAGTTTATTATTGGCTGCATGTAGCGAAAACTCTGGAATAGAAGGTAAATGGGTAGAACCGGTTCCAAATATGCCAGAAATACAACAGGGGGTTAGTTTAGAGCAGGGTGGTAAAGCAGAATCGATAAATATGGCGACATTGCAGTATTATGCATGGGAAGTAAAAGATAATAGATTGATATTATCAGGTAAAAGCATAGGAAATCATCAAACTATAGATTTTACAGAAGAATATGAAATATCAAGTATAGATAAAGATAAATTGGTATTAAAAAACGGGGATTATGTCCGTGAATTTATAAGATGTACAGATTGTTAATAAAAAAATACCGGTTTTTACCGGTATTTTTTTTAAATCTTGGTTGCGGAGTGTGGATTTACTTTGTCACCTTGAAACTTTTGCTGACGCAAATTGGCGTTCTGTCGACCGCCTAGTTTCCGCGGTTGAACCACATTCGTTCTGTGGTTCAAATTCAGCAACACACTAAAATAAAAAACACCCCATTTCAGGGGCGTTTTTCATTTAACTGGTTGCGGAGTGTGGATTTGAACCACAGACCTTCAGGTTATGAGCCTAAAATTTATATAATTTATATTAATTTATAAAAATGATTAAAAGCTTGTATTTCTAGCTTTTTTGTGTAAGTATATTGTTTATGAATATGTTTGTAATTTTATAGATGTTTATATAAAATTCGGCAATGAATCGGCAATAAGATAATAAAGAGGTTTTTTATGGATAGTAAGGTAAAAATACCGACAGGAATGTTTGTTTTCAATGTAAAGAATGGCACACGTACTATAAATGCACCATTTTTTAATAATAATATGTGGTTTACTCAGAAACAGATTGCAGAAATTTTTGAAACAGATGTGTCTGGTGTTAGTCGCCATATTTCTAATATTTTGGCAGAGGGTGAAATAGATGAAAATAAGGCATTTGCAAAATTTGCAAAAAGCGAGAAATCCGAATCTTACCCGATAAATCCAGAACCTGTTCATTATAGTTTGGATGTAGTCATTTCTGTTGGATATCGTGTTAATTCGAAGAAGGCAACGGAGTTTCGTATTTGGGCAACAAAGGTGCTTAATGATTATATTCAAAAAGGTTTTGCCTTAGATGACGAACGTTTTAAACAAGGATATCAGACCGATAAACAATACTTTAAAGAATTGCGCGAGAGAATTAAGGAAATTCGTGCAAGTGAACGTATGTTATATCAACAAATTAAAGATATTTATGCTTTGTCGGCAGATTATGATAATAACCGTCAACAGACAATGTTGTTTTTTGCAAAGGTTCAAAATAAACTTTTGTTTGCGATATCTGGAAAGACAGGTCCAGAAATTATTCATAGTAGAGTCGATTCAAATAAAGAAAATATAGGGCTTACATCATTTAAAAATTCTCCGGATGGACGCGTGACAAAACAGGATGTAGAGATTGCTAAAAACTATTTACAAGAACCTGAAATGAAAGAATTAAGATATATTGTAAACCTATTTCTTGATTATGCAGAACATAAGGCTGAATCAGAAGAGAAAATATTTATGAAGGATTGGGAAGTATTATTAGACGATTTCCTAGCGTTTAATAAAAAAGAAATTTTACCGAAAGCCGGTTCGATTTCTTTAGAAAAGGCTTTAGAAAAAGCCCATAACGAATATTTTAAATATCGCGAAAATCTAAAATTGGTCGAAAAGAAAAATTCAGAGATAGAATATAAAGAAGATATCAAAGAGCTTGAAAAAATTTTAAAAACAACAGAATAGGTTTTGTTTTGCATAAACATAATAATAAATTTAATTTTACTAAATCTGATATAGAAAAACTTACCCCGCCTGAAAAGGGGGTTATTACATATTTTGATACGGGGTTTAGAGGGTTAAAATTATATGTTACTGCCAATGGTGTAAAAACTTTCTTTGTTCGCAAAATGGTTAATGGTAGAGATGGGCGTTTTATTTTAGGGCAATATCCAGACTTAAGTATTCAAAACGCACGAGATAAAGCCTTGTTAACTTTATCTGATTTGGCTAATGGTAGAAATCCAAATGAAGAGAAAAAAGCAAACAGAGCTGAACAGAAATTAGGGGATTTGTTTATAGAATTTATGGAACGTTATTCTAAGAAAGAGAAAAAATCTTGGGTATACGACCAAAGAGAGATTCCTAAATTTTATAGCGATTGGTTTAAAAGACGTCTTTCCGATATAAAAAGGACAGAAATTCAGCGTAGACATGAGAAAATAAGAGATGAAAATGGATTGTATCAAGCTAATAGGTGCTTAGAACGTCTTAGAGCTATGTATAATAAAGCGATAGAGTGGGGCTGGAATAGCGATAATCCGACATTAGGTATTAAGAAGTTTAAAGAAGTTAAACGTGATAGGTTTTTACAACCAAATGAAGCTAAGGATTTTTTTGAATCTCTAAAGTTAGAAGAAAATATAATTATACGTAATTATTTTTATATGGCTTTGTTTACAGGTGCGCGTAAAACGAACGTTCTTGAAATGCGCTGGGAACAAATAGATATGAAAAGTGCTTTGTGGCGTATTCCAGATACAAAAAATGGGGAGCCTGTAGTAGTTCCTTTGATTTCTTATGCTATGGAATTATTGAACTCCATGCCAAGAATATCGGAATGGGTTTTTCCTAATAGTAAATCTAAAAGTGGGCATATAGAAGACCCAAAAAGAGCGTGGAATCGTATTTTGCGTAGAGCAAACATAGAAAATTTAAGAATCCATGATATTCGTAGAACAATGGGAAGTTGGGAGGCTTTAACTGGTGCTAGTATGCTTGTTATTGGAAAGTCATTAGGACACAAATCTACCAGCGCAACGCAAGTTTATGCTCGTTTAACAAATGACCCAGTTAGAAATAGTATGGAAAAGGCTATAAATACATTTATGGAAGGTTAGTTAGTATGAATATAAATAATTTTCTAAATATTCCAGATGTAATAAATAAAGCAGAATATCTATCTGTAGATTGTGTAGATTTGATAAATAGTATAGATTATTCGCATGAAAGTGCTTCTTATTTGCTTAATGCGTATTCTCTTGCGCTGGTAATGTTCTTTTTTGAATCTTCGTATTATGACGCTTTAAATCAAGACGTGGTCTTACCGACAAATGACGATATTTGTTCTGTTATAGATTTTATATTATCAGAGGCTCAAAAGCGTCCAGTTGGAGATTTGCCATATATGGATTTTTTGTCATTAGAAAATAGAAATTTAAAATACGTTATTAAAGATACGGGTGTGGTTGTTGGGTATTATGCCTTTGTGTCAGCTTTAATATTATATGTTCTTGATAATATAATTTTAATGAATGTATCAAATAAATCTGAAAAAGACATAATTATGACGACCGCTTGTTTGAGTAATTTGTTAAATAGATTATATTCTGGTATAGATGTTTTTAGAAGTATTCCTGCTATTTATTTAAGGAATTTTATTCAGTTTTTAGTAAATATACATGATGAATCTGTACTGAAAAAAGTAGCAAAAGAATCGAAAAGAAAGCTTGCTGGTAGTGGTGGCTCGAAAAAAGCTCAAAATATAAGAGAAAGACGTAAAGCTGTATATGATTTTATAGATATAACAGTAGATTCTATAAGTGGTAGTGTAGCTCATAAATCTCAGGTTTTAGCAAATAGAATTCGTAAAAATACAGAGTTGTTCGATTTGGTTGGTGATATAAATATTCTTGAAAGTTGGATAGCCGAGTATTTAAAAAAGAAGAAAAATAAAAAGTTGGGGTTCTGCTAGTAGCACCCCATGACTATTGTTTTATATGGTTTTATATTTCCTATGTATAGAATTACAAGGAGATATAAAAATGTCTGAAAAATTACATGAAAACGATTTTTTAAATCAAAAAGAAGTTTCGGCTATTTTGGGAGTGAAGGTAACTACTTTAAATCATTGGAGGTGTATTAAGAGATATAATATTCCTTATATAAAAATAGGGCGGGTGATTTTGTATCCAGAACAAGAATTCAAAGTTTGGTTGAACCAGTATATGAACAAATAGGTTGGTGGTAGAGTTATGGATTACAATAATTGTTATACACAAGTTTTTAATAGTCTTATTTTTGATGAAAGCCTTTCGGTAAATGCGAGATTTGTGTATATATTGTTTGCTAGTAAAAAGAATATGCAATGGGTTTGGTATAAAAGCAATATAATGAAAGTTACTGGTTTTGGTCGAGATAAAGTGACTTTTGCTATAAATGAGTTGCAAATGGCGGGTTGGATAAAAAGTGTTTTTGCTAGAAAAAATGGGCGGTTTAATGGGTTAAAAATAACTGTAAACGATAAACCGGCTACTGAAAAACCGTTAACGGTCGATACGGTACATATAAATAAAGATAATAAAAATAATATAAATAATAAAAATAGAAGTAATTGTATTGTATCAAATCTTAAGAATGAACTGTATTATAAAACCAAAAAAATGGCTGTGCCGAATGTACAACAAACTGCAATCGTTGTAGAACAAGTACAACAGAAAGTATAACACAATATAATTTATTGATAATACAATATATTTTTATATAAAAACGCCGTTCTGTTGTACTTTGTTGTACTATTTTTGTGCTTTTTCATATTCGGGATTTGGAATATATTTTGGTTGTATATCTTTTATTTTTTGAACAGTTCTTTTGCTTCCAAACGAATTTGTATATTTATAAGTACCGTCTTTTATAAAACAGTGTTCTGGTATGCTCATTACTTTATCGTCATACATTGTATTTAGGTAATCGTCATGTATTTTTACAAAAAATAATATTTCTGGGTCTGATTTTATGAACTGGTTTTCTGATATATAGTCTAATAAATAAACTAATATACCGTCGTTTGTTACAGAAACTACCTGCATTCCATCTGGAAACATTTCGCAGTCCGGATTTTTTATTAATTCTGGTACCGGTGCTCCAAAAGCTAGATAATATAAGTCTGATATACTGTAACTACAAGCACTTACAAATAAAGATATTAAAAGAATAAAAAAGTTTCTCATACTATTCTCCTAAATAAATACAGTCGCTGAAAGAGCGACTGGGAGTTGGTAACTACAATACGATAGTGCGCCATATTGGCACAAAGGCTTATTTTGACGCCTCCCAGCCATGAGCTGTGAAGCGTGCAAAGTTTCGTCTTACACAGACGCGTATTGAAGGGTTACCACACCCTACGTTATATGAAATATAGTATAATACTTTGCTACCAAAATCAATTTTTCTTTTTTTTCTGTATAATAGGTATATGTTTACAATTTGCTAATTCGTGAATTCCAAGAAGTTTTCTGATTTCTTTATCGCTTTTTAATGATTTAATCTTAGTAAGGTATTTTTTTATAAAGTCTGCCATTTGTTTATCTATATATTCGTCTAGATTTTTAAATTCTCGTTCAGAATTACAGAAGAAATAATGATTCCCCCATCCTTTTATTTTCCCGCTAATTAGGTTCAAAATGTTGAACAAGTTTTTGTTATTATTTGGGTTTAAAGAATCTAGACAAAGTTGATGTATGGATTGTTTTATTTTTTTTAAAGATTTGGAATCTGGTCTTATTGCGGTATTCGAAATGTTAACTCCTAAATAATTAAATCCTTTTTGGGTTGTTCCAGCAGAAGATTTTTCAGGATTTGTGGTGGGGGTATATGCATTTAGACCTAGTTTTTTTAACATAGGTAATGCATGTTTATGAAAAACACGATTTACCTTTTCAGGGGATTTTCCTAGTATGATTACATCATCAAGATATCTTAAACATATTATATCTTTAAAAGAATTTAGTTTTTTATCAAATTTATTCAAATAGATATTTCCAAATAGTGGTGATAAACAACTTCCTTGGGGAACACCCTCAGATGTGTAGTTATAGTATTCTACTAATTCGGGATGTTTTTTTTGTATTTTTGATAAATTTTCTATTTCTAATTTTAAAGATTTTTCTAGTATATCTATAAAATCTTTATCTTTGCAAAAAGAAGATATTTCTTTGATTACAGAGTCTATTTTTATTTTTGTAAAAAAAGATTCTATGTCTGTTGTTAAATAGAAATTAAAGTCGTTTTCTTTGATGTTTTTATGTATAACAGATACTGCGTCTTTTACCCCCCTGTTTTTTATTCCGCCAAAGCTGGTTTTTATTTCCATAAATGGTTTCATATTAGTATTAGATTGTAAAACATCTAATATTCTTCTTTGTACAATTCGACTATCAAAATCTAATGAGACAACAGGTCGATATTTGTTTTTTTGTTTTTTTTCTACCGGTGCACCAAGTGCTTTAAAGACAAATGTTTTGCTTTTTAATTTTTGTCTTATGTTTTCTAAATTTTTATTTAAATTTTTTTCGTATTCTTTAAGTTTTTGTAGAGTTGTTTTTGATTCTGATTGTTTTGCGTTTCTTTGAACACATACCCAAGCAGAGAGTAGTCCCTTTGGGTCGTAAAGTTTGTTATAGTATTTTTTAAAATTTGAATATTTTTTTTGTTTCATGATATTCTCAGCAGTTCTCTCAATCTATCAATGAACGTGATATCTTCAAATGGTGTTGTAGTCTTTTCTACCTGACCAACAATTATGGATTCTTTGCTATTATTTCTAGCTACGTTCCATAATGGCTTCTCTGACTTTGGTACTATATGTAAGTATCTTACTGTAGCACATAGGTCAGAAATGCTTGAAGTTATATCTCTGAAAATATTCATGTCGAGTACTTTCAGTCGAACGGATATTCTTATATCTAAGAAACGTTCTGTTATTGTGGGTGTTTCGGTTTTCATTTGGTGCTTTTCCTCCAACGTAAGTTTAACACTTTTTGTTTTTAGTCAAGCGAAAAGCGAAAGCAACTCGCGTGAGTCCAATCCTGAGCTTCATAATAAAGGCTACCACCGTCTGCTGAGAACCATTGTTTGGCTGAGATACGGCTTTTATAGCTATACTCAATGATAGATTGGTGATATCTTCAAATGGTGTTGTAGTCTTTTCTACCTGACCAACAATTATGGATTCTTTGCTATTATTTCTAGCTACGTTCCATAATGGCTTCTCTGACTTTGGTACTATATGTAAGTATCTTACTGTAGCACATAGGTCAGAAATGCTTGAAGTTATCTCACGTCGTATATTCTATATGCAAAATATTCATATATCAATAAGAAAAAAACGGCAAAGATTCGGCAATGATGTTTTTGCTATATCTTGTATGGTATTTGATTAAAAATAAAAAACCGCAGATTTCTGCGGTTTGAATCTTGGTTGCGGAGTGTGGATTTGAACCACAGACCTTCAGGTTATGAGCCTGACGAGCTACCGGGCTGCTCTACTCCGCGATGAACAGGTCACATTATATATGTTTTTGTCAATTTGTCAAATATTTTTATATTTTTTGCTTTTTATGACCTTTTTCCTAACTGTCTTGAAATATGATTTTTTTACTGCTAAAATCCTATACACATTTATGTATTAAAGAGTAGCTTATGTATCAGAAATTTAGAAAGTTATGGAAAGCTTTTTGGGAACCTATTTTAAGATTATCGTTCTTTCAGTGGGTTGTGGCAGTTTTTATGGCTGTATGCATATGGTTTGTATATTTTACTTGCCGCAAAAAAATTACTAATTGGGAAATTTTTAAAAAATATCGCAGAAAACCGGCTATATTTATATTTTGGCATGGTCGTAGTATGATGTTGTCACCAATCGTTTGCATTGGTGGAATGCGTGCGTATGCGGTCGCAAGCCGTCATAAAGATGGTCGTATGATGGCTAAATTACAACGTTTATTCGGTTTAAAATCTATTTATGGAAGTACATCAGAAGGCGGTATTTCTGTTCTTCGTGAAGGGGTACGGGTATTACGTCGCGGTGATCATTCTATGTGTCTGTCTCCTGATGGACCTGGGGGACCTTCTTTACGCGTTCAAGAGGGGGCTTTATATTTTGCAAAAATGACAGGTGCACCTATAATACCTGTTTGTTATTCTTGTTCTCATTCTTGGTTCCAAGATCGTTGGGATAGGTATCTTGTCGCATTACCTTTTTCTAAAATAACTTGTAAACTGGCTGAACCTATCTTTATTGACTCAAAGATTAGTTCAGAAGACTTTGAAAAAGTGCGTAAGAATATAGAAAATATTATGGTTCAACAAGTGCGTGAAATGGACGGTGAATTTAATCTTTTTCAAGTAGAACAAGATTTAACTTCATCAGAATTTAAGAAAAAACGTCGGGAAGAACGCGCAGCTAAAAAACATAAATAGGGTTATAATGAAAACACCGTGGTGGTTTTTACATAAAACTCCTTTGGCAATTTTATTAGTGCCTATATCTTGGTTATACTATGGTTTATCAAGATTGGTTTATTTGTTTCGAAAAATTGGCGCGTATAAGTCGCAGCGAAAAATAATATGTATAGGTAATATTTTGGCCGGTGGCGTCGGTAAAACACCAATTGTGCGTGCCGTTGCCGAATTTTTAGACGCACCAGTTGTTATGCGTGGGTATAAAAAAAGTGCTAAAACCGGAAATTCCGGAGATGAGGCTATGATGTTGTCTCGTAACGGTTTGCAAGTTCATGTTGGTGATAGAAAAAGTAATATTATTTTGTTAAATAAGCAAAACAAAGACGACACCCCTATTGTTATGGATGATGGTTTTCAAAACCCAAAAATAAAGAAAGATATATCCATTTTGGTTTTTGATCAAGGATTAGGGTTTGGTAATGGTTTTTTATTACCAGCCGGACCTTTACGTGAACCACGTTTTGCAGTTAAAAAGGCGGATGCGATAATAGTGATTAGAAATAAAAAAATAAACAAACGTTTCAAATTGCCTGAAAATATACCTGTGTTTTATGCGTATGGAAAAACCGTTTCTCCGTATGATGAAGATGAAAAGCTATATGCTTTTGCTGGTATTGGGTATCCTAAAAAATTTTTTAGTGCTTTAAAAAATCTTGCCGGAAAAAAATCTTTTTCGGATCATTATCAATATACGGATAAAGACATAAATTCATTAATAGAGATTGCTCGTAAAAAAAATGCTAAACTTATTACAACAGAAAAAGATTGGGTAAGATTACCAGTTGAACTTCGTAACGAAATAAAATATGCACGTCTTGATATGATAATTGATGATAATTTTTGGATATGGTTAGGAGAAAAACTTAAATGTCAACGTTAAAAAAACAAGTCAGAATAAACGGTAAAGGTATTCATTCTGGTTTACCTGTTAATATGATTATAAAACCGTCAAAAAAAACAGGAATCTTTTTTCGCAGAATTGACGTTGCTGATAGCGATTTAATACCAGCTTTATACGATAACGTCGGTGACACCAAAATGCGCAATACAACAATTGGCGACATAAAATCGGCACATGTACAAACTATTGAGCATTTGATGGCAGCTTTGTTTATGGCTGGTATAGATAGCGCGATAATTGAAATTGACGGTTCAGAAACGCCGATTTTGGATGGAAGCGCAGCAAAATTTTATGAATTTTTTATAAAAGCAGGTGTTACAAGCAGTAAAAGAAAAAAAATAATAGTTAAACGCCCTGTTGTTGCGTATGCAGCGGAATTACGTAAAGAATTAGGTGTTTTTACACGCATAAAATGGTGGATTATAAATACTTTATCTGGGCGGAAAAGTAACGGATATGTAAAGCTTGAACCGACTAGCAATAATGGATTAGAAATAGTTGCTACGTTGATATATCCTGAAAAAATCATAGGCAGTCAAACATATTCTTATGTTTTTAAAGATAATAAAAAATCAGTTGAGGATTTCGTGAAAAATATAGCAAGCGCACGTACATTTGGAAAATATTCTGAATGGGAGTATTTAAAAAAACATGGAATGGCAAGAGGCGCAGACGAAACAAATGTGATTGCGTTAAACGATAAAGGTGACGGAACTTTAAATCAAACGATTTGGCCAGATGAGTTTGTTCGTCATAAGATAATAGATGCCATTGGTGATATGTATACAAGCGGAGGTTTTATAATAGGTAAACTTGAATCATTCAAAGGAAGTCATGCTTTGAATAATCTTGTACTTAAAAAATTATTCAGTGATAAAGCAAATTATGATATAATGTAAAGACAAAGGTAAAAAAATGGAAATAAAAACAGATTTAACAGAAGGTTAAATGATAATAACTATAAAAAGAAGGTTAAAATGAACAAAAAAATTGCTTTTTTGTCGCTGTTGTTATTTTTGACGGGGTGTGGTGGCATGATAAAACCTGAAAACGGCAGCCAATATATAAAACAACTAGATGCAGAACCAATAGGTTGTACTTTTTTATATAAAATAGAATCAGAAGTTTCTGTATACGATGCAGATGATGCGCGTGTTTATTTAGAAAATAGAATTGCTGATCAGGCTCGTGGTGGAAATGCTTATTGGATAACCAGTCAGCGTACACGTCCAAATGAATGGGTAATGTTTGGTCCAGAACGTTCGTTTATATTAGTTGCCAATGTTTATGATTGTCCGTATCCAAATAATGTTCGTACTGCAAAAGACGGTGGAACACAACAGGATACAAACCCAGTCATTATAGAGCAGTATGATACATGTGTTAATGACATGTATGGCAGTCAAAATGGTTGTTAAGGAATTAAAAAATAAAATACCCTGCTTTTATTAATTAAGCGGGGTATTTTTTTAATCTATGTTTGCCAAAGGTAGTTTTTTTATGTTATAATTACTTGAAATAATAGAGAGAGAAATTGCCAAGTCAAGTTATAACAATTGATAGAAAGAAATACGCTGTTGGTTTATTTTGGCAACCGACGGGTGCTGGGTATGTTGCACGTTCATATGCTCGTATGTTGGCTAGAAGCGTAGATAAAAAGTTAAATTTATATACAGAATACCGAGGAATGGTCGGTTTAGGAGCGAAAAAATACGGCCATCGTGTAGGTATGAATAGTGTAGCTGCAGCAGTTACAGAAGCATTTAGTGAATATACTTCTTTTTTGGCGGTTTTTTCAGTTGATAAGTTTTTTTATCTTGTGGCTGTTCGTAATGGCGTCATATTAGAAGACAAGTTATTTGAGAAAGAAGAAGAAGCTCGTACAGAGTATTTTAGATTATCAGAAGTACCAGATTGGGGGGCTTTATTTGCTCCTGGTGCGTGGGGAATGCCTCGCGCAGTAGAGCGCAATTTATCAGATTTACTTTTACAGGGACCTAAAATCATTTTACGACCAATTAGTCGGTTGTTTTCAGGTGTTTTGTCTCTCGTATTGATGCTGTTATTTTTATTTGGAATAGGGTGGTTCTTTCGCGTCCCTTTAGAACAAATGGTAAATCCTCAGCCTGAGATATCGGAGGTATCACCAGAAATTGCGGCAGAATACCAAAAGCAGATAGAAGAAAAAAATAAAGAACTAGACGCTCAATTTAACATACAACGTTCGCAAAAACCAGAGCCGATAGTTTTACCGTATGATTATTTGCCGGATCCACAAAAACGCGCGGAAGTATGTTATCAAGCAATTGCATTTCTTATGCAACCGATAATAGGTTGGAATCAGGTATCTGTTGAGTGCAGAGAGGATTATGCAAACGTAATATTTAACAGAGGTTTTGGTACATTAGGAGACTTTTATTTAATCGCAAGTCAAATTATGCCAGGAGTTTTCGTGCAGAAAGAATCAGATGATTCTTTATATGTAAGAGCAAAGTTACCAAACGTACCAACGAAAGCGTCTTTGGATGAACGAGATGTTGAAACACTTACAAGAGATGTTGTTACGGCTTTTCAGTATTCTAATATGAACGCTGAAATACAGATGGTTATCGACACGTTTACTAATGGAGTCGATGTTGTTAATTTAGACGTCGTAGAAATTGCTGTGCAGTCAAAGTTAGATCCTATACAGTTTATGAAAATATTTGAAGAATTTGGTGGGGTGTATATGACGCTTTGTGCGTGGGATGCATCAACGCGTATCTGGAACTATGAGGTGAGAATCTATGCAAAGTAAAAATATATTATTATCAATTTTTTCTTTTTTTATGCTGATGTTTGTACCTGTTTACTCGCATGCGGAAGACGGTCAGGTTATAACAGTTAGTGAAGAAGATATTGCGATTGAAAGCGACGCTGTTGCTGCTGATGCAATTGCTTCGTATGAAGTTACAGGTTCTTTATTCCAGCAAATCATAGACTTAGAACAAGAAAAAGTTTTGATGGAATTAGAAAAAGAACGCGCCCAATTAGATTTGGAGTTGGATAAACTTGCCGCAGAAAAAATAAAACTACATATGGAAATAGAAGAATTGTCTGGGCGGGCAGAGCAACAACAGCAAGAATTAGCAAATGCTCAGGCTCAACTTGAGGCAGAAGCGGCAAGATTGGAAAAAGAAAAGGAAGAATTAGAAGCGCAAACAGAAGAATTAGCTTTACGTGCATCATCTAATATGCAAACAAGCTCTTCTGCATCATCAAATAAAAATAACGAAGACACAATTAATTTTGACGAACAGTATCGTTTAGTAAATGTGATAGGTATAGGTTCTCAATTACAAGCTAAAATAGAAAACTTAAGTACAGGACAAACTAAAACAATATCTGTTGGTAAGGTTTTAGATGGTTATACTGTACAATCGATATCTTTAGATGATGGTGTGGTTTTTTATAATGGTAAAGATACACAAACGTTGAATATCACAAAGAGCAAATAAGGCACCTTTTCATGAATGAAGCAGAAAACGATATCTTGAATAATATACCGGTTTCTAATAAACCGTCAGTTCCCAGTGGATTAGAAAACGCAGATAATAAAGATATTGTAGATTATTTGTTTTCTAACGGGAATAGGTTATTAACAGCCACAGGTGCTGAACAAGAACTTCCTAAAGACACACAAAGTTTAATTGCTTATTTTTCTGGTGGGGAAATAATAATATCCAGAACACATAGATATGACGGACGTGTATTAGCTTTTCTTGATCTTTTAAAAAAGCGCGCCAGACCGATGCGCATACCTTTTTACTCTGATTTAGGTTTGGTATCTAGTATATATAAGGCTTATGAGGGTCGTTTAGGAGGCGTCGCACGTTCGCGTCAAGATTATGACAATCAAATGCAAAAAGACTTTGTTGATATAATAGCTAAAGCAGCTGCAAACAAAGTTTCTGATATTCATATAGAAGTAGCAGATCAAACAACAATATATTTCCGTATCGATGGAAGTATGCAACCCGTTTTAGAGTATAATTCAGGATGGGGTGAATCGTTTGTTCGTGCCGCTTTTGCATCGTCTGATATGTCTAATGCTAATTATGCACAGAATGAGTATCAGTCGGCTCAAAAAGACGGAAGAACGCCTTTGCGTGGAACGAAAGATTTGTATCTTCCCCGTGGTATTTTAAGTATTCGTATGCAGTTTAATCCGATTGCTTTCGGAAGCAGATACGTTGTAATGCGATTACTTTATGATAATCCTTCAGAAGGCATAAAAACAGAGCAAGAATTTGGTGAATATGAACAAAAGTTATTAATGAGATTGCGTTCTTTTCCAACAGGTTTGGTTATTGTTGCTGGTCCAACTAGCTCCGGTAAGTCTACTACGCTGGTTAGGAACATGTCATTAATGTTAAAAGAACACCATTATGAAATAAATCTTATAACCGTTGAAAATCCAGTTGAACAGAAAATTTTCGGTGCGCATCAAATGCCTGTTGTAAACGCTTCAACAGAAGAACAGCGTGAAGAAAAATATACGGAAGCCTTGGCGGCCGCATTACGAAGTGACCCAGATACATTGATGGTAGGGGAAATTCGTACATTAGCCGCTGCGCAGTTAACTGTTCGTGGCGCATTGTCGGGACATAATGTTTGGACTACGTTGCATGCGAATTCCGCAATGGCTGCGTTGACGCGTTTGTTAGATTTGGGGATAGAAGCGTTCAAGTTAAAAGAAGAAACTTTGATGCGTGGTTTAATATCAATGCGACTATTTAAAAAGCTTTGCCCATATTGTAAAGAACGTTTAATAGACCATCCAGAAGCACCAGAATATAATAGGGTATTAGAGGCGTTTGGGGAACTTGGCCTTCAACAGGTATATATTCGCGGTGCCGGGTGTGAGGAATGTAAGGGTACCGGAACCTTGGGGCGTATCAAGTCCGGAGAAATAATTATTACTAATAGTGAATTCTTACGTATGGCGTTATCTGGTAATACAGATGGTGCATATAAATATTGGCTGGAAGAAATGGATGGTCGTACATTAAAAGAGGCAGCAATGTCTTTAATGTTACAAGGAATAATTGGCGTTGATGAGTTAGAGCGTTGGGTTGGATTGTTAGATAGACCGGGAGTATATTAAAAATGACAACCAAGCTGGACCTGTGGTATGCAAAAATAGTTTTTAGACTGAATACTGAAAAACGTATGGCTACAGCTAGAAAGCTAGCGTCTTTGTTACGAAACGATTTTACTTTGATGGACGCTTTAGGGCGTCTTGAAATGATAGAGTCTCATAATGGAAAAAAACCCAACGAACCTTTTGCTATCGTTATGCGAGAATGGCAAAAAAACTTAGAAAAAGGTATGAGTTTTTCTGATGCAACGCGCGGTTGGGTCCCGCCAGAAGAAACATTATTAGTTACTTCTGGAAATTTGTCAGATTTAGTAGTTGCTTTGGAAAACGTAAGTCGAGTTGTTGATGGTACGCAGCGAATAAACCGTGCTATGATAAGCGCCATAGCGTATCCTTTATTTTTGTTGTTGCTAACTTTTGGCATAATAATGCTTGTTGGGATTTACTTAGTACCGCCACTTGCAGAAATTGCAGGTGATGGTATGATTTGGCGCGGAATGGCTTCATCTTTGATCTGGTTGTCTGAGTTCTCTGTAAAGTATTGGTTTACGTTTCTTTTCGGATTCATTGCCATTGTCTGTTTAATATGGTTAACTCTTCCAAATTGGACTGGGCGCTTACGCACTGTATTTGATAAATTACCCCCGTGGAATGTATATAAAGTAAAAATGTCAGTGGGTTGGTTAATGAGTCTTTCTTCAATGGTTGCAGCCGGTATAACCATTCCAGATTCTATGAGAATGTTAGCCGATACATCCAATAGATATTTAAGAAATATTTTGGAAGATACCCTGCATTATATTGCTAACGGTGATAATTTAGGTAATGCTTTAAGAAATACAGGTAGAGAATTTCCTAATAAAGAAATAATTGGGGATTTGGCCATTTATGCAGATATGAATTCGTTTGATGAAAATTTATCTCGTGTTGCAAACGATTATTTTGAAGAATCTGTTAGAAAAATAGAATCTATTTCAAATGCTATGAACAGTATAGGTATATTATTGGTTTCTGGTATAATTGCTTGGGTTGTTTTAGGTACATTCCAAATGCAAGATCAAATTACAAATGTTTTGACATAAAAAAACGCCTTAAAAGGCGTTTTTTTATTTATACCATAAAAGGTAGGTTTTCTAAAGTTCCTTCTGCTACGCGTACATTTATATCTAACAGCATGAATATTGTATCAGCAGTATGAGAAATATTCGGGTTAAACAGTTCTGTGGATAGTAAGTGACTTGTGTTTACAGAAAGTTTTGTTATTAAATGATCATCATCTAATAGTGTATAAATCGGCCCTATGTCACGAGGAGTATTTTCCCCAATTTCGTGTTCGTTTTGTGGACAGCGTAATCCGTCTAGTATAGTTTTTACTCTATTATCTATGTCACTATGAGGAAGACCGACTATTTCAGGATGCATCATTTGAATATCGATTTCTGCAAGTAGTTTTAAACTTGGTGTGATTATCGGATTCCAATCAATTCCACCTATATGACGCGTTGTAATAGGGCTTTTTGTGGCCGTCGGCATCATGTATTTTGTCATGTTATCCCATGGTTGGTGTTCTAATAACTTTTTTAATTGCGGATGGAATTGCATGCGTATATCGGATATGTGCTGCGAGCGCTTTTTGGGGTTAATTAATATATCTCCGAAATATAATAGTTTAAATCTCATTTTTACCTTCCTTATTTGGCATGAAAAGACCGAATTTCTGGTTTTTTTGTTGTTTTTACTCCAATGTGAAAACGGCCCCTTTTTTCTTGATAATTATAGCATAAATTGCTATCTTTACATAGAAAAAAGAAAGGAATATAAATGGCAGTTACAAACGAATATACAGGTGATTCTATTAAGGTTCTAAAAGGACTGGAAGCCGTAAAAAAACGTCCGGGAATGTATATAGGTGATGTTGGTGAGGGTGGTTCTGGTCTGCACCACATGATTTATGAAGTTGTTAATAATTCTATTGATGAGGCAATGGCTGGTTATGCAGATACAGTTTATGTGTCTTTAAATGCTGATGGCAGCGCCACCATACGAGATAATGGACGTGGTATGCCTTTTGATATAAACCATGAAACAGGACGTAGTGCGCTGGAATTGATTATGTGTGAATTACATGCCGGGGGTAAGTTTGATAACGAAGGTAATGGTGCATATAAAGTATCAGGTGGTTTGCATGGTGTCGGTGTTTCCGTTGTAAATGCGTTATCTAAATGGTTAGAAGTACGTGTATGGCGCGGTGATAAAGAAGCACATATGTCGTTTGCAGATGGGGTTCCAACATGTGATTTAACTATTACTGAAAATAAAACACATCACGAACACGGAACAGAAGTTACGTTTCTGCCATCTTCAGAAACGTTTACTGGTACGGAGTTTAATTTTGACACGTTGGAAACGTGGTTGCGTGAACAATCTTATTTAAATGCAAACGTTCGTATAATTTTAGAAGATTTACGTGGAGCAGAAAAAAAGACTCGTGAATTTCACTCTGTTGACGGTTTAAAGGGGTTTGCAACGTATTTGGATAAGTCTAAAGAGTTGTTAAATCGTGAACCTATTCAAATGATTAAACAAATAGATGATACGTATATAGAAATTGTATTGCAGTGGACTACTGCGTATACGGAAACATCTTTATGTTTTACGAATAATATACCGAACAGGGACGGTGGGACGCACTTGGCAGGTTTTCGTGCTGGTTTAACGCGCGCAATCAATAAATATATTGGGGAGAAATCTACCAAAAAAGACATAAATTTATCTGGTGAAGATTTTCGTGAAGGTTTAACAAGTATCATAAGCGTAAAAATACCTGATCCGAAATTTGGTTCGCAGACAAAGGATAAGTTAGTATCAAGCGAAGTAAGACCGTTGGTTGAAAATACAGTAAACGAGTTATTGTATGAATATTTGGACGAAAATCCGACGATAGCAAAACTTATTGTAGATAAGATTATAGAGGCGGCTACAGCACGTGAGGCTGCACGTAAAGCCCGCGAATTGTCGCGTAAAAAAACAGGTCCAGAATTAGGTGGTTTGCCGGGTAAATTGGCAAATTGTAGTGAGCGTGACCCAGAAAAATGTGAATTGTTTATAGTTGAGGGAGATTCTGCTGGCGGTACCGCAAAACAAGGGCGTGATCGCAAGACGCAAGCGATTCTACCTTTGCGTGGTAAGATTTTGAATGTCGAACGCGTTCGTTTTGATAAAATGTTAGGTTCTGATACTATTGGTGCTTTGATAACGACTATGGGGGCGGGTATTGGTAAAGACGATTTTGATATTGAAAAAATGCGTTATCATAAAGTCATCATAATGACTGATGCCGATGTTGACGGTCAGCATATTCAAACTTTGTTAATGACGTTCTTTTATAGATATATGCCAGAAGCAATTGAACGTGGTTACATTTATGTTGCTAAACCGCCGCTATATGGTGTAACGCGCGGTAAACAGCAATTATATCTTCAGAACGAAAAAGAGATGGATGATTATTTAATGGATCAATTGGCAACAGATGGTTTGATAGAACTTTCCTCTGGTGAGCAAATATCTGGGGCAGATTTAAAGCGTTTGTTGACCTTGGTTTTAAATATGAAGAATACTTTGCAACCATTAAATCATATTATGCCATTACGTTTCGTAGAAGCATTGGCGTTGAACGGCGTTTTTGATAATGAAAATGCAGAAAATTTCAAAAAAGCGGAACAAATGTTAGATGCCGAAGAATTAGAATTTGAACGTGGTTGGCATATATCTGCAGATATATCAAATATAACGATTACAAGAACGTTGCGTAGCGTAACAGAAACGCATGTTCTGCCGCGTGAAAAAATATCAGGACCAGAAATACGTGCTTGGTTGCGTTTGGATGGCAGAGATGAATTAATGAGCACTTTTTCTAAACCTGTGGTATTACGTGTTAAGGCAAAGTCACAAAAAATATGGGGAGCCTTAAATTTATTAGATACAGCGTTTGAATATGCAAAAACAGGTTTAAAGATTCAGCGTTATAAAGGTCTTGGTGAAATGAATGCAGAACAGTTGTGGGAAACAACAATGGACCCAAATCATCGCTCTTTATTCCAAGTAAAAGTTCAAGACGCTTCACAGGCGGATGAGGTCGTTTCTATGTTAATGGGTGATGTGGTAGAGCCAAGACGAGACTTCATCGTTGAAAATGCCCTGGAAGCAAACTTAGATGTCTAACAGAAAGGTAAAAAATGGTTGATTATAAAATAAAAGAAGACGGAACCATTTTGTTTAATGAAGATAGAAATATCGAAAAAACAGAAATGGATAAGCTTCAAAAAGAATATTCTTTGTTAGAATATGAGGTTCTTAACAATCATGGACACCCAACCACAGATCCTGCAAAATTGGCGCGTTATGAAGAATTGAAGAAAATTCTTAAGATAGACGATATGGTTAAAGGAATGGCACTATTGAAAGCAAAACAAAAAAATCTGGATCGTATTGGAAAAACGGATGATAAATCTAAAATTGTGGCAGCATGGAAAGAACAACAAAATAGATAATGTTTTCGGCGAATTGGTTCTTTGATTTAGATTCTCGTTTGCGCAAAATGGGGCTTGATTCTGATGCGCAGACGTTTGATGAAATAAAAGAAAATTTATCGTGTCGTCGCGTATTATCTGATGGCGAATTTGCAGAGCAGGTGATCTATGTGATCTTAGCCGGTGGTTTTTCTCAAAAAACAGCAAAAAATATTCATAAAAAAATCATGAATTTTATAGTTGATAATACGTTTAATTATAATGACTTATTGTGCATTTTTAATAACAAAAATAAAATTAAAGCAATTTGTGAAGTATGGCAAAATCGCAAAATTTTTTGTGACGAATATTATAAATTGCATGATTTAAATTCACGTTTGGTATATTTACAAAAATTACCGCACATCGGAAAAATTACAGCAAATCATTTAGCAAGAAATCTTGGTGAAGATATTGTAAAATATGATATATGGATTCAGCGTCTTGGCGTTATGTATGCAGGCAATAGTGCGTTGAAAGAAAAAATAAATAATGCTAAATTAGACAAAGAAGTAAAAACGGCATGTGACGATATGTTTGCGCATTTGGTAAAAGAAACAGGTTTGCCGCGTGGGTATATAGATGTTGTTTTATGGAAAGCTTGTCAAAATGGGTTGATAAAATTATGAATGTAAAAATAGAACAAACTTGGAAAGAGGCATTGGCAGATGAATTTGATAAAGATTACTTTATTAAGTTAACTGATTTTGTACGTGGTGAATATTTGTCTGGTAAAGCTGTTTATCCTGCTCCCGCCAATATATTTAACGCATTTAATTTATGCCCATTAGATAAAGTAAAAGTTGTAATTATCGGACAAGATCCGTATCATGAACCTGGTCAAGCGCATGGTTTGTGTTTTTCTGTTTTACCGCCGACGCCGATACCGCCGTCTTTAATAAATATTTATAAAGAAATTCAAAATGATTTGGGTAAACCATCTGTTACGCATGGTGATTTAACGTATTGGGCGGAACAGGGGGTTTTATTATTAAATGCTACATTGACCGTTCAGGCTCATATGGCGGCTTCTCATGCGGGGAAGGGGTGGGAACAATTTACAGATGCAGTAATACGCGCTGTTTCCAGACAAGAACATATAGTTTATATGTTGTGGGGCGCATATGCTCAAAGGAAAGCAGAGTTTGTTGCCCCAGAACGAAATCTTATATTAAAAAGCGTTCATCCGTCACCTTTATCGGCAAGTCGCGGTTTTTTTGGAAACCACCATTTTTCTCGGGCAAATCAATATTTAATAGAACACGGAAAAACGCCGATAATTTGGTAATAAAAAAGCCGGCAAATGCCAGCTTTTTTATTAAAAACTATAAGCCATGCCAAGACCGTAAAAAGCATAAGAGTTGTTTTCAATCGCCGTATTAGCGTTTGAAAAATGTTGCATAAATAATTCGATGGCCCAATTGTCGGTAATTCTATAACCGCCAATAAGTTTAAACTGAAACAGTAATTTTGATCCTATGCGTTCGTTTTGTTGCGCTTGCAACCCGACACCAAATCCAGTTGAAAAGTACCATCTTTTACCATGTGCAACAGCAACATCTTCGGATAAAAATATCATAGGTATAGTGTATTTATCCCAGTTCCAACCATATCTTTGACCAAACCCCAACGTTTGACCAATGTTTATCGATTGACGCGCAGGAATTTTAAAAAAGGTTGTTGGTTGTGAATATTGAATATGGGTCAGGTAAAAAGGTACGAGTTGTGTCGGTGGCGGAATTAGAAAACCACTATTTACCCCTTGACCAATATTAAAGGCAATTTGATTTTTATGATTTCCCATAAATGGATTGTCAGTCGCATATGCTGGGACTGTAAAACACAAAATACATAAAAATAATGCGATTTTTTTCATGTATGAAATATATAATAGATTTAGTGCATTTTCAATAGTATTTTATTAAAAAGCATAATGATTTTTGCTTAAGATTTTATTCGTTAAGTAGTATGCTTATTCTTTCTCTTGCTTTTGAGATTTTCTTTGATATAATTCGAGGCATTGGCGGGATAGCTCAGCAGGTTAGAGCAGTGGAATCATAATCCACGTGTCGGGGGTTCAAGTCCCTCTCCCGCTACCAAGACATATCTGGCATTTGCCAGTTTTTTTATTCTTGATTTTTCAGGTGCCTACCTTATAATGAGCGGTACATATGCCCTAATAGTCTAGTGGTAAAACACGTCCTTGGTAAGGACGAGTCGCAAGTCCGATTCTTGCTTAGGGCACCACTAAAATATATAGACGCTTTCTTTTTATCCATAATTAAAACTTGCTTTAGGTATATACCGATATTACCATTATCACATAGCGTGGTATCTTTATTTAATGTTTTTAATATAAAAAGGATGCGGTATGAAAAAAATCATATTTTTAACTAGTTTATTGGCTTTAACTGCTTGTGGGCGGCGGCTCGGGTGGCGGCGGCGGTGCTGTAACTAATCCTGGTGGTGACATAATAATCAATCCAAGTTTCGGTTCTGTATCAGAAGAAGTCAAGGCAAGTAACGCAGAAGTTTTAACTATGAATTCTACTGTTTCTGATGAAACAAAAAGAACAGCATATCTTAAAACCGTTTTCGGTGATGAATATGATGATGTTATGGCCGCAATTCAACAAACAGATTCGCCGGTTTTATTTTCTTTAAATAGAAATGGTTCTGTTCGCGCCGGTGGTGATAATATATGTAAATCAGAACGCGATTGTAACCAATTGCTTTTTGATAAGATGTTAGAAACGCTGCAAAATTTGGATAATCTTGATTCTTTAGATGCAAAGGGGGTTCGTTATGCCTTAATCGCGGCCGGTTTCAAAGATGCTTTACCTGGTAATTGGGACGATATAAAAGCATATGTAAAAGAACATGCTGATGAAATAAAAAATAAAGCAGAAGAAGTTTATGAAACACCTGGTCAGGGACAACCAGAGGAAATAAGACTAGATGGTACGTTCTTTAGTGCTTTAATTACAACCGGTGCCAGTGATGTGATGAAATTAAAAATTAATGATGAAGGTAAAGTTGTCGGTGTTAAGTTTGAAGACGTAGGTTCCGGTTCTTCTAAATACAGTCCAGCAAAATTATATACCTGGTTAAGTCGCGTTGGTGATACAGACAGATTTGATTTTAATTCGGATAATACTTCTGGTGAACTTATAATGGAATCTTATGCTAAAGAGTTAGGGTTACAATATTCTGATTTTGGAACTTTTACCGCGGCAGAAGGAACGACATTGTCTGGCAGAGACGAATCCGGTGCGGTTATACCTTTTATGGGCGGATATTTGGCTAAAAATATAAGTACAGAAAATATCAAAGAAGATGTTACTTTTAAGGGAATTGCCAAAGGTATGGTAAACCCAGCCAATGAAACGGGTGCCGTCGATTTAGGTATCGAAGATAAAAATGCGACGTTGGTATTCAATAAAGCAACAGGTGAAGAAACTTTTTCTGCCAGTTTTAATAATTGGTATGATGTAAAGCTGGTAAATAAAGGCGATAGAGTTCAATCTTTTGAAGTAGATGATATGGGGCGTCAAATAGATGATATTTATCAATTAAAGAACCCGCCGCTAAACGCCGGTGAAAATGAGGTATTAAGTTTTGAAAAAGGTTACTTCGGTGATAATGGTGTGCCAGAAGAGGCTGTAATGTTGTTGCAATATCAGCAACACGTAGGGCAATCACAAGAAGACGGAAATCTAAATGTATTTTTAGGTTTTGGTGGAAAGGCACAATAATTGAAAAAAATTATAGTTGTGTTGATGTTAATGATTCTGCCGGCTTTTGCGCTGGCAGAATCTAATTCTGCAGAAAACACAACAGAAATTTCAATGACTGCAACCGAAGTTATGCAACTAGCCGGTGCGCTGGTTGATAATGGTGACTTTGAGCATGCAACACAGTTGTTAACCAAAACGCCTCAAACAGGTGTTTTACCGCTGGAAATAGAACGTTGGTTTTTATTGGGGCAAATCGCACAAAAGCAAGGCGACTATGATAAAGCCATAGAAATTTACCGTGAATTGTTAGATAAGTTCCCAGATTTAGCCAGGGTACGGTTCGAACTGGCCGTTTGTTATATGCATACAGAAAAATGGCAAAGGGCTGATTACCATCTGCGATTAGCCATGGCAGATGATGATTTACCGGTCGCCGTAAAAAACGTTATGAACTATTATCGTTATATAGTACGGCAGAATAAAAATTGGAACGTATGGTTTAATTTTGGTGCTGCGCCAGATAATAACGTAAATAATGCTGTCGGTGGAACAGAGTGCATAGAATTTATGGGCGGGCTATGGTGTAATGAATTAGTTGAACCTGTATCCGCTGTTGGAGCTAACTTAACGCTTGGCGGAAATTATGAGTTTAAATTATCTGATCAGTGGCGCTGGAAATCAGAGGCAAGCATTTATTCCAATGTTTATGATAAGCACGAGTACGATGATCTTTACCTATCTGCATCGACCGGTCCACGCTTTGTATGGAATAGGGGTGACGTATGGTTGGCAGGAATTGCTGCGCGTCGCTGGTATGGTTGGGATGAATATAATTGGTCTGCTGGGGTGCGCTTAGATACTAATTATGATTTTACAAACAAATTGTCCGGTGGGTTATATTTAAGATTCATGGAAAATACATATGACGAATACGGTGATTTTTTAGATGGACAGACGTATTCTGCTAATTCAAGAATATTTTATTCATTTAACTCGCGTATATATACTTCTTTATCTGTCGGATTGCAGCGTGAGGATACTGTAAATCCTAGTTATTCATATTGGCAACCTGTTGCATCAATTGGATTGGGCGCCGAATTGCCGTGGGGATTCCATGTTTATGTAGAGCCTGCTCTATATTGGACAATTTATGATGACGTAAAATGGACAGTAAAAGATAATCAGTATATTAAAATGACAGAAAAAGATTTTACGCATATGTATTCGTTATCAATATCGAATAATAAGTTTGATATATGGGGTTTTGTTCCGACATTAACTTTTAATTATACTAGACGAGATTCAAATATATGGCAGCGCGAATTTGATAAATTTTCTGTATTCTTTTCAATGCAACAGCGTTTTTAAGATAATACTTGAAATCCTGAAAATCTCGGTATAAAATCTAATTCAAGTTTTTAAGGGCGCGTCTGTGATGATATGATTGACAACCATGGAATAGGCTAAACCCAATAAAGTTATAAATCAGGGTGGCACCGCGCAAAAATTGCGCCCCTGTAATAAATCTTGTCGGGTGCCGAAAGTTCTTTATTTTCTGTTCCCGATTAATAAAAAAGGGACCAAATATGTTATCTTTAAAATCTAAGTATAGAACACATACGTGTGGTGAATTAACAAAGAAAAACGTGGGCGAAGTTGTAACGCTTTCTGGTTGGGTACATCGTAAACGTGACCACGGTGCGTTATTGTTCGTCGATTTGCGCGATAATTATGGCATTACGCAATGTGTATTTGATGGCGGTAACGAAGCTTTGGAAAAAGTTCGTCCAGAATCAGTTATTAAAATTACAGGGACTGTTGTTGCACGTGATTCCGCTGCTATAAACGATAAAATCCCAACAGGGGAAATAGAAGTCAAAGCTGAATCTTGGGAGGTCTTAACAAATGCTGATGTTTTGCCTTTCCAAGTTTTCGGTGACGATGATTCCGTATCAGAAGATTTGCGTTTGAAATACCGTTATTTAGATTTACGTCGCGAATCTTTACATCGCAACATTTTAATGCGTAACAAAATGATTAAATTCATTCGTGATAAAATGTGGGAAATGGGTTTTTCAGAATTCCAGACACCTATTTTAACAGCTTCTAGTCCAGAAGGAGCACGTGACTTTATTGTTCCGTCACGTTATCATCATGGGATGTTCTATGCGTTACCACAGGCGCCACAGCAGTTTAAACAATTAATTCAAATATCTGGGTTTGATAGATATTTTCAGATTGCGCCGTGCTTTCGTGACGAAGATTTGCGTGCTGATAGATTGTTAGAATTTTATCAATTAGATTTAGAAATGTCTTTTGTTGATCTGCCAGATATTCAGGCTGTTGGAAATACTTTAATGCCTGCAATCATTAAAGAATTTGTGCCAGATGCGAAAGTATGCCCGGAAATCCCGCATATACCGTTTGATGAAGCAATGTTGAAGTATGGCAGTGATAAACCTGATTTAAGAAACCCAATTATTATTTCTGACGTTACAGAAATATTCCGTGGTTCTGATTTTGGTATTTTTGCAAGTGCCATAGAGCAGGGGGCGGTGGTTCGGGCAATTCCTGCACCTAATAGCGCAGACAAACCACGTTCTTGGTTTGATAAACTTGGCGAATATGCTGTTAAAGAACTGGGGCTTGGTGGGTTAGGCTATATCGTTTTTTCAGATGAAGCAAAAGGTCCTGTCGCAAAGAAGCTAGATGCTGATCGCATTGCAAAATTACGTGAAATATCTGGTGATAATTCTTCTTTATTCTTTATTTGCGATAAGGAAGAAACTGCAGCAAAGGCCGCCGGTAAATTGCGTAATAAATTGGGCGAAGATTTAGGTTTGATTGATCCAAAAGAGTTTCGTCTTTGCTGGATTGAATCTTTCCCTTTCTTTGAAGAAGATGAAGAATCTCCGACAGGATTGGCGTTTACTCATAACCCATTCTCATTCCCAATGGCGACGTTGGAAGAATTGAAAACAAAAGACCCATTATCTATTAAAGCCGCACAGTTTGATATGGTATTAAATGGTGCTGAAATATGTAGTGGCGGTTTACGTAACTATAATCCTGAGATTATGTTACGTTGCTTTGAAATAACTGGTTATGATGAAGAAATCGTAAAGCAGAAATTTGGTGGTATGTATACTGCTTTCCAATATGGCGCCCCACCGCACGGTGGATGTGCGTTTGGTCTGGATAGATTAGTTCAGATTATGTTGAATGAACCTAATTTACGTGAAGTTGTTATTTTCCCAACAAATCAACGTGGACAAGATCTAATGATGGGCAGTCCAAGTGAAGTAACAGAAAAACAACTTCGCGAAGTTCATATCCAGGTTCGTAAAAAGGGATAAGCATCGCTATGTGCATGATAATCAAGGCAACCATTGGTTGCCTTGATTTTTTTTATGAAATCAAACCTATTAAAAAATATATTATAGACGGTTATAATTTTATGAATTAAAACGGGGTAAGGGAATGAACTCTGATATCGATAAATTAGCAGATGTTTTAGGTTTAAGTCTGTATCAAAGAAATGTTTTAAAGTCTCATCCTGATGTTTATAAATTGTCTGGGTTAATTAAGAGAGGCAGCGCTTTATATGCACCGCGGGTTGCAACGTCAAATAAAGTATTAAATTTTTTACACATATTATTTTTTGGAAATTCTGCTGATTTAATCGGTGAAAATAAAATGTTAGTACGCAATACACGCGGCATACAATTTTGTGCGGGTGGTTTTTATAGTGCACCAATAGGGCGAAGGTATAGGTATTATGCCGATGATAATGGAAATATTATTACAAGAGAAACCTTTCTTCAGAACTTTTATCGTAAAAATATTTTTTAGAATTTATTATGTGTGCGAATAAAATCACGCATAAACGTTGGATCGAAATTAATCATAATTTCTGATAAAGAATATTTACGTGTCCCGTCTGGATTAATGGTTAAATTTATTGGCGCAGGGATAGGTGAGGTGCCTCTTAATATTAAATTAAAAGAACCGCTCATTAAACCATCTGATATAGATAATTCTCCTGTAGCGTCTGTGTGACGTAACTGTAATGCAATTGGTTTTGTCGTTCTAAAATCACCGTTTTTGTATTTTCCAATTACACGCATATTTTTTATGGCAGATTCCCCTTTCTCTAATGCATATGATAAAACATATTCTGCGTTAAAAGTGGTTATGGTTTCCGCAGAAGCAAAAAATTCATCGATTCCTAGGCCAATCAGATAACCGCCGTCAAAAGTTAAATCCATATCTCCTTCCAGATTATATTCAAGATCATGTGCGATATTGCCAGAAGTGTTCATTCTGATCTCTGCTGTGATCATAGCGTCTTTCACGTTTAGCGGCATTGTTGAAGATAACAAATAACCATCTGTCACGAAGCGATTTAATTGTGCAAATATATCGTATTTATTTCCGTTGCGTTTAAATGTGGCTAATAAGTTTCCTCGATCGTTGTCTGTAATCGAGAAAGTTTGTATGTTTGGTTTTAATGAATATACGAAATTTTTAAAGGCTGTTCCATTATATATTAATTCATTGGCAGATATTGATATATTAATTGGCAGCAAGAACGGTATCGTTATAGGAGACGCTGTTAGATACCCAAGCTCTTCGTAATTATCTAAATAATATTGGTTTATAAAAGAATCGATATTAAATATATCTGTGTATAAAGTTATATTATTACCGTTAAGACTGCCGGTAAATGTTTGATTTCCGATTTGTATTTCTAAATTAGAAGCTTTATCAGCGTTATAATTCCCGGATATTTTATATGGCATATCTTTAAACGCAATTAGATCTAAATTCGGTAGCCAATCTTTTATATTTGTACCTGATAAAGAAAAATATGTTTTAGTTAAGTACAAATCCCATGTACCAGAGTATGGCGCAAAATGCATTAAATCTCCATCCCAAGAAAAGTCGCCTATATCGTTATACATGAATTTAGGCATTTGTGTTAAATTAGGGTCTAGCCAATTTAATGATTTTCCATAGGCGTATTTATATGTAGGTATAATGTTGTCTTTATCTATTGTATATGTTCCAGCTATGTCGGCAAATTCGAAATCTATGTATCCGCGCGGTGCAAGTTCTAATAATTGCTTTATGACCTTAGTTCTTTCAGGCATAGGTTTTTGAGAATAAATAAGTAAGTCAAATTTTTCAGGTGTTATGCTTATTGCACCGACATAGTCGTCATAAGAAAAACGTGTACACCGCCAATTTTCTGGTGTGCCATAAAACATACAAGTTGCTGGAACGCCTTCATATGGCATCGTTATTAAGACTGCTTGGGCACCGTTGGCGTCTATTTTACCACCAGTTATGGCTATATCGTCAGCTATTATATTATTAACGTTAAGCGCATCTTTTGTCCCTGTCGCATTTATTTTTAAGTGCTTAAAAACATATTCACCAAATTGTAGGTTACCAGTAAAATCTAAATCAAATTTCGTTTGATAAAATATTTTAGATTGTTCCGTTAAAAACGAAAAATCAAAATTTACATTATTCCCTCGTAATTGAATTATTTTTTCGCCATCAGGTAAGATACTGATGTTGCCTTTAATGTTACCCATATCTATGTTTTTAAAGTCCCACCCAAGACCACCATCCCAATCAAAATCCATCGTTAATTTAATGGTTTTATCTATGCGGGGTTCGGCAAAACCAAACCAATTGTTTATGTTAGCAGTTTCCATTGTTATGTTGCCGCGTGCACCACCGTCGGCAAAAAGGCGACCTGATATTTTTAATTTATCATTTCTATTTCTTACGTAAAATTCATCGTTTTCAAAATCCACATCGTATTTATGGTTTTTTGTACGAATTACACCGACAAGGTGTCCATAATTCAATGTGGCGCTTATGATTTCAAAACTGCGATTTTTGAAAGTTATATCAGAGTTGTATATTTCTATCGGCGTATTAAAGCTTTGTGGAATTAGTGTGCTTAAAGAAGCTTTTGCATTGTATATTGTAATTTTACCGGTTAACGTCGCGTTTTCTAAATCGAAAATGTCCGAAAAAGGTACACTGAACATTACAGCACCAATTGTGCCCTGGGTTACAGATACGTCGTGTGCAACAAGCGTCGCTTTACCAATCAGGCTAAAATTAACATCCCCGTTTATTTGGGCTTTTACACCGGTCTGATCAACGATAGTTTGTTCTATTTTTGGTTTAAGATAGTTCAAGTTTATCATTGGCGGAATAACTACTATCGCCATGATAAGAACCCCTAGTGCAGTAATTAGGGACCATAAAATTCTGCGTTTATATCTGGGCTTTAGTGCCATTCTCTCTTTCCTTGTATTTTGATTATAATGAATTATATTATATCTTGTGAATAAAAAAATATTTGATCTTCAAAGTGATTATAAACCTATGGGTGATCAACCGCAGGCAATTTCAGAATTGGTTGCGGGTGTTCGCGATGGTCGCCCTAGTCAGGTATTGTTGGGTGTAACGGGTTCAGGTAAGACTTTTACAATGGCCAATGTAATTGCAGAACTAGGTAGACCTGCTATGATTATGGCTCCAAATAAAATTCTGGCTGCGCAGTTGTATACAGAAATGAAAGCTTTTTTCCCAAATAATCATGTAGAATATTTCGTTTCTTATTACGATTATTATCAGCCAGAAGCATATCTGCCGACTACTGATACATATATTGATAAAGACGCCTCCATAAACGAGCAACTAGATAGAATGCGCCATAGTGCAACGCGGGCAATGCTTGAAGAACGTGATGTAATTGTTGTTTCTTCTGTTTCGTCTATTTATGGTATGGGGGCACCAGAACAATATTCTGGAATGAAGGTAACTTTACGAGTCGGAGACAAAATTGGTATTACAGATGTAATGCATGCGTTGGTAGATATTCAGTATAAGCGAAATGATATGGCGTTTGAACGCGGTTGTTTTCGCGTTCGTGGGGATACATTAGATTTGTTTCCTTCGCATTCTCAAGACAGAGGCTGGAAATTATCTTTCTGGGGCGACGAAATAGAAGAAATTTGGGAATTTGATACATTAACTGGTGCCAAATTACGTCAGCTAGACAGAATTGCGGTATATCCGAATACGCATTATGCGACGCCAATGCCTTCAATATTGCAGGCCATAGGTGAAATTCGTAATGATTTAAAAGAACGGTTAGAATATTTTCATAAAAATATGAAGTATATAGAAGAGCAAAGACTGCGTGAAAGAGTTAATTTTGATATAGAAATGATGGAATCAACAGGCACCTGTCGTGGAATTGAAAATTATTCAAGGTATTTATCAGGACGTGCACCTGGGCAACCGCCACCTACGTTATTTGAATATCTGCCGAAAGATGCGATTCTATTTATAGACGAAAGTCATGTAACTGTACCACAGATTGGTGCGATGTCTCGTGGTGATAGAGCGCGTAAAGAAACATTGTCACAATATGGCTTTCGTCTGCCTGCATGTATTGATAATAGACCATTAACTTTTGAAGAATGGGATAACCTTCGTCCACAGACAATTTTCGTTTCTGCAACCCCGGCAGAATGGGAGCTTGAACAATCCGGTGGTATCGTGTCCGAGCAAGTTATTAGACCTACTGGGTTATTAGATCCTGTTTGTGAAGTTCGTCCAACAACTCATCAGGTAGATGATTTATTAGATGAGGTTAAGAAAGTAGAAGGTAGAGTTTTAGTTACAACGTTAACTAAAAAAATGGCAGAGCAATTGACGGATTATTTTGTTGAAAATGGGGTAAAAGCAAAATATCTGCACAGTGATATAGAAACATTAGAACGTATAGAATTACTTCGTGATTTGCGTCTTGGTAAATTTGACGTACTTGTCGGTATTAATTTGTTACGAGAAGGTCTTGATGTACCAGAATGTGAATTAGTTGCAATTATGGATGCAGATAAGGAAGGTTTTTTACGTTCTACGCGATCATTAATTCAAACTATTGGTCGGGCCGCACGAAATGCAAACGGACGGGTAATATTATACGCAGATACGATTACTGATTCTATGCGCGCCGCTTTAGATGAAACAAATCGTCGTCGGGCAAAACAAATGGCGTATAATAAAGCTAATAATATTACGCCACGAACTGTTACAAAAGCAGTCTTTAATGAAGTTACGGATAAGCAAGAAAAGACCGATAAAAAGCGTCGTTTTGTTTATACGACTGACGGTGTAATGGATGCTGATACTTTACGTAAAGAAATTAAAAAGTTAACAAAACAGATGCGCGATGCGGCAGAAAATCTAGAATTTGAAAGGGCCGCTGAATTGCGTGATGCAGTTCATAAATTAGAAGATGATTTATTATTGTTGGAGTAAAAATATGCAGAAAACATATGAATTAAATAATATAGAAGAAACAAGAAATTGGGCGCGTAATTTCGCTAAAACTTTAAAAACTCCTTGTATAGTGGCTCTTCACGGAGATTTAGGTATGGGTAAATCAGAAATTGCAAGAACCATAATTCAAGCATTGAGAGGTGAAAATACAGTTGTGTCAAGTCCAACTTTTACAATCGTACAGAATTATGACGGTATTTCTCACTTTGATTTATACAGAATAGAAGATAAATCTGAGTTAACAGAAATAGGATTACCTTATGCCATTGCAAATGATATTACTTTGATAGAGTGGCCAGAAATTGCTTCTGATATATTACCTTCTGATACAATACATATTTATTTATCTGGCGATGGGAATAAGCGGACGTTAAAAATACAAGGTTGTTAAGAAAACCTACCTGTTGAAAAGGGTGGTTTATTAAGATAGTTTAAAAATTGTTGTTAACAACCACAGCAAACTTTGCACGATAAGGTTTTATAATAACCTTGAACCCACATCCCAATGGAAAAATCCATTAAAGCATCGTTTGTAAAAGCTCCTTTTTATAAGGAGCTTTTTTCTGTTTTACGTTTTAAAAGACTTTGTACAGCCAAAGGAAAGTCAGAGTTGTTTGCTAAATAAGAACCGCTTACCAACAAATCTGCACCAGCCGCCCAACATTTTTGTGCGCTATCCGCATTTATTCCGCCATCAACAGAAATTAAATATTTTAAACCGTATTTTTTTCGTGTCGCTGCAAGAGCAGATATTTTATGTAAACAAGAATCATCAAATTTTTGACCGGCGGCACCGGGGGTTACAGTCATAACCATAATCTCGTCAATTTCACGGATTATAGGTTTCAGTATTTCTATTGAAGAATCTGGATTTAATGCCACACCTGCACGACGACCAGCTGCCCGTATCGTTCGTAATGCAGCACGTACACCAGACGTGTTGGTTGAAACTATAATTGTATTTGCACCTGCATTAATGGCTTCTTCTGCCCATATGTCTGGACTTTCTGTCATCAAATGTACATGTAAGTGTGCTAAGGTGTGTGATCTAATATATTTTAGTTCTGATATACTACCACGAATATTTTCAACGTATAAACCATCCATTATGTCAACGTGAATCATGGATATGCCACCAGATTTAAACATAGTATAAGTTGCGTCGTTTTTCATATCAAAACATAATGTACTTGGCATGATTGGTATGAATTGTATTTTCTTTTTTTTATGCCGCGGTTTAAATATGGAAATAATTTTATTTGATGCGTTTTTTATTCTTGTCGTACGTGCCTCATATGCTTTTCTATGAGGTAATTCTGTTGCCCATATGTACTCAGATAAGGCTTGCACCGATGCCGTTCGACCTATGTTTTTGACTGGTATACCAAATAAATTTTCAATAAAATCTGTCATTGATTCCATTTCTGAACCGCCCCCAGATATTATTATATTATTCGGCATTGCATGTTTGAAAGGGACAGAACTGGCGTCTTTTATTCTATCGCAGATTTCTATGATGTTTGGAATTATTATATTATTTACGTCTGCCCGAGAAAAGTCATATGCGGTATCTGCCGGGGTAAACCTGTCCATTTCTTTTGGCATAAGACTTCCTATGTTTCTTTTTATACGTTCTGCATCATCAAACGCAATGTTTAGCTTTTGTGCAATGTCATTTGTTATATCTGTCCCACCGACGGGAATTTTCTGAAAAAATATAGGACCATTGTCTAACCATATAGAAACGCTTGTAAATTGGGCGCCGAAATCAATATACATGTCTGTATGCTTTTTTTCATGGTATACAGCATTTTGCAAAAAATGAGGGTCATAAAAAGAATATGGTTGTATGTGAGCAGCATGTAATATTGACGTAATCTTTGATATTGATTCAGATGAATAAAAAATTGAACCAAATATAGCCGTTATTCCCGTGTCAGTATAACCTATTGGGGTATATAATTTTTGTATGCTTGGTGTACTGTAACGTAAAGGAATAATATGAAATGGATAATAATTCTCTGGAGGAACAATTTGCGAAATCATTGAACCTATATCTGATTGAGTTATTTTGTGTTCCCCACGCCATTTTTTTGCCTTAGGGCTTATTTTAAAAATTGTGGGCCCAAAGTTACCTGTTATATATGCATTATCAAACCTGTCGCCGATTTGGTTTTCTAATTCGTCTATAACTGATTTTAAAGCAAATACTGTATCAAAGCTGTCTACTTCATACATAGATGATTTTGTTAAATGTCCGCCACGTATGCGATGTGCAATCCCTCTTACACCACTGGTGCCGATATCTAAACACAGAAAAGATGAATCAGAAAGGTTCATTTTACTTTTTTACTAGTATTCTTGCGTCGTCTCGCATGTCGATAGCGCTAATGTCTTTTGATAAAATTTTATAGTTATTGTTTAACACCATTAAACTAGCAATCGCAGCAGCAGGATTTTTTTCGGGTAACATAATCGTTATACCACCAATTGTATGAATGTTCCATCGTCTGTCTTCTATAAATTCTATATAATCAATATCTTTGGCCATGGTATGGGCAGTGTTAGTTATTTCTGATATATCATCAGGTACGTTTCCCCGAAAAACGACGGTGTTTATGTGTCTTTCTTCTGACGGTTTGTTTACAATTGTACCATCAGCAGATAAAGGATAATAAAAATTGCCGTCTGTCCATTGAGCAACAGCCTGATAAAGCTCTACATGAACGATTAAGTTACCAGATGGAAGTCTTCTGGTTGCGGAATTTTTTACCCCAGGACTGGATACTATACGAGAATTTATTTCTTCTAAAGTTTTTCCATACGCTTTCGTACCTGGAGATAATGCGGCAGCGGCAGCGATGGGCGTTAAATCTTTGTTTGGTATATCGGCAGAAATAGTTAAATTTCTTACATAAGACAAACCGCTTCGCCCGGAACAAACCATTATTACCCGTGTAGCAAAGTATACAGCTAATAATATTGCGGCGCTAAAATATAACCAAAACCAGATTGAACGTTTCATGCTGTAAATTATATCACAAAATATTAATCTTGGAAAGAGTGGGGTATAAATTTAGCTGGCTCTTAACAAGTAACCACGTCTAAACATACACTTACGATAAGAACCAACTGATTTTGACGTAGTATTTCGTGGAACCGATAATAAAGCCCGCTGTCCAACGTCTTTATATTCATTAGACTGAAAAGTTACCCATAAACCGTCCCAATCTGGCATAAGACTGCTTTGATTCGGCGATAAAAGTTTAGCAATGCGAGATCTGGGCATGTATGAGGGTTCGTTTATACCAAGGCATGCCTTATGGTCACGAACAAATTGTTCCATCGTTACAGACTCGTTTTCCCAATTTAGTATCGTGGCATCGTCAATACTGCCGCGATTTACTGATGCGCAGGCGGATAATGCCAGTACAAAAACTATGTATTTAATTCTCATATTTTGTATTATAATTTAATTGCCTTAGGGGGGCAATAGTTTTTATAATAGAGTAAAAGAGAATATAGGAAATAGTATGGCAATAACAGTTCAGAATTTCATAAAACTGGCAAACCTTTATAACCAGATGACGATGGTTATGTCTGCAATATGTGTGCAAAAGGGCGGTATTGCAATGGAAAATTATGTGGGGCGCTTTTTTCTGGCAGACGTGTTAGAATATGTTTATGAATATGGACGGCGTTTGATTGAGGTAAATAAAAATTCTGTGCCAGCAGATGTGGTTTCGGTAATAAAGCGTTTCGGTGAACAATATGAAAGGGTAAAGGGTTTGACGACGCCAACTCAAAAACCTATATACGAGATGACGCTGGAAGAGTTCGAACGTATTATGAACATTTAAAAGGAACAAGGGGACGAAATGAAAAATATCAGACACTTATTTGGGGTTATAATGCTTGTGACTGGTGCCGGGTTATTTGCTGGGTGCGTTCAACAAGACCAACAAAATGTCCCACAATATGATACTATCAATGTCGTAGAAAATTTTGTTATAGATGAAAATTCTGTTCCGATTTTCCCGAAAAAAGCCGCTTTGACGACGGATACCGCACAAAGATTTTCTATAGAATTGCCTAAACGTTGTCAGGTGAATTGGGATAATCAAACAATCGTTTCCGTCGTTCCAGAAGAACCTATTGAAATGATACGTCTGGGAACCGGTGATGATTTACCAGATTTAAAAGTTACAGATTATGAATTTGAGCAACTTACGGTTAAGCAAACGCTTGATAAACTATTAGACGGTGTGGATATTGCTGTTATTGAAGATGGTGAATTAACAGAAACGATATCTGGTTCTATTTCGTCTGGTAACCTTGCTGATAGTGTAGAACTGATAGCAAAAATGGGGCGTGCATATTATTCTTATGACGCAGAATTCGGTGAAATACATTTAGATAACCGTGCCAAATGGATGATAAAAATGCCGAAAAACGAAAGTATAATAATGGCATTATTGGATGCTATGCATGGTGCAGATGTGCGTAATTTGTTAGTTGATTGGCAGGATAAAACGTTGGTGTTTGAAGGAAATTATCAGACAGAAAGAGAAGTGGCAAAAATAATTTCTGATATAGCATCAAAAAAGTATATGATTGCGTGGGATATAGATGTATATCGTGTTTACCCCCGTAGCGATAATCCTATTATATGGATGAATTTATTGCCTGCGTTTGGGGAAAGTAATGTAAAAATGTCTATCCCCGGCGTAGTTGGTCGTGCGCTGGTCGTAAGCCCCGAAATAAATACAAAAACATTGCAAGAATTTTTATCACAACAATCAAATATTGTCTTAATATCTCAGGGAACATTTGTCATACCAAATGGTTGGCAATCTAGGTTTGATATAGGACAATGCAGTAAAGAAGATAGGTTGGAAACAGATTTGGTAATAGGGGCAACGGGTAAGTATGGCGATTATGGCGGTAAAAATAAGATAGACGCAAAAATAGTATTACGGACAAGTAACGGAGAATTATCTTCTTTCAACATACCTTCTGACGTTGGTGATAATTATGTGATCATAGGTATACCGACGCACTCTTTTGTTACGACGCCAGAGACTTTAATAAGCCCGTTTGCTGAATTAGTTGTATTTATGTCACCACGTATAATATCTATCGTAGATGCTGCAAAACTGCCAACAGGTTCAGATGTGCCGCTGGTTGGTGATGCGTTACGTGAATTTTTAGGTTCAGATATGTAAGGAATATAAATGTTTTCAAAATTAGAAAGAAAAATTGCATTTAGATATCTGGCGGCGAAAAGACGCGGTTTTGGTTCTGTCATATCATGGGTTTCTTTGATAGGCATAACTTTAGGCGTTGCAACTTTGATCGTTGTAATGTCTGTGATGGGTGGGTTTCATGATACTTTATTATCTAGAATCGTTGGGATGAACGGTCACGTTGTCGTGTATTATCAAGATGGGGCAATTCAGGACTATGATTTCTTAATTGATAAAATGAAACAAAACAAAGTCGTTGCAGAAAATGCAATAGGCATAGTTCCCATTGCAGAGGGGCAGGTTATGGCTATGGCTAATGGTAATAATACTGGTGCAATGATTCGCGGAATTCGTATGGAAGATTTGGTCGCTAAAACTGTCACAGGAACTAAAATTTATGGTAAACGTTTGGATGAAATAAAAGAAGATGAATTAGTTGTCGGTGCTTCGTTGGCAAGATCGCTGGGCGTTACAATGGGAGATAAAATTTCTTTAGCTTCTGCTAATAATGCGACGCCAACCCCGTTTGGTTCTATGCCGCGAATTATGTCTTATCCAGTTATGTCTTCTTTCTTTATGGGAATGTATGAATATGATTCTGGTTATATTTTTATGCCATTGGAAAGCGCGCAGAAGTATTTAAACATACCAAGTTCTGTAACTCATATAGATTTATTTTTAAAAGATCCAGAAGATACAGAAGAAGTTCGTGATGCATTAACAACCTTATTACCAGAAGGTTTTGTAGTCCGCGATTGGCGCGATCTGAATAGAGGATTCGTCGGAGCTTTACAAGTTGAATCAAATGTAATGTTTTTAATTTTGATGCTGATTGTTATCGTTGCGGCTTTTAATATAGTCTCAAGTTTGGTAATGTTGGTTAAAGATAAATCAAAAGATATAGCGGTCTTGCGTACTTTCGGGGTATCGCGTCGGTCAATGATGAAAATTTTCATTTTGTCTGGTACAAGTATTGGTATCTTAGGGGCTTTTTTTGGAACTGTATTCGGGGTACTTATCGCAATATATATAGAACCAATCAGACAATTCTTTCAGTGGGCAACTGGAAGAGATTTATTTCCAGCAGAATTATATTATTTATCAGAATTACCATCTAAACTTGTTCCAAGTACCGTGGTAGGAATTGCGCTTCTTGCTATATTATTAGCTTTTCTTGCAACGTTATATCCTGCGTGGAAAGCCGCAAGTACTGATCCGGTAGAAGTATTACGTAATGAATAGGTGATTAAAGAAATGGCGAATATATTAAATTCTTTATCAAAAGTTTCTCGTAACGACGTAGTACTGTCGGTTCGTGATATAAAAAAAACATTTATGGAAGGGGGGCAGCCATTGCATATATTGCGCGGCGGCGGATTTGATTTGCATCGTGGTGAAATAATTGCTCTTGTAGGGCCGTCAGGCAGTGGGAAATCAACACTTTTACAATGCGTTGGGTTGCTTGATAAACCAACAGCGGGAAGCATTTTATTAAACGGTACTCCTGTTCAGAAAATGGACGATGAAATGCGAACCATGATGCGCAGACAAAAAATAGGTTTCGTATATCAGCGACATAATTTGTTGTCAGATTTTACAGCACTGGAAAATGTTGTATTACCTATGTTGGCGAATGGCGTTGATGAGCGAGCCGCTAGTAATCGAGCGATGAAATTATTGCGTGCTGCGAATGTTGCTCATCGTGCTTCTCATATGCCTGGTGAAATGTCTGGCGGGGAACAACAGCGCACCGCTGTCGCAAGGGCTTTGGCAAATGAGCCCGAGATTTTACTTGCTGACGAACCAACGGGAAGTTTGGATCCAAATCATGCCGCGGCCGTATTTGATTTATTGCTTAATCTTGTGCGTAAAAATAAAATGGCAATGATGTTTGTAACGCATGATATGAATTTAGCGGCGCGCGCCGACAGAAAAATTACAATTAATGACGGAATTGTGGAATAATATTTATAAGTGGAGGGAATTATGAAAAACACTACAAAAAAAGTTGCAAAAAAAGTAAACGTTAAACAAGCAACAGAATGTTCAATAAATTGCTGTAGTACAGGACATAAAATTTGGAGTGCCGTTGCTTTGGCAGGTTTGTTTGCATGCGGTTTAATTTTAGGTTTGTCTTATCGTGAACCGGTTACGACAAGACAGGCACTTAGTGCGGAACAATGCGACGCTATGGCAAACGAAATTGTTAATATAACTACACAGGGTGCAAATGCAGATAATGTAGACGTATTAAATGAATTACAAGAAAGATATTTATCGGGCTGCGCGGGTAGTTTGGTTGTTATAGAAAAAGAACCTGTTTCTGTGGCTGAAGAAAAGTCAGAAATAATGTCCACATGTTCCAGAATCGAATCTTTATTAAAACAAAGGTTATGGCCAGAAGATAGTGTTAACTATATAGATCATTTAACAAACGCTAACACATATAGTTCCATTGCAGAAAATGGTTGTTCTGAAAATGCTGATATGTATAAAGCTCTTGCGTTGCGGGAATTAGAAATTGCCACTGCGTTACAACCAGAGAGAAACATGGACCAAGGAGACGCGACACTTGTAATAGATACATTTAAAAAATTAGATATGCAGCGCGAAGCTGAAGAATTTTTAGATAAAATGAAGCAGCTGATAGATCCTGCGACAGATTTTATTTTAAAAATGGAACAAATAATAAATGAGTAAAAAAATGAAAAAAACTTTAGTTTTTTTATTAATTAGTATCTTTACTGTGCCGGCAATATCTGCAGAT
Organism: uncultured Alphaproteobacteria bacterium; assembly: GCA_944389535.1. Taxonomy (GTDB): domain Bacteria; phylum Pseudomonadota; class Alphaproteobacteria; order Rs-D84; family Rs-D84; genus Enterousia. The sequence continues at coordinate 164,167 of CALXMS010000001.1, read as the reverse complement.
GTTTCTGAACGTATGGATTGTACAGAAATGCAGGCACGAATAAATCAATTATCTGCGATGGAAACTCTTGATGAGGCACAAAGTTCCGAACTAAGTAACTTGCAGTCGCAATATCGTAGTAATTGTTCTAAATCTGCATCTGGGCGCCGTACTTCTGCGTCAAGCCGCGTTGCGACAGCTACGGCGACAGCGGCGACAAATGAAAATACTGTACAAGTTGTAGAGACTGTAATTATAACATCGCAAAGCGTTTTAAATGATTATCTGACAGAACGTAAAAATTTATGCGAAGGTTTAAAAACAGATATGGATACGTTAACTGCCGCAGGGGTTAGTTCAACAGAATTGCAACCTTTACAAAGTCAGTATAATAACGATTGTAATAATATTGATAAGTCTAAAATTGTTGAAATAGATGCTGTAACTGCTGCAGCAAATGTTGCGGCTGGACTTTGTACAGACGGCAGCAAACCAAATCAATTTGGTTGTTGCGAAGGCGAAACGTTTAAAGATATGGGAAATTTAGTGTTTGCTTGTTGCCCAGATGATGGGGGCGAGTGTTATCCACCTATAACCAGCGGGGATGCAATATGAATTTTAAATTAAAAAATTGTAATTGGTGTATAATATCTATATCTTCATTATGTTTTATATGTGGCATAGGTATAGGGTATTTAATGGCTGTATACGCTGGAAATAGTGCGTATAGCACAAATTATGAACAAGTATGTCCAGACGGAAGCGTACCTGATGATAACGGTTGCTGTACAGGTGAAGTTTATACCGATATGGGGGATTTAGGTTTTAATTGTTGCCCCGCAGGCAATGGTGATTGTTATCCTCCAATTAAATAAATGTAATATAGGGGAGAGAAATGAAACAAACTAAACGCAAAGAAGAAGAAAAAAATCGTATACATCGCGGCCGTGTATGGTTGTGGTTGTTTATTGTAATATTGATTATAGCTGGTGCTACTGCATGGGTTTTACATGATGGTGGCGTTGTGAATTGGCGTGATGTTTTTACTAAAAGTATGCCATCAGATTATACAGAGCAAGTTATTGAAACAACCACTGTTATAGAAGAAGATTCGTCAGTACAGACTAATGTTGAAACTGTACAAGTTATAGAAAATTCGGAAATACCACCTGCATGCGCAGTTGTTGAAAAATTATTATTGAAAGATATTGTATCCGATGAAGACGATGATTATCGTTGGCAAGAAAGTTCAGCGTACATTTATAAAACGTTAGCAAAATACGGATGTCCAGAAAATTCAACATTCTTTACAGATATGGCGGCACGTAAGCAAGCGATAGCAGATGCTTTAAAGGCGAGTTATGGTTATGAAGACGATGCCATGGTATCAACTGAATATTTATATTCGGATGAAAAGATATGTCAGACGATTGAAAATCGTGTATTAAAGAATATAAATCAGAACGCATATAATTATTATGAATTTTTAAATAACGCTAGAACATATGCGGTTTTATATGAGTATGGATGTTGCGATAACAAACCGGCATATATGCGGGCAGCTATAAGAGAATTAGGTGTTGCGGTTGCGTTGATGCCGACAGATAAGATGACACGTGACGAAATAGTAACGGTTGTTGAAATCTGTAAAAGTTTAGGCGTGGCAGAGGCGGCGCATTTAATGGTGCAGCGCTTAAAAGCGCGTGGTTATGATGAAGAATTCTTGTTAGAAATGGAGAATATAATTCATGGCATAAGGTAAAAAGTTAAGCGGTCGTAAAAATTAAATGCTTGCGTTCAGGTAAAAATATTATATAATCACAGGGCTTTGAATTTGTTGCGGGCATAGTACAAAGGCTAGTATGCAAGCCTTCCAAGCTTGAAATGCGGGTTCGATTCCCGCTGCCCGCACCAAGGGATTGGGCGTGCGCCGGAGTTGGAGAGCCGGGGCAGACTGTAAATCTGTTGGCTTAAGCCTGAGGTGGTTCGAATCCACCCACTCCCACCAGAATACAAACCGACCTAATAGGTCGGTTTTTGTTTTATGTTATCATTATATACTACAATATAATCGGTGCTTTTTACATTTCATCAGGAACTTTTAAACCCATTAAATCAATCGCTTTGGATAACGTTTTTACAGATTGATTTACTATCTTTATGCGTTTAGATTTTACTTTGTCTTCTATATCATCGCGCATAATAGGGCAGTTGTGATAAAAAGTGTTTATAAGTTTACATAAATCATATGCGTAATTCGCCAATATATATGGGGCACGCTTTTCAAAAGCAACCTCTACTGTGCGGTCAAAATCCAGTAAGAACATAAGTACATCTCTTTCTTCGGCTGATAATTCACAATCTTGAACATCTGATACCAAAGAGATCTTTTTTAATATTGAATTTAATCTTACTGCTGTGTAAAGAATATATGGACCTGTACGTCCTTCAAAGTTTGTAACCGCATCTACATCAAATATATAGTCTGATTTTACATCGTGCATTAAATCATTAAACTTTAACGCCGCTAGGGCAATCATTTCGATTGTGGAATCTGGTAAAATTTTACCGGATTCTTTAACACGATTTTTTACAGATTCTGCAACTATATTCAACATTTCGTCTAAACTTGGAACGTTGCCGTCGCGCGTTTTAAAAGGTTTACCATCAGCACCGGTTATTGTACCAAAACCTATGTGCTGTAATTCAGCGTCATTCGCAAAACCAGCCATACGGGCTGCACGAAAGATTTGTTTAAAATGCAAGGTTTGACGATTGTCAGTAAAATATATAATAGCATCTGGGTTGTCTGTTTTTTCACGGTAATAAATGGCCGTCAAATCAGCTGCTGCATATGTCTGTGCACCGGCACTGGATTTCCACATTACTGGTGGCATGGGTTCTGTATCGCTGTCTTGTTTTACAGATATGATTTCTGCACCATCACTGTGTTCTATCAAACCTTTTTGTTCTAAAATTTTTTGTACGTCCGGAACATATTCAGCGATTAAGCGTTCACCTTTATTTTCATCAAATGGCAATATGTTTAGTCGCGTCAGTAGTCTGTCAACTTGCCCCAAGGACATCGGTATAAATGTATCATATATTTTTTTATATTCAGGATTACCGTTTTGTAATTCAACTGTTATTTTTTGTGCTTTTTCTAACCAATCTGGATCTTCTTTGGCACGCGCCGACGAAGCAGGGTACATACGATTAACGTCATCAACGTTTTTCGGCATGCCGTTTTCTAGTACCCACGCAATTATTAAACCCATAGGACGTCCCCAATCACCCATATGGTTGTAAGCTTTTGTTTTATAACCAAGATATTTTGATATTCTATTAAATGTATCGCCAACCACAGTTGTCCTAAGATGGCCTATATGAAGGTTTTTACCGACGTTATAACCACCGTAATCTAAATCTATTTTTTTACCGTTACTAAGATTCTGGGGCGTATCTTCTTTAAATGATAGTTCCTTAATATAATCATCTTTAAGTTTTAAATTTATAAACCCAGGACCCGCGACAGAAACACTTGCAACGTTTGGTATCTGCTTTAAATATGGAACCAGCGCATCTGCTATGTCACGTGGTTTTTTACCCAATGTTTTAGCCAGTAACATTGCAACGTTAGTAGAAAAATCACCAAAATCACGAACTTTTGGTATTTCAATACTCATGGCATTTAAAATGTCTGATGTAATAAAGTTCTTTATTTCTGGGACTTGTGTTATCTTGTCAATAACGGATTTAGATATTGCTTTGTAAATGTTCATAACGATACCCTTAGATTTACTTGATGTCCTTATGTTAATTTATATATAACGGTTTTCAAGAAATAAAGTACTTATTCTTCTATTTCAATACTGTCAATATAGGTTCGATTTATTGATTCAAGTTCAACAGGTTGAAAGTCCGGAGACATAAACACATCATCGCTATCGTCTTCTGGTAAAATTACAATACTTTGTTGATCATACAAAGATGTTGTTGGCGATGAGTAATTCATATGTGCACCATAGGTTTTCGATTTATATTTATTTGTAAGACGCTGTGGTATGCTTATATAATCGTTTGGATTTATACCAGGGGTTTCTAGTTCCATTCTAGACGCTGGCTTAACTTTCCCTTGTTCCAAAGAATATATCGGTCTTAAAAAATTCATAGGCGCATATCTTACAACTTGTGTCGAACCATTATTAGAAATTTGGACTATTTGCAACGCACGTTCATTTTCACCAGTAGGTTTTAAACGATACAACCCTTCTACGCCAGCATAACCGCTGGGATCCAATAAATATGCTGCATCTGATTTATTAGAATAAATCATTCCCATTGCCATATTTGCGGCGTCATAACCAAAACCGGCCAGACGCCCAGGGATAGTCCCAGAAACCCGTTCATATAAATTAGAAAATTCTGGGGCTGTGTCAGGTAAAACTGCGTATTTTGCCCCTGTCATATTAAAGTCTGTTAAAATATCGGAACCTTCCCATAGGGCAGTACCGTAGAAACGTGCTTCCCGAGAGGTTACGCCATAATATCTTAGAAATGAAGCCAAGCTTTCCGTATCGTCGCCATTGCCAAGAAATAGTACAGCGTTATAAGGCAAAGCCCCTAAAGTTTCTGTTTTTGATAATCTTTCTAGCTGCAGCGTTAGCGACGATTTTTCAAGCGCAGTTAAACGTTCTGTTGTCAATATGTCTGATAATACTTCTCTGGCCCGCGTGTGTGCCGCCGTTCTGGCAGAATTCATTGATGCTTCCATACTTGTGTTTTTAATAGATTCTGAATTATTTTCTTTATAATAGAATATACCAGAAATAGGAACGTTATAAATTTCAGCTGCACTTAATGCTGTACCAGCCATAAGTTTTCCAGACTCTGTATCCGGTGCTAAGATTACAAAACCCTTTATACCATCTATGGACATTTCTTTTATAATCGATTCAACGCTGTTTGTAGGCATTAGAGCCATTGTCATTACACCGTTACCAACAGCAGTTGCGTCGGATGTAAAAGAAAGAACCGGTAAGATTTCTGGTTTATTATCGCGCAATGTTCGGACTTCTTCTGCAAAAATAGGTCCTATTATAACCTCTGGATTGTCCAATAAAACTTCATTTATTGTATCAGAAATATTTGTTGCAGTATCATAAAAAGTAACAGATAAATTTCTTGGTGCATTTTGTAGAACAGCTGTTTCAATAGATGTACGTATGGATTTACCTGTTGCAGCTGCATCCCCAGTTAGAGGTAACATTACAGCCATACGATGTACTGGTGCACCAAGAAGATTGTCTGTAGGGCTTCCTGGTTGCATGTCTGGTGAACCATATTGCATTTGAATCGGTATACCCGTTTCCATAGTCCCATATTCATTAAACCAAGGACTTTGTTGCGGAGTTTCTGTGGCGCAACCGGTAATGGTTAGTAATGCTAAAAATCTAAAAATTCTTTTCATATACATTGAAAAATCCATTTATTTTTGTATTATTCTACTATAAAAGGATTTACAATGCAATCTGGGCTTTATATTGTCGGCACGCCAATAGGAAATTTGTCAGATATGTCTTCGCGAGCCATTGACGTTTTAAAAAATGTTGATTTAATAGCAGCCGAAGATACAAGAGTGTTTGCTAAACTTGCAACACATTTTGGTATAAAAACGCCTCGTATTTCTTGTCATGAACATAACGAGCGCGAGGTTATTCCAGATTTAATTGAAAAATTATTATCTGGTATGTCTATTGCCACAGTATCTGACGCAGGTATGCCAGGAATAAGCGATCCGGGGTTTAGAATTGTTCGGGCGGCTCGTGAAGCTTCGATACCGGTATATGTTGTGCCCGGTCCCATTGCGGCAATTTCTGCACTGGTTTTGTCGGGGTTCCCGACAGACAGGTTTACATTTTGCGGGTTCTTTGATGAAAAGAAACTACGTGATGACAATAAAATTCGCCACACTATAATTTATTATGAAAGCCCTAATCGGATTATGACGACAATTGCAGCTATTAACAGTGTAATGCCAGAACGTCAAATTGCTATTGTTAGAGAAATAACAAAGTTACACGAAGAGACTATTATAGGATATCCAGCAGATTTGTTGCATATAGAGCCACCTCGTGGAGAAATTGTAATAGTAGTTTCTCCGGCGCCAGAACATAAAATGACTGAAAATGAAATATCTAATATAATAAATGATATAGCAGCCGATAAATCTACAAAAGGGGCTGCGGCAGATTTGGCTAAACGTGCTGGGATATCAAAAAAAGAGGCCTATAAACGTATGTTAAAAAAAGGGGATGACAAATGATAAAGTTTATAGGTAGTTTTGATACCGTTTCTGCTTTGCCAAATACGCAATTCCCTGAGTATGCTTTTATTGGACGAAGCAACGTTGGTAAATCATCTTTGATAAATGCAATTGTTAAGGAAAAGGTTGCTCGTACTTCAAACACACCAGGTCGTACACAAACGTTAAATTTATTTAATGTAGATGACAGAATAATGATTGTTGATTTACCGGGGTACGGATATGCAAAAGTATCTAGAGCAGATTCTTTGATGTGGTTACGTCGATTGGAAGAGTATTTAATGAAGCGCAGCCAGTTAAGAAAACTGTTTATCTTAATTGATTCTCGTATAGGGGCGCGCGATTCAGATTTAGATGTAATGAATTTTTGCGATATAAATGGTATACCTTATCAGATCGTATACACAAAAAAAGATAAACGTGTGCGTGAGAAATCACAGCAAGAACTAAATCACGAAAAACATCCTGCGATGTCTTCTGAAATTTTAGAAACATCAGCAGAAAAGAAAACAGGTTTAGAACCATTAAGGATAATACTTGGGATCAAATAAAAATATATTTTATGCGACAAATCCTGCACATATGTTAGATGCTTTGTATAAAGTATTACAAGGCTCGGGTATTGATTATTCTGATATGTTAATTTTTCTTCCAAGTCGTCGTGCGGTCCGATCTGTAGAAAGGTTTTTAGTTGATAAGGCAGGGCATAGTATTATTTTGCCAAAATTAGTGGCTCTTGGTGAAGGAATAGATGATATTGAAGAAGAGAAATCAGAAGCGGTATCTAAAACTATGCGCGTTGTTATAGCGGCTAAATTATTGGCAGCAGATGAAATTATTGGAAATATTACTAATGCGTTACCGTTGGCTCATGATTTGATAAGAATGCAAGATTATTTGGAAAATGAAGGAATAGATGCCGCGCAAATAGATTGGAGTGCTTTGGTAGATGAAAAGTATGCAGTTCATTTCCAACGCAAAGCAAAGTTATTAAATATATTATCAATGGTACAATCAGAAATGTCTGATAATAGACCAACAGAAACCCAGGTAAGAAACGAAGAAATACGTGCATGGATAAAATATTTAAATAAATATAAATTAGTTATTGTATGCGGTTCTACGGCTAGTGTACCTGCAACTGCAGATTTAATGACGGCAATAGCAAAGTTAGAAAAAGGGTGCATTATATTGTCTGGTCATATAGACGGTGATTTTGCAGATTTTAATTTAAACACAAATCCGTATAATTCGGAATATAGGTTTTTATCAAAGATTGGTATTACGCCGAAAGATTTGATACCGATAAACGTTGGACATAGCCCAATGGATTTTTTTAACTTTGCATTTAGTAATAATACGGCTCATCCTAGTTGTAGTTGTGATTTATCAAACTGTCATCTGATAAATTGTGAGCGAGAAAGTGAAGAAGCCGCAGTCGTTGCGGAAATCGGTAATCAGGCGGTAAAGAATGGGAAAAGCGTTTTGGTCATTACACCTGATTCTGCGGGAAACCAGCGTATAGCGTCGGCTTTTGCTGCACGTGGTTTAACTGCAGATTTTTCTGGTGGAACACCTGGAAATATGACCTCTGCGGGAAGGGCGTTATTAAACAAACTTGATGAATGGTTGGATCAAGGAAAAAGTTCTATATTTGATAATTTGTACTCTGCATGCGATTATAATTTAACAGAGGCGATCATTCATATGGTTGATGAATGTCAGTTTAATTTCTTACCAAGTTTTGAAACTGATAGTCCTGATTCAATTCAGATATGGAAGGCAATAAAAAATTTATCTGATTGTTTAACACGTTCAAATCTGACGGTTGGTTTGAGAGATATACGGTCTCTTATTTCTGATACAATCGGTTCTTTACAGATACGTAATAACATAAATAACGAATCTAAGATCAGCGTTCTTGGCACGATAGAATCAAGAATGCAAACAGCAGATGTGGTTATTTTGACTGGATTAAATGACGGTATGTTTCCATCGCGTGGGTATGAAAATGCTTGGCTGCCACGTGACGTTGCAGAGAAAATTGGCTTGCCATCACCGGATAGAAAAGTATCTTTACAATCATTAGATTTTATGAATCTTTCTTGCGGAAAAGAAGTTTATTGGACACGAAGTTTTTCTTCAGGTGGCGTAAAGACTGTGCAGTCTAGGTTTTTGTCTCGTGTAGATGTAAGAGAAGGAAAGTATGATATCAAAGCAGCGCAGCAAATTTTAGAAAAGGTACGGGGATATGATATTGTCGCATCTATGCCGCTGGATTATTCTGCGCCAGTACCACCGGAAGATTGGAATGATATATATGTTACTGAATTAGAATTATTAATACATAACCCATACGCATTTTATGTACGTCATATGTTGCGATTACGTGTTTTAAATGATTATTGGGCAACTCCTGATGCGCGTGATTTTGGAAACCTTGTACATGAGGTTATAGAAAAAGCTAAAGATTTTTCACAAAATTATTTATTGAAAGAAATGGATACGCATGCGCTAGAAAAGTTAGGTGGCGATAGTGTGTTATTTTATTTTTGGCATAAAAGATTTATAGAAATTTCCAGTGTCGTTTCAAAATTTATGCCAGATATTATAAATTCTATACCGGAAATAGAAGGTGTGGTTACTATTGATGGTCATAATATACGTGCCCGTGCAGATCGTGTTTGGGATGGGGGGGTGCTAGATATTAAAACCGGCGCTGTTCCGACAAAAAGTCAATTAGAACAAGGAAATATGCCGCAGTTGCCTTTAGAGGCGTACATGTTACAAAAAGAATCCTTCCCGATTAAAACAACAATCAAATCTAAAACGCCGGTCATGACATTTTTACAATTAAAAAATGGTGACGTTCGTACAATATGTTATGACGCAGATACAACCCAAAAAATGATAGATGCTGCTGTAGATAAAGCTAAACAGATGATAGATGTGTTCTTTGTCGGACGCGCACCATATGAATATCGTAAGACTAACGAACTTAAATATAAAATGTATGACGATTTGGCCAGATGCAACGATTAATTTAGTCTATTGTTAACGTTAATCCGCAATGATCTGTCGGTTTGTTTGCCATTCTTGGTGACATATCTATTTCGCATGATTTTATAGACTTCATGGCGGCTTGGTTGGCAAGATAGTAGTCTAATCGTAGCCCCTGTTTTTTTCCGATTGTATCTCCGCCTCGGTATCCATACCACGTATAATCTATTTCATCTGGATGCATGTTACGCCATACGTCTGTCCAACCAGCATTTAACCATTGTTGCATTATTGCACGAGCCTCAGGCGCGGCAATAGCAATACCAACGTAATTTGAAGGTTTCCATACGTCTTTATCTGTCAAAGCAACGTTAAAATCACCACCAATAATTACTTGTTCTGGTGAGTTTAGGTATGGTGTTATATAATTAGTAAAGGCTTTCATCCACTCTAATTTGTATGGAAATTTTGGTGAATCAATTGTGTCTCCATTTGGCATATATACGTTTATTATACGTATACGACCGTCAATTACACATTCTATAAAACGTGCATTTACATCTGGATAGTTTGGAAGACCCGTTATTACGTCTTCTATAGAATATTTAGAAAAAACGGCGACGCCATTCCAGCTTTTTTGCCCGAATACTTTGATATTATAACCAAATTCATCAAAAATATTATGCGGAAAATTAGCGTTTTCCACTTTTATTTCTTGGGTTAATATGACGTCATATTCTTTGGTACGCAAAATGTCAATGAAACTTTCTGCGTGTGCTCTAATAGAGTTAATATTTAATGTAAGTATTTTCATAATTGCAATCTTTTTCCTTGTGGGTATAATAAAACCTGTCCAATATAAAAACAACAAGGAATTTTTGTTATGAATATGTATCAGTTACTGGAACGAGCAGCAGCCACGTGGCCAGACAATTTATTTCTGGTTCGTGAAAATGTTACGTTTGTAGGATTCATAGATTTGGTAAAGGCTCGTGCTGCTTCATTGCACGCAGCAGGTGTTAAGAAGGGTGACGTTGTAGGGGTTCTGGCGCACAATATTCCAGAATTTCCGATAACTTTGTTTGCAATATGGTATTTGGGTGGAACGGCCTTATTGCTAGATACAAATCTGACCCCATTCGAATACGATAATATGACGGCAACAACAGATTGTCATATTGTATGTGCAGAAAAGTCTTTCTTTTATAAAACGCAGAAGTTTACGTTTTATGATATAAAGAAAAAAGATGGCAAGATAGATCCGAAATTAAAACCAGAAAACTTAGAATCATTAGATGTTGCAACGCTTTCTTTTACATCTGGTTCAACGGGTACACCAAAGGTTGTTCCTTTGACGCACTTTAATTTGATAGAGTGCTCAAATTCATTGGAAGATATGCATGAATGGATTCAACCTGGGTTTATAATGTACGGTTTCTTACCTATGTACCATATTTTCGGTTTTGCGACCGAATTGTTGGCTACGCTACATTATGGGGCAGGGGTTTTATTACAGCCAACAATAAACCCAAAAGATATTTTGGATGATTTTAAAACCTATCGTCCGCATGTAATACCTGCTGTACCAAGGTTGTGGGAAGTTTTCCGTAACAAAATAATTGATAATATAAAAGCTCAGCATAAATGGTGGTTGGTATCTATCGTTTTAAAATACGGTAATTTCTTGAAGAAAATTGGGCTTGGACCTTTGGTTCGTAAAGTTCAACAACCGGTTTTAAACGTTTTTGGTGGGCGTGTAAGCTTGTTAATTGCCGGTGGGGCAGCAACAAAACCAGAAGTTGAGACTTTTTATGAACGTTTAGGATTAACTTTTATTCAGGGATATGGTCTGACGGAATGTGTGGGACCGATTTGCATATCTAAACCAACTAAAAATCGTTTGCCGTTTGCATTTGGTGGACCGACGACTAATAACGAATGTGAAATTCGTGATAAAAACGAAGATGGTGTCGGTGTTTTATGGTTGCGCGGACATCAGGTTTTTGGTGGTTATTTAAATAATCCTGAGGTAAATAAAGAAGTCTTTGACGAAAGAGGGTTCTTTAATACGGGTGATATGGTTTCTATGGATAAAAACGGTGAACTGCACTTTGCTGGACGTAAAAAGCAGGTTATCGTTTTAGATTCTGGTAAAAACGTTTATCCAGATGAGTTAGAAGCAATGTTTATGGAAATTCCCGGTGTTAAAAACGTTGCTGTTTTTGAACATAAGGTAAAAGGAAAAACAGTTACATATGGTGTTTTTAGCGTAGAACCTTCAATGACAATTGAAAAACTGGCAGCGGCAATTGCGCAAGCAAATAAGAAAGTCGCATCATATAAGTGGGTAACCCACTTTGCGATGACAACAGATGATTTGCCAATGACAAGTACACAAAAGGTAAAGCATCATGTTGTACGTCAAAACCTGATAGACGGAAAATATCCTATTAGAAAAGAATAGGGGAATTAGACATAAATAAATAAACCCGTCATACCGACGGGTTTATTTTTAAATAGTTAAACTACTTTATCAACTGTGTAAAAACAACAGAAAAAACAATCTATTATTTTTAAAGGTTAAAGTTTTTTATTTGCCTAAGCATAGTTGATTAAATGTTGCATCCATTACTTCGTTGGCGGTAATTGTTCCCAGGATTTTACCAATATTATCGGCTGCATGTCGTGTATGTTCAGAAAAAACATCATAATTTCCATCTGGGGCAGATAGTGCTTTTTCTAATTCGGTTGCGGTATCGGTCAGCAGGGTAAGTGTACGCGCGTTTACTGCCACAATGGATTCTGTATTTGCAGTCAGGTGTATAATTTTTTCTTTTATAATGATTAGCAATTTGTCTATTCCTTCACCATTCTTTGCGGATACATATATCGCATCAGGTATATTCTTATTTTTTATCAGATCTGATTTATTTATTATTAAAATTTCATTATCTGAAAGTTTAGGTGTTTTTATTTTTTTTGATCCGTCTAAGACCCGCAAAATTAAATTCGCATTTTCTATTTCTGATTGTGTTCTTTCTATCCCCATTTTTTCAATTTTATCTTTAGTATCGCGAAGCCCCGCCGTATCAGATAAATTAACTAAATATCCCCCGATATCCATGGAGGCAGAAACGATGTCTCTGGTTGTGCCTGGTATATCAGAAACTATTGCACGGTTTGCACCAAGTATTGCGTTAAATAAGGATGATTTTCCAACGTTTGTATCACCTGCGAGTGTTATATTAAAACCGTTGCGTATGGCACGAACTGCCGCATAGCGCGATAATGCGTTTTTTATTTCTTTATATAATTTTTCCGTTTTTTTACGAATTGTTTCTTCTATATTGGCTGGTAACTCATCTTCGGAATAATCAAGAGTAGCCGCCGCATATGCGGATATTTCTATCATCTGTTTGCGCCATGCGTCGTATATTTTACTGTCGCCGCCCATCATAGATGTAAGAGCGCTTTTGCGCTGGGCATCTGTTTGTGCATCAAGCAGGGCTGCCAAGCCGTCAATGTCGGCTAAATTCATCTTTCCGTTATAAAAAGCGCGTTTGGAAAATTCTCCCGGTTCCGCCATGCGAGCGCCAGTTGAGTATAAATATTCAAATATTTTATCAATTACTGCAGAAGCCCCATGGGAATAAATCTCAATCATGTCTGTTCCAGTAAAAGAGGCCGGAGCAGCAAAATAAGTTCCAATAATTTGATCAATTATACTGTTGTCGGTATCTCGTATATTAGCAAAATATGCATGTCGGGCATCGGCGGATTTACGGTTAGTTATTTTTAAAAATAAATTATATAAATTATCGCCTGATATACGTATTACCGCGACACCCGCTTTACCGTACCCGCTGGACAGGGCGAAAATAGTTTCTTTATTATTCATTACTTGTTCCCACTGATTTCTTTTAATGCCATTGGTACTAATTTTGTAACGTCTGCCGATGGATTTTCTTTTACCAATTTTTGTGCCATATCAATTATATCTAGTCTTCTGTAACCCAACGATTCCAATGCAGACAGTAAATCTGACAGGCTGTTACTGTCATTGTCGGATGTGGCAAATTCGAAAGACGTTCCCCCGATTTTATTCTTTAATTCTAGTATGATTTTTTCCGCAACTTTTTTTCCGACACCTGGTGCCGTTGCAATTGTTTTGGCGTCACCAGTTGCAATTGCGGATAGTAATGTATCAGTTTTTATTGTACCCATTATTGCAAGAGCTACCTTAGGCCCAACCCCAGATACGCCGTTTAGCTGTATAAACAGATTTTGTGCAGCAATAGACGAAAACCCAAATAGGCGTATGGAATCTTCGCGAACCACAGTTTCTATCCATAAAGACACCGTGGACTTTGGCGTCAGGTATTCCGGGGTAAAAACTTTGTAACCAACATCGTGTACCATCAATATTATAAAACCGTCGCCAACGTAATCAACTATGCCTTGCAATTTTCCAATCATTTGTTATCCTTTTGACGTAATTTTAATCAAATAAAAGTAAAAGGTCAAATATGAGTGGACATAGTAAATGGCATAACATCCAGCATAAGAAGGGAGCGGTTGATGCAGCGCGCAGCGGTTTGTTCACAAAACTTGCGCGAGAAATAACGATGGCGGCAAAACTGGGCGATAAAAATCCAGATAATAATCCTCGGTTACGCTTAGCGGTTTTAAATGCACGTAAAAATTCTATGCCGAATGACAACATAAAACGTGCAATCGAAAAGGCGTCTGGTGCAAATACAGAAAATTATGTAGCTGTTCGTTATGAAGGTTATGGCCCGGGTGCTGTACCTGTCATTGTTGAAGCTTTGACTGATAATCCGCGCCGTACAGTTCCGGAAGTTCGTAATATATTTGCTAAAAACGGTGGAAATATGGGGGAAGAGGGCAGCGTTGTATTCATGTTTACTCGTGCTGGCCAGATTTTCTATCCTGCATCTATCGGTAAAACTGAAGATGAAATGATGGAAATCATAATGGAGGCTAATGCCGATAACTTAGAAACATCTGAAGAAGGCTTTATAGTTACCACAAAGCCAGACGATTTTATGACCGTTCAAAAAATCTTGTCCGATAAACTTGGAGAACCAGAAAGTGCCGAATTAACATGGATTCCAAACATGCCAATGGATTTAGACGACGAGACGTATGCAAAAGTTGAAAAACTGGTAGATGCTTTGGATGATAATGATGATGTGCAAAAAGTTTTTACAGCGGCTGCATAAAATGATGAGAATATAAAAATAAAAAGTGTCGCATTAGCGGCACTTTTTGTTATATATTATATGTATAAGGTTATGTGTTATGACTAGGATTCTTGGAATTGACCCAGGGTTATTACATACAGGGTGGGCTATAATTGATACGAAAGGTTCTGAACGACGTTATGTCGATAGCGGGGTAATTTTGCCGAAAACGTCTTTATCTTTACCAGCGCGTCTAAAGGAAATTTTTCGTGGCGTTACGGAACTTTGTGAAAAATTTTGTCCGGATGCGTGCAGCATAGAAATTACGTTTGTAAATAAAAACCCAAAAACTACGTTGATTTTAGGACATGCTCGTGCAGCCGCAATTGTGGCAGTAGCAAACAAAGATATTCCGATTTTTGAATATGAGCCGAATAAAATAAAAAAAGCATTAACCTCAGCCGGACACGCGGACAAAGAACAAGTATATAAAATGGTAAAAATTTTGTTACCGATGGCTAATCCGAAGACAGCGGACGAAAGCGATGCGATAGCCATTGCATTAGCGCATGCCAATATGAGTAAATTCGGGTTTTAAGATTTTGTGTTTTGTGTTATAATTAAACAAAAGGGTATGGAAATGAAAAAAGATATTCTTGCAAAAAAAGATATGAAGTTATTATCCAAGCAACGTATATTGTTTCGTGCCTTTGGTGTAAATACTTTATTTGTTATGTTTATTTGGTTGTTAAGTTTTTTTCCGGAACTTATGTATCTTGGTGTTTTAATTACTGGGGTTTCGGCACCTATGTTTTATGTATATGTTGTTGGTACTCTTGCTTTATGGGGACTGGCAGGTGTAATAATGTTTTTGGTACCGGCTATTGCCATATGGTGGGAAAGAAAGGTTACAAAGTAAAAAAACCGGTAAATACCGGTTTTTTTATTTTCTGAAACTTATTTTTGCAACGGCATCACGTCCAAAGTATTTGTTTATCTTTTTCTTTATTTCATCAGACATGTATGATAGCTGTAATGTAAATGCGGGATTTTCCGGGCGTAATGTGATATTAAAATAGCCGTCTTTCGTTTTCTTTATGGCGACAATTTTTGCTATATTTGCAATATCCGGCCCCATTATTTTATCCCAACGTTTTACTAAATCCGCGTCAGACGCACGTACACCAAACGATTTTAATAAATCCCCCAAAGCGCTGGCGATAGTAACAGGGCGTTTAGAGCGTTTGTCTAAGTTATTTGGTTGGTTTGACATATGTATATTCTTTCGGCATTAAAATAAACATTTTTCCTTGTGCGTGCTGACCGTGGGCAAATTTATAGGCTTCGTCACCTTTGCCAAAGAATATATCTGCTCGTATCCAACCACGAATCGCGCTGCCGGTATCTTGCGCAATCATCAGTCTGCTAAATCTACGCCCGTCGGATAGGTTTGTGTCAACGTAAACCGGTAAGCCTAATGTGTATATGTCGTCATCCATTGCAATAGAACGAATCTTTGATAACGGTGTACCAAGCTTTCCTATTACATCAGGTGGTACAGACTCATAGAAATATACATACCTTGGGTTGTTATATATTACTTCTTTTGCAAGGGTCGGATTTTGCTTTAGATATTGCCATACCGCGTCTGCCGAGTAACCATTTGGTGGTCTTATACCACGTGAGCGCAACTGTTCCCCAATAGATTTAAAAGGCAAATCATTTACAGCGGCAAAGTTTAACTTTACCATTTTACCGTCTTCAAGCTGAAGCATGCCACTGCCTTGGATTTGAATGTTTTGTACATCTACTATGTTTGCCCAATATAAAGGGCGACCAATTTGTTGTTCTACAATCTGTTTTTTTGGCACCCCTTTATAATTACGGCCATCAGTAGGTACCCCCATTAAAGGTTCGTTACATTGGGCTGTTTTAGTCTTGCAGCCAGAAATTATAGGTGAATAGTAGCCTGTATATAAACCTTTATTAGAACCGTCATCGTTATAAATTTGATACGGTTGGAAGTTAGATTCAAACCATGCTCGTACAGTTGCTACATCTGCAGATGCGGATGGCAGCATACGACATTTTTCTTGGAATAGTTCACGGTCTGGAATTACTTTTCCTGTGTATTGTATTTTTGCCCTGCAAGAGTTACGAAAGGCTTGTAAAGCATAACGAACATCGTCATTATACCATCCAGGTAAGTCATTATAGGATACTTTTTTTAAATTTGATGGTATCACGGAATTATCACCCCTGTGGGTTGGGGTAGATAAGTCACAAGAAGATAATGTTACTGCACATAATACGCCAGTTAAAACGCGGAATAGAATCCGTTTTACAGAACCCAACATTTTTATTATTTCCCCCCACTTGTAAAATTTATTTATAATGTTATATTATCATAAAATGACGCCCAAAAAAAGGAGTATTCGCAATGGCAAAATTTAATATTATTACACAGTTCTTAAAAGATTTTTCTTTTGAAAGCCCCAATGTTCCCGAATTGTTTTTTAAAAATGATAACGGACAGGCAAAAATGGAAATAAATATAGATATTCAGATCAAAGGCGCCGAAAATAATTTGTTTATGGTCGATTTAATTACAAAAATTCATTCTAAATTAAATAATGGCGATAAATCTATTTTTATGATTGAATCAACTTATTCTGGTTTGGTACAGATGGAAGAAGAAAAAGACGAAGAAGTAAAAAAACGTACGTTATTAATAAATGTACCGACATTATTATTCCCGGCTGTACGCGCTTTAATTACTCGTATGACAGCAGAATCAGGTTTCCCTGCATTTGTTATGCAACCTGTTGATTTTGAAAAACTGTATGAAGACAGACAAAAACAAGCACCTGCTAATAATAAGTAATAAAAATAAGTATAAAAATCCGCATATAGCGGATTTTTATTTTAACTATTTTTATGTTACAATATATAAGATATGGCAAAAGATAAATATATTTCTGTAAAAAACGGTGTTAGCGGGTTTTCGTTTGCAAACCTAGGTTTGTTTACCGGGTTTGCAGATGGTATTTATAATGCGGTATACTCTCTTGTGTTGTTAGAAATTTTTATGAGTTCTGCAACAGTCGGTATTTATGTCGGTATATATGCGGCTTTTTGTATGATAGTCGGTTTGTTCGCAAATGAATTATTTCGTAGATTTTCAAAGGTCCGCGTTTTTTATTTTTCTATGTTGATGCTGGCAGTGTGTTATGCGATGATGAGTTTTTCAATACGTCCAAGTACTTTTATCATATTAGACTATACCACAGGAATTGCCGCAACGCTTGTCGGGGTTCTTATACCATTATTTATGTCTGATTTCTCTGGAAAAATCGGTATGGCCAGATTAAATTCTAGATATCATTTATGGATGAACGTTGGTGCTTTGTTTGCACCGATGATAGCCGTAGCGGTGGCCAGTCAATTTGATAATAGAGCTGCTTTTTTTGCTTCTGCACTTATATATCTTGCTGGTTGGATGGCATTCAAATTATTTAGAATTATTCAAGAAGATAAACAAATAAAACCAGTCAGCCCAAGAAGAACCTTTCGGTTCTTATGGAAAAATACATTGGCGTTTTTTAAAAAGAAAGGTATGCCGCGCGCATATGCTGTAAATTTCGGCTATTATGCATTGCGGGCGATGAGATATTTATATGTGCCGATCGTCGTTATAGAAAATGGTTTTTCAAAAGACGTTTTGGGTTGGGTTTTAACGCTTGGTATTATTCCTTATTTGGTATTGTCAGAAATAATGGCAAAGCTTGTTCGACGTTACGGTAAAAGAAAATGGTTATTCATAGGTTTTTCTTCGTTCGCCGTTTTTTCTGCTTTTGCAACATTTGTAACAGGATATCCCTTGTTGGCGATATTCGTTATGTGGCAAGTGTCTGGTGCGTTAATGGAATCTGTACATGATTTATTGTTTTTTGATGCGGCAAAAAAATCAGAACAAACAAAGTATTACGGTGTGTTTAGAACAAGTGTCAATTTGCCTAATATAATTGCACCAATATTAGGCGCTGCATGTATAACTATATTTGGCGGTACTTCTGCTGTATGGGTTGTAACGGCTTTGATCGGAGGTTTGTCAGCTTTATTGGTGTTTGCCAAAAAGTAATTTTGTCGCACCTGCAATAATTCTTATTTTATTGCGCGTGTTATAAATAATTTGTATGATTTGCCTGATAAGAAAAGGGGATTTTTATGGCAAAAAAAGAAGTAGCAAAAGAAACAGCAGGAGCAGTAAAAAATCCGGCGCTGGAATCGGCGTTGGCACAAATTCAAAAGCAATTTGGTAAAGAAGCAATTATGAAAATGGGGGACGGCTCTCAACAGAATATAGAGGCGATCTCGTCAGGTTCTTTGGGTTTGGATATCGCTTTAGGAATAGGGGGATATCCGCGTGGACGTATAGTTGAAATTTATGGCCCCGAAAGTTCTGGGAAAACTACGCTTGCGTTACATGCCGTGGCAGAGGCGCAAAAAAAAGGCGGAACCTGTGCTTACATAGATGCAGAAAACGCTTTGGATCCAAGTTATGCAAAAAAACTGGGGGTAGATGTCGCTAATTTAATTATATCTCAACCCGATTCTGGTGAACAAGCCTTAGAAATTGCCGATACTTTGATTAAGTCGGGTGCAGTTGACGTGGTAGTAATTGATTCTGTTGCAGCACTGGTTCCAAAAGCTGAATTAGAAGGAAATATCGGCGATTCGTTTGTCGGTACAACTGCCCGTCTTATGTCACAAAGTTTAAAAAAATTGGCCGGTTCTGTATCGCGTAGCAATACCTTATTAATATTTATTAATCAAATCCGTATGAAAATAGGTGTTATGTTTGGTAATCCAGAAACCACATCGGGTGGGAATGCTTTAAAGTTTTATGCTTCTGTACGTCTTGATATCCGTCGTACAGGACAGATTAAGGATAAAGAAAATATCGTTGGAAATGAGACACGAGTTAAGGTTGTAAAAAATAAAGTTGCGCCACCTTTCCGTACGGTTGATTTTAAAATTATGTACGGCGAAGGAATTTCTCGTATTAGCGAAATTTTAGATATGGGTGTAAAGTACGACCTTATTGAAAAGGCGGGTAGTTTTTATTCCTATAACGATGAACGTATGGGGCAGGGCGAGGCCAATGCAAGACAATGGTTAAAGGAACATGAAGATGTTCAAAAAGAATTGTTAGAAAAAATTATGGCTAAAGCTCAGGGAATTGCAGAAGAAATGACGACTGGTCCTGCTGAAGAAGATGAGGTTGTGCAAGAATAGGGGGTACTATGAATATTGCAAGATTTTTCGCAATGTCTGATGTAATAATTCGTGGACATGTGTTAAATTGGTTTTGGCGTGGTCGAGAAAAACGTAGAGAAGTTCGTAGCGATGTCTTAGCAACGGCTATACCGCGATATTTTAAAAGGTACTTACCTGCTGCGGCCGCAGTTGTTGAAAGACCTGTTCAGAAAGATGATGAGAACGAAAAGATTTTTACGATCTGGTTACAAGGAGAAGAAAACGCGCCTGACTTGGTCAAGGCGTGTTTTCGTAGTGTTAGAAAAAACTGTACGCAAGAATTAATTGTATTAGATGAAAATACGTTGAAAGAATATATTACTTTACCAGAAATAATCTGGAAAAAACGTAGTGAAGGTAAAATAAAGAACGCACATTTTGCTGATATATGTCGTGTAGAACTATTGTATGAACATGGGGGGATATGGTTGGATTCTACAGGGTTTGCCACGTCTTCTATTCCTGATTGGATTATAAAAGAGGATTTTTTTGTATATATGGCAGGAAAAAAGGTAGGAAGTCCGTACAGCTTTATGCAGAACTGTTTCATTAGGGCAAGAAAAGGAGCTTATCTATTAGATGCTTGGCGTGCGATGATTTTAGATTATTGGATACATGAAAATCATAGTTTTGATTATTTTATGCATCAATTATTATTTAAAACCTTGGTAATGAATGATCCAAGAGCAAAAAAATATTTTGCCCAAATGCCCCATATTGATCAAGATTCAACACATGCACTGTGGTGGTCGTATGCAGATAAACCGTTTAATCAGAAAACCTTTGACGAAGTAACATCTGGGGCGTTTTTTCAGAAAACGACTTATGCTCAAGCAAAGAATCCCCCAAAGGGAAGTTTTGCTGATGTTATGATAAATAAAATGTATAAAAACTAAAACTTAGGGGACATCTTATGCCGTCTATTTCAGTTATAATACCTGTATACAACGTAGAAAAATATTTACGTAGATGTTTAGACAGTGTTTTAAATCAAACTTTTTCTGACTGGGAGGCCATTTGCGTTAATGATGGAAGTCCAGATAATAGCGCTGCTATACTTAAAGAATATGCCAGAAAAGACGCTAGGTTTAAAATAGTAACGAAAGAAAATGGTGGCTTATCAGATGCTCGTAATGCCGGTATGCATGTTGCAGAAGGTGATTTTATTTTGTTTTTAGACAGCGATGATTTTATTCATCCGCAGACTATGGAAATTTCTCATTTTTTAGCAACTCGTGATGGGTCTGACATAGTATCGTTTACGTATGATAGAATTTATCGTCCGCAATTAATGATAAGATATAAACTAGGTATGGATACTGATAGTGTTGTCCCGGCACGAATACATAAAAAATATGATCCGTTAAATATAAAAACATTAGTTACAGATGATGTATATGCGTACGCTACTGAAAGTGCGCATAATGCGTTTAATCCGAAACGTAAATGGTTAATTAAACATTGCCAAGTGTGGAAAAATTTATATAGGCGTGAATTAATTGCAGATACCCCGTTTATAAAAGGAATTTTGTTTGAAGATTTCCCGTGGTGGTCTGCAATTATGCTTAAAAATCCACGAGTAACTATTGCGCCTTTGCCGTTGTATTTTTATGTTCCTAATTTTGGCGGCATAGTATTGTCTGCGAAGCAATTACGTATATTACACAGTTTGTGTGATGGTATAGAAAATGCTTTTAAATTATATAAAGAAAAAGCTACAGAATATCAAAAGAAACAGTGGACAAGAAAATTTAAATGGTTCTTTATAAAATGGGCTTTTCGTAAAATAAAATATCTTGATAATAACGCGGACTTAGAAGCCGCACGTAAACGTTTTTGTGAACTAGAAAAAATTGGTGCTTTGGATAATCCGCCAACAAAATGTACTCGTTGTTTACGTTGCAGAATTTGTAGATTTATAAAGATTTGTAAAAAATGAAAAAAATAAAAATCGCTTTTTGTGTAAGAGACATGAAAATTGGTGGGGTTGAATCTGTTATGATTCGAACCATGGAAAAGTTATTAGAAAACAAAAATTTAGAAATTGTTGTTATAACGTATTCTAAAATAAAAGAGAAAGTATATCTAGATTGGTTCGCTGGGCACCCTGACGTAAAACTTTTTACTTTGTATCCTTCTTCATGGTTAGGGACAGATTTGCCACATTTCTTTTTGTGGCGTTTATTTAAGCATGCTTGTCGAGATGTGTATAGATATGTACGTCGTAATTTTATAAATTTTCATTATGATAATGATATTGATGTGTTCATTGATTATTATAATTTTTCATTTAATGCAGAATTTAGAAAACTACAAAAAACGAAGTTAATTTGGTGGCATTCGTCAATAGATAACTTCATACGCGGAAATTATATAAAGTATATGAAAAATTATGACAAGTTAATAACATTAACAGATGGTTTTGTTACAGAATTTAAAAAAATATATCCAGAATATTCGAATAAAATCATTCGTATTTATAATCCGATAGATATAAATCATGTTATACAGAAAGTTAAAAATGTCACGATACCAAAAGGAAGGTATTTTTGTTGCGTTTCACGTTTATATGCGGATAAAGATATTTCAACTTTATTAAAAGGTTTTGATATTTTTTGGAATAAAAATGATCGACCGGACGTAAAATTATATATCATTGGTGACGGAAGTTATAGAATCCGTTATGAAGAAATGTCAAAATCATTATCTGCAAGCAAGCAAATTATTTTTACAGGGGCTTTGTCAAATCCGTTCGGGTATATGCGCGGATCCATGGCAAACATTTTGTCTAGTAGAAGTGAAGGACTGCCAACTGTTTTGATAGAGGCAGCAGCTGTTGATACATTAAATATTTCATCCGATTGTAAAAATGGCCCAAATGAAATTTTATATGAAGGAAAGGGTGGGTTATTATTTGAAGCGGGTGATGCAAAAGCTTTGGCAGAATGTATGGACGCAGTTTTTAATAAAAAAGTTCCAATAAATAAAATGAAACAGATTGCGCATAATGGATTAAAACGTTTTGATGCGGGTCAGATATCAAAACAAATTATAAAACTTATAAAATCATACGTTTGATTGTTTAAATCGTGAAGGTATTTTTACAACGCGCTTTAATCCCAACATTCCTGGTTTGTCTAATGCATATATAGGGCGCGCGTACGTTTGTATTATCCTAGCAATTTTTAACCATTTTTCTGTATGTATTGGTAATTGACTTACAGCATTTATTGTACCGTTACCGCGTCTGCGTAGGTGATTTACCCAATCAGAACCACGAGAAGCCGCCTTGTCTAATAACATTTGCATATCGACGGCACCAAAATGTAATAAATATAAATTTTTATCAATATGAAAGTTTTTACCGCGTATGCTATGAAACCCGCTGCCCCAATTTACTGGTTGGTTTATTATTACAGGTTTTGTGTATCTTGTTGATAGCAGCGCATATTCACGTTGTGATAATAATGTTTTTTTATGATTAAGTGTTTTTTCTTTATTTATATTTTGACCCACATCTAATCCCAGACCAGATACACTTATGTTGATTTTTAGACCTGATAAATATTCAGATAATGATTTGTTCAGAGCAGGGTCCACAATTAAAAATTCATCGCAATCGCATCCTATTACAATGTCATAAGATTTTAACAAATCATTAGCTAATTTTGATAACTTGGCTATACGATATTTATCACCCGCTGTCCGTGACATATCTATATGGGGCAGTTTTTGTATATTAGCCGTTCCGGCATTTGCCGGTATTTTTTGATCTTCTCCGTCAAGATATATATAAAGATTTTCTTTACCAATTGCGTCACCATAATATTTGATCCATCGCGATAGAAAAAATTCGTCGTTTCGTGCCATAGTTATGGCCGCAATTTTTTTTAATGTTTTTGTAGGTGTTTTTTTCATAAGCCCTCATTAAACAATTTTTTTATAAAATATTTTATGTTTCTTAAAAATATTTTAATAGGATTTCGCGTTAAAAGCCAGCTTATATATTTTTCCCCAAAGGTTGTTTTTGCACCACTAATAATTGCTGTGCTTGCTTCTTTATTTATATGACGCATAACGTAATATATTTCTTTCCCAAGTGAACCGTTATGACGCGTAAAAGAGACTTTCTTAATAAAAGGCAAACCGTGTTTATATAATTTTTTGATATTATTATATATGCCACGTCCCGAAATTGTATATATACACAGCCAATTGCCGCCATGTTCAGTTACTAGTTTAGAAAAACCCTGTTCATACAGACGGGTAATTGCCCCTTTATTAGGTTGCTTAGTAACAGACGTTATGAATTCATCAAACCACCGTGATAAAAATATAGTTTTACGCATTCCTATAAACCAAGATTGAATATGTGGATGGTCTTTATTTGGGTTACATACTAAACCGAACGCGTCGGCATCAAAAGATTCCATTTGTTGTAAATATGGCTTAATATCTTTTATGGGGCCGTATACAGAATCGTTTATCATATATACAAAGTCGTATTCTTTTAGTATCTTTTTATCTTTGGCGTATTGATATGCACGTTTATAAGAACCAAAATCATATTCCCCATGTCGCGAAGCATGTACATGTATCACATAAGAAGAAATTTTATCTAATTCTTCTTTAGAGATATCGCTATCAAGCATTAAGATAACGTCTCCACAAAAAGACAATGACTTGAGCATATAAATTAGTGACGCGTCAATCTTTTTTACCGCACTATATCCAGCAATTAAAAATAGTCGTTTAGATTTCACTGTTTTTCCGTATCTTTTTTCTTATATTGCTATCCAATTCTTTTTTGCGTAAACGAATTGTAGCCGGTGTAACTTCAACCAGTTCATCGTCTTGAATATAAGATAACGCTTCTTCTAAGGATATTTTACGCGGTGGCGCCAAAAATAATTTTTCATCGGCTGTAACAGAACGAACATTCGTCAGTTCTTTACCTTTTACTGGGTTTACTTCCAAATCATTTTCTTTACTATGTTCTCCGATTATCATACCGGAATAAACTTCTGTTTGTGGTCCGACAAATAATACACCGCGAGGTTCCAAATTGTGTAATGCATAAGTTGATGTGACACCATTTTCCATTGATACCAGTACGCCAGGTCGATACTGGGTTATAGGACCACGATATTCTTCGTAACCAGAAAAAACGCGATTCATAACGCCTGTACCACGGGTGTCTGTACGAAATTCAGATAAATATCCAATTAAACCACGAGAAGGCGCAGAAAATACTATACGAGTTTTACCGTTACCAGAAGCCTTCATTTCCGTAATAGTGGCTTTACGTTTTGTCATTTTTTCGATTACAACACCGCTGAATTCATCATCAACGTCGATAACCACTTCTTCGATCGGTTCTAATTTTTCGCCGTTGGGGCCGTCTTGCATCACGACACGCGGACGAGAAACACTTAGTTCAAAACCTTCACGACGCATAGTTTCTATTAAAATCCCCAACTGTAATTCACCACGTCCAGAAACTTCAAATGATTCATTATTTGCGCTTTGCGTAACGCGTAAAGCAATGTTTGTCTCCGCTTCTTTAAACAAGCGTTCACCAATCATACGTGACGTTAATTTTTTACCGGATTTTCCCGCCAACGGTGAAGTATTAACAAAAAATGTCATAGTCAGGGTAGGTGGGTCAATAGGCATCGCAGGAATCGGTTCTGTCACTTCTGGTGCACAGAGTGTATCTGCCACGGTTGCTTTTGAAAAGCCTGCTATGACCACTATGTCACCTGCAGATGCCGATTCTAAAGATGCTTTTTCGATACCACGATGTTCAATGATCTTTGTTATTTTTGCGTTTTCTATGAATTCCCCCTTCATATTTATGGCTTTAACCGTCTGACCAACACGAACAGTACCAGATTCAATTTTTCCGGTTAGAATTCTGCCGACATATGGATCTGCTTCCAGTGTCGTTGCAAGCATAGAAAAAGGTGCATCAATTTGACAGCGACTGCCGTTACAATCTGGGGCCGGAACATGGTCGATTATTAATTGAAATAATGGTGTTAAATCTTTATGTTCGTCATTTAAATTTCTTACAGCCCATCCATCACGACCAACCGCATATAGATACGGAAAGTCTAGTTGGGAATCGGTTGCACCTAACTTATCAAATAGGTCAAATGTTTCTGTTAAAACTTCGTCTGGACGGGCGTCACTGCGGTCTACCTTATTTATACATACAATAGGTCTTAAACCTAATTTAAGAGCTTTAGATAAAACGAATTTTGTCTGTGGTAATGGACCCTCTGCCGCATCAACTAAAAGCACCACACCATCAACCATGGATAAAATACGTTCCACCTCGCCACCAAAATCAGCGTGACCCGGTGTATCAACAATGTTAATTTTATATTCACCCCATTGAATTGATGTTGGTTTTGCTGATATTGTTATTCCACGTTCACGCTCAATATCACCGCTATCCATAACTCGTTCGGCAACACGCTCGTTTTCACGAAACGTACCGGCTTGTTTTAACATATTGTCAACAAGTGTCGTTTTTCCGTGATCAACGTGCGCAATAATTGCAATATTTCTAATCTTCATAGACATACTTTTAATACCTTAATTAACATATTCTTACCAAAATTTTCGTAACCAATAGATTATACTATAAAATCCCATTTTCAACAAATATATAAAAAGATTGACGTTTTTTCTTTATATGTGTTAATGTTTTGATCGGAAAAAAATCAAAAGAGATAGACTATGAGTGAAATAAAAGAAAAAGATATAAATGACATTATTAAGTCGGGATTAAGCAATTTTTATATTTTGGCAAAAGCTCAGGTTTCTTCTCATTGGGCAAATATGTCTAATAAACAGCGGATTTCTGCTGCCAGAGCATTGGTTTATATGAAGGATTTATCTAAAAAACCGTCTTTATACTTTTCTAAGCGTAATCAACATGAGAAAAGCGTAAGAATAAAACGAGTGTTGGAAAACAATGGCATAGAATCAAAATACGCTTTGTATATCATAGATGAACCGAAAGATATAATTTTAAAGCGTGTTCTAGACGTTATGAGTGGCGAGATAATAGATCAATATTATAATTTTTGTGCGGAAATACAAAATTGGGAAAATAATTACGAAAAAAAAGATATGGTTTCTATAAGAACTTTAACGTATAGCGCAGAAAAATTAATAACTATGGCAGAGCAGTCAAAAAAAATGGTGGATTTATATAAGACGAATTTTTTATTACGACCGCTGAAGAAAATATATTATCAGTTGCAACATTAAAATCCCGCTTTTGCGGGATTTTAGTTTAATGTTTACCACCAATTTTAGTCCTTCCACCCATCAATGGCTGAAGCTTCTTTGGTATATTTACACTGCCATCTGCGTTCTGGTGATTTTCTAATATCGGTACAAGAACGCGTGGTACGGCAATTCCTGTATTGTTTAATGTTGCACAGAATTTAACTTCGTTAGTACCGTTTTCGCGGTATCTGGTATTTGTCCTACGTGCTTGGAATGTACCGATAGAAGAACAACTACCCAGTTCTTTATATGCATTTTCACTTGGTACCCATGCTTCCACGTCGTTCATTTTTACCTTATTAAATCCCATGTCTCCGGTTGAATTAGCAATGACTCTGTATGGTAATTCAAAGTCTTCAATAACTTCGCATAAGTTATTCAAGATATGTTCATGCATTTCATCAGATTGTTCTGGTTTGCAATATATGTATTGTTCGACTTTGTTAAACTGATGAAAGCGTGCTAAACCGCGTGTATCACGACCGGCAGCCCCAGCTTCTTTACGAAAACATGGGGAAAAACCCGCATATTTAATCGGTAATGCATTTTCCGGCAAAATTTCACCGCTATGTAAAGAATTCAAAATTATCTCTGCTGTTCCAGCTAAACATCTATCTGTGTCGGTCAACATAAATACATCATTATTCATAATTGATAAATCTGATCCCATAAAGTGTCCGGCATCAAATATTGTTTGCGGTTTCGTGATAGATGGACATTCTATAAATGTAAAACCTTTGGCAATTAATTTTTGAATTACATATGTTTCAATAGCCAGTTGCAATTCGGCTGCTTCACCAACCAAACAATATGTGCGTGTGCCGCATATTTGTGCAATTTTTTCTGGCATCCACCAACCGTTTAAGTCCAGTAAGTCCCATTGTGCACGTGGTGTAAAATCAAATTTACGGGGTTCACCTATGCGTCGTACCTCTACATTGGCGCTGTCGTCCGGACCAATAGGCGCAGATGCATCAGGAATCTGTGGTACGCGATGTAGAAGATCGTTTAGCAGTGCCTCTTTATCGGCAAGTTCTGCCATATCTGCCGCAATTTCATCGCTTATTTGCTTTGATTTCGCAATTAGAGAAGCCTTGTCCTGTGCAGTTGGTATTTCTTTTGTTATTTTATTTTTTTCCGCCGTCATATTTTGAGTTATTGTTTTTAACTCGCGTACACGGGTGTCTAATGTTAATATTTCATCAACGTGATCTTCAAAACCTTTGACTTCACATGCGTTTTTTACAACTTCTGGGTTTTCACGAATAAATCTAATATCTAACATAGTTTTTTCCTTAAAATGTTAAACTGTTATTATGATAATGCTGCTTTTTAAAAAGCTCAACTATATAAATTATGTATTAATTTAAATTAGCACCCCAAAAGGGGATGACGAAAGACAAAAAGATAAAAATAATTTAATCATGTTGTTTACAATTATATATTTGCCAACCTTAAAAATCAATTAAAATCCCAGATTTTATGCATAAACGAAATTATTTGCGCATGTTGCAGGTTTATGCTATGCTTTGTGCCGAAAAGAATAGAGGAGATTTAATTATGAACGAAGTAATTATGCACGACGTTATAATTTTAGGGTCCGGTCCCGCGGGGTTAACTGCGGCATTATATTGCGCGCGTGCAGGTAAGGATACTTTGGTTTTAGGTGGTGATCGTCTTGGTGGTCAAACAGCTGGCATCGCTGTTTTAGAAAACTATCCTGGTTGGAAAGGCAGTGGTTTAGAATTATCAGAATTTATGAAAAATCAAGCCGAATCTTTCGGTGCAAAAATTAAGTTCGTTTCCGCTAAAAATATTTCCGGTGATGTAGAAAGTGGGTTTAATGTTTTATGTGATGATGGCAATAGGTATGTTTCTAAAGTTGTCATAATTGCAACAGGAGCTTCCCCACGAAAACTTGAAATTGAAGGAGCAAAAGAATTGTTTGGTAAGGGTGTATCCTATTGTGCTACATGTGACGGATTCTTTTATTATGGCAAAGATGTTGTTGTAATGGGCGGGGGAAATTCAGCGTTAAACGATGCGTTGTATTTGTCAGACGTTGCCCACAATGTAAAAATTGTTTATAGAAAAGGTGCTTTTACGCGCGCGGAAGAGGTTTTGCGTAATCGTGTTGCAGAACGTGAAAATATAGAGTGTTTGTTTAATACAGATTTGAAAAAAATAACCAAAACGGATGACGATAAATTAGTTATTACAACAACTGAAGATCAAGAGATTATTTGTGACGGTTTGTTTGTTGCAATAGGACATGAAGCAAATACTGATTATTTGTCAGAAGAATATGGGCGTGATAATATGGGGCGCATAATTCCAAGTGAATTACCTGAAGGTTTGTATGTCGCAGGTGACGTTCAGTCCGAATTAAAAATGCAAATAGCCACAGCGGTTGGAGCAGGGTGTAGCGCAGCCATGGACGCAATAGCGTTTTTAAATTCAAGGGTATAAAACAATCGGGATAAAACCCGATTATTTTTTTCCAAAGTATTTTTGTAATGTTTCATATGCGGAAGTAAGACTTGTAAAGTTTTTTGCTGCTGCTTCTTTATTTGTTCGCGCTGTATCTGGGTGGTATTTTTTTGCTAGCAGGCGATATCTTGCAGAAATTTCACGCCATGATGCAGTAATCGGTAAATCAAAAAACTTTAATGCCGAAACAACGCGTCCAGGCAGCGTTGTGCGTTTAGGTGGTTTTTTATCAAATGTTGATCTACCGGTTATAAAATCATTTAAAAAATTTATATAATCTTTAGCGTCTTGTTCAGATTGTTTTTTGTCTTTTAATGGGGAACCGAACGTTTGTTTTTCCCAGTCTTCTTCAATTTCTTCTGGGGTCATTCCGGCATAATAATTCCAGTTTTTATTATATTCTGCCGCATGGTCGCGACAGAACCACCAATATTCTTTCAAGTCACGCGTTTTAGGGGCGCGACATGTACCGGCTTTGGTACAACCAGGATGATCACATTTTTTTATCATTTTTTATTTTCCCCATGCTGACCCAATGGATGATGCATCTGTACCGTTTCTTTTAACTTTTCTGGCAGTACGTGAGTATATATTTGTGTCGTAGAAATGTCTTCGTGTCCAAGCATTGTTTGTATTGCACGTAAATTAGCACCACCTGCTAATAAATGAGACGCAAAAGAATGTCGTAAAACATGGGGGCTTACTCTATGTGGATCAATTCCGGCCTGTACGGCACACTTTTTTAATATTTTGAAAAAACCATCACGAGTTATATGGCCGGTTTTCCCAGATGATGGAAATATATATTTAGATTTATCGTTACCTCGTATGTTTAACCATTTCTGTAATGCATGTTGAGCCCTTTCATGCATTGGAACGATGCGTTCTTTGGCCCCCTTACCATGAATTAATAATTTATCGCCAAGGTTTGCGGTCATTGGTAATTCACATAATTCTGATACACGAAGACCAGATGCATACACAAGTTCTAACATTGCCCTAAGTCGAGTAGAATTTTTTGTGTCGCCGGCAGAAGATATGATCAGTTCTATTTCTTCAACTGATAGAAATTTTGGTAAGGATCTATTGCGTTTAGGTAATTCTATATTAGCAGCGGGATTTTCAGAAATTATTTTTTCTAACATTAAAAATTTATAAAAACCGCGTATTGCGCTGGCTTTCCTAGCAATTGATGATGGTTTATCCGGTAAACCAGACAAATAATTTTGTATATCTTTTGCAGACGCCCCATTTAATCCACTAGGAATAATTTCATCGGCATGATGTAAATCACTGGCGTAACTTTCTAATGTTTTTTTGCTACGTCCTTTTTCTGCAGATAAAGCCTCTAAAAAAACATCTATATAATTCATTGATATAACACAATTTCAGTAACATTCTGCGTTGCAGGGAATGATATTATCATCAATATTATTAATACAATAACCAAAGTCCAAATAATTATTTGCTTTCTTTTTGTATTTCTTTTTCGTAAAGGCATTTTATCCCCCATTATATGGTGTCAAATGTTGTTATGAATACGCCCGCAGCGGCAATGATTATTAACGGTGGGGCAACAATTGCTAAAATCGGTGGAAATACGCCAGTCGCACCTAATGCGTTAAACATGTTTATTAGAAAATATACTGCAAAGCACGTTAAAATACCGATGCCAAACTTTATACCAAAACTATAATTACGACGTTGGCGCGTCTGAGAAAAAGCAACGCCTAAAGTTGCCATTGATACCAACGTTAAAGGTAAAAACAATAACGTCCAAAATTGTACCAGGTGACCACGTACAGGAACGCCTATTTCTTGCATCTTTTTTATAAAGTGTGGTAATTCCCAGAATGAAATTTGGTCAGGTTGTAAATAGCGATCAAGTACCGTTTGTGGGGTTAATAGCGTATCCATATGCCAGTCTGTTCTGGATGGAACCCCTTTGTTGTCCCAAGTAGTTGCTTTGCTTGCGCTAAGCCCTGCATCAGATAGTTTGACCGTATCCGCCTGAACACGCTGTTCCAATTTAAAATTTGTATTTTGTACATATATTGTTGCGTCATCAAAAAGTAATATGTTGCCAGATTTATGCATGTTTTTTGCATTCATCGTTAAAAAACCATTGTCAGACGATTCGCGTAACCAGATTTCATCGTCTATTAATACAAGATGATCTGGTGTTATGTCTTTTGAATTTAAATCAACCGAATAAGGATTTATAATTGTTGTGGCAAATATCCCGATTATTGTGGCACCAATTAAAGATGGACGAGCTATCTGAAACGGGGATAATCCAGCACTAGCAATTATTATATTTTCACTAGATTTTGTAAGATTATACGATGCAAGTAAAGTACCCATAAATATTGCCATTGGAAGAAACATCGGGAAATATTCTAGTAAGCGCCGCCAAGAATCTATAAAAGCGGCCATGGCAGTCGGGTTTGACGGCAGTCGTTCAACAAAAGTAACGGCCATTATTATACCGCATACAACCAACATAACCAAACCAACGCCATAGAAAAAGCGTCTCATTAAAAATCGTGTTAAGATTTTTGGTTTCAGTCTCATATTATCTATTCCAATCAAAAAAGTATACCCTGTTCATTTGATAATTGCAAAATTAAAATGAATGCGTATAATTTCAACGACATAATAAGGTTATATAAAATGGAAAAAAGACCAATTTCGCGGGCTGGATTTGATGGCCTGCTTAAAGAACTTAAAGATTTGAAAGAAGTACAGCGTCCAGAAATCTTAAAAACTGTGCAGTGGGCTCGTTCTTTAGGGGATTTATCAGAAAATGCAGATTATAGCGCTGCAAAAGAAAAACAGCGCCAAATAGATAAACGCATTCAGTTTATAGAGGATTTTATAAATAATGCGGACGTAATTGATGTTGACAGTTTGTCCGGCGATCGTGTTGTGTTTGGTGCAAGGGTTGTCGCCGAAGATGAAGACGGAAACCGCATGCAATGTAGAATTTTATCTGATATAGAATCTGATGGAAAACAGGTTATTTCTTGTACTTCTCCTGTGGGGCGTGCAATGATAGGACGCTGCGTGGGAGATACCTGTATTGTAAAGCTTCCAGGTGGCGAAAAGGAATATGAAATATTAGAAGTGAAATTTAAGGAATGATTGAATAATGTCGATTCGCGTTCTGCCCGACTTTTTAATAAACCAGATTGCCGCGGGTGAGGTCGTTGAACGTCCGGCCAGTGTTGTTAAAGAACTTGTTGAAAACGCTCTTGATGCAGGTGCCGATCAAATCGTCGTAGATGTAATAGACGGTGGAAGAACTTCTATTTCTGTAATAGATAATGGTTCTGGGATGTCTCGCGAAGATTTAAAGCAAAGCGTTATGAGGCATGCAACTTCTAAGTTACCATCTGATGATTTATTAAATATACATTTTATGGGATTTCGCGGAGAAGCTTTGCCTTCGATAGCGTCTGTTTCTGATATGTTCATAGATACTTTTAATGGAAATGATTCAAATGGTTGGTCTATGAAATGTGAGACAGAAGAAATTAGACCGTCAGATTGGGATTGTGGAACCAGAATAAAAGTACTTAATCTATTCGCAAAAACGCCTGCTAGACTGAAGTTTCTTAGGGGCGATAAAGCCGAAATGATGTCAATCGTAGATGTAATAAAACGATTGGCTATGTCTAGACCAGATGTGGGTTTTACGTTAAATAATAAATGGCGTTTCCCAAAGAATCAAGATTTACAAGAAAGAATCGTCGCTGTTATGGGAGATGACGTTCGTGGGCGTATGTTAGAAGTTAACGCTAAATCTTCTTCTAACCAATCGTTAAGTTTATATGGTTTTATATCTGAACCGACTTTAAGACGGGCATCTTCAGTAGATCAGTATTTATTTGTAAACGGCAGGTCCGTTAAAGACAAAGTGCTGGTCGGGGCTTTAAGGGCTGCTTATATAGATGTTATGCATACCAGAGAATTTCCGCTGTGTGCATTGTATTTAAGTTTAGACCCGCGCAGCGTCGATGTAAATGTATCTCCAGCAAAAACAGAAGTACATTTTTTAGAACCTTCTCATATTAGATCTTTTATAATAAAAGCTTTGCGTGATGTATTGGCTAAAAAATTAATAGACAAAAAAAGCTTTATAAATACGGAAGGTGCTAAAAATATCCATCAAAACACGATGAATTTTATAAGTAAAGATTTTCGCGTATGTACAACAAATCTTGGGCCAGACATTGCTTTTATGTTTGAAAAACAAACGACAGAAAAAGATCAAGATGTATTGGATAAAGAAGATATTGTTATAAAAGATATGCCTTTGGGGCGCGTTATAGGTCAGGTCGGAAATAAATATATATTAGCTCAAAGCGGTGAAAATTTAGTTATAGTTGATCAGCATGCTGCGCATGAACGTATTACATACGAAAAATTACGATCCAATAAAATAAAAAAACAACCATTATTAACACCTATAGTTATTCAATTACGTTCAGAAGATGTTGATGCGCTATTGGCTATTTCCGAAGAAATGATGGCATCTGGTTTACATGTTGAAGCGTTCGGTGACGATGCAGTGGCTATTTTTGAAAAACCGGCAGATTGGGATTTAAATTGGGCGGAACTGTTTCATGACATAGCGGATGAAGTAAGAGTTTTTGGTCATTCTTCACAACTAGGAGAAAAGCTTCATCTTAAACTTGCAAATTACGCATGTCATCACAGCGTTCGGGCTGGGCAGAAGTTGGATTTTGCGCAAATGGATGCCTTATTAAGAGATATAGAAAATACAAGTCGGGCAGGGGAATGTAATCATGGTCGACCAGTGTATAAAATAATTCCTTTTTCAGAGATAGATGGTTGGTTCGAACGTGTTTGATTTTAAAGTTTTTATTAACTATTTTCTTTACATAATCGGCTTTTTTTACTATTCTGAGCCATATAAATATACTTGGATATAAGGAGAAATATAATGGAAGAAACAACAGCAGTAGTAGAAACAGCAACAACCACAGCCGCAACGACGGCAAATGATTGGTGGGGGATGTTGATTTACTGTCTGATAATTTTTGCAATAATTTATGTATTTATGGTCAGACCTAATAAAAAACGTATGGCGGAATATCAAAAAATGCTGGATTCTTTAAAAGTTGGGAATCGCGTTTTGGCTGCCGGTATTTATGGGACTATAAAAAAAATAAATGAAAAATCGATAGAAATGGAAATTGCTGATGGCGTTGTAATCGAAGTAAATAAAGGCGCAATAGCAAACGTTGAATAAAGGGTTAGGGTATGTTTAAAAAACTGGCAATAATTTTCGTTGCTGTATTTGGTGTTTTGTTGGCGGTTCCGACAATCGCACCAAGTTTGGCGCCGTATTTTCCTTCTTGGATTCAGCCTATACCATTGGGTTTGGATTTGAAGGGGGGGGCTCAACTTTTGTTAGAAGTTGATACAGATGTAATGATGCAAGATAAGACCGCGCAATTGTATGAAGATGCGCGAAGTGCATTGATAGATCGTGACAAAGGGGTAATTAGATTTTCTAATATGCGTAATAACGACGGGGTTGTGTCGTTCGTTGTTCGTGATGAAGCCGACGTTTCTAAGGCAAAGTCCAGATTAAAAAGCGAATTCGGCGATATGGTAGATGTTACAACCGATGGGCGCACAATATCTTTAACTTATTCAGAAAAAGCAAAAGAAGAATTGGTTCAAGATGCTTTGTCGCGTAGTATAGAAATAGTTCGTCGTCGTATTGATGCGCTGGGAACGAAAGAACCTTCTATTCAAAGTCAGGGCGGAAAATATATTTTGGTTCAGTTGCCTGGGGTTGATAATCCAGAACGTATAAAAGAATTGATCGGACAAACTGCAAAGATGACATTTCATCTTGTAAACGAGGATATAACACAAGAACAATTAGCTTCTGGACGGGCACCAAAGGGTACAGAATTTTTGCCTTTGATGGAGGCGCCAGATCAACTTATTCCTGTTTATTCTAGGGTAGAAGTGTCTGGTGAATCGTTGAAAGATTCTCAGGCTGATTTTGATCAAAATAATATGCCTGTTGTAACAACTGTTTTTGATTCTGGTGGTGCCCGTAAATTTGCGCGTCTTACAACAGAACATGTAAACGAACGTTTTGCAATAGTTTTAGATGATATGGTTTTGTCAGCACCGACAATTCGTGAACCTATACCTGGTGGTCGTGGTCAGATTTCTGGTGGTTTTACTTTGCAGGGGGCAAAAGATTTAGCTGTGCTGTTAAGAAGTGGGGCTTTGCCAGCACCTTTGCAAGTAATAGAAGAACGTACCGTTGGTGCGGGGCTGGGGGCCGATACCATTGCTGCAGGTAAAATTGCATCATTGTTTGGTATGATCTTTATAATGATATTTATGATAGTGTGCTACCGTAGTTTCGGTGTTATTGCAAGTTTTGTATTAGTGATAAATTTAGCAATGATAATCGGTATTTCTGCTTTCTTAGGAGCAACGCTAACGTTACCTGGTATCGCAGGTATCGTATTAACGTTGGGTATGGCGGTGGATGCGAATATTTTACCATTTGAACGTATCCGTGATGAAATTCGTGCCGGATCTACGCCGTTAAGGGCGGTTGAGGCCGGTTTCCATCGTTCAATGAAGGCGGTATTAGACGGTAATTTAACAAATTTAATTTGTTCGTTGGTTTTGTTTCAATTCGGGGCGGGACCAATTCGTGGATTTGCCGTAACGTTATCGGTTGGCGTTTTGACGACTTTATTTACATGTGTGTCTTTGTCAAAGGTTATAATTGATTGGTATATGAACGGTAAAAATAAAAAAATTGGTTATGTAAGAAGTAAGTAAGGGGATTTCGATGAAACTGAAGTTTATGAAATATCGCAAATTATCGTACTGGGTTGCGGCGGCTCTTGTCGGACTCTCTATATTATCTTTATGTGTTCGCGGTTTGAATTATGGAATTGACTTTGCTGGGGGAATATCAATGGAAGTTACACCTGTGTCCGCAGATTATACCATTGATAAAATGCGTGCTGATTTGTCTCAATTTAAACCAGAATTGCAATCGGTTGGTAATAATGGGGCGATATTAGTGCGCGTGGGACTGCATAAAGGTGCAACCGACGCCGAACAAAATCAACGAGTAACAGAAATTAAGAATATATTAGGAAATAAAGTTGAATATTCTCAGGTACAAATCGTCGGACCAAAAATTGGTGGGGAACTAGTACGTGGAGGAATTTTGGCAGTATTGTTCTCTTTTATACTAATGTCTGTTTATGTATGGGTTCGTTATCGTGGCGGATATGCAATAGGATCTTTCGTTTCGTTATGTTTAGACTTTATAATAATGTTTGGTTTCTTTTCTATTACGGGACTGGAATTTAATCAAACTGCCATTGCAGTCATATTGATGGGCGTCGGATATTCCATAAATGATAAAGTTGTTAATTATGACCGTATTGAAGAAAATATAAAAATGTATCATAAAATGCCTATGGACGATTTAATTGATTTATCAGTTAACGAAATGATGCGTAGAACAATCATGACCGGGGTTTCAACGATTTTGGCCATGGTGGCGTTATATTTGTTCGGTGGCACCATGTTACGCGAGTTTGCTATAGCCATGACATTTGCTGTTGTTATGGGAACCTTTACAAGTATTTATATTTCAAATGTTATTTTGTATCACTTTAATTTGCGTGATGATACAAAGTAATATGGTATTTTAACCAGGGGGAGGAGATAGGGAATATGAAAATAACTAAATTATTTTTATTCGCACTTTTAACCTTGGTTTCGTTACCTTGTCGATCTGAAAGTTTGTTTTTTGAAGATGAACCTATACAAGATGGTTTAAATGTTTTTGAGGTCTCTTCCACTTTTGCAGATATATATGAAAAGTTAGACGGTATAAAATGGGGCGGAAAAAACATAAATGTTGCCATAGAGAGTTTAGAAAATTTAAATAAAAATGCACATATAGCAGCAACAGATGAGCGCATAGTTCTTGTCTGGCAGGATTCTATCATTGCTAATTACCCACGTCCTAATGCGTCTGATTGGAAAGGTTTTGGTGAAATAACGACGGCATTGATTTTAAAATTACGTGCGAATGATCCTGTTTTACATAACGCCTCTACTAGCGAAATGTATCAGATGGTTGTAGATAGTTTAATGCGCGGAATTGATGAAAACGGAAGGTATATTTATTCAAGAGCTGCAGAAATTACAGAAGACGGAAGAATCCTTACCAGTGTTGGTTTAGAAGGCGTACGTGATGAGCGTGGCAATTATAGAGTTACGGGTATATATAAAGATTCTCCGGCTGATACGTCAGGTATCCGTGAAGGTAACTTGATAGTTTCTATAAACGGACGAAATGTTTCAGAATTATCAGATGCGGATTTGTCGGCGGTAATGTCTGGTTTTAATTCTGGTACTTCAAAAATCAAAGTATTGGCGCCAAGCGGTGAAAAAGATGTAGTTTTACGTAGGGCGACAATTATTTTAGCAGATGCAGATATTGTGCATAGAAGTGATCCTGATACGGGCGGAATTTTAGAAATTGTCGTCCACAAGATATCAGATAATTCAGTCGCAATTGTAAATGAGGCACTAGCAAAATATCCGGATGTTTCCGGTATAGTTTTAGATTTAAGGGCTGCTATGGGGGATGATGAGCGTGCTGCAGCCAAACTGGCGGGGTTGTTTATAGGGGCAAAACCAGTTATGAGAATTATTGAAACTGCTAAAGAAGAAGTTGAGGTTATACCAGGTGGAAATGCTGTTACAGATGTTCCAGTCGTTGTTTTGATGTCTGATATGACGCGTGGCACAGCAGAAGCCGTCGCCGCATCGTTTTATGAAAATGAACGAGGTGTTTTGGTTGGTACACCCACTGCAGGTAACGCAAGAATAGCAACGCGTATCGATTTGGAAAACGGTGGGGCTTTAGAACTATTAAATAAATCTATAAAAACCGGTTCTGGTAGAATGATTGATGGACGTGGTGTTTTCCCGATAGTATGTTTGTCTAATATAAGGTCAACGAATCAACAAAACGCGTTTTTCTTAAATGTAATCAATAATGATTTTAATGCGCAAGATTTTAATAAAAACAATGATTTTAGCGTCGAAGAAATTCGTAAAGGCTGTCCAACTATAACCAGCGGTGCTGATGAAGATGCTTTGTCGGCCGCCGTGTCAGCTAAAATACTTACGGATAAAAAAGTTTATAATAAGTTGATTGCAGAATAAAATAATTAAGCGGGGAAAATATGTTTTTAAAAAGTGATAATAAAATTAAATGGAATTGGGTTCTTTGGGCTTTGGTTATAACAGTTGGATTGGTTTTTTTAGGAATATTTTGGTTTGACGAACCTTTATATTTATTCTTTCGTAATTTTGATTGCGGTTTATGGCGGATATTTGATTGGGTTTTTGATGCAAAAATTTGGATTATCGTTGCGGCAATTGTTTTATTTGTGTTCTATATAAAAAAAATAATTAAAAATAAACCTAAGTTTAAAAACGAAAAAAATAAAATTAGTTTGATTGTTTTTATACGTGATTTTATCGATAAGACTCATAATAGTTATGCATTTTTTGTTTTATCGTCTGTATTGACCGCAAGTATAGTAGGTAAAATTTTAAAAATTGTTATAGGACGTATGAGACCCGTATTTTTTGAAGCCTTGGATAAAACAGGATTTGTTCCTTTTTCAACGGATTGGGCGTTTAATTCTATGCCTTCTGGGCATACGTTTGCTTCATTTGCTGGATTAGTTATGCTTGGGTTATTGGCACCTAAGGTCAAATGGTTTACTTGGACATTAGCAATCATTATCGGTTTTTCTCGTATACCCGTTGGGGCGCATTGGCCGTCTGACGTAATATTAGGCGCTTTTATCGGTATGCTTACTGCAGATTTTGTTAAGGCGGCGTTAAAACGTTACGGCGCAGAATTTAATAAATGATTAAATTTTTATCTTAAATCCTAACATTTTAGTCTTTTTTATGATAAAATGTCAGGCATGGCAAGAAATGCAAAATTTTTACCAGAAAGTATTTCTAACGCTTTAAAAAAGTTGGCAAAGCGCGTTACCGGCGTTTGTTTGTTATTGGTTGCTTTGTGGGCACTGTTTTCGCTGGCGTTTTTTGATCCTTATCTTAATGGTTTTGCTGTTGCTAGTACTTTTGGTGAACAATCTTTCATGGGGCAGGTGGTCGGTTTTATTAGATATGGAATAGGTTTTGTTCCTGCCTTGTTTTTTATATTATGTATAGCACGATGGGGATTGGTGTGGTTGGCGGGATGGGAAGAAAATTTTGCTCCGGAATATAATTTTTTACGTTGTTTTGTAACTATATGTATCGGGACAATAGGTTTCGGACTGCTTTTGCCGACGTCTACGTTCGGCGGAATGTTGGGGTATATTGCGGCGGCTGATATTACCGGTTTAATTGGAAACTGGGGCATCTTAATAGGGATTGTTTTAGTGGGGTTGTTCCTTGTAATGGGGGCACTTATGCTACACATAAAATGGTCACATGTAAAGAGCGTGTTTGTCGCAATATGGCGTGCAATGCGTTGGGTGTTATCTGTTTTTCATTTGGTGCCGGCTTATTCATATGAAGCGGAAGACGAAGAAGAAGTTGAAGTGGATGAAGAAGAAACAGAAGAAACAGAAGTACAGGAAACTAAACCTGCTCGTCGTCATGCAAAACGTTTAATTAAAAGTACAAAATCAAAAAAAATTTCTGGGGAATACGAATTACCAGACCCTGCGTTCTTGGAAAAATCTAATTTCGGTAAGAATGTGGTTACACCAGAACTGAAAAGAAACGCAGCCGCAATGGAAGTTCATTTTGCAGAGTATGGTGTAAAAGGTAAAGTTGTTGGTATTCGTCCGGGACCTATTGTTACATTATATGAGTTTATGCCAGAAAGTGGTGTGCGTATGGCTGACGTAAGTAAAACGGTAAAAGACATGACGCGCGCCATGGCAACAGAAAGCATTCGTATTGCACATATACCAAGTACTCAGTTAATTGGTGTAGAAATGGTAAATCTTGCTCGGCAAACTGTTCGTTTTAGATCATTGGTAGATAATGATACTTTCATAAATTCTAAATATAAAATACCATTAGCTTTGGGTGTGGATATAGGTGGAAATCCAATGTATTACGATCTGGCAAAGATGCCTCATATGTTGATTGCTGGTCGTACTGGTTCGGGAAAATCTGTTTTTGTTCAGTCCATAATTATGTCGATAGTGTATCATTTTACACCCGATAAATGTAAATTGATGATAATTGATCCTAAAGGGGTGGATTTTGGCTTCTGGGATGATATACCACATCTAATAACTCCTATTGTTAAGTTAGATGCCGCTGCCGCTGTAAATGCATTAAAATGGGCGGTTCGTGAAATGGAAGAAAGGTATAAGCAGCTACAAATTTTAAATGCGCGCAATATAGAAAGTTATAATGAAATGGCCGCAAAAAAGCGTGAAAGCGGTGAAAAAGTTACGCGTCAGGTTGCCGTTGGTACAGACGAAGAAACAGGAGAGTTATTGTTTGAAACCCAAGAAGTTGATTTGTCTGATATGCCTTATATTGTAATAATTATTGATGAGGTCGCTGATTTAATGAGTCTTGCTCGTAAAGAAGTAGAGGCATGCGTTCAGCGTATTGCTCAAAAAGCTCGTGCCGCTGGTATACATTTAGTTATGGCGACGCAACGCCCGGATGCCACGACTATTACAGGGGTTATTAAAGCTAACTTCCCGACGCGTGTATCTTTCCAGGCGCGCAGTATAATTGACTCTATGACGACTTTGGGTGAAAAGGGGGCAGAGTTACTATTGTCTTGTGGTGATATGTTATTCAGTGAGGCTGGGCGCGTCCCAGTACGTATACATGGGGCTTTTATATCAGATGAAGAAATGAATAGAGTTGGGGATTTCTTGCGTTCAGAAGGTGAACCAGAATATGCCACCGGCGTTACCGACGGTGAGAATGGAGAGGATTTTGCCGGCGGTGAATCGTCTGGTTTAA
Source organism: uncultured Alphaproteobacteria bacterium (assembly GCA_944389535.1). GTDB lineage: Bacteria > Pseudomonadota > Alphaproteobacteria > Rs-D84 > Rs-D84 > Enterousia. The sequence goes on along the minus strand of CALXMS010000001.1, from coordinate 122,476 downwards.
TAAGTGGGGGTGCACCTACCAAGGCCGATAAGGATGCTGATTTATATACGCAGGCAAAAGAATATGTATTGCGTGATAAAAAACCAACAATTTCTTATATACAGCGCAGGTTAGGGGTAGGTTATAATAAAGCCGCAGGTTTTATGGAGCGTATGGAGCAAGAAGGTATAGTTAGTCCACCAGATGCTAATAATAAACGACATATATTATAAAGAAAACCGCTATAAAGCGGTTTCCTTTATCGAAAATATTTTTAATTCTTTTTCATTCGGTCTTTTTATGATATAATTTTACAAAAAGGAGATTTGGATAATGAGAAAACATTTGTCTTTAGTTGCCGTTTTTGCGGCATTAGTAAGTGCGATGCCTGCGTTGGCTGCAACTAATTCCGGTACTCGTGCTGCATCCAGCGCTGATTTAACCAGCGGACCAGCAGTTCGTGAACGTACGCAAGTAAACTATGAAAAATATACAACTCGTTCAACAACTAAAACTTATGACCAGGCGGACGCAAAGAACATATATTATACGCAACCAGCAAATCGTAGCGCACTTTATAAGCAATACGACAGCGGTAATTCCGCGTCAACGGTTCGTACAACGCGTGCCGAAACTTATCGTACAGAGTTAAAACGTAAATATTATCTGGCGCATCCGTTCTTTCAACCGACAAAGGGTAAATTTGGTTCCGTAACGGATTTGTCTTACAATATGAATTCTTATGATATATTCTTAACACCTGTTTCTGGTGGTGCCATATCTGATCCTAATGGTAAATGGGATATGAGTCAGTTTTCTATAAAAGAAGATTTTAGTTATGGTATCACAGATGAATTATCTATACTGGCTATGGCGCGTTTTGATATTTCAGATTATAAATTTGATTGGGCTGTTGCACCAGATGATACCATGGATGACAGCGGGTTAAATCTTTTTGGTTTGGGGATGCAGTGGAGATTTGTTGATACAAACGAATGGATTGCGACCGCGTCTGCATACTATCAGCATCAGCAAGACATATCTAATAATATAGTTTTAGATATTAAGGGTGGATATAAAATCAGTTCTTCTACCATATATGGATTGGTTCGTGGTTGGTATTTGAATTTTGAAGGCGATTCTTATGGTAATGGAGTTAACGGAACAACGGAAGAAGGTAATGATGCCACGTTCTTTATGGCTTATAACACGGATGCGAAAAATACTTTCTATGTAGAAGGTGGGCTTGGTGTGTTTAGCGTACTGGAAGAAGATTGGACGCTTAATTTCGAAGCGATCTTAGGAAATTACGATTGGCACAACCAAGCAAGTTTGAAAGCCGCAATCGGTTGGCAGCCAAATGATTGGTTTGCGCTGAATCTGTACGGTAAGATGGCGGTATGGGATTCTGCCGATGGTAAAGATTTATCGTTCTGGCAGACAGATGCTGTTGACGGTGTATTCCGTAAAATGGGAACAGCAAGTATCGATAACTATTCCGAAGCATCTGTTGGGTTACAGGCAATCTTTATGTTCTAGACTTATGGCAATGCTTTATCGGGTTCCGATGAAAGTCGGAACCCAGATTTTAGTAAAAGCGCTTATATAAAAATCTATAAAAAAGAAGGGGAGAGATGCGTAAAAATTTAATAGGATTATTTGCCGCAATAGGGCTTGTTTTTTCTATAAGTTCTGGTGCATATGCGAACTCATTAGATACGGATACATCAGACCCATTGTTTTTATTGGCTGAACAACAAGTGTTATCTAAAACAAGTTTGACTTATTGGGATAACGTATTACGTCTGGGGCAAGAATTATCATATGGTTTGAATAATCGACTAACTATAGCGGCAAACGTACACTTTCAGCAAGATTTTGATGGACCAGAAGACGGTTTTTCCGCCATTGATTTGGGTGGAATTTATCGCGTCGGAACAGCTGCTGGGAATAGTTCTAATATAATATCAGACGTTTTATTTGGGTTAAAGTTTGGTGGTTCTTCCCGTGTGCGTACGCCTGATTATGCCGATTCTACGTATTATGCCGGTTATAGATTTGGGCGTCAATGGGCTGGTATGACTTTGGCTGCGACTATAAAATCCAGTTGGATTTTCGATGATGAGCGCGGAATGGCCTATATAGACGCAACACCAGAAGCATATTTTCGTATAGCAGAAGATTGGCGTTTGGGCGCGCAATTTACATTGCGTAAAGCAACCAATCCTCACTATGATCAAGAATGGTTAGGGGGAAAAATAGTTCGTCAATATGGAAGAACGCAATATGCAGGTCACCTAGATTATGAATTTGAAAGCGATGATTTGCAGGTTGGGGTTAATGTAAATATTTTATTCTGATAAAAATGCCTGTTTTGTGCAGGATTTTTTATTAAGCAATGTTGACATTTTCTATGTTTGTGCAATAATCACGTTTAATGATGAAAGAAAATATAGTTTTTGTGTTCCCTGGTCAAGGTGCTCAATATATTGGAATGGCACATGATTTATTTAAAGAATATGCCGTTGTTCGGCATACGTTTGAAGAAGTGTGTGATATATCACATAAAAATATAACACAGGCGTGTTTTAATGGACCGCAGGAAATTTTAAATAAACCAGAATTTACATCTTTGGGGACTTTGGCTCATTCTGTATCTATTGCACGTATAATAGAGTCATATTTTAATGCACCATTATATAAAATTGCATATGCTGTTACAGGGCATTCTATGGGACAGTATTCTGCATTGCATTGTGCCGGTAGTTTAAGTTTTGAGGATACTGTCAAACTTTTATCTGCACGTTCTACATATATGTCTATGACAAGTGCAGAAGGTGGGGGTATGGCTTGTATTGTAGGTCTTGATAAAGATGCTGTAGAGATGTGTTTAATGGCCGCAACAGGTCGTGGTTTCGCTTCTATTTCTAATCATAATGCAAAAGATCAGTTTACTATCAGCGGACAAAGTGATGCTTTGGACGCTGTTATAGAACGCGCAAAAGAAAAGGGTGCAAAAATTGCAAAAAAGTTAAATGTATCTGTACCGGCACATTGCGCTTTGATGGAAAACGCAAAAATTTTGTTAAATCATCGTCTGGAAAGTATCAATTTAGTTTCACCAAAAACAAGATGGTTTTCTAATCAGTCAGCGCAAATTTTGTCTGATCCGCAAGATGTAAAAAGTGCATTAATCGGTCAAATGACACAAGGAGTGCGCTGGTTAGATATAATGGAAAAATTTCCTGAACACAATATCACTTCTGCATATGAATTAGGACCAGGTAGAACGCTTACTGGTTTAATCAATCGTGCAAAAGTTGGCGTGGTTGCGCGCAAAACAAATTCTTTGACGAACGTAATAAATATGCTTACTTGTTTAAGTCAATCTATTAAACGTTAATCTTTTTTTGAATTTATTTTTTTTCGTAAGGAATCCCAATATTCAAGTCGTTTTTTTATTTCTCTTTCAAAACCGCGCTCGATTGGATAATAAAATTTTTGACGTTCCATTGATTCTGGGAAACAGTTTTGACCGCTGAAACCTGATGCTGTATTAGGTTCATATATGTATCCAGCACCATATCCCATATCCTTCATCATACGTGTCGGCGCATTTAAAATATTTTTAGGCGGCATTAAACTTCCCGTTTCTCTGGCGGTACTATAGGCAGATATTTGCGCTTTGTAATTCGCCGTACTTTTAGGTGCCGTCCCAAGATATATTACTAATTCAGTCAACGCAAGGTCACCTTCTGGGCTGCCCATGCGTTCATATACCTGCCAAGCAGATAATGCTATTTGCATAGCGTTAGGATCTGCCAACCCTATATCTTCCATTGCGAATCGGGTAAGACGTCTAAATAAGTACATTGGGTCTTGACCAGACGTCATCATGCGAGCCGTCCAATATAATGCGGCATCGGTATCACTGGCACGTAAAGATTTATGTACGGCTGATATAAGATTGTAATGTTCGTCCCCAGTTTTGTCAGATAACGGTGCGCGTTTTTGTATAACATTGTCTAATGACTCAGGCGTTAATTTCTTTTTAAAATTTGCGTTTGATAAATATTCTATCGTGTTTAATAAAAATCTGGCGTCTCCATCTGACATTTGTGCTAAATGTAAACGAGCCGAATCGTCAAGCGGCAGTTTCTTATTTAAGAATTTTTCTGCACGCGATATAAGCGTCATTAAGTCTTCTGTTGATAAAGGTTGTAATACACCAACGTGGCAACGAGATAATAAAGCGTTATTTAAATTAAAACTTGGGTTTTCTGTTGTAGCACCCATAAAAACAACAGTTCCATCTTCTAAATATGGTAATAACGTATCCTGTTGGGTTTTATTAAATCTGTGGATTTCGTCGATAAATAAAAGCGTTGAACGACCAATGTCGCAATTCATGCGTGCTGCTTCCATTGCTTTTTTTATATCTGCTGTACCAGAAAATACAGCAGACATCGGTACGAAATCCATATCAACCGATTTTGCCAAAGCACGGGCGATTGTTGTCTTACCACATCCTGGAGGACCCCATAAAATTAAATTTGATAATTTGTTATTATCGACCATACGACGGACTAGTCCGTTTTCACCCAGTAATTGTGGTTGCCCGACAATATCGTTTATTGTTGTCGGACGCATTAAATCTGCAAGAGGTCGGTTTTCAGTCGACATATCTGTTTTTACTTTGGTTTTATTTGATGTTTATTTATGATATAATGAATTTTAGTAAATAAAAGTGAGGTTTTCAATTGGTAACTGTAAATAAGGATTCTTCTGAATTTACTTTGGCTGTGGCTAATTTAGCGGCTGCTGCTATTGGCGCTAATCCGGAACTTTCTATGGAACAAGCAGTAAAAAAAGCACGTGAAACTTTACGAGGAACATATGTTTCTCGTCAACAAATAGAGAATTCTGTACATCAGGATAAAATTCAATGTCTGGAAGATGGTACCTGGCATATAATGTTGCGCAGGTATATTCGTCGTAAATTTAATATGACACCGCAGCAATATCGTGAAAAATGGGGCCTGCCAGAAGATTATCCTTTCGTTGCACCTAATTATTCGATGCGTAGATCAAAAATTGCTAAAAAAACAGGTTTAGGAAAAAAATAATAAGGTAACAATTATGTCAGAAAAATTTAGAGAAAAGGTTGCCATACCAGAACAAGTGGCAGCGAATTTACGTAAATTTATAGAAAAAAAGAAACCTGTACAATATATTCGTGATAAACGCAGTAAAAAAGATGAAGATGGAATTAAAGAACGTTACCCAAAATTGCGTGATAATGCTGCAATAGGTTTTTTGGGATTAGCAAAGGGAACCGCATGGCTGGCAGCTGGAGGCAGTCAGTTTTTACTTACGTTGGCGCGTTGGTTGACAATGGATAATAAATATATGCGGCAAATTGAAAATAAAATTCAAGAAATGAAGGTGAAAAAAAATAAAGACGGTAAAACTAAATTCGTTCCTTCGTTTATAAAGTCAAATCCGAATTCTTTCTCGCATGCTATATGGTTGCTGGGTTTAACGGCGTTGTCTTTTAGTATTTATGCAGGTGTAGAATATGTCCCGGACGCGGTTAAACAATATAAAGAATATCGAACAAAACGCGCCGCAGAAAAACAAGCGCGTGGTACTTATAAAGCATTTCTAAATAAAGTGCAACCAATAACGCCTTTTCTTATTGCGGATTTAATTGCAAAAGAAGGTGTTCATGTCGATCCACAAACAGGGCTACATAAACCATATCTTGATTCAAAGAATATACCTACAATTGGCTTTGGTTCAACAATGTTAAAAGACGGCAGTCGCGTTACCATGAAAACTAAACCGATGACAACAGAAGAGGCATATGAATTAGCTCGTTGGCATTTGGAAGAAAGTGAAACTTATTTCATTTTATATTGTTATGAAGTTTCACAAACAAACGTTAATATTACTTCAACAAGTGAGGTTTTGGGTATGGGGTCTATTTTATATAACTCATACTCTAAATTGATAGAAAATCCTGAAGACAAAAATAATAAAGAAAGATTTGAACAATTGCGTAATTTATATGATAAGTATGGTTATGGTGTACCTGATACGTTGGTTCAAAAAATATTTGATCGATACCCTATACAAGATACTACGTCTTTCGGGAAATTTTGGTTAAAAGGGGCTGATAAAGATGTTGTAGCAAATAAATTAGGTGGTTTTTTATCTGGCGGCAGAGGTTTGTATTGGCGCCGTTGGTTAGAGGCTGGATTATTAACTGGTGATATAACACCTGGAATGTTGCTAAGCTGTCCAGTAAATGGTATGTACGAATTTTTTTGTGTTATGGGAAAAAAGAAGGAAGCGTTTTTTATCGGTGATATAACTAATAGAAAAGTAAATAAAGAAACTTTTATAAAATTTAAACAATGGATACTTAATCCGGTAAACGCTAAAGGTGAAAGCTTACGACATTGGAAAAAAGTGGCAGACTTTCTACCATCTGATGTTTTAGCTTTGTGTCAAAATGGTAAGTGTGAACTAAATAATGATAACTTTTATAAAGTTGTTAAATCGCAAGAAAGAGTTATGGCTAAAACGTATACTATTGGTTATGACGAACAATACAATAATGCTATAGCTGCATATACTAAAAAAGATTATCTTGGGGCAGCAACACAATTTGAGAAAATGTTGGTGCAGTATCCAAATAACGCGTTATTACATAATGATTTAGCTGCAACGTATAACCATTTAGGTAGATATGAAGAGGCCATTGCGCAGGCCAGAGAAATTTTGCATCGCATAGGAGATAAAAGTCAGTATGCCGCGGCGCAATATAATGCCGGATTTGCATATGAAATGCTAGGAGATTTTAAAAAGGCTTTGGCTAATTATAAATTGTCTGTTGCAAATGGCAATGTCACTGTAAATAAAGATGTGGACAGAATTAATAATATTTATTCCGATAAAACAGCCGCATTTTTTAATGCCGCAAAGAATATAAAAAAACAAGACAAAGATAATATGATTAAAGAAAAACTTTTGTCAAAATCTGATAAAAATTTAGATTAATACATAGGTAATGGATTATGAAAATTTATATAAATTATGACGATGAACGTTGGCGTAAATACAAGATTGATTTTAATAAAATAGCAAATGCAGCGGCTTTACATGTCGGTAAAGACGCTGAGGTATCTATTGTATTAACTAATGATGCAAAAATTCACCAATTAAATAAAACATACCGCAATATAGATAAACCAACTAACGTGTTATCGTTTGAATTAGATGATGATATTCTTTTAGGAGATATTTATATTTCTTTCGATACAGTTTTACGTGAATGCAAGGATGAAAATATATCATTTGAAGATCATGCAGCGCATATGATTGTTCACGGTGTATTGCATTTACAAGGGTATGACCATATTAGGGACAAAGACGCAAAAATAATGGAAAACAAAGAAATAAATATTTTAAAAAACATTGGTATAAAAAATCCCTATAAAGCGGAATCTAACGCATGCAGCGATTTATCGTGTTGTCCCGGAAACAAAATATTTTTATGGTTAAAACGTTTCAAAATAAAAGAAAATTCTATATGGCAGTATATAATTATGGCCTTGTTAGGGGGAATTGCAGCATTAGGTTTTGCCCCGTTTCATATTTGGTGGGCAACTTTGATAGCCGTTGCTGCCGCTTATAAGTTATCTATAAACGTAACGCATAATATAACCACACTAAAAGCTTTTTTAAGAATTTTGCCATTTAGCGCAGCATATGCGCTTGCTATGTTTTGGTGGGTAGTAAACTCTATTTATGTTGTTCCGGAACTGACTGCTCAATTCGCGATATGGACTATACCGGCATTATTAGGAATAGCATTATTAGGAGGGGTTGTTTTTTCCATACCCTTTGTCGTGGTGATGCGTGTGCGTACTTTTCCAGCATGTAGGGCGTTTTTATTTGCTGCAACATGGGTGCTTATATTATGGTTCAGAGAATGGCTGTTAACAGGATTTCCATGGAATCCAATTGCTAACATTCTTATGCCGTCACAATTGTTGAGTAATTCTATGTCTTTATGGGGCGCGTTAGGTGCTTCTTTTGTTGTTTTGGGATTAATTGCGTCAATCATTGAATTAGTGAATTTACGTAAAAGCAAAATAGGCTGGGTAACGTTTATAATATTTCTTGTTTTAGCTTTTATTGGATCGACTTATGGTTATATTAATGTCAAAAAATCTAAACAGATCACAAGTACTAGCCCCATCATAAGGGTTGTTCAACCAGCGCGCAGCGCAGTGCAAAAAGCGACACATTCTAGAGAAGAAGCAATACAAAATGCCACAGAAAATGTAAGAGTTTTAATAGATTTGGCTTCTTCGACAGGGGCTCCCGATTTAATCGTTTTTCCAGAAACATCATATCCTTTTGTTGTTTTAAAAGGAGATGATATGCCTTTGGCGGAGGTATTAAATAATAATGTTATTATTGGAGCAACGACTTATTCTGATAATAATATGTATAATTCAATGATAGTATCAACGTCAAACGGAGAAATTCAAAAAGTATACAGTAAATCTCATTTAGTTCCTTTTGGTGAATATAGACCTTTTGGTGATATTATTCCGACGCCTGGACAATTAGAAAAGGGCTTCGGACCAGAAATTATAAATATGAATATAAAGGACCATTCTTTTAAATTTGCACCGGCAATATGTTATGAAATTATTTTTTCTGACTCTTTGGTTCCCAAAGGAGAACACCCCGATGCTGTTATAAATATAACAAACGATACTTGGTTTGGTAATACGCCAGGAACTTATCAGCATCTAGACATGGTTCGACGTTATGCTATTGAATCTGGTTTACCGATTATTAGAGCAAATTATTCAGGAATTAGTGCATTTATTTCTGCCGATGGTGCGGTAATGTCAGAAATTCCTGTCGGTTTATCAGGTTATATGGATGGTGTAATTTTCGGTGCCCATGTAACGCCATATAGAAGTATTGGTCGAGATACGTGGATGATAATTATTCTATTGTTTTCTTGTATATGCACAATATCATTGTATGCAAAGCAGAATAAAAATTAATTTTATGCTAAGCGTTTTTTTAAAATCCATACTCTTATGGCAGATGATAAATTTGTTTCTGGGGTGCGTTGATCATCAATACTTTCTATAATTGATGCAACAGATTTATTTTCTGCTTTTGAAATTTTATGTAATTCGTCTATAAATTCTTGTTCTAAAGATATGCTGGTTTGATGACCAGATAAAGATACTGATAATTTTTTCATTTTTTATAAAGCACCTATAATTAAGCAATCTGAAAGAGACTGATATGGGTCTGAATATTTCCGTAGTTCTTTTAATGTTACATTATCTAACATGTAACAAGTGCCGAAAGAATCAAACGCAAACCAAAATAAATCGTTTCGACCAAATACAGTTTTCCCCCGTAATTTAGATATATTTATTAAATCATTATTTAACTGCGAAATACTTGGTATCGGGTATTTGTTTCCGCGTTTGACTTCTGTGGGACCAAAAATATAACCGTTGCCAAGATTTATTGCACCATGTCTTTGATATAGTTCTATCATAAATTGTGGTAATATAGCCGCACGTATATTTTGTAATGCTGAATTAGTTAACATTATTGACCGCGTAGATGCGGCCGCTGTAAATAAAGCATTTTTCGTTTCCATTAAAGATATAAATTCAGAACAGGTCATGTTTGTTTCCAGCTTATTGTTCCATTCCTTTCGCAGCAACTATTTGTGCCGCAATTTGACTTAATCGATCTTCTGTTGCGTTACCGCCATCACCACCAGATGACGTATGTGCTTGAATATAAATTTTTTTTACCGGATTCGGTAACCATATACTATCTGAACCAGACTGTTCTAGTATGAATTGGTCCAGCTTCTGAGAATAAGGAAAGGTCGAACACATAAATAAATTATCTATTTCAAGTTTTCCGCCCCATATAAGAGGTATACGAAATCGTATAGATATATTTTGAGGAACGTTTTTTCCCATTATCAATGACATAAATTCATTTTGGTTTAGATTCATAAATGCTAGTTCCTCAACAGAATCGGTTAAGGATCGCATAAATTCACGACATAAATGTTTATATGATTTAAACCAGTCACTGGCTACATTTGTTGGAGTTGGCTTGATTTCAGTTATCGGCATATCGCCCATATTCATTTCTTTTAAACGATTTTCTGCCATGTCCTTAGTAAATTTCATCAGATTTTACCTATATGGGTTATAACTGCATCTATGTATTGTGAATATGCTTCAAACATACCGTCGTCATCGTCTGGCAAAGGCGGATTCTGTCTTCCTTGCACATAATCTTGTAAGTCTTTAATCGTATTAAACATTAATATATCTTGAAACTCAGAGGTAGCTGCGTCTGGCGCACCAATTACAAAACCGTTTATTGATATTTCCGTCTCGTCCAGGGTATCTGAAAATATCTGCTGGAATTTTTCTATTATTCCACGTACATCTGTTGTTTTGACCCCAATACAACCCAACCACATTGTTTCATTCGTACCAATCGCTATTAACACCGTTTTTATACCGTTTAAAGTAACGTTAGGTTTGACTGTATAACCGGTGTTTATAAAGATTTTTTGAATGGTTAAAGTATCTTCATCAGTTGGGGTAGTGCGAGTTGTTAAGTGAGATGACATTGTTGTTTCAGCTGGCATAGACATAAAATTATTATTTATCGTCGGTAACGTTAATCGTGGCGGGCGCGCTAAATTAGATTGATTAGAAGGCACTTTATTAGGGGTATATTTTTGTTCTTCTGCTTGTAATAAATCTAAAGTCGATGCATCCGAATTTGATTGGATTACGTTATCTTGATGTTGTTCAATGTTGGTTGTAGTTTTGTTGTGTGTCATATCTACCCTCATTATAGGCAGTCTGATTTTTCGTATGCGGGGTCTTACAACCAAATACAAACCAAATATCGCAACAAATATAGTAATCGCCATAGATACATAAAAACCGGTCTTTATAGGCGAATGTGACGCTTGAAGCAAAGCAATATATTCCCAATGAGCTGAAGAGAATATATCAAAACCAAAAACTGTATTAAACCAAAAAGATGCCCCCAGGGTTACGGCTAGTAACCATAAAACGCATAATAATATATTATCTATACGTATTTTCATTTAGTTTTAATTATACCATATTTGTGATAAAGTAAAAAGGGTAATGATGAAACAGGATGATATTCTTTTAGATGTGTCTGAAAGCGCAATTTGGTGTGGCTCTGAACTTGAACCAACGGATTTGGCACGGATGGCGTCAATTGCTATAGAAAAACATATTCCTATAATATCTGTTGCGCCTGTTTCGGTTTCTATTATGTGGCCATGGTTAGAAAATAAAAATATCAAAATTTTTTCGCGTTTTTATTTAAATGGACATAAAATAGAAGATATATCTAATTTGTCAGAAGAAATAAATCAATCTTTTAAGCAGGGGGCAGATGGCGCACAAATTTTCGTTTCTATGACCGATTTAAATGAATTGGTATCACAATTATACATGATCAGAGATGATTTGTTCTTTAATAAATCTTTGTTTATAGGTTTAAATATAAATGAAATAAATTTTTGTGATTGGGAAAATGTTTTTAATTTGGTAAAAAAAATACGAGCTACGGGGTTAATGTTAGTTTTACCTAAGGATAGCGGGGATAAGTCCGATTTTGTTGGACGTATATATTCATTACTGGAAAGTATTATAGATGATGAATATACGCCCCAATTACATTTTTTACTTGGCAATATTTTTTCTCGTATAGAACAAGTAGTAAGATTAACTGAAGCTATGCATCAAAATTTGCTTAGATCTCTTAAATTTTTTATAAGGGTTTAATTTTTAAGAATCATATATTTTGGGTTCTTAGTACCGGCCTTATTTTTCTCTTGATACCTTGTATGAATAGTATCTAGGTCTGTTAAACTTATTTTTAGTGGTGTTTTTTTTGTTTGATTAATAACCCAATCAAAGTATTCCCAATGGTCAGTACCAATTATAATTTCACCGTTTCGTGTAAGATGTTTTGACAGAAGCGTCAAAAAATCAGCGTTTAAAAGCCGTCTTTTTTCATGTCTTGCTTTCGGCCAAGGGTCTGGGTGTAAAACCCAAATTTGTTCAAATTTCGAATCGGTATCTCGTAAGAATTTACGCACGTCATCGGCAAAAATGCGTATGTTTTTATATTCGGAACGAATCGAATTATTTTCGTCTGTAATTGCAGATAGCAGTGATGCGACACCGTTAATAAATGGTTCTGCACCAATTATAATTTTACCCGGTTTTTCCCGGCTTATTTCTCGTAAATGTTCACCGGCACCAAAACCAATTTCCATAATTAAACCGGTATTTATCGGTAAATCGTAAGGTTGTATTGTCGGTAATATGTTTTCTAACAAAATGTTTTGCCGTGCGGATAATTTTTTACCGTGACGTCGTCCAAATGTTCTTATCTCTTGTTTTTCCATATATTTAGTATAAAATTCGGTTTATACGAATACAAGGAAAATAAAAAATGCGTACAGGATTATCGGCAGATGTGATTGCTCGTGTACTTGGGAATAGACCAAAATATACTTTGGCAGAGTTGGAAGAAAAATATCCGCCTCGTAATTTATCAGAGGGTGCTTTTGTTACTCGTTTTGCACCAAGCCCAACAGGCTATATGCACATTGGTGGTTTGTATCAAGCGTTTATAGATTCTAAATTAGCACGGCAATCAGGTGGTGTATTTATGCTGCGCATAGAAGATACAGATACAAAGCGCGAGGTTGCCGATGCCGTTAAAATTATAGAAAATTCTATGCATCGATTCGGTTTGGAATATAATGATATACCAGAATACGGCCCTTATTATCAATCGCAACGTAAGGATATCTATCATAGTGTTGCTGCAGATTTGTTGGCACGTGGTTTGGCGTATCCTTGTTTTTTAACGTCTGAAGATATGGAAAAAATCCGCGAAAATCAAAAAGCGGCCGGTTTCGCAACTGGTATTTATGGGGAATTTGCACGTGATAGGGATATATCAGAAGAAGAAATAATTCGTCGTTTAGATGCTGGTGAAGTACCCTCAATTCGTTTATATTCAACTGGTAATCCGGATAACAGAATTTTCTGTAAGGATGCTGTACGTGGTTCTATCGGGTTTCCAGAAAACAATGAAGATATCGTTCTGATTAAGTCTAATGACGGACTGCCGACTTATCATTTTGCGCATTTATGTGATGACCATTTCATGCGAACAACGCACGTTGTTCGCGGTGAAGAATGGTTGCCGTCTTTTCCATTACATATTCAGTTATTTCGTATGATGGGTTGGACACCACCGTTATATATTCATACATCAACCATTGATAAGATTGACCCAGAAACGGGTAAGCAAAGAAAGTTATCAAAGCGTCATGACCCAGAAGCTAATGTTGCGTTCTTTTTACAGGATGGTTGGCCGACTGATGCTGTTTTGGAATATCTTGGTAACATTGCTGCGTCTGGTTATGAAGAAGCAAAATCAAAAGGGCAGGTTAAATCAATCTGGGATTACGAATTGCGTTTAAAAAAGATTCCTATTTCAGGTGCGTTATTTGATATGAAGAAGTTGGAATGGTGGGCGCGTGAGTTTATCGGGACTTTGCCGGTTGATAAATTGGTAAAACTTGTTCGTGATTGGGCAGATGAATATGATCCGCAATGGGCGGCTCGAATCGGTGATAATCCAGAATACTTGAAAAATATCTTGGCTATTGAACGTGATAATCCAAAGCGTATACGTAAGGACTTTATAACTTGGAAACAAACTTTACAGGAAGTTTCATACTTTTGGGATGATTTGTTTGTGCCGAACAAAGAATATGAATTTAACAAAGATTTATTAAGCACATTCTTGTCAACCTTTGATATTTGTGATGATAAAGATGCATGGTGGGCAAAAATTGTGGCGATTGCTGCTGATAAAGGCGTTAAAAATGGCGATGTAGCAATGAATTTACGTGTGGCTTTAACCGGGCGCACAAATACACCTGACTTGTATTCCATAATGCAAGTTATGGGAAGTGATAGAGTTGTTAATCGTATAAAGGACGTAATAAATGGTTAAATCAAATAAAGTTGTTCGTGCAAAACTAAAGGCGGTTAAATCGGATAAGCGTGGCAGTCGATTATTACGAATATTACGTGCAACGGGTCTGTTTCGTTGGGAAAGACCAAGCACAAAGTCAGAAGAGGCCGTAAATATTTTAACCCATGGCATAGGTATCGGGTTGGCAATCGCCGGTTTGACGTTGCTGGTTGTTTTTGCCTCATTAAAGGGGAATCCATGGGCGATTGTTTCTTGCGCTATTTTTGGTTTGACTATGTTCACACTTTATTTTGGTTCCACTATGTGTCATGCAACAATCGGAAAAAAGAGTGAATGCTTCTTTGAAGTATGGGATAGCGTAGCTATCTATGCCTTAATAGCAGGCACATACACGCCGTTCTTGCTTGTAAATTTACGTGGTTGGATTGGTTGGACTGTATTCGGGATTTTATGGGCGATTGTTATAGCGGGGTCTATCATAAAAATGCGTAATCCTAAACAGCAGCCTAAATGGATTGTAGGATTGTATTTGATAATGGGGTGGGCGCTGCTGTTCATTTTACCGGCAATGTTATATAGCATACCTGTAAGGGCGTTATGGTTTATATTAGCTGGCGGATTATCTTATTCCATAGGCGTGTTTTTTTATCTGTGGCGTAAGATGAAGTATTCACATGCAATTTGGCATTTATTTGTAATTGCTGGAAGTGTGTGCTTCTTTTTCGCTGTTTTGTTCGGTTGTATTATTGATTTATAAGGTAAAACATATTTGACATTTTTTCTTTTAAGTACTAACATTCATCTATGATGAATAAAAATGTAGTATTCTTTATAATAACAACTACAACAACCCCCACGGGGGTGTAGATTCTATTTGCGGTTTTTCCCGCACAGTGTAATAATCAATAACAATTTAATTTTATTTATATAAATAAAAAGGTTTTTATTATGGCATATCCTATTGAAACGATTCGTCATTCTTTGGCGCATGTTATGGCGGCAGCAGTACAAAAACTGTATCCAGATGTAAAATTTGCTGGGGGACCGGCGATTGAAAACGGGTTCTATTACGACTTTGATACTGAACACAGATTTTCAGAAGAAGACTTTGAAAAAATAGAACAAGAAATGCGTTCACTGATCAAATCAAACGGCAGGTTTGAACAGCGTAATGTATCTTTGGAAGAAGCAAAACAAATTTTTGCCGATCAGCCATATAAAATGGAATGGTTGAACGAATATGATGCCGCGGGTGAGCAGTTGTCTATTTATACTTTTAGAGACTTCGTTGATTTATGTCGCGGACCACACGTTGAAAGTTCAAAAGATTTACCACGCGATTCGTTTAAGGTTCGCAATGTTGCGGGGGCGTATTGGAAAGGCGATGCGAAAAATAAAATGTTACAACGTATTTATGTAGATGCGTTTGCTTCTAAAGAAGAATTAGAACAATTCTTAAAAATGCAAGAAGAAGCTGCAGGACGTGATAATCGTAAGTTAGGTAAAGATATGGATTTATTCCATTTTGAACCAGATTATGCACCAGGGGCTGTATTCTGGCATGATAAGGGATATAAAATTTACCGTAAATTAATTGAATATATCCGTCATCGTCAGGAAAAAGCAGGATATTTAGAAATTTCTACTCCGTCCGTTATGGATCGTTCTTTATGGGAACGTAGCGGTCACTGGGCTAAATATGGTGAACATAATTATTCTGGTAAAACTCAGGATGGTAAAACTTTCTGCGTAAAACCAATGTCTTGCCCAGGCGGAATGTTAGTATTTGGTCAGGGAATTAAGTCTTATAAAGATTTGCCTATGTATTTGGCCGAGTTTGGTAAAGTTAATCGTTATGAAACTGCTGGTAGTCTGTCTGGGTTGATGCGCGTTCGTGAATTTACCCAAGATGATGCTCATATTTTCTGCACGGAAGAGCAATTAGAATCCGAAGTCGTAAAAGTGTTGCGTTTTATTAAAGATATTTATGGTAAGTTTGGCTTTGATAAGATTTCTATGAAACTAGCAACCCGTAAAGAATCTGAATTTCGTATAGGGTCTGATGAAATATGGGATAAAGCCGAAGGTGCATTAAAACATGCGCTGGATGCAAATGGCATTGAATATGAAATTGCAGAAGGTGATGCCGCATTCTATGGACCGAAAATTGATAATTACTTGAAAGATGCGCTGGGGCGTACATGGCAGTGTGGCACGGTACAATTAGACATGAATTTACCGGAAAGATTTGATTTGTCTTATATCGGTGAAGACGGTGAAAAGCACCGTCCAATTATGCTGCATCGTGCTATGTTAGGATCTATTGAACGTTTTATGGCGATATTGTTAGAATCAACCGGTGGAAACTTGCCTTTGTGGTTGTCACCAGAACCGGTTGTTGTTACCCCTATTTCTGAAAAGTTCCGTGATTATGCAGAAGCTATAGTTGATGCTTTGCATGATGCCGGTATATATGCACGGGCTGATTTACGTGACGAGAAGGTTAATTATAAAATCCGTGAATTGTCTTTGGCAAAAACCCCAATTATTGCGGTGGTTGGTGAAAAAGAAATGGCAGATAAAACAGTAACTTTGCGTCGCCTTGGGATAGAAAAGCAGGAAGTTGTAAAACTTGATGACTTTATATCTCAGATGAAAGAAGCTGTAAAAATGCCGGCGTAAGTAAAAAAATATGGCGCGTTAAAAACGCGCCATTATAATATATGTATAAGCAAAGGGATATAATATGAAAAAAGCGATGTTATTATTATTAGTGTGTATAACACCGATACTTTTATCGGCATGTGCCTCAAAGTGCGAGACAGAACCAATAGTAGAAGAAAATCATAAATTAATTGTACCGCCAAATTTCGGACAAATGCCAAAGTAAATTTTAGAGATAATCTTTGGAAAACACGGTTTTTTATGATATAATAAGACTTAAAGAACTATGGGGGAATCCAAATGAATAACGATGATAACTTGGACTTATTAGATTTAAACGACGATGCTGATACGATGGATGCTTTACCCGAAGCGGCACCGTTTTCGACGCCTCGCCCCAAAAAACCATGGCTATTGATGGGGGTGGGGGTATTGGTTATCATATTAGCTACGTATGTAATAATTCGTATGGTTGAGGGGGAATCTTCAACCACTATGGAAGTTAATTTGGATGCCCCGGCAGTAGTCGTTGAAGGCGAAGATCCTAATGCACCTTTGGTTGTTGGACCTGCACCGGATCCTAATGCTGCACAACCTGTTGTAGTTGCGCCAAACCCGCAACCTGTTGTACAGCAGGCCCCGCAAGCGGCGCCTCAACCTGTTGTGCAAAATGCAACGCCTGGTGTTCCTGTACGTGTTGTAGAAGATAGAAAGGATGTAAAATTTAATCCTGATAAACCTGCGGCACAACCAGCAGCAAAAACTACAACAAAGTCGACAGTTAAAAAGACAGCGGCTAAGGCAGTGCAACAGCCAGCTCGTCGTACTCAGACAGCCCCGAAGGCATCTGCATGGTATGCCCAAATCGGATCTTATAGTACACGGGCATTGGCAGAAGCGGGACAGCGTAAATTACAGTCTTCACATCAGAGTTTATTTTCTGGTCATCAGTTTGTGATTTTAGCTGCGGTATTACCTAACGGTACAACTACATACAGATTACGTATAGGTTTTAATGCGGCAGCAGATGCAAATGGTTTTTGTCGTAACGCAAAAGCCGATGGGGTGGAATGTTACGTAACTAAATAGTTATAAGAGGTAGTATAAATGTTTGGACGTTTTGGTTGGGCTGAAATTCTTGTAATCGTCGTTCTGGTTTTGATTTTGTTTGGGCATAATAAAATCCCAGGCATGATGAAAAATTTAGCAGATGGAATAAACGTATTTAAAAAAGAATTAAAAGATAAAAATGAAAAACAAGGCGTAAAAGAAGCAGAAAAAGTCGAAATAAAAACGCCCGCGGTTTCACGCAAAAAAACTGCCAAAAAAACAGTAAAAAAAGCGGTCAAAAAGACCAGCAAAAAGTAAATAAAACGCGTTTTAAAAAGACCGGTTTTTGCCGGCCTTTTTTATTATTGTATCACGAATGTTAACCGCGTTTTTCGTGTTCTTCTTGTTCGTCAATAGTCATCGTTGCAAGAGGACGCGCCAGCATACGAGATATACCAATTTCGTCGCCGGAAACTACGCTGTAACCATAAGTACCGTTTTCAATTCTTTCTAGCGCCGCATTTATCTTTTTTAATAAATTATTATCTCTTTCTGACATACGTAAATTCATCGTCATTTCTTGTTCAAAGGCTGCATTGTCAGATTCGTCACCAACACCAGCGTTATCAAATTTATCACCAATTCTTACAGCGCTTAAAGTCGAATCAGCATCATGCAGCAATTCGTCTTTCTGCGCCGTTAATAAGCGATAAAAATATGCTAGCTGTTCTGGACACATATATGGTTCAGATTTTTTTGGAACATATTTCGCCGGTAATTCAATGTTTTTATAATTTTTTACTGCCATTTTTAGGATCCTTTTATTTCACGTATCCAATCCATAAGTGTTTCTTCGTCCATTAAACCAGTTCTTGCCTCAATTAATTCGCCGTTACGAAACGCTAATACGCTAGGAATGCTACGAATTCCAAATTTTGCTGGTGTACGACGATTTGATTCATCTATTTCAAATTTAATAAAATTAACGTCGGTTAATTTTTCTGACGCCGATTCAAAGATAGGACCAAACATACGGCACGGACCGCACCAAGGTGCCCAGAAATCTACTAACGAAATACCAGAAGACGTTAGAGGTTCAAAATTTGCGTCATTTGCGTGTACCAAAGCCATTTTTCAACTCCTTCCTTGTTGATATTTCTCAGGAGTGTATTATAATCCCCATAAAATGCAAGAGAAATCATAAAATGAATAATATCATATACTTAGATGCTGCTGCTACGTCCTTAAAACCCGAATCCGTAATAAAAACGGAAATGGATTTTCTGCGGCACTCATACGCTAATGCAGGAAGGGGAATTTGTGCACGTGCAAGCGCCGTAGATAATATGGTTGCGGCTGCGCGCATGCGCACAGCAAAATTTATAAACGCTGTGCCGAACCAGATTGTTTTTACGTCGGGTACAACAGACGGCATTAATAGAATTGTAAAAATAATTAATGAATCAGTTTGTGGTTATTCGTTGAAAAATAAAACAATTATGGTATCTGATTTGGATCATCATTCGGCACGTTTACCATTTGAGATTTTATCGAAATCTCTTGATTGTAAAATAGTTTTATGTCCGTTAGATGCAGAGTATAATTTAGATTGCTCTGATTTACCATATGCAGATGTTTTTGTGATAGCTGCTATGTCAAATGTTATGGGGCGGGCTCAAGACGTTGCACGTTTGGTGGCGGCAGCGCGTAAAAAAAATCCCGATGTTATAACCGTCGTTGATGCAGCTCAATACGTTGTACACGATAAAATTGACGTGAAAAAGTGGGATTGTGATTTTATGTGTTTTTCAGCGCATAAAATTGGGGCTGATACCGGGCTTGGCATTATGTATATTAAAAATCCTGACCGTTGGATCTTGCCGGATAAATTCGGTGGCGGAATGGTTTCTAAGATAACAGGTAGTACAGTAACGGATAATTATAATTTACAATTGGAACCCGCACCCGCCAAGTTTGAAGCCGGTACTTTACCCATAACACAAATTATTGGTTTGCCAATGGCAATAGATTATCTTGAATCGAATCGCCCAAATTTGGAACTGATAAAATATTTGCACGATAGATTAAGTAAAAACGAACGTATAAAGATAATTACTTCGCGGGACGCGACAATGTTTACGTTTTATGTACAGGATATGCATGTGCTGGATTTTGGGGCTTTAATTGGTGCTCGGGGGGTCTGTTTGCGCGTTGGTAATATGTGTGCAAGTTGGATGCATAAATTATTGGGTATAAATGGTACGGCAAGAATATCCGTCGGCTGGTGGAATTCTTTCGATGAAGTTCGTTGCGCTGCAGATATTATAGAAGAAATTATTAAATAAAATGGCTACATTGATAAAAGAAAACGTTATAAAGGTTTTAAAAACAGTATATGATCCTGAAATACCTGTAAATATTTGGGATCTGGGTTTAATATACGACATAATCATTGATGATGCGCAGGTTGTTATAAAAATGACTTTTACAAGTCCGACTTGTCCTATGATGGAAGAATTATTACAGCAAGTACATGACGTCGTAACGGACATATCTGGTGGAAGAAACGTACAGATTGAATTAGTTTGGGATCCACCTTGGGATTTAACGCGTATGTCAGATGAAGCGCGTATAGAGTTAGATTTAACAGAGCAGGGATGGTAAAATAAAATGCAATATGCAGAAATGAAAAAACTTTTATCAATGGTTTCTGATCCCGTAGAAAAACTGGAAATGGTTATAGATTTTGGTAAAAGTATGCCCCCGGTCCCGAAAAATTCTGAATGCACAGAAATAGAAGGTTGTGCATCACATGTTGAAATATGCCGGTGCGGAAATAAGTTTTATGGTGTGGCCGATTCCGCACTTGTTAAAGGTATAGTGGCAATTATTATAGCTATGGTTGACGGTAAAGAAACTGAAGAAATAAAAAAAATGGACTTGGGGTCAGAATTTGCCTCGCTTGATATAAGTCTTGGAACAGGAAGATTAGGAGGGGTTAATTCTATGATTAGTTTTTTACATAATTTGTGATAATATTACTATAAATAATATTAAGTGTGAGAATTATGGGCGAATCAAAAAAAATGTTAAATATCGGTTTTTGGGCAGTGTGCTTGGTTTTTATGTTATCCGCGGTTTTGCAGGTATGTTATCGTACACAAAATAAGGTTCGTAATAGGGTTCGATCTGCAATTGTTCAAACGCAACAAGATATTGCAGTTGCTCAGGCAGATTTTGCTTCTTATGTTAGACCGGAAATTTTACGAAATATTGTAATCAGCGTTTATCCAAAAACCGAAGTAATTGGATATCAAAAGCACATATCTGTGCGCGATTTACCAGATAAGAAAGAAGAAATAAAAAAATAAATAATGTTTGAAATCGGAAAAGATATTTTTAAGCACGGTATATTTAGCGCATCTAGTGACCGAAAAGGTCACCGTCGTATGCGGATAGTTTATTATGTTTTTGTTGCCGCGTTTGTGTTATTCGTGGGACGTACTTTGCAATTAGGAATTGAAGGAACGGACAGGTCTCGGCGTGCGGGGGCTGATGGTGCATGGATGGTTCAACGTGCCGATATTGTGGATAGAAACGGTGATATATTAGCAAAGAATATTATGTCCGGTCATATAACTTTACGACCACCGTATGTTAAAGATCATGATAAAGTAGCGGAAACAATACATGAAATTTTACCGTATGAATATACTTTGTCACAGGCCTTAGAATTAGTTAATTCTTCTCGTAAGTTTATTTATGTAAAAAAATATGCCTCAGATGCACAAAGAGAAGTGGTAGAAAAAGCAAAATTATCTGGTTTGGAAATAGAAGCAGAACAGAAACGTCGTTATCCGAAGCGTAGACTTTTCTCTCATATAATTGGTTTTGTTGGGCGTGATGGTTATGGTTTAGAGGGGGTAGAACGTACATATGATGATTATCTAAGAGAAAACGTGGATCCATTACAGTTGTCTCTGGATGCACGAATTCAAGCAGTTTTTTATGAACAGTTATCCATGGCAATGCAACATTATCAAGCACGTGCCGCAATGGGAATGTTAATGAATTCTAGGACTGGTGAAATGATTGCGATGGTATCATTACCTGATTATGATCCTGAAAATTTAAATTTAGATCCGGCATCGAATCGTTTATTTATGCCTTTACGTGGTGTTTTTGAAATGGGATCTATCTTTAAAATATTTAATACAGCAATGGCCATGGAAAACGGCATAACTAAAGAATTTTATGTGGCCAAACCATTCGAAATTAAAGATAAATTTGGTCGTACTGCGGCCAGAATAAGTGATGTACGAAGTTTTAAACCGCCGCGCCCCAATTTAACTATTGAAGAAATTATGCTGCATTCATGTAACGCAGGTAGCGCACAAATAGCGCTGGACTTACCGGACGGTACACAGAAAGAGTTTTTCCACAGGTTACATTTAGATGAGGTCTTAGATTTAGAATTTGGTACAACAGAACGCCCGCTTATGCCAGCCAAATGGGGGCCTGTTGAAAAAGCAACTCTTTCTTTTGGGCATGGTATATCTGTAACGCCGATGCATTTATTATTGGCTGTAAATGCCATGACAAACGGCGGCATTTATATTTATCCAACACTTTTAAAAAGGGGCGTTGGTCCTATAAAAGGTGAAAGGGTTTTGTCTGGTGAAATATCTGCTCGTTTACGTGAGATAATGTATAAAATTGCAGAAGAAACCGGAGGTAAAAAAGCTCGGGTTGCAGGTGTAGAGATAGGCGGAAAAACTGCAACGGCCGAAAAATACGAAAATGGTCGAATTAATAATAAGAAAAATTTGACGGCGTTTGCGGGAATATTTCCTGTTTCTGCTCCGCAATATACGATTTTAGTAATATTGGATGAACCTAAAGGTACAGAAGATTCTTTCGGGCTGCGTACTGCAGCATGGAATGCGGTACCGACCACAGGAAAAATTCTTGATAGTATCCTGCCATTGCTATTTGAATAATTTTTGATTATAATTTAGCTGATAATAATAAAAGAGTATAGCGTGAGAAAAGTTGTAGAGAAGTCTATGCTGGGACAAGCATGGGCTGTGGCGACGTATCCGGGTGCAGATGGTTATTCAGACTCGGTTGATAACTTATTGCAGAAAATTTTAATTAACCGTGGTATTACGGATATGGCGGCAATGGAGAAATTCCTAAATCCGTATATAAAAGATTATATGCCTGATCCTTCTGTTTTGACTGATATTGATAAAGCCGCAATTGTCATCGCAGATAGTATTTTGAACAATGAAAAAATAGCTGTTTACGGTGATTATGACGTTGATGGTATTACTTCAACAGCTATTTTTGTTAAATTTTTAACTGCCTTAGGGGTGGATGTAATTTGGCATTTACCAACACGAGAAGGTGAGGGCTATGGGTTAAATATTGGCGCAATTGATGAAATAATAAAAAATGGTGCCAAACTGATAATAACGGTTGATTGCGGAATAAGTGGTAGTGAAGAAGTTGATTATGCAAAATCAAATGGGTTAAAAGTGGTGGTTACTGATCACCATTCCCCTGATTCTATATTACCGAATGCAGATGCTGTGGTTAATCCAAAGCGTATAGACGATTCGTCAAATTTAGATTATCTTGCCGGTGTAGGTGTTGCGTTTTTAACTTTAATTGCATTACGACGAGAATTAAGAAAACGTAATTTAACCGATGATATGGTTAGCCGCGTTGAGAACATTAATCTAATTAATTATTTGGATCTGGTTGCGCTGGGGACAATTTGCGATACTATGCCACTTATCGGTTTAAATCGTGCGTTTGTTGCAACAGGTTTGAAAGTTTTGGGGTTGCGTAATAATTTAGGTTTACGTGTACTTATGAATGTTGCCGGTATAAAGAAACCGTCTGTTTATGCCGCTGGATTTGCTTTGGGACCACGTTTAAATGCGGCGGGTAGGTTAGATTCTGCTACGCCCGCTTTGAACTTATTGTTGACGGATAACCCTTTAATAGCAAACGATTTGGCCCAGAAACTTCATAAAATGAACCAAGAAAGGCTGGATATACAAAATGCAATAATGATATCTGCCAGTGATATGGCACAAAAGTGTTGCGATTTAGGTCGGTGCAGTTTATTTGTCTGTGGTAACAATTGGCATGGCGGGGTTATGGGAATAATTGCTGGGCGATTGAAAGATAAGTATAATTTGCCATCCTGTGTTGCAACTAAATGTGACGGCGTTATAAACGGTTCCGGAAGGTCTATACCAGGTGTAGATCTGGGTAAAATCATTCATGATGCACTAGTGAAAGGTATTATTTCTGAAGGTGGAGGACATGCAGCAGCTGCAGGTTTTTCTTTGGCGGAAGAAAACGAAAGTGCTTTTTGTGAATTTTTAGAAAGCGCCGTAAAAGAACAATTAAAAGGGGAAGAGCCAAATCGTGAAGTCGTTGCTGATGCGGAAATAGATGCAGGTGGGGCGACTTTAAAATTAATAAATAAATTAAATTGCTTAGAACCTTTTGGTCAAGGAAATCCGGAACCGTTGTTTATTCTAAACGGTGCTTCTTTACGTTATGCCACAGTAATGGGGCATGGCGCACATATTCGTGGCAGTTTTGCGACAAGTAATGGAACACAGTTGTCGTTTGTTGGATTTAATTTGGTTGGAACACCTGTTGGTGATTTTTTACTGGACGATGCTAATACAAACACTAAAATAAAATTGCTAGGTAAGTTAAAAGAGAATGAATATAATGGGCATGTTAGTGCTCAACTCGTTCTTGAAGATATTGCGGTATAGGAATGAAAAAGGATGATTTAAAAACATTAGTTACGAAAATTCGTGGCGCTCGTAATATTGCTATATTTGGACATAAAAATCCAGATGGTGATTCTTTGTGTTCTACACTGGCTTTGGCTCATCTTATTAAAATCAACTTTAACAAGAAAGCAGTTTGTTTATATGATGGAAATATTCCCGATATGTTAGACAATGTTCCTTTAAGAAAAGAAATACAATATTGGGAAAAAGCTGATTTTAGTAAACCCTTTGATTTATGCTTTATGATAGATTACGGTACGAAAGATCATATAGGGGGAAATATAAAAGCTGTTGATAACGCAAAATTTATAATAGAGATAGATCATCATAAAAACGATTTTTGTATTGGGAATTTGTGTTTAAATGATTATAAATCATCTTCTGTTGGTGAAATGCTTTTTCAAATTGCGTCTAAGTTAAATTTAACGCGAGATAATATTGTAAATGAATTAATAGCAATATCTATTCTGACAGATACGGGATTTTTTAGATATGTCAATAATGGAATTCCATTAAATATTATGGCAAAGTTAGTAAAAGAGGGCGTGGATATAGACGATATTTCAAATCTATTAAATAATAAACCGAGAAAAACTGTAATAACAGAGGCAGCTGTTACAGCTAGGGCAAAATTCTTTTATAACGGGAAACTTGCGTTAGCCGAAATTACGTCGGATGATTATAAAAACATAGATGGGCGCGGAGATACTGTTTTATCTTTGTTAGGGCAAATTAAAGGCGTAGAATATGTAGCGTTGTTAAAAAGCCAAAAAACAAATCAGACAGGTGTATCATTACGAAGTAAAAATAAACCGATTGATGATATAGCAGTTGCGCTTGGCGGTGGGGGACATACGTATGCCGCGGGGGCTGTTGTTAAAGATTCTTTAGAGCATACGCGTGAAAAAGTTCTGGAATTATTCAGGGGGATAAAATGAGAAAAAAAATATTTTTTGCGCTGGTCGGAATTTTATTCTGCGGTATGGCTGATGCCGCTGTGGATACAGCTCTGATTGGTTCAGCGGAAAAATACTTAAATTCTATTACTGGCCTGGCGGGTAATTTTGTTCAAACTGCAAACGGAAAAAAAGAAGAAGGAAAATTTGCTATGCTTCGCCCCGGGCGAGTACGTTTAGATTACGATGATATGCCTGTACAGTTAATTGCTGATGGGCGAGATTTATATTTTTTCGATAAGTCATTGGATCAGATAACAACTGTTCCATTAACTAGTACGCCAGCAGGTATTCTTATCCGAGAAAATATTGATTTAAGAAACGCTGATATAAACGTTATAGAAACAGAAGATATGAAAAGCACGTTTGCTTTAAAATTGAATTTACGTGGTCAAGAAGGCCTTGGTAATATGACGGTTGTTTTTGATAAAGATCCAGTAAAATTAAATTCGTGGACTGTTATTGATGCGACTGGTGCAAAAACAGATGTTGCATTTGATGGTTTAAAAACAAAAACAAATTTTGCATCTGATTATTTCCAGATTCAACATCATAGAACTGTTAGTACAAGTGGTGGTGATTCTTTTTACGATTAGAAATGTTCGGGATAAGTTGGTCTGAATTTTTAGTTATTTTGTTGGTTGGCGTGTTAGTAATACCAGCACGTATGTGGCCTGATGTTGCCCGTTTTTTAGCAAAAATAGTCACTTTCATACGAAAGTTAATTTGGAAAATTACCGACGCATCTGAACAGATAAAACAACAAATTGATTTAGAAAAACCCATTGATGATTTAATTCGGACGACAACTGCGGATATGTTGGACGGAATTTCTGAGCCGTTAACAAAGGTAAAAAATAAAAGTACGAAAAACAAGCTTCAAAAAAACGTTAAGTCACATAGGAAGAAAAAAATAAAATGAAGCGAATGACCCTAGGGCAACATTTTTCAGAATTACGTAAGCGCATTTTATGGACGCTGGGGCTTTTTGGTGTTGCTTTGATTGCTGGTTGGTATATTTCGCCTTGGTTACAGGAATTTTTGACCGCGCCTTTATTTAAGGTATGGCCGGATGGGGCTTTATTATACAACGGTATCGCCGATGGATTAATGATTCGTTTTTCTTTGGCAGTGTTGTTTGGTTTGTTTATTACAATACCTTTTGCATTGTGGCAACTTTGGGCTTTTGTCGCCCCTGGGTTACATAAAAAAGAACAAAATATGCTTTGGCCGATTTTGATTGTTTCCCCTGTTTTATTTTTAATAGGGGTGGGGTTTGCTTTTTATGTTTTGTTTCCTTTTGTTTTCGGGTTCTTTATAGAATTAAACCAATCTTCTCCTGTTCCAACTGTAATATTACCAGCGGCAAAAGATTATTTGGCTTTTGCCATTGGGTTATTAAAAGTGTTTGGTATCGCTTTTCAATTGCCGTTAGTATTGGTATTGCTTAATCGTATGGGGATTTTATCTCATGAGCGCGCAGTAAAAATGCGCAGGTATGCAATAGTTTTAATCATTATTGTTGCCGCCGTATTAACCCCACCAGATGTTGTTTCACAGATTTTATTGGCTTTACCTATGTGGGGCCTGTTCGAGATAAGTTTATTGTTTATGAACGATAAAAGAAAATAGAATAAGATTTATCTTATTTTTTATGATATAATTAGCCTGTGAAAAAAATTAGTCTGTATTTTATCGGATTGGTTGTAATGTGCGTTACCGCATGTGATTTGCAGCCTAAAATAGTGTCTTTGCCAGATACTGTCGGAGATTTTATTTCTACGCGTTATCCGGCGTTATTAGCAGATCCTGTCACACAACCAGAAATTTATAATTCCGCTGCAACAGATTATGGGGTTTATGCTTCCCCAACGTTATATGGATCTGTTAGCGCAACAGATTATGTGGAATATGCCAGTGTTGATGATTATATCGTTCCACCAGCGAAAGAGGGCGCTGCAATGTACGGTGATGCACCGTTACAAACTACGGTGGAATATGGGGCGCCGATAGTTTCAGAAGAAATCGCCTTAACCGATGAATATGATGAGTATTTATTGGTCCCAATGTATGGCGGAACGAAAACTGTTCAGTCCACTGTCGAGGTTACTGTAAAAACAGGGGATACTTTATATTCATTGGCTAAGAAATATAATACTACTGTCGATGAAATTGCGCGGTTGAATAATTTAACAGAGCCGTATTCTTTATATGGCGGCCAAATATTAAAAATTCCGTCTAGGACCGATACGGTAGTCGCTCAGACAGTATCTATACCAAAATCTACGGTTAACGTAAAACCAAATACGATAACGCGAGTCGCATTGCAAGAAATTACAGTTAAATCAGGTGATACTTTGTATTCTTTATCAAGACAATATTCTGTACCAGTTAACGATTTGGCTGTTATGAATAATTTAAATGCACCGTTTACTTTGTCTGTTGGACAAAAGTTAAAAGTTCCAAATTTAAGTAATGCACCAGTTCGTACGGCGGCTAGCACGACGGCTAAAACTTCAACGTCTGCCGCAGGAAAAACAGTTATGACCCAGATAACGGCTAAACCTAAGGCAAAAATTTCGTCTGATCCTACAAAAAAGTTACCTACCATAAGTGCGCGTTCTTCGTCTAAGTTTTCTTGGCCGGTGCAGGGTAAGATATTATCTAGTTATGGTGCAAAGTCTAACGGTTTATTTAACGATGGTATAAATATAGGGGCAAAACGTGGAACTGCAGTAAAGGCAGCAGAAAACGGTGTCGTTGCTTATGCCGGGAACGAAGTAAAAGGAATGGGAAATTTGATCATCATCCAACATTCAGATGGTTGGATGACAGTATACGCACATTTAGATTCTATGTCTGTTCGTCGTGGTACCAAGGTTTTGGTCGGGCAGAAAATAGGGACTGTAGGTGAAACAGGTAAAGTTGATCAACCTCAATTACATTTCGAAATTCGTAAGGGAACCAAAGCCTATAACCCTTCATCATATTTGAAAAAATAAAAAACTGTCGTGCAGTTTATATTTTGGTGGGCGCGCAGGGACTCGAACCCTGGACCCACTGATTAAGAGTCAGTTGCTCTACCAACTGAGCTACGCACCCGGGTCACTTAATAATACTTAGACCTAGGCGATTATAGCCTTTTTTTTACTAAATGCAAGGCATTTATCACTTTGTGTTTCCAGGGTATAAAAGTAATAGGCAGCCATACCTATGCAAAGTTTAAGTTCGTTTTGATAAAATTATAGTGCTGACATGAAAAATAAAAATTTAAAAGGAGAGAGAAATGAAAAAAATAGTTATTTCAACGCTGGCGGTGCTTATCGCAGGACCTGCGCTTGCAACTGGGTATCAATCACAAGGCAGTAGCTGGCAAATGTTCGGTTTAGATCCGTATATAGGAATTCGTGGCGGTGCCAGTTATTCAAATTTAAATTATAATTATAACGAGCATAAAGAGACTTTGTCTGATATGGCTTTTCAAGGTAGAGCCGCTATGGGTTTAGAAGTTTGCGATACCATGCGGTCAGAAATAGAATGGTCTATATACAGCAAAACGAAAGATAGCGCAGCATTTGGTGGGGCAGAAGATATTAAAATAGAAACCAAATTGCAGACTTTGTTATGGAATTCTTATTGGGAATTTGGTGGTTATCGTATGATTCGTCCGTTCGTGGGGTTAGGCGTTGGTGCGGCTTTCGCGGACGTAAAACGTGAAATTCCTAACGTAGGCGATCATAGCGAAAGTAAAACTCGTTTCTCTGCAATGGGAAGTTTGGGCGTAACTTTTGATATGAAGAGATTCGCTGTAGATCTGGCTGCAAGATATAATTATGTAGATATTAATTCTGGGTTACATAATTTCGGCGGTGATATCGGTATCAGATTTATGTTCTAAAATGATGTATAAAGCCGTCAATATGGTTTTTGACGGCTTTTTTTACATGTAAGTTATTTCTTAATAAAGAGGAAAATTATGGCAAAGGCAGGTGTTAGCTCTATAAAGCGTCGCCCCACAAATACGAATGTTTATATGATAGGGTCAGGTATCGGGACTTTAGCAGCGGCTATATATTTAATACGTGATGCTAAGGTACCAGGTAAAAATATTCGCGTTTTTGAGACCTTGAATGTTGAAGGGGGGAGTTTAGATGGCGCTGGAAACTCAAAGCGGGGGTTTATGATACGTGGTGGCAGAATGTTAAATATACCAACGTATGAATGTTTACAAGATGTTATGAAATCTATACCTTCTATTGAATTTGACGAAATATCAATGGAGGAAGAGTTTTTAGAATACAATGAAGAATTTAAAACACATTCAAGAGCTCGTCTTATCGATAAAAAAGGTAATAAAGTTGATGTGACGAAAATGGGATTTGCACCTAAAGATCGTATGGAAATGGAGAAACTAATATTAATAGAAACGGAAAAATCCTTGGGGGCAAAAAGAATTGATGAGGTTTTTAGCAAACATTTTTTTAAAACAAATTTTTGGTTTATGTGGCAGACCACATTTGCGTTTCAACCATGGTCCAGTGCCGCTGAACTTAGAAGATATATGATTCGGTTCATGCACGAGTTCCCAAGGATTCATACATTAGCTGGGGTGGCTCGTACCGCATATAATCAATATGATTCGATTGTTAGACCAATGGTAGACTGGTTAAAAAATCAAGGGGTAAAAGTATTTTTAGGGGCGACAGTTAAAGACATTTTGTTCGATCAAACAAGAAAAGGCGAAAAAGTTGTATATAAAATAGCTTATACCCAATCCGGCAAAAAACATGAAATAAACGTTCTGCCAACTGATATTGTTACATTTACGAATGGTTGTATGACGGATAATTCATGCGAAGCAGATACAGATACTGTTGCAAAATATGATGTTAACAAAACAGCTCCTTCTTTTGAGTTGTGGCGTAAAATTGCAGAAGGAAAACCAGAATTTGGGAACCCAGAAGTGTTTTATTCTAAACCTAATGAATCTATGTGGATGTCTTTTACTGTTACTATAAATAATAACCAAAAATTGTTGGATTATATTCAGCGTTTTACAAGAAATCATCCAGGTGGAGGAGGGTTAGTAACATTTAAAGATTCTGCTTGGCGTTTATCTATTGTTGTGGCTCGTCAACCACACTTTAAAAATCAACCAAGTGATACACAAATATTTTGGGGGTATTCTTTAAATATGTTTGTTGATGGGGATTACGTTAAAAAACCTATGTATAAATGTACTGGGCGCGAAATAATTACAGAACTTATGGGACATTTACATATTCCTAAGAAAGAGCAAGCTTCTATGATTAAAGGATTGATATGCAGAACAGCGATAATGCCGTATATAAACTCACAATTTCAACCGCGTGAAATAGAGGATAGACCATTAGTTGTTCCTGTTGGGTATGAAAATTTTGCTTTTATTAGTCAATTTGTAGAAATACCAGAAGATGTAGTTTTCACAATGGAATATTCAGTCAGGGCCGCACAACATGCCGTATATTACTTAATGGGTGTTGATAAAGATTTGACTCCGATTAGTAAACATCAATATTCTCCGCGAACTTTATTAAAGGCCTTTTTTAAGTTACATAGTTAAAAAACGCTCCTTTCGGAGCGTTTTTATAATAATTTTGCAAGTGCCATTTTATTTAGAAATCCTTCTTCTATAGCACTTAATAAAGAACGCATTCCTTCGTTCAATTCTCCATCATTTTGCAGTTCTTCTAGATGCGATATTATATTTTCACACATTTTTACTAAATCTTTATCAATTAATTTGGGATTTAAAATATTTGGCTTGAATACACTTTTATTATTCATTGCCATAAAATATGCTTCGGAAATATTGTCAACCCAGTCATCTATTTCTTCTGTTAGTCGATCAAATAAAAGATGCTCCGCATATTTTTCTGATGTCCAATGATTTATTTTTGATGCGTATTTAAAAGCTATTAGGTGTTGTAATAACTCGTACATTATTTGCTCCTTTGGTTAATTTCTGTTATGTTAACATCTATCAAATTTTTTGATTATAGGATTGAATTCAAAAATTACTCTATGTGCATTGTTTCTTGGGTTTCTTAGGTATTCAAACCTGACGAAAATAGAAGTTTTTTATTGTAAAATGAAAATCGTAACCATAACGAAAAAGGAGACTTTAATGAAAAAATTAATAAGAAAAACATTACTATTGTCATCTGTTCTTGGGATGACATTATTGGCGTCAGGATGTACAAATTGTGGTCACAAAAAAATGGGGCCGCAACCAAAACCTGCTATGCAACAACAAATGACAGAGACCGTAGTCTTTTATCAAACATACGAAGATTCTGACGTAAATCATGTTGAAGCAAAAATGTATACTCATAGCAGTCATGGCGGAGAATCTAGGATGGGTAATATAAAGTTTGTGGAGACTGACGCTGGTTTAAAAATGGAAGTTGATGTAACGGATCTACGCCCAGGAAAGGTTTATACAATAAAAATATATCCTTGTAGTAAATGCGACAGCGGAATGTGCTGTAATAAAAGCCCTATGCAGATGAATTTACCAAAATTAAGCGTAACAAAACAGGGACGCTTAAAAGAATCGTTTATTATACAAGGTTTGACGGCAGAACAGCTTAATAATGCAAAATTATACTTAGAACGTGATGGTGGTTATAAAGCTGCTTGGGGTACCTTAAAAAAAGGTATGATGTTGTAAATTTGTCCGGCAGTTAAAAAAGCATGACCCAAATAAGCATTTGGGTCATTTTTAATAAAATGCTTTAAGATTTTTTTCTTATATGCTACTCTGACGGCGTGGAGATAAGATGGACTTTT
The DNA here is from genome assembly GCA_944389535.1 of uncultured Alphaproteobacteria bacterium. Classification (GTDB taxonomy): domain Bacteria; phylum Pseudomonadota; class Alphaproteobacteria; order Rs-D84; family Rs-D84; genus Enterousia. The sequence goes on along the minus strand of CALXMS010000001.1, from coordinate 90,015 downwards.
TTCATAATTGGTTTTTCATTTATATCGACATTTTGTTATGCCGATACGTTTTATGTGGACAATAATAAACAGGATTTAATAGTTCGTGATGATATAGTTATCTCTAATACAGCGGTAGTTGATAATATTTATATTCAGAATTCAGCAATTATTGATAATTATGGAACAGTTAATGGGTATGTAGAAATATGCCCAGGATGTGATATTAATATCAAAAATGCCGGAACGTTTAATGCTGTTTTTGACGTGCCTAATAGCGCTTCTGTTGTTCAAATTATACATGATGAAGGCGATATAAATTTAATTGGTGTTACAAATAATTTTCAAATACAGGTTGAAAACGCAGAAAGAATTTCTTGGAATAAGTTAAAGAATATTTCTTCCTGGGCTGATAAAATCATTATTGATAATTCTGGGTTAGACTTAACGACAGATTTTATTACCGCCAAATTTACGGTTATACCAGATATAGAATTACGTGGTGATGTAACTTTATATATTGATGATGTTGCAGCGTTTAAAGATAAACCGGTTTTATCAAATATTGAAGGTGACGGTATAATAACTGTAAATGTAGATAAGTTAAATCCTTTATATAAGGTTTCTTCTTATGTATCCGGTAATCAGTTATTCATTTCTACAGAAAGAGAAACAGATTATTTTAAAATTTTAAATAATAATATAGGTACTTTTTTAAATGAGGTTAGATATACCAACCCAGAAGATAAACTTATATCTAGATTGGATAAGGCAAATTCTATAGATGAGATAAATGATATATTATCTAAGTCGGTGCGTTTAAATCCGATAAGATTAATGGAAGGTATAAGCATTTATAATGCGTTTGCATTAAATGAAATTGTAAATACACCAAATGGTTTTAGCATTGAACCAATGTTTATTTATTCTGGTGATTTTGATATTTACGGTTTTAATATATCTGCAGGTTATGATATTACGGATGATTTTAATATCGGAATAACAGGATATGCAGCAAAAATACTTTTCGCGAATGATATTGATGAGTATACGGGAGATATTTATGGCGGAAACGTACATGTATCGTATAAAGATGATCTTTTGTTGGCCAGAATGTTAATAGGCTTAACTCAGGCTAAATTTGATATAGATTCTATTTTTGATGGATATAATTTGGCAGCAAATCCAAAAGGTGATTCTTTATATTCTGTGGCGGACTTTGGGTTTAATTTTGACTTTTTGTCGCGTATTTATATTACTCCGTTTGTGCGCTTAGGTTTTGATTCTATTAAGGTTTATAACGAAGCAGATAATAATATTATTACTGGTGCAGGAACTGATATTTCATTTAATACCGGTATGTATGATATAAAATATAAATATGGTTTAAACTTAAGCGTTTATACAAACGGTCAAATAAATGCCTCTGTTCAAATGGATGTAAAATCTTTAGCGGATAGTGCAGGCGCAAGTCTTGGAATAGGCTTAATTCAAGATACTTTTGGTAATGTCAGTTATATGGCAAAGGTAAGCGCAAACTTTACCTTTTAATTTTACCTCGTAATGATGCCTTATTAGCCGCGGTTATTTCTATTTTAGCTAACTTTTCGATGTCACCAGATGGTATGTCTGTTATGCATTGTTGCATATATGGGGTTCTATACACCAAATGCTGTCCTGTTTTATCTGGTCCCTCATATAAACATTCCATTTCTTTACCGATGCAAGATAAGTTAAATTCACGTTGTATTTCGTTCAAATACGAATCTAATATTGCAAGCCTTTTTGCCTTTATTGCCTCAGGGATTTGATTTTTCATAACGGCTGCTGCCGTATGGGGGCGAGGAGAATATTTAAAAGAATATGAGTTTATATATTTTATTCGTCTTGCTATGCCCATGGTTTGTTCAAAGTCTTCGTCTGTTTCGCCGGGAAAGCCGACGATAAAGTCGCTTGAGATTTGAATGTCGGATCGAGCAGCTTTTAATTTGTCAACTATATCTATATATAGTTTTAGCGAATATGGACGGTTCATTCTTGTCAATACATTTAATGAACCACTTTGTATAGGCAAATTCAAAAAAGGCAATAGCTTTGGTTCTGTTTTGAACATATCTATCAAGTCATCAGTCATTTCTGTTGGATAACTTGATGTAAAACGGATACGTTTTATGGTATCTAATTTTGCGGCTTCGCGAATTAAGTCTGATAGCCTATATGTTTTACCGTTCCCATCTGTATATTTATATCCGTTTACATTCTGACCAAGGAAACATATTTCTATAGCACCTGTATTTGCAGCATGTACGACATCTTTTACTACATCATCAAATGGTCTGGAAAGCTCACGACCGCGGGTATATGGGACGATGCAATAAGTACAGCAATGATTACAACCTTCTTGAATTGGAATATATGCAACCGCGGGCGATTTTTCCATTTGCGGAAGTTCATCGAATTTTTCAAGTCCGCCTAAATCGATATTTAATAACCTTGTTTCTGGGTTGTCTAATATTTCAGGCAGTTTATGATAACTCTGTGGACCTAATACAAAATTTAATTCAGGAATACGCTTAAAAGCATCTGACCCAGCCTCGCGTGCAACACATCCGACTATGCCAAACAAAGCATTTGGTTTTTTCATGTTTCGAATGCGTCCCAGGGCACTAAACACCTTATCTGTTGCTTTTGCCCTTACTGCACAAGTATTAAGTATTATAATATCCGCATCAGATATATTTTCTGTCTGTTTCATACCTCGAGATGTCAGCATAGCCGCTATGCGCTGACCATCGTACACATTCATTTGACATCCGAAAGTATGAATATAAAAGTTTTTCATACGATTTATTTTTTCTTTGTGTTTTCTGAACGTTTCATATTAGCTCTGGCGGCTTGAATTTTTTTTATTTTTTGAATCGCGCGGTAAACCCTAGAAATCTTTGGCACGTTGTCTGGAACGTCCACAATTCCGTATTGAACACCTGTTATAGAATCGTCTCTAATAATTTTAATTACTTTCATGTGCGTCTCTCTTTATTAAGATAATTTTTTACGTAAAATTTCATTTACTACTGCTGGGTTTGCTTTCCCACCGGTTGCTTTCATTACCGCACCAACAAAGAAACCAAGTAAACCTGTTTTTCCAGATTTATATTGTTCCACTTGTGATTGATTTGCAGTAATTACATCGTCAACCGCTTTTTCAATTGCGGTTGTATCTGTGATTTGTTTCATTCCGAATCGGTCGGCGATTTCTTTCGGTGTTCCCGATTCGCCATCCAGCATTTTGATAAAGATTTCTTTTGCCTGTTTACCATTGATTTCAGATGCAGAAATCATATCTACTAATTCTGCTAAATTTTTTGGTGTAATAATTCGCGCTGTGCCTTGATTTGATGTATCCACAGCGTTTTTTTCATCCCAATTTTCTGGGTGCGCAAACAGTTCGCTTATCATCCAGTTTGCAATTGGTTTTGCACGTTCTGTTTTCCCGCCAACAGCTGTATCAAACCATTTTGATATGTCGGTTGTTTCCGTTAAACGTGCTGCATCATATTCGCTTAATCCCATTTGTATAAATCTTGCACGGGTTGCAGCAGGTAATTCAGGCATAGTGCTGCGAATTCTTTCAATCGTTTCTTCGCTGATTTCCAGTGGTAATAAGTCTGGGTCTGGAAAATAACGATAATCTAATGCATCTTCTTTGCTGCGCATAACAGATGTAGTGCCATCAGATTGCGAATAACGCATCGTATCTTGTGATACGATGCCGCCGTTTTCATATATTTCTATTTGACGACGTGCTTCATATTCTATTGCAGATTTAATGAACTTAAACGATACCATGTTTTTCGTTTCTGTCCTTGTGCGGAATTCTTTGCTGCCAACAGGACGAACAGATACATTTACATCAGCGCGCATAGAACCTTCTTCCATATTTGCCTTTGATACACCAAGGGCACGTGCTATTTCACGTATTTCTCTTAAATAACGTTCTGCTTCATCAGGAGATGTTATGTATGAATTATTATCCGGTTGTTTGGTATCTAAATATGTAACTATTTCTAATAAAGCAACACCTGTACGATTATAGTCCGCAAAAGATTTTGTAGGATGAACATCATGTTTTAGTTTTCCAGCGTCTTGTTCCAAGTGTGCGCGTTCAATTAAAATCTTTTTAGGTTTACCGTCATCACCCATGATTTCAACCCAACCACGACCGACAACTGGTGGTTCTTCGGCAGGTTGAGAAATCTGATAACCTTGGGGCAGGTCAGGGTAAAAATATTGTTTACGAGCAAATTTACTTTTACGTGATATTTCTGCATTTAATCCCAGCCCCATACGAATCGCTTGTTCAACGCAGAATTCGTTTAATACGGGCAGCATACCAGGCATCGCAACGTCTACCATTGATACCTGTGTGTTCGGAGAAATACTTGGGTTATAGTTGGCGGAGGCACCGCTAAATAGTTTACGGTTGGACAGAACTTCTATATGTGTTTCCAATCCGATAACCAGTTCCCAATCTGTCGTTTTGCCTTTTATCGTAAACATTTTTATTTTTCCTTGCTTTTTTTTATTTGGTATCTTATTATTCGTCTCGCGTTGGCTAGATAGCTCAGTTGGTAGAGCAAGGGACTGAAAATCCCTGTGTCAGTGGTTCGATTCCACTTCTAGCCACCATTTTTATTTCCCCATTATCTTTGTCGGACGATTATCTATATCTGCAAATTGTTCTATATGTTTCGCTAGCCGCAGAACTTTCAAATCATCAAAACGTTTACCAACAACTTGTACCCCTAAAGGTAATCCATTACTTGATAAACCAGCGGGTACACTACATGCTGGTATACCGGCCAGATTCATCGCGACAGTAAATAAATCCAAAGCATAGTATTCCAACGGCGTTAAATCTGAATCTAGTGGCATGGCGGTACCAGCACTGGCCGGACATAATATTAAATCACATTGTTCAAATGCTTTGTTAAAACTATCTGAAATCATACGGCGAACACGGGCAGCTTGCATGAAATATACTTCGTACGATTCGCTAGATAATACCGCTGTACCAACAATCATTCGGCGTTGAACTTCTTCACCGAAACCCGCTGCACGGGTCTTTTTATATGTATCAATTAAATCAGAACCTTCAACCCGTAAGCCATAACGCATACCATCATAGCGGGCTAGGTTAGAGGATGCCTCTGCAGGGGCGATAATATAATATGCAGCTAATGCGTCTAGAATGTTTGGAATAGATACTTCAACTATTTCTGTACCGATTGATTTTAAATCTGCAATACGTGCTTCAAATAGCTTTTTCATATCAGACGATATTTCGACGTTATTAAATTCTTTTATTATACCAACGCGCAATTTCTTACCGTTACCTAATATTGGTTCAAGCGGTGTATGTGCATGAAATCCTGCAGTTGCGCTTGTTGAATCTTTTTCATCATGCCCCGCCATAGCCGATAATAATAAAGCAGCATCGTCAACTGTACGGGCAATCGGACCGGGTGTATCTAAACTTGACGCAAATGCGACGCATCCCCAACGACTGCAAAGACCATAAGTAGGTTTCATACCAACCATACCTGTTATAGCAGATGGGAAACGAATCGAACCACCTGTGTCTGTACCTGTTCCGCCAATGGCCAAACCAGATGCAATCGCACTTGTTGCACCACCTGATGATCCCCCAGCGGTTAGGCGACGTTCCATTTGCCATGGGTTAACAGGGGCACCAAAATAACTTGTCTTGCTGAAAGTGCCCATCGCAAATTCGTCCAAGTTCGTTTTACCTAATAATACCGTACCGGCATCAATAAATTTCTGCGATACAGTCGATTCGTATTCCGGAACAAAATTTTCTAGCATTTTTGATGCCGCGGTAGTACGAATCCCCTTCGTAGCAAATAAATCCTTCATACCAATAGGTATACCGTCTAAGGGCAGGGGATTCCCCGCTGCATATCGTGCATCTGATGCTGCCGCATCTGACAGCGCACGTTCAGGTGTTATTGTAATATAGCAATTTAATTCCGAACCATATTTTTCAATACGTTCTAGATATGCTTTTGTCAGTTCTGTTGAACTGATTTCGCCAGACTTTAGTTTTTCTAATGCTTCCGTAATAGTTAAATCAATCATTTTTATACCCAAATTTTTTATTTATTCGTCCATAACTTTCGGTACCGCGAAATACCCACGAGAAACACCTGCGGTGTCCGGATCATTTGCTAAAATTGCGTCTCTGATGTTACCGTCAGTTACAATGTCTGGACTTACTGGTAGTCTATGTTCTGCCGGATTTAACATTGGTTCTATACCATTTGTATCTATTTTCTGTAATTTATCCAACCATTCTATTACTGAATCGATATTCATTTTCTCTAATTTTTCGTCAGAAATATCAATTCGTATCAAATCGGCAAATTTTTTTAATTGTTGCTTGCTAAATGCCATTTTGAATCCTATTCTATTTATATCTATAAAAACACTGAGGAAAATTATACAATGATTTTACCAGATTTCAACGATTTTCCACGTACGGGACGCGTTTTAGGGGTTGACTGGGGCTTGCGTAGAACTGGGATTGCCATATCTGATCAAGAACGTGAGTTTTTCTTTACTCGTCCTGCCATAACCATGGGAAACAAAGAAAAATCTATTGCACGGCAAATTGCAGATTTGGCCAAGGAAGAAAACATTACGGGCATCGTAATAGGACTGCCGTTGTATTCTGATGGTTCAGATTCCGAAACTACAAGTAATGTTCGAAAATTTGCAAAAGAACTGTCGTCTTATACTGATTTACCAATTGCGTTCATTGATGAAACTTTGACAAGTATATCAGCGCAAGAAGAAATTGGGCGTATGGGAATTGAAAATATAAAAAACAGGTTGGATTCTGAATCAGCCCGTTTAATATTAGAAAATGCGATAGCTATTATTAAAAGGTTATAAAAAAGGTGCTGCACGCACCTTTTTTAATCGTCTTCATTTTTATCTGGTATTTTCCCGTCGGCAGACAATAATATAGCAATCCATCTTGTGGAATCGAATTGAGCGGTTATTATAAATATTGCCACCAATAGCGGTACACTGAAAAACATACCGGCTATACCCCATATCACGCCCCAAAAAACTAAGTTTATTAAAATAGCAAGAGTGGATAGGTTTAAAGTTTTTCCGGTCAATTTCGGTTCTAGTATATTACCAAATATTATTTGTAAAGTAATTAACCCAAAAGCAGTTAAAATTGGCTGATGTAATGACGGCGCTGTTACCAAAGAATATAATATAGGCAGACCGCACGCAACGATTGCGCCAATTGTCGGAATATAGCTTGTGATGAATACAATAAATGCCCATATCCCGGCAAATTCTACGCCGATAGCGTGTAACCAAAAATATGATAATATACCTGTAATACCCGATAATAACGTTTTCATGAATAAATATTTTTTCATGTTTTCGTCAATGCTGTCTATAATATAACGAATCTTTTTATGTTTACTTTTGTTCGGGAACAGTGCAGCAAATTTTCTATTGAAAGTACTTTGTTCTACAAATAAAAATATCATGTAAACGAAAATCATACCCGTTGAAGCTAATATGCTGGCTGCAGAAGAACCTATGTTGGCAGCAATGTGAGATATATTGGGCAACATGCTGGCATCAAAGTGTAAGTCAACTAATTGTGATATATAATCTCCAAATTGTACGAATTTGTGTTGTAGACCAGGTAACGCAATGACCAATTCCCTAAACATCGGTTGAATTTGCGTTGCGAAAAAGTAAATTAACCAAGCCATTACCAGAACGGATAATATATTAGATGTCCAATCAAAACCATTTGCTGTGATTGGATACTTTTTACGCTTTTCATCTGAATTAAAAGGAAATATTTTTCTTACATAAGTTGCGGTCGCGTTTATTAAATACCATAAAAAAAGAGCAACCAATAAAGGTATAATAATAGACCGACCAAGCCATAGAACTAAAACCAGTCCAAGAAAAAAAACTATTCCGTTCATAAAACACTCCTATGCCATAAAAACGTGCATATAGCACGTTTTTTAATTTATCATCTGTGTCGTTTCAATATCGGTTATGTTCATTGTAATGGTAGTATTTATTTGTTGGGTTATATATACACACAACCCAATGAATATTACTACATTTAGTATAATCGCAAAATATGCATATTTACGTCCTAAGTGTTGACGAAAGTCTGATAACCCAGATATACGAAACCATACGGCAAATATTAGCGTACAAATAAGCGTTAAAATTGCCGCGTTAAAACCATAAAATAATCCGGAATAAATTGTGATTATAACAAACATTAATGTGGTATAAGATGGACTGGATTTAACCCATTTTGTAAATTTTAAATACCAGTTTGTGTGTAATGATACTGCAGGATTATTTTTATTTTGGTCTTGTAATATATATCCTGGAACCCATAAAAGAGAAAATCCAAAAGGCATAGAACAGATGATTTTCCATGGCGATATACCCATTTCACGACAACGTCTATATTTAGCGTACAAATTTATAACAAACGTTCCGCATAAATATAGAAAGAATAGGGAAACTAATATTGCTATAATTGTAAATAGTACGCTGAATTTTATATTCATCCACATCAGTTGCGAAAAGATTAAATTTTGATTGGCATTTATTACAAGTACGGCTATTAAAAAGGCTGTTGTACCTATAAGTATTTGTGCGTTGTTTAGGGCTATAAATCCTTGTTGGTCCATATTTTCTCGCGGAAGTTTATATAAAGTTATAACTGCAGAACATATAAGTGCAACAAAAACAGATAGAGTTATAATCATATTAGATGGTGCTTCGCTGATTATACTAGTGACACCGATAAATAATATAATTAGCAAAAAAGATATTATTGAAAATTTTATAGGTGCACTTAATAACCATGACATTAATGATAAAGATTTTTTATACCCCATTTCTTCCCCTTTTTTCGTTACATTTATTTTACCATAATTTTACCGTCTGACAAAGTTGTTATACTTGTCGGATGAATCATTTCTGTAAAAGTTGGCTGATGACTTATAAACAGAAATGTTGTATCTTTCATTCCGTTGATTATTTTTGCCATTTGCTGTTGGAAATCTGAATCAGCACCAGAGTCTGGCTCGTCAAGTATTGCAAATATTGGTTTAGTTAGAATTAATCGTAACAACATTAACCTTTTACGTTCCCCGCCAGAAAAACCGACGTTTATACTGCGGTTTAACCAATCTTTTGGAATTTTTAATTCTGCGCAGGCTTCTTCTAGGTTCGTTAAGAATTCGCCCATAGATAAACCTTTACCTGTCTGAAAATGTTTATGGGCAGATAAAGTGTGTTTAAGAAAACTTAATACCGTTAACCCTGGTATTTCTGGTACATTTTGTGCACCAAGAAATATCCCCATTAGAGCACGTGTTGTGGTATTTTCATTAGTTATATTTCGGCCATCAAATATAATGCTGCCTGTGTCAATTGTATATTGTGGATTACCTATTATAGCGTTTACTAGAGTTGATTTCCCAGAACCGTTATGACCAGTTAAAAGGTGGCGTGCCCCACGATTAACAACCAGGTTTATGTCAGTTAATAACTTTTTTTTATTTAACGATACATATAGGTTTTTAATTTCTAACATAAATATCTCACTTTTATTTTTTTGATATTGCCATTTGAATTAGCTGTTTTGATTCAACCAAAAACTCCATGGGCAATCTTGATATAACAGGTGCGGCGGTCGCACCGATTATAAGAGCTGTGGCCGTATCTTCGTCTATCCCAGATGACATTAAAAATTCTAATTGTCGTTCGTCTATTGCACCTGTAGACGCTTCGTGACTTTGCAAATTATCACCGTTTAAGTGTATTATGGTAGGTAAAGTATTCGCAATAGATTCTTTCCCTATTAATTTTGTATCACATTTTGATGCGTTTTTCCCGTTGTGCCCAGAAAAACTTACAAGACTGCGAAATGTTTGGCGGGATTTATCCATTGCAACACCATATGAAACAATATTTGAAACGGTTTCATCGCCAACATGAATCATTTTCGTTCCTGTGTCAGCTTGTTGTGCACCACGTGTAATGGATAAAGAATAAAAATCGCTATGTGCATGATTTCCGGACAAAATTGTAGACGGATATTTCCAAGTCATAGCAGAACCTATCTCAACCTGTGTCCAATCTAATCGTGCGTTTTTATCGCAACGACCACGTTTAGTTACAAAGTTTAATATACCACCTTGGTTTCTGTTTTCTTTGTCTTTAAATTCCCCAGAATACCAATTTTGTACAGTTGCATATTTTACTGTCGCATTATCATGAACAATAATTTCTACAACACCGCTATGTAATTGATGATTAGGGCGGCGCGGAGCACTGCAACCCTCCATATAACTTAATTCCGAACCTTCGTCTGCTATAATTAAAGTTCTTTCAAATTGACCGATTTTTGCAGTTTCTATTCTGAAATAACTTGCTAAATCAATAGGACATTTAGTCTTTTTTGGCACATATACGAAAGTTCCATCTGAAAATACGGCTGCGTTTAAAGCCGCAAAAAAATTATCTGTAGATGGTACAACTGACCCCAGGTACTTTTTAACCAGTTCAGGGAATTTTTTTACTGCCTCAGAAAAAGGTAGAAAAATTATTCCTAATTTATTTAGTTCATCTGTGTATGAAGTATGAACAGATTTACTATCTATAACCGTATCTGTGGCCATACCAAGCAAAGCATTTTGTTCATTTTCAGGAAGTCCCATTTTTTCATATGTTGCTTTTAAATCAGAATTATCTATGGGTTGGCTTTCGTTATAATAATTTAGACTATCATAATCTATCGGATCGTACTTTATTTCTGCCCAATGAGGTTCGGACATTTTTTTCCATGCCTTTAAAGCATTTAAACGCCAGTTTAACAACCAGTCCGGTTCTTCTCGATTGGCAGATATTTCACGGACAAGATCTTCAGATAATTTCGGCATATTTATTCGTTGTTTTGACTTGCCAGTTGTTTTGCTTGGGCAAAAAAGGTTAAGGATTGACCAAGCAAACCATCTGTAAACGTTGAGGCCAGTATTCCATCGGGATCGGTTGTCGTAAGATGGTTTAAAAATGCTTCTGCACGGTTCATGTAATTATCAATACTACGGTTTACTTCCGCATCAAGCTTTATGCATCTGCGTAACTTTTCTAAGGCAAAAGGATTTTTTGCGTATTCGTCCATTATTCCCCCCAAGGCACGCCATAAAGGATGTTCATTAGTATTGCGGGGCATTACATCTATTGCTGCCATAATCGGAATCAGATTCTGTAATAAGTCCTGATAAATCATTTCTGCGTTTTCCGCAACGGCATTAGTTGCAGATTTATTTTTTAACAGTGATTGAATTTTTATTATTAAATTTTGCTGATAGGTTATGTTTTTTATTATTTCCCGTACTCGAGCGTTTTCTGTGTACAGAAAATATAATGCCGCAAATTGAAGTATTAAAATTACGCTTAAAAATATTATAATTAACGTGTTTTGCATTTAAAACCTCTGATATATTTAGCTTTATCTGGTTTAGTATAGCATCTTTTATCGATTCGTGCGATTTTATCTTTTTATGCTTAATTTTTATCCCGATTTCATGTGCGTTTTAGTCTTGCACAGATTCGGTCAAGTTGTTATAATAATACATAATAAATAGGATAACCCGTTCAGGAAAGGAAGTTTTATGTTCCGTAAATTTTTCATAGTTGCTATGTTTGCTACTGCCGCAGGGTATTGCTTTGCCGCAGAGACGTTACCGCAAATTGTAACGTCAGAAGTTTATTATTCTCAGGAACCTGTTGTTACAGAAACGCAAAGCGTTGAATACGACACAGGTATTTCTCAACAGGAAGTTCCCGTATGGCCGATTGCCGGATCTGATGCAGACGTTACCGTTGCTTGTGAAGATAGCGCTTGTTCTGGTAGTCAAGATGACAATATTCGCATAGTTTCAAAAATTGGTTCTGACTTAGTCGTTGAAAATAATTTTAATTTAGGAAGAACTGGTAATTCTGATTTTGGTGGCTGGTCTGGTGGTGCAAATATGCTGCACGGTATGCAAGTTCCTGCTGGTTTTGATGATCCGTGTAATAGCGGTGCCGAAATGCCGTTATTAAGTCGAGAAATGTTAGAAGATGATGGTGGAAGCGTTTTGGCGGTATCTCGTAGCAGCAGACAAGATTGTAATCAATATCGTGACGGTTACGAAGCGTTTATGGCCAAAGTGGGTATGAGCGATGAAGAAATCGCGGCAGTTAATGAAGCAAACGAAGCATTGGACGCAGAAATTGCTGTTGACGTATCTGCAGATGCTGAAGCTCCGGCAACTTTAACAGATCAGGTTCGTTCTTGGGTTGTCGCCAATGGACAAACGTTACGTGAAGTATTACAAGATTGGTGCAATAAAGAAGGTTGGGACCTAGTCTGGGCTACTTCTAGAGAATATCCTATTGAAGCCAGTGCCGTCTTTAAAGGACGCTTCGTTGATGTCGCATCTGCGCTGGTGCGTAACTTTGCAAGGGCAACACCAATACCATACGCAAAATTCTATAAAGGAAATCGCGTTCTGGTTGTGTCCACATCAGAAGAATAAATAGTCGTTTCGTTTGCCGTAGGAGAAAATTAAAATGACCAAACCGATAAAAATGTTTATTATGTGCGTGCTTTGTGGTGTGATGTTCACAGGATGTGCCACAAAGGAATCGGCCAAAGTTGCGGCATCTGTCGATCAAGATTTTATAAATGCTTATGATGCTTTTGAGATGTCTAAAAATCCACCAGCTAAGGTAGCCAGTGGTGATACCGTATCTATGTCTGAAGGGGTATGGCTAGGCTCTTCTTCTACTTTGTTGGCACACCGTAATAATTTACCTTCTCAGTTTGAATCAAGTACTGGTATCACAATATTATTAGATGAACCTGTTACTTTGAACGTTTTGGCAAATAATATTACATCAATAACGGGTATCCCAGTAAAGATAGATAATCAAATAAATTCTGAAAAGTTAAAGAAAAATATTAATATCGCTTATACAGGTAGTTTGTCTGGCTTATTGTCCCAAGTTGCAACGGATTTAGATTTATTGTGGTATTATGATAAAACTTCAATAGTTTTTTATGAAACGGAAACAAAAACCTTTACGTTGTATGCATTAGGAACAGACGTATCTTATCAAACTGCCGTTGAAACCGACAGCGGTAATACTGTTTCGCTGGAATCTACGTTGAAAGAATGGGATGAAATTGAAAACGCCATAGCGACAATTACCGGTGAAGTTGATAATGCTACTTTTACTGTTTCTCGTAGTTTAGGTACGATAACAGTAACGGCACCTCCGTCAACGTTGGCGCGCGTTGCTGATTATATAGACAGACAGAATAAACGTCTGTCCCAATTGGTTACTATTGACGTAAAGGTATTACAGGTTTCTATATCTAATGATTCTGCGTTTGGATTAAACCTTGCTGCAGCTATAAATTCTGCATCTGGTTTGAACATCGTTGCTAACCCTAAGAATAATTTAACAAGTACAGAGGCTAGCTCAATGAATATTGCAGTTCTGTCTAATACTGTGTCTGGTATGACGGGGGCTACTCATACTGAGGGTACGTCTACTGTTGCCGGGGCCTATACTCAAGATCAAATTCAAAATGGTTCTTTATCTGGACTAGCCGGTACAGATGCGCTGATTCAGGCTTTGGCAAAGCAGGGTAAGGTGTCTTTAGTAACAAACGTTGGTGTAACAACGCGTAGTAATAGGGTTGCACCTGTAAACAACACAAAGACAACAGGATATATTAAGCGTTTTGAATCTCGGAACTTTACGACAGTTGAATCAAGCACCGTTGATCAGGATGATTTGGAAACAGGGTTCTCTATGCAATTATTACCTAATGTTCTGGAAAACGGTAAAATATTGTTGCTGTTTAGAATGTCGATTCGTGAATTGTTAAAGATGTCTACTCAGACAATAGGTGAGGTCACTTTACAGTTACCAGAAGTTGAAGAACGTAGTTTCATGCAAGAAGTAATTATGGAATCAGGTCAGATGTTGGTTGTATCTGGTTTTGAAAAGCAGACTAATAATGATACGCGCTATGGTTTAGGTGATCCAGACTTTATGGCTTTATCTGGTTCTCGCGAGACTTCGGCTACGCGTGACGTGTTGGTTGTAATATTAACGCCTCAAGTATTGGTAAGTCCGATGGATGCAGAACGTACAATACAACAACATTGGGGTGCACCTTTAAATTAAATAAATATACCCGCCAGTAAGGCGGGATTTTTTTTTCATAAAAAATACCCCAAAAGGGATAATTTTTATTCAGAATTCTGTTTACGCCATTTTAGCAACTTTTTTAGTTAACCGAGAAATTTTACGTGCTGCACGTTTTTTCGGCATAACTTTACCAGCAGACTTCATAATTTTACTTTCTGCTGCGCGAACGGCATTAACTGCAACAGCTTTGTCGCCTGATTCAACAGCATTTAATACTTTCTTCGTAACCGTTTTAACGGCACTACGACGAGAATTATTTACAGCGTTTTTCTTTTCCGTTACCAGAATTCTTTTTTTTGATGACTTGTGATTTGCCACTTTATTTTCCTTTTATTTTTTCAAGCTTTTTGCTATTTTATAAAAAACAAACATAAAATCAAGGAAAAATAAAATGATATGGACTTATACTCTTATAATAATTCTTTCTTATTTTCTAGGTTCTATTCCGATGGGGTTGATTTTAACGCGCGCCATGGGGAAGGGTGATTTACGTAAAGTCGGCAGCGGCAATATCGGGGCAACTAATGTTATGCGTGTTGGGGGGCTTCGTATGGCTGCGGTAACATGGTTGCTGGATATGGCAAAAGCCATTGCCGCAGTTTTAATAGGTTCGGCTGTTGCGGGCCCTGTTTTTGGTGCATGGTGCGGTTTTGCGGCTATAGTCGGGCATTGTTATCCCATATGGTTAAAGTTTCGGGGCGGAAAAGGAATCTCTTCTTTGTTTGGGGTATTGTTAGCGACAAGTCCATTAGCTTTCATTACCTGCGGCGTTGAATGGTTAATAGTTGCTTTATCTTCTGGTTATTCTTCTTTCGGTGCAGTTGTTGCATTTTGTTTGATGCCCGTTCTGGGGTTTGTGATCAGTTTTAATATGGGTTGGCCATTTTTAGCAATTTCTTTACTTTGCTTGTGGCGTCATCGTGAAAATATTAAGCGTCTGTTATCAGGTACAGAATCAAAAATAGAATGGAAATGGAAAAAATAATAAAAGGACCGCAAAACGCGGTCCTTTTATTATTTGTCCTTTATTTTTAGGGCTTTTTGTGGTATAATAAAAATTAATGAAATAGGGAAAGAGAGATGAAGAAATTTATATCTTTTGTTGTCATTTGCTTGTTTAGTATACCTGCGCTTGCAGTAACGGCAGAAAGCCAATCTCGCAGATCTATGGCATCACAGTTCGTTCAATCGGCGCCGCGTGCAACAGCTTCGACAAATCAGATTTCAGATATGGCAAATGCAAATGCTGGGGCAGAAGTCGTTGATAAGTCCAGTGTAAGAGTACCAGTTTGGACGGATACAACAGATGAAGAAGGGGCTCAGCAGCCGTCAGAGCCAGATGATGATGCCGCAGAATACGAAAAACAAAAACAAGCTTGCATAAACAATAATATCGGTATCGGAAATACTTTCGTTTGGGCATCTCGTTATAGTAATACAAATAATTATTCTTCTATGGTAGAAGATGTGATTAACCCTGAAAATAACGTCTGTTTTGTTTTGGTTGATATAAAATCAAACGATCCTAAGATCAGCGTATCAGATGTTCCATCAAAATATTTTCAAATGGGACAAAATATAACTTGTGGTGATTGGGCGGATGAAGAAACTTTGCGCCAACGTATATTAGATGCCAAAAAAGGTGCGCGTACATGGGCAACGGTTGGTGGTGTTGTCGGGGGTGCCGGTGCCGGTGTCGGCGTTATGGAATTGTTCGGCAATCGGTTGATAGGCGGTAGTGTAATGGGACAGAAAGCTTTAGAGGGAGATCAGCAGCTTTTGGCACAGTTGCGTGCTTTGAAGAATCAAGATGTTGCGGAATTTAATAGGTTTATGGATGCATTAGAAATTTTGAAGAAAGAATGTGAAGGTTGGCAGGGCGATAATAAGCCAACAGAGTGTGATACTTACGATTATAAAAGATTATTAGACGCAAAAAATTAAAAAAAGCCCGTTAAGGGCTTTTTAATATAAATATACATTTATTATATTAGATAAATTTTTTATAGTATCAGTATGAACTATGAAGATCTGTTTAATCGATTACTGATATTAAGAAGTCCAAATATAGGGCCTGTCCGCTATAATGACTTGATAAAAAAGTCTGGTGGCATAAAAGAGGCCATTGCTGAATTATGCCCAGACGATTCGATTCGCGGCGCGGTAAGTCGTGAAATTGATTTAGCAAATCAGTTACATATACATTATATAAGTGACGATATGGATGAATATCCTGATATGTTAAGACGGGTTTCTCCGCATCCGCCTATAATATCTGTTAGGGGAAAAATAGAAACTTTATCTAAACCATGTGTCAGTATTGTCGGAACGCGACATGCAACTGCTGTTGGGATGAATTTTGTCTCAGACATTGCAAATGCTTTTTCTATGCACGGATATACGGTTGTGTCTGGTTTAGCAATGGGAACAGATACAGCTGCGCATAAGGGGGCGTTAAAAGCCAACGGTAACAGTCAAACCATAGCGGTTATGGCAGGCGGCGTAGATTATGTTTGGCCATTGGAAAACGAATCTTTATATTGGGAAATTATCGAACGGGGGGCAATCATTAGTGAAATGCCGGTTGGTTTTAAACCTGTTGCTTCAAATTTTGTTATGCGTAATCGTTGGATCGCGGGTATAGGACAGAAATTAATATTAGGAGAGGCCGATTTAAAATCTGGAAGTATGAAAACGGCGCAGTTTGCAATCGAATCGAATCGGGAAATATGGGCGATTCCTTCACATCCCTTAGATTCTAGGGCAGCCGGTCCAAATTCATTAATAAAATCTGGTATAGCAAAGATGTGTACAGGAGTGTCAGATTTCTTTAAACAGGAAAAAAAATTACAGCAAGGCGAAAAAATTAGTAAAAAAACCGATTCGGAAAATTCGATATTAGATGCCATAGGAACAATTCCTGTATCAGAATCTGTATTGTCAGAAATTGTCAAAAAATCTATTTCGGAAATTAAAAGCGAACTTGTAGTTCTGGAATTGCAAGGTTTAGTGCGAAAAGTTGACGGTGGTTACGTTAGAACGTAGAAAAAATATTGTATATACATTGTATATACAAAGTGCGGAAAACTGGCAAAAGAACGAATCGTTGTCAAAAAATAAATCTTAAAAAATTGTTTAACAAATAGTTGCAAACTAAGTTTTATCTTATAACTTATGTGACGTATCCAAAACGATTGAGAGCAACCTCAATCACAAAGAAGCGAGAGAGTTAAAAGTAGGCTTATACATAAACACTAAATTTTTATGAAGTCTTAGATTGACAGTAAAATTTAGCGTTTATGTGCGGGTGATTTTTATACTCTTGCGCGGTGACGGGTAACTCTTTTAGGGAAGGAAAGGAGAAACATATGCAGGCAGCGGCGACAATAAAAATGACTGACTTGGAACAAATCAAGGGGGCCATAGCCGCAAAAATGGATTCTGCAAGTTTTTCTTCTTGGATTGCTCCGTTGCAGTTCAATGTTTGTAACGGTGATTTAGTGCTGACGGCGCAAAATCAATTTTCTGCTGATTTCATAGGAAGCGTTCATAAAAATGTTTTATCTTCAATTGCGGCACAATTCGGATTAAACCTGGTAATTTGTGTTCGTGGGGCAAACGTTAAGTCTTCTGTTGCAAATGATAATAATGTTCAGTCGTATGCCCCTGTAAAAACAGTTGAACAAGCGGGTGTGGTAAACGGTTTTGATACATTTGTATGTTGTGATGAAAATGCCTTTGTTTTATCGGCTTGTAAAAAAATAGCGGCGGGTTCAGTATCTTTCTCGCCGTTGTTCATTTATGGTGCATCTGGTTGCGGTAAATCTTTATTAGTAGACTGCATAGAAGATTCTACATCGGGGCGGGTTATAAAAATGTCTGGCGGGCAATTTGTATCAGAATTTACTCGTAGTTTGCACGATAGAACAATATTTGCATTTAAAGATTTTTGTCGTAATTGTGATACTTTCATTTTAGATGATGTTCAAGCTTTGGCTGGTAAACGCGCAACCTGTGAAGAATTTGCGCAGTTATTAATGGATTTGCGTGCCGCGGGTAAAAATATCGTTTTAACTGCAAACGTTGCACCAAGTAACTTAAATGGTTTTGATCGTCGTTTACAGTCTTTATTAGCATCTGGGTTGGTTGCGGACGTTGCGGCACCGACGACGAATGTAAAGCGTGTTATGCTAATGCGTGCTGGTGTTGCGTCGGATGTTGCAGATGCGATATCTTCTCGTGTTTCATGCGATGGTCATTTAGTTGGTGGTGTCGCGATGAAAATAAAGACTTACGTTGAACTAATGGGTCAGTCTGTCACTATGGATATAGCAGAACACTTGTTAGCGGATACTTTAAAAAAGGCAAGAACCCCGATTGCAATGGTAAAATCAATGTGTGAAAAGTTGGGCGTTGCGTATGATGCAGTATGTGGGAAGGGACGTTGTCGCGGGGTTGTGTTGGCGCGCCAGATGATGATGGCGGTATTAAAAGAGGTGACAAACTTATCTTTGACGGAAATAGGTCGTGTATGTGGGGATCGTGATCATGCGACAGTCGTTTATGCTTTATCACAGATTGAAAAGTTGAAGAAGACAGATTTGGTTTTGGCTGCACAGATGAATCAATTGATTGCAGATTGCAGATAAGATAATAAAGATTTATGCCACGAAAAGTGGCACTTTTTTATTGAGAAGTTTTAATTCCTTATTGGAAATAGTTAGAAATTATGGTAAAATCATAAGTAATAATTATGGTGCGTGTACGCATTATGAATGGAGAAGAGATATGAAAAAATTGTTATTTTGTTCTTTGTTTTTGGTGGGAATTTTAGGTCCTTCTGTTTCGGTCGCTGTGTGTGATGAGCAAGAACTAAGCGGTTGGGCAATAAAGAATAGTGACGAATATTTGTATCAAAGTTCTTCACGTTATGATGGAAAATATGCGTACGAATGTGGTCGTGGACACTGTGATGGGGGGCAGGTGATTTTTATGCCAGCGGACCATTATTTTAAGGGCAACTCAGAGTCAAAGCAGAAACTATATTATTGTGCTGCTAGGGGCGATCAGATGTGGGTTGAGTGGAAAATAAGTGATATAGCTGATTGTGATGCCCAGCAGTGCAGAGTTACTGATGAAGCTAGTCAAATTGATGGATATTACATAATGGATGATAATGGTGGAAATGTTGGAATTTCTACCGGTAGCAAGGCACAATTGCTGCTTACAGATAGAACAAATATTTGTAAGTGTGAATCTATTGGGGAGGCTAAGACCGCTTGTGTAAATAGTGGTGGTACGTGGGCGAATGGTAAATGTTCTTGCAGCTCTTCAAAGAATATAAAATTGTCGGCAAATGGTGAGTCTTGTGAATGTATAAATTCTGATTATGAGCCAGATGGTGTATATGGATGTAAGAAAACAAGTGCCGCGATAGCAAAAGATAACCGTCAGCAACAAGAAAATATTAATCAGCAACGTAAAAAAGAGTGTGAGACTTCAGGTGGTACATGGGCGACCAACAAATGTACGTGCGATCAAACTAAAAATTTACGTCTAGAAAACAATAAGTGTGTGTGTTTAAATAATACAGACTATACATATAATGCTGAAAATAAACGCTGTGATTTGACTAATTTGGCGGAAAAGAAAATGCAATGCGAGTCTGAGGTTAGTAAAGAATCTGGGGCATATTGGTACAATAATGATTGTATGTGTCAGACACAAGATTATGTTTGGATAGATGGTATGTGTAAACTTAACCCGAAAATTGATGAATGCCGACATATTAATGGAGCACAGTGGCTTAATAATGAATGTGTATGTAATGATAAAAATATGGAAATAAATGAGGCGCGTACAGAATGTGTTTTGACTACGGATGCACAGTTGTCAATAAATCAGTCCCAAGCAAAGGAAAAGATATCAAGTGCTATATCTGAATTAGACGAAATAAGTTCTGGTTTAAAATTAACTGTTTGGCGTAATAAAGAAGGTAATTTTAATACCTCTCGTCTGCTATCCGATTCCATTGCAGGAGTCGTTCTTGGGACGGCAGGTGGGTTGATAACGAGTAACGTCGTAAAGAAAAATCAAGTAGAAAATGGGTTTGAAGACATTCAATGCTCTGTCGGCGGTCAGGTCGTAGCAGGATGGGGTGACGAGTTCCGCGTCGGTATCCAATAAAACAGATGGGGAAAACGAAAACGCCAGATAAATTCTGGCGTTTCTTTTTTCTTCGTATTTCTTTATACAAATAAGTCTTTCACAAATTGTGCGTGTTCCGTTATAAACTTAAACCTAAATTCTGGCTTTTTACCCATCAGTTCGGAAACAATCGTGCGCGTCTTTTCCGTATCTTCGGCCCCTTCGTCGGTTCGAGGCGGCAGGTCAACACGTATCAAACGACGAGTCTTCGGTGACATAGTCGTTTCTTTTAACTGATTGGGCATCATTTCTCCCAAGCCTTTAAAACGGGATATTTCTACTTTTTTATTTTTATATTTAGTGTTTTTTAATTCTTCTAGTTCCTCATCTGTGTCAACGTATATCGATTCGGTGCCGCACGTCAATTTATAAAGCGGCGGACAAGATAGATATAAATGACCACCATAAATCAACTGTGGCATAACTTGATAAAAGAATGCCATTAATAAGGATGCTATATGGCTGCCGTCAACGTCGGCATCGGTCATAACAATTATTTTTTCGTATCTAAGTTTACTTTCATCCCAGTCTTTTGCGGTGCCTGCACCAATAATATCTATCAGTTCGTTTAATTCTTTATTGGCACTGAAACGTTCGTCAGAATTTGATACAACGTTTAATACCTTGCCACGTAAAGGCATTATTGCCTGCGTTGCACGATCGCGTGCTTGTTTCGCGGTACCACCGGCAGATTCACCCTCAACAATAAATAGTTCTGTACCTTCAACGCCGTGCTTTGAACAATCGGCTAATTTAGCCGGCATACGAATGCGTTTTGTCGGGGTCTTTCTAGCAATTTCTTTAACTTGTTTCGTTCTTATACGAGCGTTTGCTAAATTTATTACAAATTCTAAAACGGCATTCGCAGTCTTTGGGTCAGATGCTAAAAAGATTTCCCATGGATCGCGTAATGCATTTTCCGTAAAGCGTGCAATTTCCGGATTAGATAACTTTTCTTTCGTTTGCCCCAGAAATTGTGGGGTCTTATAAAATACAGATACAATTGCTGCAACAGAATCAAATACATCATCGCTGATTATTGTTGCGGCAGACTTGTTATTTATTTTTTCACCGTATGCTTTTATACCACGGGTTATTGCAGATTTGAAACCTGTTTCATGCGTCCCGCCGTCTATCGTGGCAATAGTATTGCAATAAGATGAAAAGAAACCATCATCAGATGCAGCGCCGTTTTCATCTGTTAAAAATGTCAAAGCCCATTCTACGCGCCCAGAATCATCTGGAAAATCAACTGTGCCGCTAAAAATTTTTGGTAATATGCGCGGTTTATCGCGCGTTTTTTTATCTAAGAAATCTGCAACACCATTTGGGTAATAAAATTCTGTTTGAGCTGGAATATTCATATCTTCGGTTAATAGCTCAGGATTGCAGATCCAATTTACGCGTACACCACGCGATAAAAAAGATTTTGCACGAGCCATTCGATAGATTTTCACCGGTTTAAATATCGCGTTTGAACCGAAAATTTCGTCATCAATAGTAAAACGTACTTTAGTACCATGATTTTTAGTCGGTGCTATTTGAGTCATTTTACTAGTAGGTTTCCCACGAGAAAAACTTTGCTGCCATTCGTAACCGTCCCTAGAAATTGTTACAATCATTTCTGAGGATAAAGCATTTACGACAGAGCTGCCGACACCGTGCAGGCCACCACTTGTTTTATATACGTTATTATTAAATTTTCCACCAGAGTGCAATGTTGTTAAAATAACCTCAAGTGCAGATTTACCAGGAAACTTAGGATGTTCATCAACAGGTATCCCGCGCCCGTCATCTGTTATTTCAATAGTTTTTGAATCTATTAAGTTTACGGTTATTTTTTTTGCAAAACCAGCAACCGCCTCGTCAATAGCATTATCAAGAATTTCTACGGGTAAGTGATGCCAAGCCTTTTCATCTGTGCCGCCAATATACATCCCAGGACGCAGGCGAACGGGTTCTAAGCCTTCTAATACTTGAATATCTGAAGCATCATATGTATGTATGTTTTGTTCTGTCATAGCATAGTATTATTAATACATTTTGAATTTTCTTGCAAGTGAAAGAATTCTTCTTATTTATGGTACAAATCTTGAAAATCTAGGAAAAATATTTATGACCTTGATTTTTATGTTATTCTAACTATATATTTTGGGACAAAGTAAGTATGGAAACAAAAAATGAATAAAAATCCTTATGAAGTTTTAGGGGTGGCTCGTGACGCGTCGGAAGATGACATTAAAAAGGCGTATCATAAGCTAGTAATGAAATATCATCCAGATAGAAATCCTGGTGATAAAAGCGCCGAAGAAAAATTTAAGGAAGTAAATAATGCGTTTGATATTTTAAAAGATCCTCAAAAACGTGCGGCATATGATAGGTTTGGTGACGCAGCTTTTGCAGGTGGAAACGCATCAGGGGCAAATCCTTTTGGGGCCGGCGGTAACCCTTTTGGTAACGGGGCTTTCCATTTTGATATGGGGGGGGGCGCCGGTATGGAGGATATTTTACGTGAAGCCATGCGCGGATTTGGTTTTGACATGGGGGGGGCTGCTGGTGGTGCACGTGCTGGAAAAAGTCAACGGCGTGGCAGGGATTTATTGGATGAGGTTGTAATTGACCTGAAAGATGCTTATTTCGGTAAAAATCATACCGTAAAATTTACTACAAATGTGGAATGTGATAAATGTCATGGTTTCGGTACTGCAGATGGTAAAGAGGCACCTGTATGCTCAAGATGTGGCGGAACGGGATATGTCAGAACGTCTCGCGGTTTTTTCGCCATGGAAACTCCATGCCCAGATTGTAACGGATTGGGACACAAAATTGATAAAAAATGCACCGTTTGTGACGGCGCTGGAACAGTCCGAAAAACAAGAACTTTGGATGTAAAAATCCCAGCAGGTGTTGAAGACGGTACAAGATTACGGTTGGCCGGTCAGGGTGAAGCAGGTCAAAATGGTGCTCCGGCTGGTGATTTCTATTTGGATATCAGGGTAAGACCAGATAAAAGATTTGAGCGTGACGGAAGTGACTTGATAACGCGTGTAGATATTCCTTTTACGACGCTTGCGCTGGGTGGTGAAATAGAAGTTGAAACGATAGATGATAAAAAGTTGTCTGTTAAAGTTCCTGCTGGTACGCAAGTCGGTGAAAAATTACGCGTTCGTGGACATGGTATGCCAGGACGTAGAGCAGGGACTTTCGGTGATTTATACATTGATATAAATATGCCTGTTCCAACAAAACTGACAGAAAAACAAAAGAAAATTTTAGCAGAATTTGCAGAAACAAAAAATGCTAAAAAAGGATGGTTTTAATTTTATCTATGCATAGGAAATACAGTATATAGCGTATTTTATTAATCAAAAAAAATCCCGTTATAATTAACGGGATTTTTTTACTTTTTTACTTGTTTTAATTTTTCAATGAAAGTAAATGTGTATTGTGTTGCTGACCATAATGATGCAACCAAAGCCAACCATAAAACTATTATACCAACATATGCCATTATAACGAATATGTTTGACGCAAGCATTTCATAAGCGGGGTACATGGCCAAACTTGGCATACACATCATAAATAATAACGCACATAAAGAAATCATTTGAAGTGTGGTTTTTATTTTACCCATTGAAAAACGTGCTTTGGGTACCGGCATTTCAATTTTCTGAGTGCCTAAAAATTCACGCAGACCACTTATATATAGTTCACGTGCAATCATAATTATTACAGGTATTATAATTATCCATACTGGAAAACCAGGCATTAACATAGGTAATACCAATGTAAGAACAATCGATAGCATTATCATTGTGTTTACAACTATTAATTTATCTCCTATATGGTCCATTACGCCACCAAGTTTCGTACACACGTTATATTTTCTTGCTAAATAACCGTCAAACCAATCTGACATAGAACCCAATACAAATAGTATAAAACTTGTCCAATACCAACCGAACATTAATGTCAGAATAATTGCAAATGCCGCAGCAATGCGAAAAGCAGACAAAAAGTTAACAAAGAATTTCATAATGTTTCTCCTTTTATAAATGATCAATATATTTATTATATCACTTCAGAATGAAAATGGGCATATATTTTTTTGGCGGCATATTTACCCAAACCAGGAACTTTTATTAATGCCTCTAAACTAGCATCTGTTATTGCTTTTACAGAACCAAAATGTGTTAATAATGCCTTTTTCCGTGTGGGGCCGATGCCTTCTATTTCGTCCAGAACAGAGGTTGTCATGCTTTTTGATCGCACTGTACGATGAAATGTTATCGCAAATCTGTGCGCTTCATCCCGAACAGCACGCAGTAATAAAAATAGGTTAGAATCTTTGGGTAAATCACGACAAATAGTTCCTGTTGGAAGAATAAAATGTTCGTCGCCATCCCTGACTTCACCTTTTGTTACACCAAGGATTGGCGTTTCTGGTGCCGTCTTTTTTGCAATGTTCCATTGTGCCTGACCACCGTCTACTATTATTAAATCTAATTTAGGTCCTCTTTTAATGGCTCGTAATATAAACTCTTCCATCATGGCAATGTCGTTTCCAGAACGAGTAGAATCTTTTAGTTTGAAATGTCTGTAACCTGTTTTTATGAAACCGTCATGACCGAACGTTATCATTGCACCAACGGGGTTCTTTCCGAATAAATGAGAATTATCAAAAACACCTGCGCAGTCTATTTTTATACCAAGCCATTTTTCTAATTCTTTTACACTATTTGACCAATTCAAATTTGTGCTATGTGCATTATTCTGGCGCATACCGCGATTTGATGTTTGTGTAAGAGCTGTGATTTTATCTCTGCACTTTGCGGCAGATTCAAAATCCATTGCGTCAGAAAATTTTTTCATTTCTTTCGTTAAATCTGCAATAATAGGTTCACTGTCACCAGTTAAGATTCTGCGTGCAAGTTGTACGTTTTCCATATAGTCAGTTTGCGGTATCGTGCAAGGGGCACTGCATCGACCAATTTGATACAATAGACATGGTCTTGTACGATTTCGCATGAATGTATCGGTACATGTACGCAGTTTGCAAACCTTTTGAATTGTTTTAATGGTTTCGTTTAAAGCTGATACTGAAGGATACGGGCCGAAAACATCGCGACGTTGTGATATTTTTCCACGAAATTTTAATAGACGAGGATATTCTGATTGAGTAAGAGCAATCATAGGGTACATTTTCCCGTCTGTAAGCATTATATTATATTTAGGTTTAAGCGTTTTTATAAGCTTTTGTTCAAGTATCAATGCGTCTGATTCTGTCGCCGTTATATCCCAATCAACGCGAGCAACCAATGTACGCATAACTTGTTTATGAGGTTCTAGTTTTGATATATCCAAATATTGCTTTAAACGGTTTGATAAGTTTTTTGCTTTACCCACATATAATAGGTTACCGTCTGCGTCATACATTTTATATATGCCAGGAGCATTGGGACTGTTTTCAATTAAATCAGAAAATTGAATATTCATGCCTTTTATGATAAAATATAAAAAACAAAATAGCAAATGGGGGTTATAAACATGGTACAAGA
Source organism: uncultured Alphaproteobacteria bacterium (assembly GCA_944389535.1). Lineage (GTDB taxonomy): Bacteria > Pseudomonadota > Alphaproteobacteria > Rs-D84 > Rs-D84 > Enterousia. The sequence continues at coordinate 63,901 of CALXMS010000001.1, read as the reverse complement.
ATCTGGACGTTCTATGATTGAAATGATGGGTGTGTTGGCAATTATGGGGGTAATCACCGTAGGGGCCATAGCCGCAATATCAAGCGCGATGAGTATGCAAAAACGTAATACAGTTAATGACGAAGTGTTACAAATGGTAACGCAGGTACGTCAGATGTTTACAGAATATGATGATTATTCAAACATAAATAATGCCACCATATTCGGTGCGATCGGAATGTCTAATAAAAATCCATATGGTGGGACATATGAAATATCTGTTAATCCTTCCGATTCTAGACAGTTTGTAATATCTATAAACGGTTTATCTCAGTCAGATTGTGAATATTTTGTTACAAAAGGATGGGACGGTTCTGTTGGGTATGAATTATCTGGACGGACCCAAAGCGGTGCATCGGGGAACTGTAATAATGCGAACGGCGAAAACGTTGTTCAAATAACTTACGGTGAATGATCTGGACGCTTTTGGGGTAATATAATGGCAGAAATGGTAACTGTGTCGAAAACAGAAGAAGGAACGCGATTGTTGCGTTGGTTTCTGCGTCGGTATCCGTCAATGCCACAACGTGAATTTTATAAGTTATGTCGCGGGGGACAGATAAGAGTAAATTCTTCACGAGCTAAGGGACAAGAAATTTTGCGTGATGGGGACGTTGTACGAATTCCACCAACGTTAAATAGTTATGCCGTATTGCCCGTAAAAAAGACGGAAAGCGGAACAAGGTTTTCTTTAGAAGATTTAGAATTCCTTCGTCAGTGCATAATTCATAATGATGAAGATATTGTCGTCTTTAATAAACCTGCTGGACTAGCCGTCCAAGGTGGAACAGGTATTAGAAAATCTATTGATAAAATGGCGGCAGCTTTATTTCCATATGATAAAATATCATTGGTTCATCGGTTGGATAGAGAAACAAGCGGCGTATTAGTTGTCGCTAAAAATCAGAAAGCCGCTCAGATATTATCAAGCGAATTTCAAAATAAAACTGCACGTAAAGAATACTTAGCTCTTTTAAACGGGGAAGTTAATCCATTACGGGGTATTATAGATAATTATATTATAAAGGGGCAAGTGTTTGAAGATGCCAAACGTTTAAATAATGGTACAGGACAACGCCCTCAACGTGCGGTTACAGAATATGAGGTATTGTCTAAAGCCGGACATTTATCTTGGGTTCTTTTTTCTCCTAAGACGGGGCGAACACACCAGTTACGCATACATAGTGCATTGTGTTTAAATGCCCCCATAGTTGGTGATATATTATATGGGACCGATAAAAAATTAGATGGAACTTTACGCTCTATGTTTGAAACAAATAACTTGTTTTTGTTAGCGTATAAGTTAACATTTAGACACCCGGCTAGCGGTAAGATGCTGACTATGCGTGCACCAATACCAGATTTTATGCAACCGGTAATAAAGTTCTTAGAATTTAAATTACCATAAATACTTACGGCGACTTAGATGGTCAAAAAGAAGAAAAAAGAAAAAAATTTTTTTAAGGTTATGCGCGTTTTAAGCCTGTTTGTTATGGGGTTGCTTGTTGCTGTTGTAATTGCTTTGTCGCAAATAAATCTTGAGGCTTTACGTGGGGATGTTTTAGATATATTACGAGATTCTACGGGGTTACCAGTAGAAATAGACGGTGCCGTTTCTTGGAAATTGTCCTTGCGGCCACAAATTGAATTAAATCAGGTACGTGTTCCAAATGCGGATTGGGCAAATCATAAAGATGCGTTTAGCGCAGAAAAAATAGACGTTACATTAGATTTGTTTTCTTTGTTTCGTGATAGACCGACCATCCAAAACGTAAAAATATATGACGCAACTGTATGTGTTGAGCAAAACGAAAAAGGAGAATATTCTGTCATACCAAATATAAATCAGACAGAAGATAATAAACAAAGCGCACCATCTGATTTCCCTTTTATAGACCCAGGTTTAGGTGGTTTAGAGGTACAGAATTTAGAGGTAGATATTTTGGGGGCGATATATTCAGTAAATGCTTTCCAGGTTAGATATATGCCTCATAAGGATAGTAGAGAGTATAGCGGTTGGATAAAATCTCATTCTGATGTATTCCCTTTTATATTATCTTTTTCTAAGTATAATGCAGAGCGCAAGGTATATCCCGTACAAATTGCCTTTTCAACAGGGGGAGATGCATTAATAGCAAATATCGCCTTAGAGGGGACCAGTAAAGCGCCAATAGATTTTATCATCAAGGGTGATATTCCTGATATAGAGGAGGTAGGAAACGTTTTCAATTTAAAACTTATTCCTATGCCGACAGTAAGCGTAAATATTTCTGGTGGATATGATTGGCAGAAGTTAACTCTTCGTAATTCGTCAATAAAAGTACGCGGTAATACATTGGCTTTTTCCGGAACTATAGACTGGTCTGGTAAATTACCTAACATAAAAGCAACTTTAGAATCTAAATCAATTAATTTGGTAGAATTGTTTCCAGAAGCATATGAAAAAAATTGGACAAGACCAGATAGAGAACTAAATGTCTTTAAAGATATCCCATTGTTTGGAGATATTTTTGCTAAAACAAATTTAGATGTTCATATAAAGCTGGATAATTTTATAGTATATCGTGAATTTAATTTGAAAGATACAGATGTTAAAATAAATTTGAAAGACGGGGTTGCACGTGTAGATGTCGGCACCAATATAGCCGGTGGAGACGTAAAAATTGGGTCTGATATAACGATTAATTCTGACGGTTTAATGTACGTTAAAATGGGTGGTGCAGGTCATGGCATCGTAATTGGCGAATTATTAAGACAAATACACGTAGATAATTTAATTTCGGATCTTCCAGTGGATTTAGATATGTATGTTGAAGCAAATGGTTACAATTTATCTGATTGGATGCAGACACTTACTGGACCCGTACAAGTGTATTCTTCTGCAGCTGGATATGCCCATTCTACTTTGGTGGCAAATATGTATGGCAGTGATTTCTTGACTACGTTGCGGCATAGCATTCAAGATTTATTTAGGTCCGAAAAAAAATATAATCAGATGAAAATATCATGTGCATCTGTAAATACTAAGATACGAAATGGTTTAATTGAGACTCAACACGGGGTGGCTGTTGAGACAAATGCGATAAACCTTCGTTTAGCAGGAGATTTAGATTTAGGAAAAGAAAAAATTAAATTATCTTTGATAACAGTACCTGTAAGAGGATTAAAATTATCGTTAACGGGTAATGTTGTTAATTCTATAGAAATTACAGGTAATTTAGCCGAACCGACGTTACAGATTAGTGGCGCCGCGGTGGCGGGTAAAGTTGCTTCTGCAACTGGTATAGGTTTATTACTTGCTCCTTTTACTGGTGGAATTAGTTTGGTTGCTGGGGCAGGTGTCGGTTTATTGGCAGGCGATTTGTTAGAAAATTGGTTGGCGGATGATCATCCTTGTGAAACAGCTATGGAAAAAGGGGCTACTATTCGTAGAGATGACCCCGATTGGATGAGTTTGCCAGTTAAAGAACTTGCAAGTAGTATATTGAACAAATAGGGGATTAAATAAAATGTTTAGTTGGGTAGAATTAATTCAGATAGCCATTATTTTCGTTACTTTATATATTTTTTATAGAAGTTTTATACAAAATACTTCATCGGAACGTTTGGTTCGCGGACTATTTGGGCTGGCGTTATTATGGGGGGTAAGTTTTATTCTTTCTTGGGCCCATCTTGATTTGCTGGGGGCTTTTTTACATTGGGTGGCTTTGTTTTTATCTATCAGTCTTGTTGTTATATTTCAACCAGAATTACGTAAATTTATGGCTTTGATGGGAAATATTAAAGAATGGCGGCGTCTGTTTAAACATAATCAGGATATAACACGTAATACGAAAGCGTTGGATGCTTTGCTGTCTGCGGTTGAATATATGTCGATAAAGCATACCGGGGCATTAATAGTTTTTACCACTTCCTTAGATGAAAGCGTTATTGATAAACCTGGGGTTGCGGTAAATGCTGATATTTCAAGTGAATTATTATTGACGATATTTTTTAATAAGACACCGTTACATGATGGGGCTGTAATAATAGAGAAAAATCGTATTGCATATGCAGGTGGAATTTTACCGCTGTCTAAAAATAATTTAAATTGGAAGTATGGGACAAGACATAGAGCCGCATTGGGTATGTCCGAAGTGTCAGGCGCAACTGTATTAGTCGTATCGGAAGAAAGCGGGGATATATCAATTGCCGAAAAAGGTAAATTTACTAAATATGATGATATGAAAAAATTACGCGCTAAATTGGAAAAAGTTATGTATAAATAATGTGGTTATTTACATCATTAAACTTTGACTGAATGCATAGTTTGTCCAGCTGTTTTTACGTTGAATAAGTCTTGCACCGAATCGGGCTTTTTTGATAAACTTACCTAAAAGGAATGTAGGACGAAGATAGATTTAACAGGAGCAAATTATGGAATTTTCAGTATTTCGTCAGGTTTTAATACGTGCGCTGGGGCATATGCAATCAATCGTGGAAAAGCGTGCAACCTTGCCGATATTAGTAAACGTTAAGATTGAAGTTGCGGATGATTTAATTTTATCTGCGACCAACGTTGATTTAGAATTGGTTGAGCATGTCGCGGCAGACATTACTTTGGGGGGGACGACAACCGTTCCTGTTCAAATGCTATACGATATTGTTCGTAAATTGCCGGACGACGCAGAAATTTCTTTTAAGCAAACTGGTGATCAGCTGGTTGTATCTAGCGGTCGCGCCGTATTTCGTTTGCCTACTTTACCAGCGGAAAACTTTCCAGTAATGGCTGGCAGTAACTTGACAACTAAATTCCAGATGACGACTGGGGATTTGGCGCACTTAATAAATCAGACCAAATTCGCGATACCAACTGATGATGTTCGGTATCATTTAGGCGGAATTTATTTCCATATTTCTGACGAAGGCAAAGAAAAAATGTTAACGGCGGTTGCAACTGATGCGCAACGTATGGCATTGTGTGCAATGCCGGCACCGGTTGGCAGTGCAGAAATGCCGGCTGTAATTTTACCGCGTCGTGTAATAGGTGAATTATCTAAATTATTAGAAGATGCAACTGTGGATGATGTTACAGTTGAACTGTCTGATACAAAGGCGCGTTTTACAGTTGGGGCGGCAACATTAACAAGTAAATTGGTTGATGCACAATATCCGAATTATCGCGTTGTTATACCGAAAGGTAACGATAAAATTGCAATTTTGGATAGAAAGTCTTTCTTGAACGCTGTCGATTTGGTTTCTGTTGCCAGCGTTGATAAAACGAAATCTGTTCAATTAACTTTCTCTATGAATAAGTTGGTTGTTAATGCATCAAGCCCAGATGCAGGAACCGCGACGCAGGAATTAGACGTTGAATACAATGGGGACAGTTCTTTCACAGTTGTGTTTAATGTGAAGTTTTTGATGGACGTTGCAGGTCAGGTAGAAGGTGATAAATTCCAGATGGAAATGCAGGATCCATTATCACCAACCGTTATTAAATCAACAGATAAAAAGACGGATGCTTTGTTCGTTTTGATGCCTATGCGCATGTAACGCGAATGATTTCTAAGTCATAAAGCCCTTGGTTTAAAGGGGCTTTTTATATTTTTAATTGATAAAAAATTGCAAATCGTATTTTTTGTGGTAAAATTCGCCGAAAACAAAGGATTTTTTATGACACTAGAAGAAATTATACCGGGTAAAGAACCACCTAAAAAGATGAATGCTATTATAGAGGTTCCCGAAAACGGTCATGTAAAATATGAGATAAATAAAGAAACAGGTTTGTTGCGAGTAGATAGAATTTTACACACGCCAATGGCATATCCTGCAAACTATGGGTATTTTCCCGGAACACTTGGCGACGACGGAGATCCGTTGGATTGTGTTGTCGTATGTAACGCGCCACTGCGCCCGGGTGTATTGATAGAGGTTCGACCAATCGGGGCATTATTAATGGAAGATCAAGCGGGTGGTGACGAAAAAATAATTTGCGTTCCACGCGATAATATTGACCCTTTTTACACGACAACAGAATATATTGAGCAGTTGCCGTCAATTTTACGGTCTAAAATAGAATATTTCTTTCAACATTATAAAGACTTACAACCGAATTCTTGGTCAAAGGTTAAAGGTTGGGCAGATCGCGAAACAGCCGATAGGTTGATAATGGAAAGTATAGATCGTTATTGGGCACATAAAAGGGCGGCGCAATAAGCAATTTTATAATAACAAATAAAAATAAGAGGTATTAGTATGGCATCATATATTGCAAATGATATGCGTGTGGGTTGGGTTATCTCTCACAATGGTAAACGTTATTCTGTAATGTCCATAACAAAAGTAAAGCCTGGTAAAGGTGGTGCTTTCGTTCAGGCAGAATTGCGCGATATTGATTCTGGAAATAAAGGGAACGATCGTTGGCGCGCGGAAGATAAAGTTGAAAAACTAATGGTCGAAGATTTTGATTGTCAGTTTTTGTATTCAGACGGTACGGATGCATATTTTATGAATCTTTCTAATTATGAGCAGTTTACAATGCCTGTTGAGACTATGGGTGAACAGATGAAATTTCTTGCACCTGAAATGATGGTAAAGGCTAATTTTGTTGAAGGTAATCCAGTATCAATTTCTTTGCCAAAGACGGTCGTTGCCACAGTAGAAGAGACAGAGCCGGCTTTAAAAGGTCAGACTGTTTCCAGCAGCGGCGGTAAACCTGCAATCTTAGATAACGGCGTTCGTGTTCAAGTTCCGTTGTTTATAGAACAGGGTGAAAAGATTGTTGTTAATACCGAAACGCTGGAATATGTAGAGCGCGCAAAATAAAAAATCGGCGAAAATGTCGCCGATTTTTTTTATAACTTGTTTGCCGAATTCATAATATTTTTTATTTCATCTATGCAATTATCATAAACGTATTTCTGACCCAGACTTAAATAATCACGCGGATTAAAATCATCGGGTTTTGTTGACAGTATTTCGCGTACACCGGCGGTAAAGGCCAGTCTGGAATCACTGTCGACATTTATTTTGCATATATTTTTTTTGACGGCTTGTTTTAATTGATTAACGGCAATGCCCCGTGCGTTGGACATTTTTCCACCAAATTCGTTTATTTTGTTGATAAATGTTTTAGGTATGCTGGACGCGCCATGTAAAACCAATGGAAAATCTGGTAATTGTTTAGCGACCGCGTCAAGAATATCAAAGCGCAATTCTTCGTCATCACTTTTTCGTTTGTATGCGCCGTGACTGGTACCGATTGCAATCGCCAAAGAATCTATATTAGTTGCGTTTACAAAGTTTACAACGTCGTCAGGGTTTGTATAACTTGACTTTTCTGATTTGGTGTTTTCGTCTTCTATGCCGGACAGCACCCCCAATTCAGCTTCGACTGTGACGTCGTATTGATGTGCGTAATCCGAAACCTGTTTTGCCAATGCGGCGTTGGCGTCGAATGGTAGTTTAGAACCATCAATCATCACGCTGGAAAAACCTAGTTTTATTGCATTTACGCAGGATTCAAACGAAGAACCGTGGTCCAGATGCAGTGCGACGCCGTCGGTGTCTTTTATATTCAGTCCCCAAATCATACCCCGTAATAAATCTTCGCCCATGTATTTTAATGCGGATTCGGATACCGCCAGAATTACAGGGCTGCGAGTATCACGCGCCGCACTGATTATGGCGCGCAAAGTTTCCATATTATAAAAATTAAACGCGGGTATGGCATAATGACGCGACAATGCATCTGAAAACATGCGTTTAGTATTTACCAGTCCAAAGTCTTTATAGTCCATAGTATTATTCCTTTTTATATCATTAAATGATTATAGCATAATATGAGTGGTGACGCCCCAAGTTTTTATTAGGAAAAATCGCCTATATACAAAGCAGTACTTGACAAAGTTGTGTTTTTCGTCTATATATGTTATATAATACATGCAGCAACACAGGGGGCAGATATGAAATTAAAAAAGATAGTACCTTACAGCATAAAAAGGGTTATACCGATGTTGGGATTGGCGGGTGCCAGTATGTTTATTGGCGGTTGTGAAAAGAACGAAGAAATCGTTCCAACCCGTGATGTAGAGATAACTTTTACTAGTGCACATGGGGAGGATTTATTTTATGATGAAAATGGTGTGCGCTATCCCAGTAAAAAGGCACAGGAATATATAAAAGACCCAACAATCAGAACAATATATATTGTGCCAAAAGAAACCTGGTGTAATATGTTTGCGGATGATATTACCGCCATTCGTAAAGTGACGCTTGAAAAAATGTTGAATTATTCACCGAAATTTCGCGGAAAGGGTGATTTTGATTTTGCTGTTGGTGAGGCATCAAAGGTCCCAGCGGACAGTTTATGGTATGTACAAAATGGCTGGACGATAAATAAAAGATTTACAGAACAACAAAAGCAACATTAAAAAACCGGCAAATGCCGGTTTTTTAATAAATTGACAGCCCGATTAAAAACGTGTAAAAATATAATTATATCGCGGGGGATTTTCCGGATGAGAAAAATTATATTATCTGCACTGGGTATTTTTTTATTTTGTGTAACCGTTGCCAATGCCGAACAGACCACGGACTGTGGCAATGTTGGCGCAAATAATTCATGTATTGCGGGGTGTTATTTTGCTTCTAGTAGTAATAAGTGTTCTTTATGTAAGCCCGGTACTTATAAAAATACGGTGGGCAGTGGCGAATGTTCGGATTGTACAGTAAAGCCCACAGGTGCCGAATTTTTAACTGGAACCGCATATTCGGGTTTTACCACAAATACTTGTCCATGGACTGTTACGTGTCAATCGGGGCAGTATTTTAACCCGTATGCAGAAAACGACGCAAACAGTTTTAAGTGTGTTTCTTGTGGAAACGGGTATAGTGGTACAGGAACTGATTGTACCGTAACAGGTTCTGGCAACACAGATGATGGAAACTGTTCGTTTGAAAAAGTATGCGTGCCAAATGTGTATACTTTGGATTTGAAAAAAGCTCATTGGATTATAGGAAAAAATAAAACCGCGTATGCAAAATATGAAGAAGGTTTTGCCACGACAAATAATCCGACAGGATGGTCGGCAAGTTTGCCTGCAGGCGCTTTACAAAATGAAAGTGTATTTAAAAATAAGTTTAATGGTTATTTTGATAAAGAAAAATGTGATGGTACAATGTTTTTTAATAACCAAGGTGTTTTTACCCAATCTTTATGGCCCAAACTTATTGAAAAGGCAAATGGCAATAAAGAAATAACTTTATATGCTTGTTGGAAAGATGTAACTGTGGAGATAAGATATTATAACTCAGAAAATACATACTCTTTAGTAAAATGTGATATAAATAACGTAAACGAACAAGGCGAAGTAGAGTGTTTAAAAGCTCAAAGTTATGCAGGAAGTGTGGGTGCTGGAAAGTTGTTTTTATATTATGAATGTTCGTATACCGCAGATAGCGGTGAAACCGCTTCTTGTGGTAATATAGAAGTCGGTGGTGATATTCCAGTTGTTGCAGAGACGGTTAATTTAAAACCTGTTTTTGGAATTTGTCCAAGTGGGTCTTATTGCAGTAATAATATTCAATATAATTGTCCTGTAGGAACAACCAGTCCAGAAAACGCGTCAAGTGTCGGAGATTGTTATATGGTTCGTGGGGAAGAAGGAACACAATTTTGTGATAATAACGGTTGTTTCTATTTACCTGGTACCGGTAAGATTTCTTATAATCCATAATAATTTTTATCTATACATATAAACAAATTTAACAATAACTTGACAACGGGCACTTTTGTGCAACAATTAAATTACGAATCGGGGAGCAGGCAAGAGAATGCGTTTTTTAGTTTAAGGGTACGAAATATGAAAAAAATTCTGATGTCTGTAATTGCATTAACTTCTTTGGTTGGTTGCGGCGCATATTATGATTATTATAAGGGTGGCGTAAGATATACTCAGGACGGCGATGATTGTATTTATTACGCTGGTGAATATGGTCGTAATTTTTCTCGTAACATTCGCGGAATAGATAACGGTAAAAAAATCGTTTATCGTAATACTCGTTGCGAAGATTTGTATGCTATGGATAACTTTGGGCAGGCACCGCGTCAGGATCGTCAAATCTTGGTACCGGCTGCACAGGTAACACCGTGTAATGCATGCACACAGGTTGAAAAGGTTTCTTGTGATTCTTGCAGCAAGACACAACCCGTTTTAAAACGCAGATATATTATCGTTCCCGCTATGTAATATTACATAGAATAAAGGACGCGGCGTCAGTAATTTAGCGCCGCGTCTTTTTATATTTATCTCGCTTGAATAAGCCCATTTTTTATGATAAAATTATATAAAAAGAAAAGGGGATTTATATGAAAGGTTTATTAAAAAAACTTGGTTTTGCAGGAATTATTGTTCTGGCTGGTGCTTCTGTTGCATTGGCGGATGTTGGCGGTCAAGCAGGTGCTTTAAATACCAGTGGTTTATGTGGGTTAATAGGACAAATGTACGGTGTGTTTAAGATTTTACGTACGTTGGCTTTTGTCGGTGCTGCTTTCATTATTGCCGGATGGGCGTGGGGTTTTATTTCCTCTGGTAAAGTAGAAATGGAAGATCTTAAGAAAAAAGGTACCGGTATGTTGGTTGGTTTTGTGTTGTTGTTTAGTATCGGTATCGTATTACAATTCTTCGTATTTTCTAACACTGGTTTGGGTTTGATCGGCTGTGAAAATCTGATTCAGGGTTGGGGAATGTTTTAATGATTTAAAAAAGCGACCGAAAGGTCGCTTTTTTTAACGGATTTTTTGAAATGCGTATTTATTTATAAAGTCTGATTCCAGTTTCTTTAATTCACCTGATATTTTGCTGATTGACTTTTGTGATATATCTTGTTCCGGTGTTCTGCCTGTTTGATTCATCATTGCTATGCGTGATTCTGCAAGTTCGTTATATAATACGTTTATAAATCCGTCAAATGTCATGGAAGGACGTATGTTATATGCATTTATAGACTTATCTAATGCATTATAGCGCGCCATTAAAGAACGAACCCCCATATGATCAAATATCGTTCCTGATATACCGTATGCAGATTTTATCGCTTCTAAATCCGCATTATAAAAGAATACTTTATGCATAAAACTATTGAACCGCTGCAAGTCCATTTTTTTATGGGCAATTCCATTAACGATTTTTTCTAGTTTTGTCAGTCTGTTACGATGATATATTCTAGAAAATTTATATGCTGCTTTGTATAGTTCGTCTAATTTTGCGTTCGGGCTTATAAAGTATAATTGTGGAAATATCATATTTGGCCAACGTTTTAATAATTTCCAACATGCGTAACGACTTATTTTTGCGTCGGGGGCGTTTTGTTTGGTTAAGCTGATATTCTGCGCGTCTTTTATACTGTAATTATTTTTTATTGATATTACGTGGTCTTCAAAAAATGTACGAAAATTTGGCGCGCGTAAAATTTTTTCTTTGTTTGTTTTAGGTAATTTTTCAAAGTCTGATTTGTTTATTACGTATCCAAGCGTTTCAATAGCATTATTATGGGTGCCAATATAATGCTTGCCAAATAAATTATATAAGTCAGAAAATAACCAATATTCCGCGTTATTGTCATATGATATTGTGTCTGTATATAAACGTAATTCATTAACGTATTGTTCGTTTGCATGATGCACGTGCATGTTTAAAAAGTCAAAAGTATATTTTGTTTTTGTATTTGGCATTTGTATTTTACCTTTTATTGCTGGCTATCTTCTGCACTAACTAATGAAAACAAAACAGACGATATTAATAATTGATATGGCACGTGTTGTTTTTCTGCCATCTTTTTTATGCGTTCTAATACTTGATGTGGTATGCGCATATTTATTACGCTGTCCGATTTGTTAAACGCTCGATATGCTGCGTATTCTTTAAGCAGCGCTTCTATGTTCATTATAAATAATTGTTGCATTACATTTGGCATATACCCACTCCTATACAGACGGCAATACTGCCGTACTTACAACCGACTATATCATTGTATTGGCAATTGTCAATACATTTGTAATCGCTGGTATCAATACTGCTGTGTTTACTGTTGTGGGGGCGTTTGTGTTGTTTTTTTGTTGCGGGCTTAAAGAGGGAGGTTTTCTTTGTTGGTTTTCTTGCTTTTTTTATTATAACTGTATAAAATTACGTAAATTCATATACGGGAAAGGATTTGCATATGATAAAGAAAATTCTGGGATTTTTTATAGCGGCTTTTATGTTCGTTGCACCAGCCAGGGCAGAGTTAAAAGTTGATATTATTGCAGGGGCTTTGGAACCAATTTCTGTTGCGGTACAAAAGTTTGAAATTGAAGGTAACGTTTCTTCAAAAGATGCCGAAATGATAAGAGATGTCGTTGATGCTGATTTGAAATCTACCGGTCTATTCCGAATCGTTTCTAGGGATGCGTTGCCAGAATTTGTTAAAATGGGAAATTTACCAGATTTTCAATTATGGGCCGCTGTTAAAGCACAAGTATTGGTACAGGCAAAATTATCGGCAGAGTCTGGTGGGCGATACAATTTAGAATTTTATGTCTGGGATGTAAACGCAAAAGAACAAATAGAGGCCCAAAGTTTGGTCGCATCAAAAAAATCTGCTCGTCGCTTAGCTCATATAATGGCTGATGCTATATATGAACGTTTGACTGGGGAAGTCGGGTATTTTGATACTCAAATTGTATTCATTGCCGAAACTGGTCCGGTGCATGACAGAACTAAACGTATGGCTATAATGGATCAAGATGGTTATGGATTGAAGTATTTATCAGATAAAGATACTTTTGTTATGTCACCTCATTTTTCTCCTAATATGCAGACAATAGTTTTCTTGTCTTATCGTGATAACGATCCTATGGTATGGACGTTAGATTTGGAAACTGGTGAACAGCGTAGGTTGGGGCAGTTTGGTGGCATGAATTTTGCTCCGCGGTTTTCACCGGATGGAACGAAAATAGCTTTATCGCTGGTTAAAAATGGTATTACTCATATATATGAATATGATATTGAATCAAAATCTTTACGACAACTAACGTTCGGTAATTCTTTAAATACCAGTCCATCATATTCACCAGATGGAAAAAAGATGGCTTTTAATTCCGATCGCAGCGGTAAGCAACAGATTTATATTCTTGATTTAGAAACTGGCGCTGTAGAACGTATAACTTATGGTGCGGGTAAATACGCTACGCCTGCTTGGTCACCAGACGGAAAGTTTATCGCGTTTACAAAAATGGCTGATGATACATTCTATATAGGTATTATGGATCCGCGCGGACGTAACGAGAAAATTTTGGCGGGCGGTTGGTATATGGAGGCTCCGTCTTGGGCACCAGGTTCGCGTCGTTTGGTGTACTATGAAACGGAAAAGGCTTTGGATGGAATTGAACGTATAAGCCATATTCGTAGCGTTGATATTACAGGTCAAAATATTTATGAAATAGAATTACCTGATAATGTTAATGGAGTAGAACCAACTTGGTCACCAAAATTACCGTAATGAAAAAATTAGGCTTTGCTTTTTTGGCTTCGTTACTAGTCGTAAGCAGGGCAATTGCAATACCTGCCGTTGTTGACAGAGTTTTAGACGGAGATACTTTTGCCGCGCGTGTAGAATTAGAAGATAAAACACAAATTACAGTTAGGGTAAGACTTTTAGATGTTGATACTCCAGAAATGAACGGGCAGTGTAAACAAGAAATTGATATGGCTCGTAAAGCAACTAATAGAGCTGCTCAATTATTACCAATTGGTTCCGTTGTTGATTTATCGGATATTAAAGATGATAAATATTTAGGAAGAATAGACGCCAGGGTAAAGCTTGCTGATGGTCGTGATCTATCAAATATTTTGGTTACGGAAAAATTGGGTAGAAAATATGATGGCGGAAAGCGACAAAGCTGGTGTAAGTAAAAATCCTGCTTAATGCAGGATTTTTTATGCGCTATGGCGATTGATAGCTTCGCTTATTTCATCCAATGAGGCATTGCATGGTAACATCGGTTCAAACCATATGTTTGCGGTACCACTATGCATTCTTCCATGTTTTGGCCAATATTTACCAGCGTCTGTACCGACAGGTAATATCGGTAATTTTAATTCGTGAGCTAAAAATAATAGACCACGTTTTAATTGTACTTTCTGACCAGGTTTGGCTCTGGTTCCTTCTGGGAAAATAATAAGAACTTGCCCATCCATGATTTTCTTTGCAACGCTGTGCGTTAGTTTTTTCATATTTGTTGCACCTCTTGCGCGATTTACCGGTTGTAAACCCATCCGCCAGAAAGCCCAACCATAAATAGGAATCCATAATAGTTCACGCTTTATTATGAAAAATGAGTTCGGAACATAATTTGATAAAACCGCTATTTCTAATATGGACATATGCTTGGCGGCAATTATCGCTTTGCCGTCTAATCTTATATTTCCATTAGGTGCAACAGGTACACCATTTTCTTCAATTGGTGGATAGTGTATTTGATATTTTATTCCGGCAATAATGCGCGCCAAAACTAAAACGCCGCCAGCACATGTTAAAACAAAAAATCTATTTAGTTTTTTTGATATCAATCCTATTAAAAGTAGAGGTGACCATAAGATAAAATATAGTGCTAATAATATTTTAAACATAACTGTTCTGAACATTTTACTTCCTTTATTTTTATCCTTCTTTTATTCCTAATAATGTAACGATATATTTTATATACTCTATAAACCATCGTTCAAGTCTTTTTGTAACTGGCATATCTGTAAGTGGTACAGGGCAGGTAACAATTTCTGTATCTGGCAGTTCTTGTCTTATCAAATAGGTTGCTCGTTTCATATGATCTTCAGTAGTAATTATTACCAATCTATTAAGACCAGTTTTCTGAGCAATTTTCTTTATGGCAAGTGCGTTTTGATAAGTTGATTTCGAATCGGATTCTATTGTAACTCGTCTAGTATTATCAAAACTGCCATTAGTTCCTGCGCCTATTATATATAAGTCCGCATATGGATGTTTACGTAATTGACGCATAGCAAAAGGTATCCTTCGCATATCACCAGTTAATACAAATATTGAATCGTTAGTTTTTATGCGTTCGCATGTACGGGGAGAAGTCATTTTGAATGCTGCACCGCCGATAACAAATATAGTCACTAGTAACAAAGATGGTGGTAATAATTTCATTAACTATTCTTTAAAATATTTATCGTAGTACGCTTAGTAATCCATATTGCAAATATAATTATTAAAATCGGCAGAAGAAATAAAAGGAACCATCCCCAACCAGAAATTGATAACATTGCCATTAATCCGACTCTTGCGCTATGAGCCGCCCCAAGAATAAGTAGCAAAAATGGAACAGCAACAGCAAAACCTGCTGCGCCCGCTGCGACACAAATCTTAGCAATTATTATTTGCATCTGGCGAGCAACGTAGGCATCTGTGGCACCAATCTGGTTAAGTATTTCTAATTCACGCCTGTGTAATAAAGCTGTATTCCTAGCGATGTAAGAAATACAAACGCCGATCGCACCAAGAGTCAGTAATAATACAAAAGAAGAAATTAAAATCATCTTCCAACCGGCAGAAGTTGAACTTTTTAGTGCCTGGGCATGTGTTAAGAATCTGGCATATTCGGAAATCTGTTTTTCAACATATTCTAAATCGTCAATCGTGTTAAACTGTAATTCATACATTTTTGGTAGATAATTTTCTAGTGCGCTGCCACCTGATATCCACGGTCCCAACAAATCATGCATTTGTTCCGTAGTTATTTCTGTTACTTTTGCAATTTTCTCGGTGTTTTCGTCGATTATATTTTTTACCTTTGCGCTATTATCTGTTTGCATAACTTGAACAGTTGCGAAAAGATCCCATTGTGAATTCCAGCGTATTACGCCTGTACCGATAGATAGGGCAATGCCAAAAGCCAAGACAGCCAAAAATGTTAACAGTGACATAATCGCCGTCATAAACATAGACTGATCTCGTACGAGAGAAAAAACAATCGGTTTTTTTGTCATTTATGCGTTTCCAATATCTTCAAATTGCTTAGAAAGTTCTGAAAAATAGTTTTGCGGTTTCGGACCTTTCCATACTTTCGTTACTTTCGGGGCTTCCGGCGTTTTAGAACCATGAGTGCCTATAAAATTAACCTTATGATTTTCAACGTGAATTACAGGAAATTTATATGTTTCCATTAATTTAGTACTATGAGTCGCCAGAATTATTGTCGTACCAAATGTTTTATTCATCTGGACGAACAATTCCATAAGACGCGAAGCGTTTTCGTCGTCTAAATTTCCCGTCGGTTCGTCGGCAAGTAATATAGACGGTTGAATTATGATCGCCCTTGCAACTGATACACGCTGTTGTTGACCACCAGATAATGTCTTAGGATTTGCATCTGCATATTTGGCTAAACCAACCCATTCCAATACTTTTAAAACGAGTTTTTTTATTTTGGCTTCTGATAATCCGCGTACGCGTAGAGGTAATGCAACGTTATCAAACACAGACATATGAGATAGTAGTGAGTATTCCTGAAATACGATGGCCATTTTATGACGCAGATTTGCGATTTCATCGCGTGTCATGTCATTAGTAACGTGACCGAATAACTTGATTTGCCCCCGAGACGGCTTGTGTAACTGATAAATTAATCTTAAAAGTGTAGTTTTTCCTGCACCAGAAGCACCAGATAAAAAGTAAAATGCACCAGAACTGATATTAAAAGAAACATCTGATAAAACCTCTCGGGCGTTATCATACCGCGCGCCTACGTTTGCAAAAGATATTGCTGTATTGTCTTCCATGAGAAAAATAGTAGTAAAAAAAGATTTTATGGTCAAGCATACATAATAAAAAATGCGCCATTGGCGCATTTTTTATTCTGCATCAACAACTTTTGTTGTCGCGTTTCTATTTTTTGCCCAAACCTCTTCGCCTGTACCAGGATATTGTGGGCGTTCTTTACCATAAGAAATAGTTTTAATTCTTTCTGGTTCTATTCCTTCAGAAATTAGAACGTGTGCCGCATTTCCTGCACGTAACGCACCCAATGCTAAATTATATTCTGTGGAACCACGTTCGTCACAATGTCCCTCTAGTATAACATTTTTGTTTGGATGTTTTTTCATGTACAAAGCCTGAGATTCTAGATTGGTACGTGCTTCATCTGAAATTACAGCAGAATCAAAAGCAAAAAATACTTTATCATCATTTATATTGCTTGGAACGCCACTACATGCAGCAAGTCCTAATACAGATCCAAATAATATAAGCTTTTTCATAACCTTTCCTTTGTTTTTTATAAATGAAATTTAGCAAATTTTATAAAAAGTTGTCAATATATGTTTTTTGTTCTTTGTTTAAGTGCGTATTTTGTGATATACTCTGATAAAAGTTAAAGGAAGGAATGATATGAAAAAAATATTATCAGTTTTTGTTTTAGCTGGTTTTGTTGCAACGGGTGCAATGGCAGCACCAAGTTACCTGACTCGTGATAATAACGGTGGTTATCGGGTAACTTACGATTATACCGATAAAGCTAAAACTGGTTGGTATATTGGTGCACGTGCCGATTTAAATTTTATGAATTGGGAAAATAAGTATAGTGTTGACGAAGGGTTGAAAGCTCCGGAAGAATTTAACAGTGATAAATATTCTTTTGAACCAGTTTTTGGTGGCAGTATTTTTGGTGGTACAAAAATAGCGTATTTTTGGCGCGCTGAATTAGAAGCGGGTTATATGGGTTATTTTGAAGATAAAGATGCGGAATCTTCTTTTTCTTTGCAGGTACCTTATTTAATGTTGAATGGTTATTATGATTTTGTAAACGGTTTTTATCTTGGTGCAGGTGTCGGTGTTGCGATGCCGGTTACTACAATAGATACTATATTCTCTAATGGTGGTGAACGTAAAGAATATGCTTTTGCCCCAATGGCAGGTGTTATGTTAGGTTATGCATATGAACTAGACGATAATTTAATTTTAGATTTTCGTTATCGTTTATCTGGTATGACCGGTTTAGATCAGCGAATAAATGATATTGTTTTGGACGGAGAAACGGGAACACATTGGTTCCAAAACGATATAGATTTCATTTTGGATAATTCTGTATCAATTGGCATAAGATATGAATTTTAACTCATAAAGCAGTTGACCCGATTCGTGGAAATATGATATTATGTTATAGGCAGAGAGAATTGATGAAAAACGATTTAAAAATTTCAAGATTAGCAATAGTATGTGTTTTATGCACAGTCGTATCAGGGGCATATGGTGCGTCATCTGTAAGGTCTCTGGGGGGCAGTGGTACATATTCTAGCGCGTCCAGCGCAGCTGCAGCAAATAGTAATGCATCAAGTTCTACGGCTTCTGTGCGTGGTGGCTCTGTAAGAGTAACGCCTTCGTCTGGCGTTTCTGGTACAAGTACAACGGTTAGTGCAGGAACAACAACAAGCGGACGTGTAGCTACAACACCGCGATTATCTATAGGACAATATCTTGGTGGTACTACGTCTGTAAGTGGTGGTAGTTCTTTGCGTCCACAAACCCCAAGTGGTGGGTCTTCTTCTGGGGGTGACGGTTCTTTTGATCAAGAATTAGCTTCTGAATTGACAAGTAGAGTTGATCAACTTCAAAGAGATGTGGATGATTTACGTGTGGCCAATGATAATGTTTCCGATCAATTGTTAGATAAACAAGATGTTTTGATTCCGGCTCAGGACGGTTATATAATAATTGATGATAATACCAATGAAATTTTTGTTGACGTTGATGCGTTGCAAGAATCATTAGATATGGTTGCAGGTCAAGATGGTCGTGAAGTGGAGTTGGGTTATAATGATACAGATTTGTTATGGCGTTATAACGGAGAAGGTGATAGTGAATGGCGTGTTTTGATTTCTAAATCTGAAATAACAGGACCGCAAGGACCGCAGGGTGAAAAAGGTGAAAAGGGCGATTCTGCGGATATGAGTTTGTATTCTACGACGGAACAAATGAATGCAGCAATACAATCTGCAATATCTGGTTTGGCGGATGTATATTTAACAAAAGAAGCGGCAGATGCCACTTATGCCAATAAAGAACTTACGGAACGTGGTTTGCAGACCAGAGAGTTAGCTACAAACAAAGCTACGGCTATAACTGCAGAAAATCAGGCTTCTAATACGGCGTATCCATCTGTTGGTGCTGTTGTTCAGTGGACTGGTCAGCAAATAACAGATTTAAAAAATACGGGGTTACCGGTAAATCCAGATAAAATTGATGATGGTGCCATTTCTGGAACTAAGCTAACGGATGGCACTGTAACTGAAAGTAAATTAAGCGCAGATATTGTTGCAGATATAAATAGCAAAGAAAGTTCAATAAATAAAGTACAGACCATAACAAATAGTGAAACAGAGTATCCTTCAACTGCTGCTGTGTACGGCGCTTTAGAACAGAAAGCCGATACAGAAGAGCTTGTAGGTGTTGCAGAAGATGTAGCATTGTTAGATGCGGCGATAAATACGCCTGATGTAGGTTTAGCAGCACAAATCGCGTCCGCTGTATCAAAAGCTGAATCAGCTCAGACTTCGGCAGCAGAAGCAGAAACAGCTGCCGCAAATGCGCAATCTGCTGCGGATGAGGCTGTGGCAGGTTTGGCTACGAAGCAGGATAAACTGACTTATACACCTGAAGATGTATCTAGAAAAGTTACTTTGATTGATGTTGGAAATGAAAAGTCTGTAGATGCTTATCCGTCAGTTAAAGCTGTGGTCGATTGGACGAATGAGCAGATTTTGAGTTTGTCCGAAGAAGGGGTCCCCGTGAATCCTAATAACTTTCAAGATAATTCTATAGAAGGGGTTAAATTGAAAGATGGTACGGTTACGGCGGATAAATTAAGTAACGAAGTCATTACGATTATCGATAACAAGGTAAATGCTGATGAGCTTGGGGCTTTAGCTTATGTTTCGCAAGTTGGCACAAATGAAATTGAAGACGATAGCGTAACAGATGCGAAATTGTCTTCAGAAGTACAAAATAAAATAAACAGCGCACTAACCACAGCAGGTGCCGCTAAAAATCAGATATTAGGAACTGACGCAAACGGTGATCCTGTTTGGTACGACATTGAGTTGTAATAAGGGAAAAAGAAAGAATGAATAAAAATAAAATAGTTTTTTCTGGATGTATTCTATCCGCTGTTTTATTCAGTGTTGTTACTGCTGATGCTGCAGTTATTCCCAGTAAAGATTACGTAGATAGACAGGATAGTGCATTACTAGAAACGGTTGATTCTTCGTATGCAAAAAAAGATTCTGTTGAAAGTATGCAAACAGACGTTGCAAGTGCTGTTTCAATGGCGCAGCAAGCTAGCTCAGATGTATCTAGTTTGACAACTTCTGTTGGTAGACTGGAAATAACTGTTGGTGATGATACGGCAGGTTTGGTAAAGGACGTTGCTACGGCTGTAAGTACGGCCTCTGCAGCTCAGACGGCGGTTGCCGGGTTTCAGTCTGAGTTAGATACAAAGGTTGATACTAGCGAGTTACAGGGATATGTAAAGACAGATTCTTTGGCAACTGTTGCGACAACTGGTTCTTATAATGACTTAGAAGATAAACCTGTCATCCCAGAGGGCGTGGTTGTTGACACAACCTTGACACCAGACGGTGTTAACCCTGTGCAAGGTAGTGTTATATATCAAGCTTTGTCAGAAAAACAAGACGCCGGTGATTACGCGACAAACACAGAATTAGATCAAGTTTCTGGTAGTATAGAAGAATTAAGTGATGAAATTCATAACGCAGAAAATGGTTTAGCCACAAAAGTTACTAACGCTGTGAATACTGCGAATACAGCAGCAGAAGCTGTTTCTGGTTTAGAAACTGCTATTGAAGGTAAGGCTAATGCTAATGATGTGTATACAAAGTCAGAAACAGACGAGCAAATTATAACCTTGGCAGTTAAGCGCCCAAGCGCAGAGTGTACAGCCGATTCGGGATTGTGCGTATTGTCCATTGATAAAAATAATAATTTAACATGGGTAAATGTAACTTTGCCTACTAATTAAAAAAGATTGGAAAAAAGTAAAGATATAAAAGGTATAAAAGAAGGAAAAACACTCAAATTCAAAATAAAAAAAAAGAAAGGAAGGAAAAATGAAAAAACTAACAGCAGGCATATTTGCAACATTATTGACAGTTGTTACTGTCGGTGCGGCAAATGCGGACATCGCATCAACAGCATATGTTGATCAAGAAGTAGGCACAGTTGAAGGTCAGGTAACTACATTGACACAGACTGTAAATACGAAAGCAGATCAATCTGCATTGGAAAGCTTATCAGATACAGTTTATTTGAAAGCAAACTCTGCAGACGTTTATACACAGACAGCTGCAGATGCAAAATTCCAAACACAGGCAAATATTTCTAGTTCTGCAGATGCAGTAGTTACAGATGCTGCCAGTGAAACGAAATACCCATCTGTTGCCGCGGCACATGCAATCGCAGAAGCAGCAAGTGCAACTGTAAGTGGTGATTTGACTAGTTTGGAAGCAACTGTAACAGGTCAGGGTGAGCGTTTAACCGCTGCAGAAGGTGAAATTGATACTTTGAAGGAAGGCGTTGCTGCAAAACAGGATAAAAATATACCTGGTGCAAAAAATCAGATCTTAGTAACTGATGGAACGGGTAATATAACAACAAGTGCAGCTATTGCTAATACCCAAGTTAGTGGTTTAGGTAAATTATCAACAAAAGATCAAGTTGCAGCCGGTGATATCGCTGCAGGTGCGATAACGAACGCTAATATATCTGACACAGCGGCAATCGCTGCATCAAAGATCAGTGGTTTGGCAACTGTTGCGACATCGGGTTCTTATAACGATTTACAAAATAAGCCTACGTTAGGTGCGCTGGCGGCAAAAGATCAAGTTGCAGCTGGTGATATAGCTGCAGGTGCGATCAAAAACGCTGATATATCTGACACAGCTGCAATCGCTGTATCAAAAATCAGTGGTTTAGGTAATTTGGCAACAATGAATACTGTTGGTGCCGCTCAAATTGATAGCAATGCAGTAACATCAGAAAAAATTGCAAATGCAAATGTAACAGAAGCCAAGTTGGAACAGACGATTGCAAAAAAAATTAACGCAGCAATTCCAGCGCCAAGTGCTGAACAAGTAAATTCTAACGGTTTATATGTTTTGACATATAATAACGGACAGTATGCTTGGGAAGATATTACACGTGCATCTGTTACAGAACCGTAATATATGAAGAAGAGGCTTTGAAAATGTGTGCGGTATAATAAATTTTTATACCGCACATAGGTAAAAAAGTTGCATTTATGTTATTTTGAGAATGACAAGAAGGGTTATTTTTAGGTAAAATACATAATGATGAAATTTAAAGGTATTTTTGCAGTTTCTGTATTGTCGTTTCTAGTTGTTGGAAACGCGGTTGCTGATATTGCATCAACGGGGTATGTTGATCAGCAAGTAGAAACACGATTGTCTGGTATAACCGGTTCTACTGGTGGTTCTGGTAATGTTGTTACCAGTGTTACTGCAAGTGGAGATAGCATTATTGCGACAAAGGGTATAACAGCAGAAGAAACTAAAAACAAAGTTACCTCAGTAAGAGATGTTTCATCGGCAACAGATACTGCTTATCCATCAGAAAAGGCGGTTGCAGCGGCATTAGCAGGAAAAGCAGATGTCGGTGACGTTGCTGAATATGAATTACCTGCGGCGACATCTGGTGCGTTGGGTGGTGTGAAAAGCGGTGGTGATATTACTGTTTCAACAGATGGGGTAGTAACAGTTAACAGCGCAACAACTGCAGATTCTGCTACAACCGCCGGCAGTGCGACCAAAGCAACCCAAGACGCCAGCGGTAATGTAATTACGTCTACGTACGCAACAAAAACAGAATTATCAGCCAAAGCAAACACAAATGACTTGGCGACCGTTGCAACGTCAGGATCTTATAATGATTTAACCAATAAACCAACTATTCCAACCGCTTATACTTTACCAGCTGCAACATCCGGTGCTTTGGGTGGGGTGAAAAGTGGTGGTGATATTACAGTTTCAACAGACGGAGTTGTTACTGTTAATAATGCTGCAACAGCAGATAGCGCAACAACTGCTGGCAGTGCGACAAAGGCAACGCAAGACGCCAGTGGTAACGTAATTACATCTACGTATGCAACAAAATCCGAAATTAACGCTTTGGACAGCGCAACTTCTGGTTCAGGAGCGGTCGTTACAGGTGTTTCTCAGACAGATGGTAAGGTTACTGTTACAAAAGGCAATGTTCAAATACCAGTTGGCAGTGCGTCGGCAACAACGTATGCAGCAATTTGGGTTGAATAAAACTTTGAAATAAAAAATTTTGTCACGCAATGCGTGACTTTTTTATTTTTAGAATAACGATACTAGAAATATCCCTAAGGCAGCGGCAATTATGGCCCCGATAGTTAATGGCCAGAAATATTTTTTTACTATCGCGTTTGCTTGTTCTTGGAAAAAATATAACAGAACCGCAACTGTTACAAAACGACCGGTGCGGAATATCGCTGATACGCCAAGGAATATCCATATTGGATATCCAATAAAACCAAGCCAAAGAGCTAATAATTTATATGGTATCGGCGTTACAGCGGTTAAAACGATTATTAAAATACCGTATTTGCTGAACATCGGTTTTATAGCGTTTTCTATCAGTTCCGGATTAGAGAAAGTATTTATTAGCCACATTCCAACCGAATCCCATAACCATGCACCAATCATATAAGCGATTGCACCGCCAACTATTGAACCCAACGCCGTCGCAATGGTAATCGGAACCGCGCGCCTTTTATTAGCAATAATAGGAGGCGTCATAAATACTTCGGGAGGAATAAAAAGAAATATAGATTCAAAAATCGTTAGAATAAAAACAATCCATGAATATGCGCGACTTTCTGATTTATTTAATATATATTCTGCAAATTTCATTATTTAATCTCTCCATCTTTATCGGAAAATTTACTTGATTGTAATTTAATATTGTATAATTTACAATATATTATATGCTAGGAATATATTAAATGATGAAACGACAAAATAATAATTCTAATCGCGCCCAACGTGTGGCAAGTAAAGTACAAACGCTGGTAGCAGAAATATTACGTGATAATTATGCCGATGATAAATTGGTGGTGGGGGTATCCTTAGTCGGTGCTGTTGCTCATGGTGGTTTACAGTTCGTACGTCTGTTTTATTATTCTCGTAATGACGATATTGCCGCTGTTCAGCGCCGTTTGGAAGAAATTACGAAAACAGTCCGTTATGAATTGGCTGCGCGTATGAATCAGAAGTATGTTCCAGATATCAGATTTGAATACGATGACACTTTGGATAGGGCAGAACGTATAGATTCTTTGTTAAGTAAACTTGATAAGTAGAAAATAAAAAAATCCAAATTTTATAGTTGCAGGTTTAATTATACTGGTGTATCATTGCCGCATAAGTAGTGATGTCACCAAGAGTTTTATATGAATCAGAAGAATATAAGAAACTTTGCAATCGTTGCACATATTGACCACGGGAAGTCGACTTTATCTGATAGGTTGATTGAATTTACGGGTGGTTTACAATCGCGTGAGATGAAAGCGCAGGTTCTTGATTCTATGGATATTGAGCGTGAACGTGGAATAACCATTAAGGCTCAGACTGTGCGGTTAAATTATAAAGCAAAAGACGGTCAGGTATATCAGCTGAATTTAATGGACACACCAGGTCACGTGGATTTTTCTTATGAGGTTTCACGTAGTTTAGCGGCATGTGAAGGTGCATTAATTTTAGTTGATGCCACACAGGGTGTACAGGCACAGACGTTGGCAAATGCTTATCTTGCACTGGATAATGATTTAGAAATGTTGCCGGTTTTAAATAAAATTGATTTACCGTCAAGTGATGTCGAAGGAACACGTGCACAGATTGCTGACGTAATAGGTTTAGATGCGGCAGAGGCGTTATGTGTTTCTGGAAAAACTGGTGATGGGGTGCCGGAATTATTGGAAGAAATCGTCAAAAAATTACCGGCGCCGCGTGGAAATGAGAATGCTACATCAAGGGCTTTATTGGTGGATTCTTGGTATGATTCTTATTTAGGAGTCGTAATCTTAGTTAGGGTTGTGGACGGAAGATTAACCAAGGGACAGAAAATCAAATTTATGGCGACTGGTGCAGAATATGTGATTGAAAAAATCGGTTTCTTTACCCCGAAGATGGTTGACGCAGACTCTCTAGAAACCGGTGAAATAGGTTTTATCATTACTGGTATGAAAACGATTCATGACTGTAAAGTTGGGGATACGATAACCGATGCAAGAAACAGTGCCGGCGGTGAACCTTTGCCGGGATTTAAACCGTCAATACCTGTGGTATTTTCTTCTTTCTTTCCTGTCGAAGCAGACGACTATCCTAATCTTCGTGATAGTGCTGAAAAGCTGGCATTAAATGACGCATCGTTTATGTTTACAACTGAAAAATCATCTGCGCTGGGATTTGGTTTGCGGTGTGGTTTCTTAGGCTTGCTGCATATGGAAATTATAAGTGAACGATTACGGCGCGAATTTAATTTGAACTTGATAAATACCGTTCCAAGCGTGTTGTATAAGGTATATTTACGTGACGGCAGCGTCGTTGATTTAGAAAATCCTGCCGATATGCCAGATTTAACAAAAATTTCATCTATAGAAGAACCATGGGTTCGCGCAACCATCATGATGCCGGATAAGTATATGGGGGGGATTATGTCACTGTGTTCCGAAAGACGCGGAGTACAAGAAAATATATCTTATGTCGGTAACAGGGCCGTACTGGTATATCATTTACCGCTGGCAGAAATAGTTTTTGACTTTTATGACAGGGTAAAATCAATTTCATCTGGTTATGCGTCGTTTGATTATGTTATGGAGGGATATCAAGCGTCTGATCTGGTAAAAGTTTCTATTCTTGTAAACGATGAAAATGTTGAACCTTTATCGTTTATGTGTCATCGCAGCGCGGCAGAAAAAAGAGGAAGGCAGATTGTAGAAAGGTTGAAAGATTTGATTCCTCGTCATCAATTTAAAATTCCTTTACAGGCTGCGATAGGAGGGAAAATAATAGCTCGCGAAACAATCGCTGCATATCGAAAAGATGTTACAGCAAAATGCTATGGCGGTGATATAACGCGTAAAAGAAAATTATTGGAGAAGCAGAAAGAGGGAAAAAAGCGGATGCGGACTTTCGGTAACGTAGAAATACCGCAATCTGCGTTCATAAATGCACTAAAAGTATAATTAGAAAAAAAGGCTAAAAATATGCTTTCTGTTTTTAAATATATTATAAAGACTAATTTATCTGAGGTAAAAAAAGATTGGCAATATTATATTCAGTTAAAAAGAAACTTACATATTATAAATAAACTGGCGGATATCGTTAAATTAGATTTGATTTGTGATGAAACTAAATTTGAATCTATGGGGCAACCGCTTGCATGTATTCGTAAAGTACAAAAAAGTTCAAAAAATAAAAACCCATTATTTGCAAATGATAAATATTGTTTGCATTTTGGTTTAGAGACGGATCCAATAAAATGTCAATGTAGAGATTGTCCGTATGTCGTACAAAATAATAAATACTACCAGTTGCATAGGGATTATGAGCGAATGTTAAAAATAAAAAATAATTTCTGGGCAAGAAAGTTTGAGAATCATAAATAACAAGATTATGTAAAAGGAATATAAATGTTAATTAAAGTAATAAAATACATGATTAAGGAACCGTTTAATAAAATTGCTTTGGATTTTGAAGAATATAAAGCCATCAGACATAAATATTTTGAAGCAGAAAAAGAAGAAATTTTAGCAAGAAAAAGATTAAATAATAGCAGCTCACAAACGTGTTTAAGAGAATGGTGGGAATTCATCGTTGATTCAAATAACGAAGATATGATGCCTCATTTGTTATCTGATGAATGTGAATCATTTAGCTCAAAAGTACCTTGTAAAAATAGTGACTGTCCGTGTTATTTACGGAATAAAGAATATTTTCAGGCGATACAAAAGAGAAAAAGTATAAGGAGTTTAAAGAATAAATTTTGGATAAATAAATTTACACTTACAAAATAGATTTTATATTTGATTATAGGAAAACAAAGGGGAGGGAAGCGAAACAATATACGTACTAAAGACAAAAAGGATTTTTATATGTTACCTGTATTAAATTATATTCAACAGACTAATTGGAAAAAATTTCGTAAAGACTGCGAGCAATACAAAGAATTAAAAAAATATTGTAAGGAATTAAAGCGAAGCGTTTTTGCGGCACGTGGTTACATATTGTGCGAGGATTTAGAAGGCGTTTCTTTATCTTGTATTAGGTCAGGTATAAAAGATCAGTTTAATTTTAATGATCCTGATGGAATTTCTATTGCTTTCGGCGTTGAATATTGTCAGCATTTTTCTCCTGATTGTTCAGAGTATAATTTATCAAAATGTCATAAAGAAAGTTGTCCGTATAGCCAGGATAATCATAATTATTGTGAAGTTTTAGAAAAATATAAATTTTGGTTAGATAAAAGAGATAGGTTTTGGCACGAAAAATTTTTACGTGCAAGATAATATACATTAATTAAAGGCATATGCTATGGCGCATCAATTCTTTTTTAATCCTTATATATTGGACAGTTTACCTGCGCCGGATAAAGGGTTTGATGTGGTTCAAGATATTTCTGAGCCACGGTTAAGAATGTATATAACTAGTCGCGGAGTAAAAACTTTTTTTGTCAGAAAACGTATTCATGGAAAGGATAAACGAATCATCATAGGTAATTATCCTGATACAGATATAGAAACTGCTCGTGGTGCGGTATCAGAGATTTTATCTGCGGCTATAGAAAAAAAAGTTACCCATAAGCGCAAAATAACTTTGAATAAATTTCTTAAGTTATATATAGAAAAGAAGGTGCGTCGAAATAATCAGTCTCGTGATAAATTAGAACGGGCAATAAATCGACATTTCCCCGCGATTTTAGGTAGCAATATTGATGAAATATCAACAGAAGATATAAAGAAGGTAATAGATAATATTCCTGGAAGAGCTATAGCCGGTCGCATGCAAGAATTCTTACAAAGTGTTTTTAAATATGCAACAGAGACAGGATATGTTAAACAAAACCCGGTTCTTGCCATTCCAAAGATAAAACAACATTGTCGGATAAGACCTTTAAATAAATCGGGCTTTCATCGCTTGACGCGTGTCATCAACGCTGAAACCGATCCTGTATTAAAATCTGCATTTTTAATGTTAATATACGGTTTTGCTTCTAAGGCTAGTATATTTGCTATGCAGTGGCGAGATTTAGATTTTAATCATTATACTTGGTGTGAAAAGCCGTTGTCAGATATGGCGGTTGTTTTATTACAAGATTTACCTCAAAACGGAAGATGGGTATTTCCCGGTCGCGGTCGCAGTCATTTGACAGATCCTCGTGTCGCATGGAAACGTGTGGCTATCGCAGCGGGTATGCCTAATTTAACAATGGATGATGTTAATAAATTCATTATGCGACAGTTAATATGGTCTTCTGATAAAGAGCTTTTAAGAGAAAATATGAATACTGTATTGTCAGAGCTTATGCCATAAACATATATTTTTAGTATGTCAAGCATTTGTTATAGTTTGTTATAATTTCTTGACACTTATGTCATAAAATGATAGTTTTAAATAATGACGCCCAAAGTTGGGCCACAAATTTAACAAAAACAAAGGATAAAAAATGACAACTTTTGAAAAAGTAAGAAAAATCGTAGCTGATAAATTAGGTGTTGCAGAAGCTAAGATTGAAGAAACATCCTCATTTGTAAATGATTTGGGTGCAGATTCTTTGGACGTTGTAGAATTCGTCATGGAAGTAGAAAAAGAATTTGATATCACAATTCCAGATGAAGAAGCCGCAAAATTGACAACAGTTGGTGATGCTGTTAAATATATCGAAGCTCATAAAAAATAATTGTGTGGCTTGTACCATGTTATATTAAAGTCCGTCGCGTATTTTGTCTGTCGACGGATTTTTTTCTGTACGAAAGGTTATAAACAGGCTATTATGGTATTGTGTTTAAGTAAAAACTTATAAAGGATGATAAGTATGAAAAGAGTAGTCATTACCGGTATGGGAATTGTATCACCAGTCGGAACAGGTGTTGAATATGCATGGAAGAATATTGTAAACGGCGTTTCTGGTGTGCGCAAAATAGATACATTTGATGCGTCGGATTTATCTTCACAAATTGCAGGGCTGCCTGTTGTCGGAACTGAACCTGGACAATATAATCCAGACGTTGCTGTTGATGCCCGTGAACAGCGTAAATTAGAAAAGTTTATTATTTACGGTATGGTCGCCGCAGATGAAGCTTTGCGTGATGCTGGTTTGATTGACTATGATGGTGATAAAAATCGTTTTGGTGTATCTGTCGGTGCTGGTATCGGGGGATTAAATACAATATATGATAATTGCGCAGAATTATATGCGAATGGTCCTCGTCATATCAGTCCGTTTTTTATACCGAAAGTAATTATAAATATGGCGGCAGGAAATATATCAATTAAGTATGGGTTAAAGGGACCAAACATTTCTGTTGTAACGGCCTGTGCTTCGTCGGCTCATTCTATTGGGGAAGCAGTGCGTCTAATTCAGCATGGTGATGCGGATATTATGGTGGCCGGTGGTGCAGAAGGCGCTGTCGGTAAAATCGGTGTTGCCGGTTTCTGCGCTATGAAAGCGCTATCTACGCGTAACGATGACCCAGAAGGTGCTTCAAGACCTTGGGATAAGGGACGCGATGGTTTCGTTATGGCTGAAGGCGCAGGTATTCTCGTTTTAGAAGAATATGAACATGCTGTTGCCCGTGGTGCTAAAATTTATGCCGAAGTGGCGGGTTATGGTTTGTCTGGTGATGCGTATCATATTACCGCGCCGGCACCAAATGGGGAAGGCGGTATGCGCGCAATGCAGGCCGCAATAAAAGATGCCGGTTTACAACCATCAGACGTTGATTATATTAATGCTCATGGTACATCGACTGGTTTAGGGGATCTTGGTGAATTAGCCGCAGTTAAAACATTATTTGCAGGTACAAATGTTTGTATGTCTTCAACAAAGTCTATGACGGGACACTTGCTAGGTGCTGCGGGGGCTGTCGAAGCGATATTCAGCGTTTTGGCGATACGTGACGGAATCGTCCCACCGACAATTAATTTACAAGACCCAGAAGAAGAGGTCGGTGATTTCAACTTGGTACCGAATAAAGCACAAAAGAAAGAGGTTAAGGTTGCTTTAAGTAACTCTTTCGGTTTTGGCGGTACAAATGCAAGTTTAGTTCTGAAAAAATTTGAAAAATAATATTTAATTAACGCAAAAATAAAAAACCGCCAGTTGTGGCGGTTTTTTTTATTTTTCTTCTTCTTTACTATCTAAACCAATCGCACTTTTCACTGGTTCTATAATCGTATTCTTTGCGCTGTCTAGTGTTCTTATCAATGCGCGTCGAATTTTGCCGCTGATCGTCATAGGTAAACTATCAACGAATTCTATCACACGTGGATATTTATATGATGCGGTGCGACTGCGTACATGGTCTTGTAATTGACGAACCAAAACATCCGTACCCTGAAAGTATTTATTCAAAACGATCGTTGCTTTAACTGCCATACCACGTGATGGATCTGGAATGCCTGTTACGGCGACCTCACGAACAGCAGGATGTTCTAGTAAGACACTTTCGACCTCAAATGGGCTGACGCGATAACCAGACGTTTTAATCAAATCATCATTACGTCCGACAAACCAATAGTAACCATCGTTGTCGCGATATGCAACGTCACCAGTGTGATAGAAACCATCGCGAAAAACTTTTGCGGTTAATTTATCGTTTTTATGATAACCCTGGAATAACCCGACAGGGTGACCATTTTTTAAAGATACACAAATTTCCCCGACTGTACCGTTCGGAACAGGGCGTCCGCCTTCATCTAATAGTTGAACATCCCAACCAGCAGATGGCATACCCATACTGCCAGGTTTTGGTTCTATCCATTGATTTGTAAATAACATGATACAAGTTTCCGTCTGACCGTAACCTTCATGTAGTTTTATGCCACTTAAATCCAAAAATTTCTCGTATACTTCTGGGTTTAGTGCTTCGCCAGCAATGTCTGCTTTTTCTAATGCAGATAAATCATACTTACTGAAATCAGCGTGTATTAACATTTTGTATACCGTCGGGGGGGCACAAAATGACGTTATATGATGTTCTGATATGGCGTGTAGTAAATCATGAGCCGTTGCTATGCCGGCAAAGTCAAAAACAAATACTGTGGCACCAGACAACCATTGCCCGTACATCTTACCCCAAGAACATTTAGCCCAACCAGACTCAGATAATGTAAAGTGTATGTCTTTATCATGCAACCTCTGCCAGAACATTGCTGTATTAATATGACCAAGCGGATATGTAAAATTATGGGCCACCATTTTCGGCATATCCGTTGTTCCGCTGGTAAAGTAAATTACCATTGTATCTGTATTTTCATTCGGTACACGTTCAATGGTAGACGGCATAGTTTCAATTGAAGCGGCAATTTCTTCGTTTGAGATTATAGGAATGTCTCGTTCACCGATTGCGGTATGAATTTCATTTATGATATGACCATCGTCAAATGCAAAAATTGCTTTTGATTCTGCTTGTTCAATTCGATATTCGATATCTTCGGCTTTTAGTTGATTTGTAGATGGAATCGGTATGACACCTACTTTATGCATTGCCAACATCAGAATCCAATATTCCCAACGACGGCGCATAAACAAAAGAGTCGTATCACCCTTTTTCAAACCGCGAGAAGTTAAAAAATTTGCAACGGAATTAGACATCTGTGACAGATCTTTAAAAGTAAACTTTTTTACATCACCCGAATCGTTCGTCCATAATAAAGCCAATGCATCAGGGGTTTCTTTTGCCAGTTCATCGATTACATCGTAAGAAAAATTAAAATTTTCCGGAACAATAGGTGCGCCGTTTTGAATATAATCATCATAACTATCAAATTTATCTTTTTTCAAAAACTTTAACGCGAACATTTAATTAACCTTTTGGTTTACTTGGGAAAGTATTGCAAATAAAATATAATAAATAAAAGGAAAATAACAAATAAAAAAGTTGATTTTTTATCGGTATGGTTGCATAATCCGGCTGCTTAAAGTTTTTTCGGAGTGTAGCTCAGCCTGGTAGAGCGCTATGTTCGGGACGTAGAGGTCGCTGGTTCGAACCCAGTCACTCCGACCATCTTTTATAAATCTGCATTTTACAAGCTTTTTCATTTTATATATGCTATAATTTCCTCATTATAATGATTCGGTTTATTAACAAATAATTCGATAAGGGGAGGAGTTTTATATGAAAAAAATATTTATGTTATTTTTGTGTGCTTTTTTGGCGGCTTGTGAAAATCCGGTTTCAAGCGGAACTTTATATTGTACCGCGGGGAAAAACCATATAGTCGATTTTGTTGCTTATAATGATAAAGCCGTATTAAATGTAAACGGAAATGAAATAAACTTGAATAAAGTAAAAGAAGTAAAAGAAACGCCAACCCAAGTAATGCGTATGTATGTAGGAAATGATGACGAAAACGAAGAAATTGCTTTATGGGTTATTTTTGACATAGATACAAGAATGGTCATTTATTACGGTATGGGTGATTCTAGTCATTCTATGAAATGTGACATGGTTGGGCGTTTTGAATCTGACTATGATAAACCAACTGACGTAGAAAAGTGCATATATGAACTGTCAAAATCTACGACGGCGATAACGGATGAAAACGGTAATTTTAAAAATATTGCGATCAACGTAATAAAAAGTTACACGTTTACACCAAGCGCTGACGGCGGTTATGAGACTAATGAGGGTAAAATGAAAGTAGAATTTGTAAATATTCCAACAGAAGACGCAATCGCAATAACTGAAAATTGGAATCCAGAGGCACCTAATTTGTATGATTGGACAGATGGGATTTCAGAATACGAAATGGATGCATGCGAAGCTTTGAATCGTTTAAAACAATATAAAGAAAGTCATAAAATAGGGCTGGATATACCAGAAAGTATTTATGTTGACTGAAACTTAGATTAAAGTGCCCATTTAATCGGGCACTTTTTTTGTGTCGTTTAATTGCACTTAATTACAGTTGAGATTTGTTTTAATATATTGGTTTGCAAACGCCTTTTTTTTGTAATAATATTTCTGTTATGAAAAAGAAGAAAAAACTATTAGCAAAGAAATATGTACATATTATTTGTTTCTTAATAATTATAATAGTAACTGTATTATTTTATATATTCGGAATTCGTTCAACAGTTGAACGTGATGTGGTGTTTAACGTTACAAAGGGTGTTAATGTTTCCGATGTCGCTATTCAATTACAAGAACGGAACTTAATCGATTCAATAACATTATTTAAAATTGCTGTTCGTGGAAATGGTGGGCGTATTCAATCTGGACAATATGATATACCACGTGGAACCAGCGTTTGGCGAATTGCAGATATGTTCGCTAATGGGGATATTGCAACCACAACCGTTGTTATACCAGAAGGGTTGACTGTAAAACAAATTAAAGAACAATTAATGGCGGATACTTCACTTACTGGCGATGTAGAATGTGGGGCAGGTACTGACTTGCCCGTATGTAATCTACAAGATGGGGATTTGTTCCCGGATACTTATAAAGTTGCCAGGGGGACTTCGCGGTTGGCATTACTGGATTTAATGCGCAAGAAAATGGAAGACTTAGAAACTAAATGGGAAAAAACAGGTCGTATAGCTCCACGTCCATTAAAAACTTGGAACGAAATTGTTACGCTGGCTTCCATTGTTCAAAAAGAAACTTCAAAAGAATCGGAAATGCCTATTATAGCCAGCGTTTATTTAAATCGTCTGCGTGATAAAATGCGTCTTCAGGCAGATCCTACGGTGGTATATGCTTTGACAAATAGACTTGGGGATATGCGTGGTGCTCCTTTGCTGCGTGATAACTTAAAAATAGAAAGTCCTTATAACACTTATACAAATTATGGGTTGCCGCCGGCTCCTATAGCTAACGTAGGAATTGCCGCAATTCATGCTGTACTACAACCTGCGGATACTAATTATTTGTTTTTTGTTGCTGATGGTAAAGGTGGACATAAATTTGCACGTACTTATGAAGAACATATGAAAAATCATGCTGATTGGCGTGAAATCAAGAAAGAATTAAATCAGTAATCATAAGTACCTTTTCCTATTTGTTTCGTATAAACGATTCATTTAAAAAAAGTAATCTTTTTTTTCGTAATAAAAAAACGTAGTTTTTCGGTGTTTTTTGTTGTCAATAAGAACATATTCCTTGTTTTGGAAGTGCTTGATTATAGCATATTTTTTTTAGTTTTGCAAAAATCTTTAGACTTGAAAATTTTATTGTTTGCGGTTTAAATTATTCCTAGCTAGATAAAGATTTCTAGTTCCCAATAATTCAAAGGAAAGGATAAAGTATGAAAAAACTAGTTTTAACATCTTTGTTGACTGTATTCGCAGTGTCTGGTGCACACGCTGCAGGTATGTTGGACAATCCGCTATACCGTCCAGACCAAGGTATGTTTTACAGCATGACAGATTTAGAATCTAATACAAATTCTACAACTCGCCTAGATTTAGGTGAAGAGTTTGGATATGGTATTACCGACAGGTTGGCCGTTGGCATCGCAATGTCTATGGCTGAAAATAATTGGTTTGACCAATCAGAATGGGGGCAACTAGGCATAGGCGTAAATTATCGTTTGTTGGATATGGAAAAGTGGAAAGCTGATATTTACGGTAGCTATGGTGTAAATCCTGTCTGGGCTTATGGTAAAAGCTTTATGGAGGAAAACGAAACTAACTATGCATGGAACATCGGTATGCGTGCAGGTTATGTAACAGACGCATGGACCCTTGCCGGATATATAGATTTTGATTATGTTAATACAGAATCTTTTAACTGGGGCGATGATGGTTGGCATTATTTAACTTTGGGTGCAGACCTGTTGGTTGCACTGAACGAAGACTGGGATTTGGCACTTGGGGCACAATATACCGGTATTATGGATGACAGAGTTGAAAACGCTGGTCAGTGGGAAGGAAAAATCGGTGCTAATTATTTAATAGACGACAATATGTTTGTCGGTATTTACTTAGCAAAATATATGGCTCATACAAACCCTGGTCAATGGACTGTTGCTGATGGGTTCGGTTACGGTGCCAAGTTTGGTATTCAGTTCTAAATTTATGTTTACAAAAACAACCCGACAAAAGCGTCGGGTTGTTTTTTTTAATCGAATCGCAAATCTGCCAAATTATAGCATATTTCTGCCGATTTTGCAAAAATCTTTAAACTTGCAAATGATTTTATTCACAGTATACAATGAATATAACTAGATAAAAAAGTCTAGTTCCCAATAACACAAAGGAAAGGATATATCATGAAAAAAATATTTTTAACATCTTTATTGGCAGTTTTTGCGGTTTCCAGTGTTCAGGCAGCAGATTTCTTCGTCGGTGGTGGCGCATCTTTGAACATGGACGAAACACATTCTAATGTAATGGGGATTTCACCAGAAGTTGGTTGGAAATATAATGATAATTGGGATTTAGGTTTAGGAGCCTCTATTAATTATAATCGGAATGACGCTGATAACGGTCGTTATTCTTATGGCGTTGATGTATTCGCTCGTTATAAAATAGCGCAATTTGGTGATTTTAAGTTGCTGTTAAGAGGTGATGTGGGTGCTGGTTTCGTGACACTTGCTTCTGAAAATGAGGCGTTGGACGGTGAAACAGCTTCTATGTTAAGGCTATCTGTTGCGCCAATGGTAACATACGATGTTTCCGAATCATTTACATTGTATGCTAATTTGAACTTCTTAGGGGTTAATGCGGGATATACGTTTGAAAATGACAAAATGGGTATAGAAGATGGTTGGACGTTTAATGCATTTGCTGACTCGTCAAATGTATTAGATACTGGTGCGTTCCAAATCGGTTTCTTGTATAACTTCTAATTACAAGTCATATAAAAAATACCCTGAACTTTTTGTTCGGGGTATTTTTTTGTGAATTGCTTCCTGTGGAATTGTTGTGCGCTGGTATGGCAAGATTTTTATATGAATTTAGGAATTGCGGATGAAAAAAATAAACATTTTTTTTATTAGTTCCTTAGGAAGTTTTTTCCCATTATTAAGTCATGCCGGTATATTTGATGTAAGCCGTTTAACCGAAGATAAGGAATTTTCTGCAACATTTGGCGCAGAATTTAAAACAGGTGCCAATAAAGACGGAACAGGGCACGATGATGTTAAGTCTGGAAATATAGATGACGTCGGAATGGAAATAGACTACACATTTCTAGATGATTGGACTGTTTCTTTTAGTACAAGTAATGATTATGCAGATTCTCAGGTGGGGTTAAGTTATAAAGTTTTAACCAATAAGGGCTTTAAATTAGATTTATCTGCAGATTATGGTATTGCGTGGACTAAAAACGCCAAGACTAATCAGCGCGTCGGTAATAATAACGTAGATGCTGCGTTTCGTATTCATGGCATTGCGGGGGATTTATTCCAATGGGCGGCAAAAGTGACAGGAACGTTCGTTTTTGCAGAACCCAAAAATTTCTGGAATGTCGGTTTGACTTTAGAAGGTATGTATTATTTTACAATGAACTTTGCGGTAAAGGCAGAATTTCATTTTGGTTTAAAAGAAATAGACAATCCGGTGACGTTGTATAACAGGTCAATAAAATTTGGTGGCGTCTATAATATGTCTGAAAATGCGGCTGTGCATCCGTATATTGAATACCATTTCAAAACAAAGAATAGCGAACACAGTGAAATTATGCCAGATGATTATTGGAAAGTTGGTGCAGAATTCTCTGTCGTATTTTGATTCTTATGTTTTTTTGTTATTTAAATACTAATGAAATTTTTGTCATTTTTGGTTTGGGTATAACTTCCCAGATTTTTGCGAAAATCTAGGGATTTTTTTGATAAAAAGTCCGAGTTTCTGCTTGACAATACACATGTTCGTGGTTATAGTATATTCGCTTTCCGTGTAAATAAGGAAAGAAAAAAACACAGAAATCTGCATGTTCTGACGGATTTATAATCGCGGTTGTTCCGTTGAGATAAGTCCGGTACGATGTTGTATGCAGATAAAAATGATACAAAAAACAAAGAGATTTTGAATGCCAACAGTAAATCAACTGATTCGGAAACCACGTAAAAAGGTTGTCGTTAAGTCGACTGCACCTGATATGATGGAAGCTCCGCAGAAACGTGGTGTTTGCACTCGTGTGTATACGACCACGCCTAAGAAACCTAACTCTGCTCAACGTAAAGTGGCGCGTGTTAAACTTGCGAATGGGCGTGAAGTTACGGCATACATTCCAGGTGAAGGACATAATCTGCAAGAACACAGCGTCGTTATGATTCGTGGCGGTCGTGTAAAAGACTTGCCGGGTGTTAAATATCATATCATCCGCGGTGTTTTGGATACAAAGGGTGTAGAAAGCAGAAAGCAGGGTCGTTCATTGTATGGCGCAAAGGTAAGTAAATAATACACGCAGGTTAACTGTGTGAGTAATTTAGGTTTTGCCTAGATGAAGAAATAAAAAAGGAAATAAAATGTCAAGACGTAAAAGCGCAACTAAACGTGAAATTTTACCAGATTCCAAATATAATAATCTGGTTGTTGCGAAATGTATAAATGTTGTTATGTGGGACGGTAAAAAAGAAGTTGCTGAAAACATCGTTTATGGTGCATTGGATA
This sequence comes from uncultured Alphaproteobacteria bacterium, assembly GCA_944389535.1. Lineage (GTDB taxonomy): Bacteria > Pseudomonadota > Alphaproteobacteria > Rs-D84 > Rs-D84 > Enterousia. Next base: position 25,924 of record CALXMS010000001.1, on the reverse strand, counting down.
AATTGAAAAAGATTGCAAAAGATGGTGATGAACTTGCGGCTTTCTTGGAAGCGGTGGATGCGTTGAAACCTTCTGTTGAAGTAAAAGGTCGCCGTGTTGGTGGTGCAACTTATCAGGTTCCTGTAGAAGTTCGTCCGGCACGTCAGCAAACTTTGGCTTTACGTTGGTTGGTTATGTTTGCGCGTAAACGTGGTGAGCGTTCTATGGAAGACAGATTATTCGGTGAATTACGCGATGCTTTGAACGGTCAGGGTAGTGCGTTTAAGAAAAAGATTGATACCCATAAGATGGCTGAGGCAAATAAAGCGTTTGCTCACTTCCGTTGGTAATGTGTACATAAATTATAATTATGAGTGAACCTAGGATAAACAAACAATAAAAACAAGGAACTAATAATATGTCAGTCGGAAAAACTGCTCCTTTACATATGTATCGTAATATCGGTATTATGGCCCACATTGACGCTGGTAAGACAACTACGTCAGAACGTATTTTGTTCTATACAGGTAAAACGTATAAAATTGGTGAAGTACACGATGGTGGTGCAACCATGGACTGGATGGAACAAGAACAGGAACGTGGTATTACCATTACGTCTGCTGCAACGACGTGTTTCTGGCGTGATCATCGTATCAATTTGATTGATACTCCGGGGCACGTGGATTTTACAATGGAAGTAGAACGTTCTTTGCGTGTTTTGGACGGTGCCGTTGCGGTTTTTGAATCTGTATCTGGTGTACAGCCTCAGACTGAAACTGTATGGCGTCAGGCCGATCGTTATAACGTTCCTCGTATTTGCTTTGTAAATAAGATGGATCGTATCGGTGGTAACTTCTTCCGTTGTGTAGATATGATACGTGAACGTTTGGGTGCAAATCCTTTGGTCGTTAATTTCCCAATCGGTGCAGAATCTGATTTTCGCGGTGTTGTTGATGTTGTTGAAATGCGCGGTATTGTTTGGGAAGACGATTTGGGTAAAGATCCGCATATCATAGAAGTCCCAGAAGATTTGAAAGAAAAAGCAGAAGAACTTCATAATAAGCTGATTGAAGAAGTTGTTACCTTAGACGATGATATTATGGAAGCGTATATGGAAGGTAAGATTCCAGATGTCGCGACCATTAAAAAATTAATCAGAAAAGGAACAATCGCACAAAACTTTAACCCTGTTTTATGTGGAACAGCGTTTAAGAATAAGGGTGTTCAGCCGCTGTTGGATGCTATCGTAGATTATTTACCATCTCCGTTGGATATTCCTGCTATTAAAGGTACAGCAAAAGACGGTGAAACAGTGATTGAACGTCATGCGGATCCAAAAGAACCATTTAGTGCTTTGGCGTTTAAAGTTGCAAATGATCCGTTCGTTGGTAACTTGATGTTCATCCGTATTTATTCTGGTAAGTTAGTATCTGGTTCATACATTTATAACTCTAATCGTGATAAGCGTGAACGTGTCGGTCGTATGTTGTTGATGCATTCTAATCAGCGTGAAGAAATTAAAGAAGCGTCAGCAGGTGACATTATCACATTGGTTGGTATGAAAGAAACGATTACAGGTGATACGTTGTGTGATGAAGCGAATCCAATTATTTTGGAAAACATTCACGTTCCAGAACCTGTTATGAGTATCGCTGTTGAACCGAAAACGAAAGCCGATATTGAAAAGATGTCTTTAGGTTTGCAGGCGTTGGCAAAAGAAGATCCTTCTTTCCGCGTATCTGTAGACGAAGAATCCGGTCAAACAATTTTGGCAGGTGTTGGTGAATTGCACTTGGAAATTTTGGTTGATCGTTTGTTGCGTGAATTTAAGGTTGATGTAAACGTTGGTGAACCACGTATTGCATATCGTGAGGCGTTTAGCAAACCTGTCACAGAAGAATATACGCACAAGAAACAATCTGGTGGTTCTGGTCAGTACGCTCAGGTAAAGATAGAATTTGAACCGTTGGAACCTGGTAAAGGCTATGAATTTGAAAACAAGATTGTTGGTGGGGCGATTCCAAAAGAATATATCCCTGGTGTAGAAAAAGGTTTGAAGATAGCGCAGCAGACTGGTGTTCTGATTGGCTATCCGACAGTGGATTTCAAGGCAACATTGGTAGATGGTAAATATCACGAAGTTGACTCTAATGTTTTGTGCTTTGAAATAGCGGCGCGTGCATGCTTCCGTGAAGCGATGAAGAAAGCTGCGCCGAAGTTGTTGGAACCGATTATGAAGCTTTCGGTCAATACGCCGGAAGAATATGTCGGTGACATCATCGGGGACTTGAACAGTCGTCGTGGGCAAATCAATGGTATCGAAACGCAATTCGGTAATCAGTTGATTTCGGCATTCGTTCCATTGGCGAATTTGTTCGGATATGTCAAGACTCTGCGTTCGTTGTCACAGGGGCGTGCAAATCCGTATATGGAATTGTCACATTATGCTGAAGTGCCACAAAACGTTGCAGATGAGGTTATAAAAAAACTGACAAAATAAAAATAAAAAAAGATTGTGATTTTTGATTTCTGGTTTATGATTTGTTCAGATGAATCGGAATCAGATTTCATAAATCAAATTAACAAAGCCTTAAGGAGAAAACTATGGCAAAAGAAAAATATGTAAGATCAAAGCCACATGTTAATATTGGTACTATTGGTCACGTTGACCACGGTAAGACAACATTGACTGCTGCTATCGTTCACTACTATGGTGTTGGTGCTGATCAAGGCAAGGGCGTTGATCAGATTGATAATGCACCAGAAGAACGTGCACGTGGTATAACAATTAATACAGCTCACGTTGAATACGAAACAGAAAATCGTCACTATGCTCACGTTGACTGCCCAGGACACGCGGACTATGTTAAAAACATGATTACCGGTGCTGCGCAGATGGACGGTGCAATTTTGGTTGTTGCTGCAACAGACGGTCCTATGCCTCAGACACGTGAACATATTCTGTTGGCTCGTCAGGTAGGTATTCCAAAAATCGTAGTTTATTTGAATAAATGCGATTTGGCGAACGACCCAGAATTGTTGGAATTGGTTGAAATGGAAATCCGTGAATTGTTGTCTGCCAACGACTTTGATGGTGAGAATGCACCAATTATTCGTGGTTCCGCTGTTTCTGCTTTGGAAGGTAAAAACGACGGTTTGGGCAAAGAATCTATTGATGCTTTGTTGAAAGCTTGCGATGAATACATCCCATTACCAGAACGTCCGGTTGATAAACCTTTCTTGATGCCAATTGAAGACGTATTCTCTATCACAGGTCGTGGCACCGTTGTTACAGGTCGTATTGAATCTGGTACGGTTAAAGTCGGTGACGAATGCGAAATCGTTGGTTTGCGTCCAACACAGAAAACAACTGTTACTGGCGTAGAAATGTTCCGCAAATTGTTGGATCAAGGTGAAGCCGGTGATAACGTAGGTTTGCTGTTGCGTGGTACAAAGAAAGAAGATGTAGAACGTGGTCAGATTATCTGCAAACCAGGTTCCATCACACCACACACAGAATTTGAAGCTGAAGTTTATATTTTGACGAAAGAAGAAGGTGGACGTCACACAGCGTTCTTCAGCAACTATCGTCCTCAGTTCTACTTCAGCACGACAGACGTAACAGGTACAATTACCTTGCCTGCAGACAAAGAAATGGTTCTGCCAGGTGATAACGTTCGTATCACAGTGCAATTGATTGCACCTATTGCTATGGACGAAGGTCGTCGCTTTGCTATCCGTGAAGGCGGACGCACAGTTGGCGCAGGGGTTGTATCAAAGATCATTAAATAACTAATGGTAAAACGGGTCGGTGTAACTGGATAAAAACGCCAGTGATTACCGGCCCGAGTAACGATAAGGAAAACGAACAAATGGTACCAGCATCTAAAATTCGCATCAAATTGACGGCGTTTGATCACAGAGTCTTGATGGAATCTGTAGAGGAAATTGTCAAAACTGCAAAGCGCACTGGCGCAGATGTAGTTGGACCGGTTCGCTTGCCGACATTGATTAAGAAATTTACTGTAAACCGTTCTCCTCACGTTGATAAAAAATCTCGTGAACAGTTCGAAATTCGCAATCATAAAGCGGTTGTTGATATTGTTAATCCAACCCCTCAGACAGTAGATGCATTGATGAAGTTGGATTTGGCGTCCGGTGTAGATGTAAAAATTAAATTGTAAAAAGTTTGTGTTGGTCGGGCGTAAATATGGTGTGTACAACCAACCAACCTACTAACGAATAGAGGCAAAAAAATGAAACGTAGTGGTTTAATAACAACTAAAATAGGAATGACCCGTCTATACGATGACGGTGGCGTCGCACATCCTGTAACGGTTTTGTCTGTTGGGGATTGCGCGGTAATTGGTAATCGTACGATGGAAAAAAATGGTTATGTCGCAAATGTATTAGGTATGCGTGAGGCAAAAGCAAAACATGTTGCAAAACCTCAGGCAGTGGCTGCGGAAAAAGCGGGTATGAAACCTTATCGTAAGGTCGTAGAATTTCGCGTTTCCGATGATTGCGTGATTCCAGCGGGGACTGCACTATCTGCGTCTCATTTTGTTGCCGGACAATTCGTCGATGTTCAAGCGACTAGTAAAGGTAAGGGATTCCAAGGGGCAATGAAACGCCATAACTTTGGTGGTAAAGAAGCGACTCATGGTGTTTTGAAAGCACATCGTTCTATCGGTGGTACAGGTATGCGTGAATGGCCTGGTCGCGTTCTGAAAGGTAAAAAGATGGCAGGGCAGATGGGTAATGAAACTGTCACTGTTCAGAATTTGAAAGTATTTGGCATTGATGAAGCAGAAAACTTAATTTTTGTTGAAGGCGCAGTTCCTGGTGCAAATGGCACATTCGTATTGGTTGTTGATGCAATCAAAAAGGAACAGAAAGATTTACCGGTTCCGACAAAAATGAAGGTTGCTGAATCAGCGGCGGAGGCAACAGAATCCGTAGAACAACCAGCAGCAGAAACCGAAACAGAAGCTGTTGCGGAATAATTATAAAAAGGGCAACAGATAGAGTAAGGTGGAAAAAATGCAAATAGATGTTATAAATTTTGATGGCAAAGCGGTCGGCAAAGTTGATTTAGCAGACCAGATTTTCGGCTTAGAACCTCGTGCAGATATTCTGCATCGCGTTGTTACATGGCAGCGCGCAAAATCTCGTGCGGGTACGCATGCGGTAAAAACAGTATCTGACGTTGCCGGAAGCGGTAAGAAGGCTTTTAAGCAGAAGAAAACAGGTAACGCGCGTCAGGGTGAAAGATATAACGTTCACATGCGTGGTGGTGGCGTAGTTCATGGACCAGTCGTTCGTGATCATGCAATTGATCTGCCAAAGAAAATTCGTAGTTTGGGTTTAAAGATGGCTTTGTCTTCTAAGGCGAAAGACGGTAACTTAATTGTAATTGATTCTGAAAAACTGTCATCTGCAAAAACAGGTGCTTTTGCAAAACAATTGAAAAAATTGGATTTGAACTCTGCCTTGTTTGTCGGTGGCGCAGAATTAGATGCAAACTTTAAGAAATCCGCAGCGAACATTCCAAACATTGATGCTTTACCGACAATCGGTTTGAATGTTTTGGATATATTGAATCATGACAAATTAGTTTTGACGGCAGACGCGGTCAAGGCGGTAGAAGCTAGATTGGCATAATAATATTGTGCTATTGAGGCAAGACGAAAAGGTTAAAAAATGGCAGAAAAAAAAGTTAAAGCAGAGAAAAAGATCGTTGCGACCGCCGGTATTTATGATATACTGCGTCGTCCGATAATCTCGGAAAAGGCAGCAAAGCTGTCTGAAAATAACGGTATTGCTTTTGAAGTTGCCGCAAACGCAACCAAAGCAGACGTAGCACGTGCCATTCAGGCAATTTACAATGTAAAACCTGTAAAGGTAAATATTGTTGTCGTTAAAGGGAAAGAAAAATCTTTCCGTGGTCGTGGTACAGGCGTTCAACGTACCGTTAAGAAAGCATATGTATCTTTGCCGGCTGATGCGAAATTAGATATTGCGGCGGCAAATGCATAAGTAAAATGAAACGTTCTGGCAGAGAACCCATATATAAGGATGCTAGTGTCAGAACATAAACAAAGGTAAGAAAAAAATGGCATTAAAGCATTATAAGCCAACAACAGCGGGAACTCGTGGTTTGACACAAGTTGACCGCAGCGATTTGCATCGCGGTGCACCTGAAAAGGCGTTGACTGTTGGTTTGAAGTCCAAAGGTGGACGTAATAATTTCGGACACGTAACCGTTATGCATCAAGGTGGCGGTCATAAACGTAAATATCGTTTAATTGATTTTGCTCGTAAGAAAAAGGGCGTACCGGCAACGGTTGTTCGTTTGGAATATGATCCGAATCGTACGGCGTTCATCGCATTGATTGAATATACGGATGGTGCTCGTTCATATATTTTGGCACCCCGTGATTTAAAAGCAGGTGACGTTGTTATTTCCGGTGAACGTGAAGATATTAAACCGGGTAATGCAATGCCTTTGAAAAATATGCCAATCGGTACAATTGTGCATAATGTTGAATTGAAACCTGGTGCCGGTGGTCAGTTGGCCCGTAGTGCAGGTTGTTATGCGCAGTTGATGGGTAAAGACGGTGTCTATGCTCAGATAAAAATGAACAGCGGTGAGTTGCGCAAAGTTCATTCCGATTGTATGGCGACAGTTGGCAGTGTATCTAATCCTGACCAACGTAACGTCAACTTGGGTAAGGCCGGTCGCGCACGCTGGTTGGGTATTCGCCCATCTGTTCGCGGTATGGCACAGAACCCTGTTGATCACCCAATGGGTGGTGGTAATGGTCACTCTAAGGGCCACGAACCGGTATCACGTACAGGTATTCCAGCCAAGGGATATCGTACCCGTAGCAATAAACGTACTGCAAAGATGATTATTCGCAGCAGACATTTGGCAAAGAAAAAATAATAGAAAAACGGAGTAAATGATGTCTCGTTCAGTATGGAAAGGTCCTTATGTTCATCCGTCCGTATTAAAAAAGGTTGCGGCGGCTAATGAAAAAAATGATCATAAACCAATTAAAACTTGGTCTCGCAGCAGTACCATCATACCACCTATGGTTGGTTTGACGTTTGAAGTACACAATGGTAACAAGTTTATACCTGTATCAATCGTTGAAGATATGATTGGTCATAAATTGGGTGAATTTGCACCAACGCGTACGTTCAAAGGACACGCAGCAAATAAAAAAGCAGCGGCGGCTAAAAAATAATAAATTATAGCGGCTAACTGGAATATAAAGAATAAGGTAACAGTCATGACAACGACAAGATATGGAATTAAAGATAATCAAGTACGCGCTTTCAACAAGATGATTCGTATCAGTCACCAAAAGTTAAATTTGGTTTGTGATTTGGTACGTGGTTTGCCAGTTGAACGTGCAATTGATGTCTTGAAGTTTTCTAAAAAACGCGTATCTGGTGAAGTTTTGAAAACTTTATTGTCTGCCATCGCTAACGCAGAACATAATAAAAATCTGCCGGTGGAAAGCCTGTACGTCAAAGAAATTTGGTGCGGTAAAGCCTTGACAATGAAGCGCATATTCCCAGGTCCACGTGGAAGTGCACGTCCTATTCTAAAACCGTTTTCTAATTTGACAATTGTTTTGGAATCTGGTGCGGCACCTGCAAAGAAAACTGTAAAGGCAACTAAAACAGCTAAAAAAGAAACAAAAGCAAAGGCAAAATAACAAAAGTGGCAGGCGGTATGGAAGAGAACTTCCTGAATAAAGATCTGTGCCGGGTCTTCAAGAACGCTTGCCATAAAACAGTAAGGAAAAAATAAAATGGGACAGAAAGTATCACCAATCTCATTGCGTGAGTTCATTAATAAAGTAACAGATTCACGCTGGATAGCGGGTAAAAAAGATTATGCTGCGTTATTGGCAGAAGATATCAAAATCCGCAAATTCATTGAAAAGAAGTTAAAAAAAGCAGGTTTGGCAAAGGTTGTAATTGAACGTTTTGCTAAAAAAGTAGTCGTTACAATTCATACATCTCGTCCGGGTATGATTATCGGTAAAAACGGTGCGGATATCGAAGCGTTACGTAATGACATTAAAAAGTTAGTTAAAAACGATCAAGTTGTTGTAAATATTTATGAAGTTCGTCGTCCGGACTTAAACGCACAATTGGTTGCGCAAAGCATTGCGCAACAAATCGAAGGTCGTGTTTCCTTCAAACGCGCAATGAAAAAAGCCGTTCAGAACGCTGTAAAAGCGGGTGCACAGGGTATTAAAGTTATGTGCTCGGGTCGTCTGAACGGTGCGGAAATTGCTCGTAGTGAACAAATCCGTGAGGGTCGTATACCGCTACATACATTGCGTGCTGATATTGACTATGCGTCAATTCAGGCAAAAACAACTTACGGTGTTATCGGTGTAAAAGTTTGGATTTATACGGGTGACGTTGTAAATAAAGAAAAGCTGGCATCTGAAATGGCTCGCCCAACTGAATATGCCGGCAGCAGCGAAAGAAAAAGCAAATAATTTTTGACGGCATCTATATGGTGTCGAGCAATCAAAAATTAAACAAAGAAATTAAAAGGTAGTTATTATGTTAATGCCAAATAAAACAAAATTTCGCAAACAGCACAAAGGTCGTATTCACGGTGTTGCCAAAGGTGGCAGTGAATTAGCGTTTGGGTCTTTTGGGCTGAAAGCGATGACGCCTGAACGCGTAACTGCGCGTCAGATTGAGGCTGCACGTCGTGCAATCACGCGTCATATGAGACGTATGGGTAAATTATGGATTCGTGTGTTCCCAGACGTTCCTGTTACTAAAAAACCAGCCGAAGTTCGTATGGGTAAAGGTAAAGGTGCAGTTGAATACTGGATTTGTCGCGTTAAACCTGGACGTATTCTATTCGAACTGGACGGTGTAAAACCGGAAGTTGCATACGAAGCATTTGCTTTGGCGGCGGCAAAATTGCCGGTTAAAACGAAGGTTGTTGAACGTAAGGTCAATTAATTATAAATTGCACACCGTTTAAACGGGGCAGGGCAAAAGGGTAAAAAAATGGCAGAAAAGAAAGTTGCAAAAGAATCTTTGACGAAAGAAGCGTTGCAAAGCGAATTAGAAAATCTGAAAAAAGAACAGATGAATCTGCGCTTTCAGCATTCTGCGGGTCAATTGCCGAAAACTCACGTTATTCGTCAGACTCGTCGTAAGATCGCACGCGTTAAAACACAGTTAAACGCTGCGAAAAAATAAAAAATTATCGATTTTTGTTGAGATTTCTAAATTTTTAGATATCATATGCGAAATCGAGTAAATGGGTAGTTAATTTGTGCGTTCGTTAAATTAAGAACGTACGAATATAAAAGTAATAAGGGACAAAAGTTATGCCAAGACGTATACTGCAAGGAACAGTAACAAGTACAGCAAATGACAAAACAGTCGTTGTAGAAGTAGAACGCCGTTTCCGTCATCCTTTGTATGGTAAGTTCGTAAAGCAGAATAAAAAATACAAGGCACACGATGAAAACAACGAATATAAAGTTGGTGATATTGTTGCCATTGAAGAACATCGTCCAATTTCCAAGACTAAGTCTTGGGTTGTAAAGGGGCGCGTCGGCGTTTCTAAGGACGAAACGGTTGAAGTAGCCGATTAAATAGTGTCACAAACAGGTTCTTTGAGGCGCTTTGCGCAGTCGGAACCTATAACAAAGCAGTGAGGGATTGCCTCGCTTGCAGGAAAAAGGTGAAAAGTTATGATACAAAACGAAACAGTTATGACAGTCGCTGATAACTCTGGTGCGCGTAAAGCTATGTGCATTAAGGTTCTTGGCGGTTCTCATCGTCGCTATGCGACGGTTGGTGACAAAATCGTCGTTGCCATTAAAGAAGCAATTCCACGCGGTAAGGTTCAAAAGGGTACGGTACAACGTGCAATCATCGTTCGTACAAAGTTCCCTGTGAAACGTCCAGATGGTTCAATAATTCGCTTTGATGACAATGCGGTTGTTCTGATAAATAAAAATAATTTTGAACCGATTGGTACACGTATTTTTGGACCGATTGCGCGTGAAGTTCGTCGCAAATATGATGTTCAGAAAATTGTATCTTTGGCACCAGAAGTTATATAATACCGAACTAAATATAAAAGACAAAAGGTTAATGAAATGAAAATTAAGAAAGGTGATGAAGTCGTAGTTATTTCGGGAAAATATAAGGGCGTCAAAGGAAAAGTTCTGGAAGCACGTCCAACGGAATCCCGTGTGGTGGTAGAAGGTGTCAATCGTCATAAATGGCACGTTAAACCAACACAAGAACAACCAGGTCATATTGTTGACCGTGAAGCACCTATACACGTTTCTAACGTTGCGTTGGTTGATCCTAAAACTAAAAAAGCAACTCGCGTTGGTTACAAAGTAGACGGCGATAAAAAAGTTCGCATTGCAAAAAAATCCGGTGCGGAATTATAATGAAAACTGGCTTCCGCTGTTACGGAGGCAAAACGTTAAGGAATAAAAAAATGCAAAGCAGATTGCGTGAAATTTATGAAAAGCAGATTGTTCCTGAATTAATTAAAGAATTCGGGTACAAAAATAAATTAGAAGTTCCAAAACTTACAAAGATAGTTTTGAATATGGGGGTGGGTGAAGCCGTTTCTGATAAAAAGAAATTGGATTCCGCAGTTGCTGATTTGACGGCAATTGCAGCACAGAAACCGGTCGTTACACGTGCAAAAAAGTCTATCGCAACGTATCGTTTGCGTGAAGGTCAGCCGATTGGAACAAAGGTTACTTTACGTGGTAAAAGAATGTATGATTTCTTGGATAAATTGATTGTCATTGCGTTGCCACGTGTTAAAGACTTTCGTGGGTTATCAAAGTCTAAATTTGACGGTCGTGGTAACTATGCTTTTGGTATTAAAGAACATTTGATATTCCCAGAAATTTCTGTTGATAAAATTGATGCTATTCGCGGTATGGATATCGTGATTGCAACAACTGCGAAAACAGATGACGAGGCGCGCGCATTGCTGACTAAAATCGGTCTGCCGCTGGTTTTGAAATAATAAAAGGTAATAAAAATGGCTAAATTAGCGTTGATAAATAAACAAAAAAGACGTGAGAAATTGGTCGCACAATACGCAAAAAAGCGCGAAACAATCAAGGCAAAAATGTCTGTGAATGCGACGCCTGATGAACGTATGGAAGCGATGAAAAAACTGGCAAAATTGCCACGTAATGCAAATCCGACTCGCCTGCATAATCGTTGTTCGGTTACGGGACGTGCTCGCGGTTTTTCTCGTATGTTCGGTTTGTGCCGTCAGCAATTGCGTACGATGGCTTCCGAAGGTAAATTACCAGGCGTTCGTAAATCAAGCTGGTAAAATATATTTAATAAACCCCAGTTGTGGACAATGCAACTGGTTTCAGCTGGGTAAACTGGCTGTGTAACAAGGAGTAAAATAGATGTCATTATCACACCCAATCGGAGATATGCTGACCCGTATTCGTAACGGTCAGAATGCCGGTAAAGAATTTGTAACTGTCCCAAACAGCAAACTGCGCGCTGCAGTATTGTCTGTATTAAAGGACGAAGGTTTCATTACTGATTTCCGCAAAGAACAAATAGACGAACATCGTGCTAATTTGGTCATCGAATTAAAATATGTCGGTGGAAACGGGGCAATCCAAGAAATAACAGTTGTTTCAAAACCAGGACGTCGCGTGTATTCTGGTAGCGCAAAAATGCCAAGGGTTTTGAATGGCTTAGGTATAGCAATTGTCTCTACGCCAAACGGTGTTATGACAGATCACAAAGCTCGCCTGATGAATGTCGGCGGTGAAGTGTTGTGCAAGGTTATCTAATATTAAGTGAGGATTGAATTATGTCTCGTGCAGGAAAACATCCAGTTAAATTGAAAGAAGGCGTATCGGCGGTTGTTGCTGATGGCGTCTTGACAGTTAAGGGCCCTAAGGGTGAAATAAAAGTCCCAATGGATACAAAGCATTCTGGTTTGGTCGACGTCGTTGTTGAAGCTGATCAGGTTGTCGTTACACCAAAAGATGCAGAAGATAAAACTTCTCGTGCTATGTGGGGTACAATGACACGTAACGTTCGTGCTGCGGTCGAAGGTGTTACCAAAGGCTTTACCAAAGAAATGTATATGAAGGGCGTCGGTTATAAGGCATCTGTCAGCGGAAATAAATTAGTTCTGGTTGCAGGGTATTCGCATGACGTCATCATGGAAATTCCAGCTGGTTTAACAGTTCAGATGGGTGAAACGCCGACAGAATTTGCCGTTAAAGGTATAGATAAATGCTTGGTTGGTCAATTCGCCGATAAAATTCATAAGGTTCGTAAAGCCGACCCTTATAAAGGTAAGGGCATATTCTATAAAGGCGAAAGAATCCGTCGTAAGGAAGGTAAAAAGAAATAATAAATAAAAAAAGTGAGTCTCCGCTGTTACGGGGATCGGAAAAAAGGAAACAAAAATGTTGAAACATTTGTCTACAGAAGAAAGACGCACTTTGGCAAATCGTAGTGCGCTAAAAAGAAAGAACCCAGGTAAAATTCGCTTGTCGGTTTTCCGTTCTGGTCGTCATATTGAAATACAGGCTATTGACGATACAAAAGGTCATACAATCTGCGCTGCGTCGTCAAAAGAAAAAGATTTCAAAGGAAAAGGCTGGAACGTCGCTGGGGCGGAAATGGTAGGTAAGGCGTTCGCAGAACGCGCTGTTAAGGCCAAAATAGCGGATAATTGTTATTTTGACCGTGGCGGTTATCGCTATCACGGTCGTGTAAAGGCTCTGTGCGAAGCTATCCGCGCAGGTGGGGTTAGAATTTAATCGGGTTTTCTGAGAATATACGGAGTTTATAAATGGCACGTTTTGATGATAAAAAATTACAGACGGATAATTTGGTAGATAAATTAGTTTCTATCAACCGCGTTTCTAAAACTGTAAAAGGTGGACGTAATATGTCTTTCTCGGCCTTGGTTGTGGTCGGTGATAAGGCAGGACGCGTTGGTTTCGGTAAAGGTAAGGCCTTGGAAGTTCAAAGTGCAGTACAAAAAGCAACAAAAGCTGCTAAGGCAAAAATGATTCGCGTACCTTTAAAAGAAGGTCGTACGTTACACCACGATACTTCCGCTAAATATGGTGCAAGTAAATTAGTCGTTCGCAGCGCTGTTCCTGGTACAGGTATAATCGCAGGTGGTGCTTTGCGTGCGGTATTTGAATGCTTGGGCGTTCAAGACATCGTTGTTAAGTCACAAGGTTCCAATAATCCAAATAATATGATTCGTGCAGTGTTTATGGCGTTTGCTAAAATGAATTCACCGAAAACAGTTGCTGCGCGTCGCGGAAAAACAGTTGCAGAAATTATCGCAGGTCGTGACGGTAAAAAAATAGAGAATAACGAAGCGGCAGAAGAAAAATAATTTGGACCCGCGCCAATAAAAACGGAGAAAGTATCATGGCAAAAATAATTGTTAGACAGTATAAAAGTATAGTTGGCCGTCCAGAAACGCAACGTAAAGTTGTTGCTGCACTGGGGTTGGGACGCATCGGTAAAACCAAAGAGTTAGAAGATACACCTGCAGTACGTGGTATGGTTGCGAAGGTTGCTCATTTGGTCGAAATCGTTGAAAAATAAAAATGGTAAAACCGAGTACACTAATTTTGGTGTGCGCATAGAACTATGATATAATTATAGTTCGCAGGAAAAAGGAAATATGAAATGAAACTTAATGCTTTGATGGATAATTTTGGTGCTCGTGCAAATGCTAAACGCGTTGGTCGTGGCATGGGAAGCGGTATGGGTAAAACTTCCGGACGTGGTAATAAAGGTCAGAAGTCTCGTAGCGGTTCTCGTAAACAGGCTACTTTCCAAGGTGGACAGATGCCGATTTTACGTCGTTTCCCAAAATTTGGTTTCAATAACCCATTCGCAAAAGAATATGTAACAATTAATTTGGGTGATATTGAAAAGTTTATCGCTGCAGGAAAAATTGACGCTAAATCACCAATTACGATTGATTCTTTGTTGAACGCCAAAATTGTGAACCGTAAAAAAGATGGCTTGAAAGTATTGGCAAAAGGCGAAATAAAAACAGCTGTTAATGTCATAGCTGAAAAATGGTCTAAATCCGCAGAAGAAGCAATCGTTAAAGCGGGCGGTTCAATAAAAAACAAGTAATCAATTTATTTGCATCCGATATGCGTCGGATGCAAAACTAATTAAAAGTTCGTACGTATGAAATTTTTGAGAGAATTTTTTGGAAATATGTCCGATTTACAGAAACGCATCCTGTTTACGCTGGGGGCGCTTGTTGTATATCGTATCGGTTCTTTTATTCCATTACCGGGGGTAAACGCTTCTGCCGTTCTACATTTATTTACGGGCGAGGGCAGTGGTATGATGGGGATGTTTGATATGTTCGCCGGTGGGTCTTTGTCTCGTATGTCTGTGCTGGCTCTTAACATATTCCCGTACATTTCTGCATCCATTGTTTTACAGCTGTTAACAGCGACTAGTAAGTCTTTAAATGAATTACGTAAAGAAGGCGAATCAGGACGTATCAAAATTAATCAGTATACTCGTTATTTAGCAGTATTCTTAGCAGTAGTCCAAGGTTGGGCGGTTGTTCGTGGATTAGAAGCAATGGCACCGGTAAATGGCGTAGCCGCTGTTGTAAACCCTGGTTTTACTTTTGAATTAACCGCTATAATTGCGCTGGTTGGTGGTACGGTCTTTGTTATGTGGTTGGCAGAACAAATTACTGCCCGTGGTATAGGTCAAGGTGCTTCGCTGCTTATCTTTGCCGGAATTATTGCACAGGTACCAAGCGGCGTTGCTCAATTGTTCTCATTGGGATCGGTGGGACAGATTTCCCCGGCAATGCTTGCGTTAATTGTCGCCTTCGTTGTAGGTATTATCGCATTAATCGCATTTTTTGAACAGGCTCAGCGTCGTATTCAAATTTTATACCCTCGTCAAGTTATGGCAAACGGCGTTATGAATACCAATGCTTCTTACCTTCCGATTAAGGTAAATATGTCTGGCGTTATGGGACCTGTTTTTGCGGCAAGTATAATGATGCTGCCGGCATTCGTACAACGTTTCGTACAAAGTGAAAACCCAATTGTTCAATCTGTTATGGGATTCTTTACTTACGGTACATGGTCTTATATAATTACTTATACGATATTAATAGCTTTCTTCGCATACTTCCAGACGGCTGTTATATTCAATTCAGAAGAAACTTCAAATAATCTTAAAAATGCAGGCGGTTATATACCAGGCGTTCGTCCAGGTGAACAGACGATGCATTTCTTAGATAATGTAGTTTCTCGTACTACGGCCATAGGTGTAGTGTATTTGGTCGTTGTCTGTGTGGTTCCTATTATTTTGAATTCTCATATGGGAATGCCGTTAACGATTGGCGGTACAAGCGTGCTGATCGTTGCGGGTGTAGTACTGGATACGATGAATCAAGTACAGTCTTATTTGGTGGCTAAACAGTATAGAAGCGTCATCAAAAAAGCACAGAAAAAAGGACGTTTCCGTTAAAGATATGTTAAAATTTATTAATGAGAAACAAAACAAAAATTTGACTTTTGTTGCGTTTTTTATAAAATAATGCGGCAAAATAAAAATACGTTTCTAAATCTGGGTAGGACGAAGAAACGTTTAATCGGTCTCTTTATCGGTAGATCGCAATAAATAAAAAGGAAAATGAAAAATGGCACGTATAGCAGGTGTTAACATTCCGACAGAAAAGCGCATTGAAATCGCGTTGCAATATATTCATGGTATCGGTCCAGCCAAAGCGGCTCAGGTTTGCCAAGCCCTGAAATTGAAAGACGGTTTGCGCGCAAAAGATTTGACTGACGAGGATGTTATTAAAATTTCGAATTATATCGAACAAAACTTTAAAGTAGAAGGTGACGTTCGTCGTGAAGTCGCGATGAATATTAAACGTTTACAAGATTTAAAAACGTATCGCGGTATTCGTCATCGTAACCGTTTACCTGTTCGCGGTCAGCGTACACAGACTAATGCTCGTACTCGTAAGGGTAAGCGCGTGGTCGTTGCGGGATCAGCAGTTAAGGGTAAATAATTTAACAAAGGTAGAGATTAACACTATAGTTAATTGAAGACATCTAAAAAGGTAAAAATAATGGCAGTTACAAAAGCTAAAAAGAAAGTCGTAAAAAAAGTATCACATGGCATAGCACACGTGGTCGCGACAAATAACAATACACGTATTACAATCACGGATCAGTCTGGTGCCGTTTTGACATGGGCAACGGCTGGGGCTAATAATTTTAAGGGTGCAAAAAAGTCCACCCCATATGCGGCAACTGTTGTTGCTGATGCTGTAGGAAAGAAAGTCGCAGAAATGGGAATGAAGACAGTTGACGTTTTGATGCGTGGTATTGGACAGGGTCGTGAATCTGCTGTCCGCGGGTTGGCAAATGCCGGTTTAATTGTACAGTCTATTACTGATACGACACGCATTCCACATAACGGCTGCCGTCCGAAAAAAGTACGTCGTGTTTAATCATATAAAAAATCTGCCACTCGGCAGATTTTTTACTTATATTTAAACACCACTTGTAAAGGCGTTTAATTTTTTATCTTACACATTTTCCACATTGTGGTTTTGGTACATCTATTAAACGACGAGTCGTATAAGTTCCAGCTGGTTTATAGGTTACAACAGGTTCGTATACTTGATAATGATCGATTACTTCTGTATAGGTTTTTACGCGAACAGGGGCCGGTTTCTTTGCTGTCGATTTAATGCAGTCACATTTACGAGAAACATCTAGTGACGTGGCGTGACGACATGGAGTCGTTTTTTTTACCGGTTTTGGCGTTGGTTTCGGTGCATGTGCAACGTAATCACCTTCATAGTATTTTACTGTGTCGATAGATATTTTTTCACACGTTGTTACGGTTTCTGTTTCAACGTAACCATCAGCGTATGCGCTTATGCAAAAACCGAAAGTACATGCTAAAAGACATGCTAAAAATATTTTTTTCATAAATAATCCTTTTATTGCGTTATCTAGACATTAGTACAATATTTTTTGGTTGTCAATATTTTTGCCGATACAAATCCTATATTTGTTTTTGATATTAACATTAATATTTGTTTGACTTTCTGGGATTTGTGTTATAAAATTTGCGGGCTCGTTAGAGATAATTCTGACGTGGCCGCATTGGCGAAAATGATAAACTAAGCCGAATGGAGGATTTTATGATTGAAAAAAACTGGGTTACTTTGATTAAACCCAAAAAACTAAATATTAAAATTGACGAACATAATCCAAACCAAGCAACTTTGATTGCCGAACCGCTGGAAAAAGGTTTCGGTTTGACATTGGGTACTGCATTACGCCGTGTTCTTTTGTCTTCGCTGCAGGGTTGTGCCCCGATTTATATTAAAATAGATGGTGTACAGCACGAATTTTCTAGTATTTCCGGTGTTCGTGAAGATGTCACTGATATTATTTTAAATCTGAAGGGTGTTTATTTCAAAGCGTTGACTGAGGGACAACATAAAGCGACTTTGAAAGTAAAAGGTCCAGCAGTTGTTACGGCTGGTATGATTGAAACATCTGGTGGCGTTGAGGTTATGAACAAAGACGCAGAAATTTGTACTTTGGATAATGGTGCAAACTTAGATATGGAAATAACTTTATCAACAGGTCGTGGTTATGTTCCTGCGTCTGCACATGCTGATGGATTACCTTTGGGTGTTATCCCAGTTGATTCAATCTTTTCACCAATTTTGAATGTTGCGACGGAAGTTTCTGAAACGCGTGTAGGTCAAAGTACAGATTACGATAAATTAGAAATGACTGTTAAGACAAATGGTTCTGTTTCTCCGGAAGATGCGATAGCTTTGGCGGCGCGCATTTTAACGGATCAGTTGGTGGTATTCATTAACTTTGAAGATCCTGCACAGATAAATGCACCTGCTGAAGAAGAAAAAGCGAAAGATGCGTTACCATTTGATCCAAAATTGTTGAAACATGTTGATGAACTTGAATTATCAGTTCGTGCAAATAATTGCTTAAAGAACGATAAGATTAATTGGTTGGGTGAATTGGTTCAAAAGACAGAAACAGATATGTTGAAAACGCCAAACTTTGGTCGTAAGTCTTTGAACGAAATAAAAGTTCAATTGGAAGCAATGGGTTTAAGCTTGGGTATGGAAGTACCAGGGTGGCCACCAGAAAACATTGCAGAATTGGCTAAAAAGTACGAAGATCCGTACAAATAAACTTACTAAATTTGCCATGCGGTATTATAGATCGCATGGCAACATTCCACGCTGCTGAAAGAAATTTTAGGACGTGGTGTCTCACAAAGATCCCCATATTTTTATAGGGGCGGAAACAAAAAGGAGTAATCAATGAGACATATGAAAGCAGGTCGCACATTTAATCGCGATACAAATGCTCGCAAAGCGTTGTTTATTGGCTTGGCGAAAAACTTAATTGAAAAAGAACAAATTAAAACGACTTTGCCAAAGGCAAAAGATTTACGCGGTGTCGTTGAAAAATTGATTACTCGCGCAAAAGTCGACACGGTTGCCAATCGTCGTTTAATTGCAAGTGAACTGGGTAATAATTCTTCTGCGACAGTGAAAAAATTATTCACAGTTCTGGGCCCTCGTTATGCAAATCGTCCGGGGGGGTATACACGTGTATTAAAGGCTGGTTTCCGTTATGGTGATGCGGCCCCTATGGCAATAATTGAGTTGGTTGATCGTGATGTAAATGCCAAGAAAGTTGTAAAACCAGCTGCAACTGCTGAAGAAAAAGCAACCGATAAATCAACAGATAAAGCAGAAAAGAAAGAAAAGACATCTAAATCTGCTGCGAAAAAAGTCGATGCCGAAGCGTCAGAAGAAGTAAAAGAAAAAAATGCAAAAAAAACTGCGACCGCAAAACGTCGTACAGCAAGTAAATAAAAAAATCGCCCTTTTGGGCGATTTTTTTTTATCTTGTCCTTTGTAAAACGGCAATTTCTTCAGAATTTGCGTTTGTTTCATCTTTTTTTAAGTGACCCATTCTTGCCCATCTTTTAAATTTCTGCGACGCTTCGTAAAAAGCCTTATTGTTAGTGGCTATACCTAAACTACCCGTTTGTGCGATTATATAACCTTTTGGTTTAACGTAATTGCGTAAAGAAATTAAAGTATTATGCATTTGTTTTGGTGTCATATACTCAAATATATTTGATAAATTTATAACGTCGTATTCATTATGTAACTGAGTGTGTAAATTTTCTATATCTGACCATATGAATTTAAACGGTGCTGATATATTGTGACGCATAATTTCATATTCTTCGGCAGTTGGAATTATATCTTTGTAATATTCCGGGTTAAGCCCATTTCCGCATATTGGATATCCGGCCATTTCTTTTATAAAGTAAGCAGTATTACGTGGAATATCACTTATTATTTTAGAAACTTCGGGGATATTGGATATGCTGGTAGAATTATAAAGGCCGAATATCATGTTTATATATTCTTCGCGTGTCAGCTTTTTTATGGCAGCAGATTTTATATCCATTACAACCTTTGAACAAAAAGAAATATCAAAGGTATCAATGTTTTTTGCCCCGTTCATCGCGTAAAACAAAGGCTGGTCACCGCTTCCCGCAACAGTTAAAACGCGTTTTGCTTCGTTTTTAGTTAATTCTGATACCCAGCGAATGTCTTCGTTAGTCAGCACATAAGATGGTGAATAACACGAAAAAACTAAATCTGGTTTGTGAATAACGCGCCCACCAAAATTTTTATATTCGTCTTTCGCGTTTTGTACATTTAATGTTTGTATTTTTATTTTCATATAAAAACCTCTCTTTTCCCTTAATTATATAGTACGAAATATAAAATTGTCAATATATTGTAGTTTTTTTTATGTATAAAGAGTTTTTTTGAGTAAAAAACACTTTTAATAAATTCTGTAAATATGATAAAATTATAAAAATAGGAAAGGGATTTTTTATGAAGAAATTCGCGATAATATTCGCTTTATTTTCATTTTGTGTAGTTAACGCAGAAGGCGCGACAGCAAATAATCCAAGGGGTAGTGGTTCTTCTGGAGATACGTCTGCGCCATCTTCTTCGACTCGTTCTGTAAGTAGTTCTGCGCGCAGTGCGACGATAAACACGCGTAGTTCTGCTGTAACTCCATCTTCTAGCACCCGCAGTGCGACAAGTGGTCGCACGACGGTAAGTCGTAATACGACAACGCCATCGAATACGAATACATCTCGTAGTGGTGTTGTAACGGCAAGAGCAGGTTCTACGCAAAAAGTTTTAAACAGTGGAACGACAGTTGCGTCAGCGAACGAGAACGTGATAGTAAGTGAAGCATGTCGTCAGAAATATTATGGTTGTATGGATTCATTTTGTATGTTGGACAATGACAGTGGCGGTCGTTGTATATGTAGTGATAAGAACGCAGAATATGATGATATATTGGCTCAGATAGAACAATTAGACCAACAATCTTATCAAATGGCTACGTACGGAGTCGAAAGAATAGAGATGGGTGACGCTGCGGATGCGGCGATTGCGAATGCGAATGCAGTTGCTCTTTCTATTATAGACGCTAATAACGAGGAAGAAGAAAGAACTTTAGATTTAACATCTTGGTTGTCACCAGTTGATTTTACCGTAGACGATATTTTTGCTGATACCGGTGTTACGCAAAATCCAATTGAAGGAAAAGAAGGGGATGCTTTATATCAAGCTTCTCATCAAATTTGTATAGAACAGATGCCAGAATGCGAATCGGAATTATCTATGCTTCAGTTGATGTACGCACAGCAAATAAGAAGCGATTGTACGGCATATGAGAATAGTTTAAAGCAGCAAAAGAATGCAAGTGCTCAAAAATTATATGTTGCAGAACAGGCGTTGCGTGAAGCGGCATTGGAACAATATCAGACAGCGAACGCATATGATTTAGGTCAATGTACCGTAGCGTTTAAAGATTGTATGATATCGACAGGAGGTTGTGGGGAAGACTTTTCTGGATGTGCCTCGATAGCGGCATTTGATTCTACGAGTACCCGAGGGAACAAGAATGCGTCGACATATGAAATACAGGGGAACGTAACGAGTATAGAGATACAAGCATCAACGTATGATATATTGCTATCCAAGAAACCATTATGTGACACAGTAACTAAGCAGTGTCAAGCAGTAGCAGATCAAGTATGGGATACGTTTTTAAAAGAAGTTGCCCCTCAGGTAAAATCTGCAGAGTTAATAGCAGAAGATAATGCTCGTCAGAATTGCATTGGAAACATCTCTTCGTGCTTCCAAAAAGCATGTAAAGATACGATGGATCCGAAAGATCCGGAAGGTTCATATGATTTATGTTTAACAAGGCCAGAGAGCATGTTGAATTTGTGTCAAGTACCGTTAAATGCATGTGGTGTGGACACATCAAGTGCTTCTAAGGCGCAGGATTCAGAGATATGGGATTTTGTGGTGGCAAGGTTAGCGTCTATGCGTGTAAATTCTTGTACGACGCAGATCAAAGAATGCCTTCAATCAGAAGATAGATGTGGATCTGATTATACCCAGTGCATAGGTTTAGATACAGATACAATCATTAGAATGTGTCCGGAAGAATTACTTGTCGGTTGTCAAAATTATTCAACAGGGAATTCCATTTCAAAAACCGGTAATGCGGAAGAAGATTTTTATGCCCAACTTGAACCATGGGTTCAAGGAATTATTCTTAATATAGATAATAACTTATTAGAAGAATGTAGAAATATTGCAGATGAGGCGATGATAACAGTTTGTGGCGATACAGAAAATTGTGACAATATGACAATTGATAGTTATATTGGTTCTAATACACTTGAATATAAAATCTGTAATGTAATAAATTATTCTGATAGTACAGGAATAGATTATAATTCTTGTTATACTAATATTTCCCAAATTACAGATGAAGAGTTAGGTAGAGATCCTTTAACGTCAACCCAATCTAGCGGTGAAAACGTTACAGATAGTATAAAAGATGCTATGTATGTAAACGCAACTAATGGATCAAAATTCGCTATTGTCATAGAAGGAGAAATTCCTTGGGATGCAGTTTCTTTTAATGAAGAAACTGGTAAATTGATAGTTGATGAAAGTAAAATATCAGATTCTGCATATCTTGAAGATATAAAGTCAGAATTAGGTGTATTACAAAACTCAATAGATAATGCGATAAGCGCAATTGAATCAAATCCACAGGTTCAGTTTTGTATGACTGGTCGCGATATAGACGGAATAGGTGGAAGAAATATTGTTTCCAGAAATGAATCAAGTGCTCGTTTTCCTAGTCTGACCAAACAAATGCGTGCATTAATTGCATCGTCTTCGATAAAAAAGGCTATGGATAATTATTATAATAAATATGCAGAGCTAGAAGAACAAAGAATGCAAGATTATGTAAATTTAGGGGAAAGAGTTGCTGAAATACAGGAGCAAAATTTATTAGATGCTCGTCGAGAAAGTGCAAGATTGGCATGTACAGGTTTGTCTAATGCGTCTGCATTGGCGACGTCAGCGGGCAGAAAAAATGTTAATACAGAACCTACAGAATCTGACTTAGTTGGTTCAAAAACTGTTAATAATTGGAATTATAAAGAAACAGTTACATCAACGTTTAATTGGGAAGATTTGGTATGTCATAGATGTACTCGTACGCAAAATTGTTTAGATCCGAAAGGGGGAAGGCGCTTCTGCAAAGAGTGGGCCGATGCTGTTGAAACATGTACAGATATTCAGTTCTAAAATAAAAACCGACTATCGTCGGTTTTTATTTTAATTCGTTAAGGTCTGTTATTACTTTTATCCCAGATTCAGACCATTTGACGCAATTACTATCTAGGTCAAGTATGTTCGTCTGACCAAGATATAAAACAGGGTGTAAGTTCTGTTCTGCTGATTTTGTTAAAATCGCCTGAATCGGAGATGGCTTCTGTTTGCCAGCCGCAAACCACGTTTCTTCATCAGCTATCCAGAAATCAGGGTCGTTATGTACCGATATTACATCTTTGTTCGTAAATACCAAACCGTTTTCTATTTTAAATTGCATGCCTTGTGAAGTTAAATAGTCAGTAAGCGGATTTAATTCATTGTCATAAGTATTATTCTTATTGGGTTGTTCTTTGGTGTCAGTATTACCCGTTTCGTCATCATCAAAGTTTATTTCAGAAAAAACAGGTGTAAAGTCAGAATCAAAGGATGAATCTTCAAAGTCTGTTGGAATTGGTAAATCGCCAGCAGAATGTAATTCTGATAACTCCTCTTTAACTGTCTGGTCTTTTTGTTCGGTGACGTTCGTAATATCAAAATTAGATTTAGGGGCAGGACCTATATGAGAGTGAGCTCTTATAAAAGCTGCTCTTAATTCCGTAGGTATAATTTTTTTTGCTTTTTCATCCGGGGTTACGGCAGGTTCGTTTTCTATGTGTTCCGCTTGTTCTAATGGTTTGTTATCTGCTTCTTCTTTCAGAACTGGCTGCATAAACTTTGGCAGTTTTGGCATAAATAAGGGTTTCTTTGTACGGATTATTATTGATGTTGTTGCGATATATATTGGTATGGCAGATAAAAGCAATATACCAAATACAAAACCTGGAAATCCATGTAGGTGAACGTGAGTAAGGCTTAACCAATTATTTAATACAAAAATATTAAAATTAAACATCCACTTCAATATGGCCCACATAAAAAACACATAGCAAAAAGTCCATATAAAAGAATATTTATGTTTGTTTAAAAGATCTATTAATTTTGTCATCGTTATGCATTATAGACAATGTTGTATATTTGTCAAGTTTTATTGGTTTTTTGGTATAAAAAACGTCTAAAAAGTGCTTTTTTTTACATGTGTTTTAAGGTATAATTATAAAGATAGAATATAAGGGGGATCTTTATGCGTTCGTGGTTGCATTTATTTGGTACATCTATGGTCGGAATCGGTATGTGTTCCTTTATAGGTACTGTTTATGCCGCAACGCCAACAGGTCGGGCTGATTATAGTAATGTTTCGCAACTAAATCGTGCTGTTGCGACAACGGCTGCTTCTTCACAACGTATGCCGACTATGCCGACGCTACCGAATTTTACGGTTGGAAATACATCCCCAGATTTACCATTAAATAATCCAGATAACCCGGATAATCCTGATGAGCCCGACCAGCCTGATGACCCAGATCAGCCAACGTCGGAATGTCCAGATGGTGGTGTTAAAGATTCAGAATACACTATTGATAACTGCATGAACGATGTTTTAAATTGTGTTAATACAGGGGCTTTACCTAATGGTATAAACGACTTGTTTAACGAAGATTTACGTAATTCCATTATAAACGGTATGAATTTATGTATGACGCAGGTTGAAAAGTGCGTTGTGGAGGTACGTAAAAACTGTTCAAACGTTTATCGTACAGCGACTGATGTATGGATTGATTTTAATTCTCGTAAGGTTCAACCAACTTATTATAATTTTGTGCTGCGTAAAACCGGGCTTACACCAAATCAGGCGGAAAATACATGTTTGCTTTTGGACGTAAATACATATGGATCTTCGTTTAATGCGGTGTCTAATTCTGGTAATGTTACGTCGGAATATAATGTTGGGGTAGGGGCGTATAACAGTCAAAACGGTAATGTTTTGATAAAGAATAATCCGCAGGGTGCAGAATTAAATTATGGGAATTCTGGTGTTGACGGACAGCGCGGACATTATGCGCGTTGGGATCCGACGACTGCAGATTGTTGGATACGCGTTGCTGCATATAATAAAGACTCTCAGATAAAAAATAGCTGGTTATTTGGCGCCGCAGGTGACGATCAACCGGCAGAAGTATGGAAGTTGGCGGGCGATACGTTTACATGTAATCGGGATTTGTTTGGGTTTTCTTTAATGAATAAGACCAGCACTGCCGCAGTGGTAGGTATTGGTGGTGGCGCATTAGTCGGTGCAGGTGTCGGCGCAATTGCAGGTCATGGCGCACGTGCCTTTGATTGTGATAATGAAAAACATCGTGAGTTATTGACAGAAGAATTACGGGCTAATGCCAGTTTTGGTTATGTTAGCAATTATATAGTCACACCGATTTCTGCAAACGTTGACGTAATTACAAAAAGCCAATGTGAAGAAATTGTTAATTTATATGATAACTATGTACAGTTAGAAAATAAGATTTCCCAAGGTAAAGTAACAGAAACCACGGAAGAAACTATAATTATTAGTGAAGGATATAGTCAGGAAGAGTTAACAAGTTTGCTAAATCAATATGGTTTAGATGGTTTGTCAATCAGTTGCGAAACGGAAGACAATAATTCTTGTAATGTTGATACAAGTAAACTTAAAAAGGTATTTACAACTGATATAGAAGATCTTTTAAGAAAAGGTGAGGCATCAAATATCGGTAAAAGTATTGCAATTGGTGCTGGTGTCGGTGTTGGCGCCGGTGGTTTGGCAACGGCAATAACCGCATTTGTTGAACGCAGCAATATTAATTGTCGTGTCGGAGATGGTTTGGCTCAGGTCGGTTATGGTAAATCTTATTCGATTGAAAAACTAAAAGATTTCTATGTAAAATGGAATCTGAACTTACCAGATACAATAACGCCGACGGGAACAGCAGTTGATTGTCAATCGTGGAAACGGGCATGTAGTACCATAGAGGATTTAAATCAGTGTGCGGAGGCGCAGTTAAACTATAAACCTGCTGGTGCATCAAGCATAACGCTTATACCAAATGCTTGTGCGGTATCTGGCAGTGCGTGTATAGAAAATTACCCAGTCGCAAGATCTTATGGTGCTTGTGAGTAATAAGAAATTAAAAGGTGTTCAAAAATCCCGCTTAGATGCGGGATTTTTTATGTTCG